>JAZQUI010000026.1:0-111024 GCA_045631205.1 Bacteroidaceae bacterium
GATAAACACGGCAAGGGAGGTTCGACTGAGGGTTCGCCTTTCTGCGACGTGAACAAAGAACCGAGCGACTGATTTTACTCGCGTGCCGGGCGTTTGGTTCTTTGCGCGACAAAGAACGTCAAAGATATATTTTCAATGAGAAAATAACCGACAAATAACACCGAGAAGTCAAAAGCAAGATTGTTTGGTATCGTATATGGTGAGTGCCCACACATTTTTGCGACTGAACCAAAAAAACAAGGAGCGCTACCACACTGCGCTACACACCGTAACCGTGTATAAAAAAGACCAACCCATTAGAAAATGGATTGGTCATTGGTCGGGGCGACAGGATTCGAACCTGCGACCACCTGGTCCCAAACCAGGTGCGCTACCGGACTGCGCTACACCCCGTAACCGTGTATATGTTTTTTTATTTAATAATCTCCAACTGTTTGAAAATTGGCACCATAACCTCCAACGCTCTGTCGATCTGCTCTTTTGTATGAGTAGCCATAAGAGAGAAACGAATCAGTGTGTCTTGCGGCGAGCACGCGGGGGGAACCACTGGGTTCACAAACACGCCGGCCTCCCACAACATCTTTGTCACAATAAATGTCTTGTCGGTGTCGCGGATGTAAAGAGGTATAATGGGTGTCGAAGTATTACCTATCTCGAAACCGAGGTCACGGAAATTCTTCAACGTGTAATTTGTTATCTTCCAAAGGTTTTCCAAACGCTCGGGCTCTTCCTGTATAATGTGCAGAGCTTCGAGTGCCGCCGCTGTTGCTGCGGGTGTGTTACTTGCGCTGAAGATATAAGAGCGCGAGTTATGTCGTATGTAGTTAATTACCTCCTTGTCGGCTGCAATGAAACCTCCGATGGTTGCAAGCGACTTGCTGAAGGTACCCATAATCAAATCTACATCTTTTGTAGCACCAAAGTGGTCACAAGTACCGCGTCCCTGGTTGCCGAGAACACCCAAGCCGTGGGCTTCATCCACCATTATGCTTGCGTTGTACTTATCTTTGAGGCGTACAATTTCGGGCAGGTTGGCTATATCGCCTTCCATACTGAAAACACCATCGACCACAATAAGTTTTATGGTATCAGGGGCACAAGCCTGCAACTCCTTCTCCAAAGCCTCCATATTATTGTGGCGGAACTTGCGCACAGTGGAGAATGAGAGGCGGCGACCATCGACAATTGATGCGTGATCGAGTTCATCGCATATTATTGTATCGCGACGGCCTGTTATGCAAGAGAGCACACCCAAGTTTACCTGGAAACCGGTTGAATAGACCAACGCCTCGTCTTTGCCAACAAACTGTGCAAGTTCATTTTCGAGTTGAAGGTGCAAATCTACCGTTCCGTTAAGGAAACGCGAACCGGCGCAACCTGTGCCATACTTACGTGTGGCTGCAATTGCTGCCTCCTTGATGCGAGGGTGGTTTGTAAGTCCCATATATGAGTTTGAGCCAAACATAAGTACTTTTTTTCCGCTCATAAGTACTTCGGTGTCCTGCTCGCTCTCTATGCAACGAAAATAAGGATAGACTCCCATAGCCATAAATCGCTGGGGAAGGTCATATTTTGCATATTTTTCTTTCAACAAACCCATTTTCTTTTCTTTTACCCTACACGCGGGATGTATTTCGTTTTCGAGATGCAAAGGTAATTATTTTTTCTTAAACAAAAACCTTTTAAGCATTCAAATTCAAAAAAACTTATCTGTCACCGCACGCAAAAACGCGCGACAACAGATTTTTGTTTTATTTATTTTTCTTTTTCTTCTTTTCGCCGTCTTCACCATCGGGACTATATGTATTGCCATAGTAAGAATAGCCTGTTGCATAGGCACCCTTAGAGACATAACCGTATGTGCGTTTATGTTTACTAAGTTCGTCGCCATTGATTACAACCGACACATTGGCGAGCTTACCGTCCTTCACAATGCCGTTCAGGAACTCAAAGGCGGTCTTTTCGGTATATTCAATGCGTGATACATATACCACAGCATCAACTACGCGGCTCAATATCAACGAGTCGGAAACAAGACCGATGGGCGCAGTATCCATAATTACATAGTCGAATTTCTTGCTCAAATAGTTTATGGCAATATCGAGGTTCGACTTTGACAACAACTCGGCGGGGTTGGGAGGTACTATACCTGCGGGCAAGAGGTAGAGGTTATGAACCTCGCTCGAAGGAAGGATAAATTTATCGAGCATGCCAACCTCGTTCTCGTCGGCACAGAGGAAACTTGTGATACCCTCGGCTTTGGGGTCGATATTAAACACCTCGGCCAAACGGGGGCGACGGATATCCATACCCATCAAAAGTACTTTCTTACCAAGCATTGCTGCACTCACCGCAAAGTTAGAAGAGACAAAGGTCTTACCCTCGCCCGAAACTGCCGATGTGAACATTATAACATTGCCGGTAGATTTCTTCATCACAAACTGCAAGTTGGTACGCATAGTGCGGAAGGCCTCGGCCATAATATCGTTGCAGTTGGCACGCACCACAATTGACGAGCCACGGCCCGAAATACCGTGTTTCATGGGCACAGTAGCCACTATTGAGAGGGATGTAAGCGATTGCACCTCGTCGATAGATGCTATTTTTGTGCGGAGCAACTCCTTAATATATACATACAAAGAGGGCAAGAGCAAGCCGATGAATATTGCCGCAAGCAATATCATACTTTTGCGAGGAGCCACAGGAGCCGAAGAGCACATTGCGGGGTCGATGCAACGGAGATTGTTGGCTGTCACAGCAAGTTGCAAGGCATTTTCCTCGTATTTCTGCAACAACATCACATAGAGTTGCGATTTTATATCGCGCTCACGAGAAATCTCAACAAGAGAACGCTCCATATCGGGCGACATCTTCAAACGCGATGTATATTCGTCGGCAAGTTTTTTAAGTACTTCGTATTGTGCATCGAGCGACTTATCGAAGGCTGCAAGTGCCTCACGAATATCGGCTTGAAGGGCACGTACAGTCTCGGTCTGCAATTTGAGAACGGGGTTCTCGGCGGTTGCAGTCAAGAGCAATTGGTTGCGAACAGCCACCTCGGCGTTATATTTTACAATGAGGTTCGACAACGATGCATCGTTTATCACTCCCATTGTAGAGGGTATCGATTGCAGGTCGTTCTTGGGGTTGTTTACATAAGCGTTGAGAAACTTGGAGTTTTCCATTACCACCTCCATTGCTTCCATCTTTTTCACATACTCCTCTTTGTTGCGAAGCACCTGCGGTGCATCAATTTCGGGAGCAAGCAGCTGGTTGGCTTTCTTGTAGTTTGCAAGTTTCTTCTCACGCTCGGTGAGCTCGCCATTAATAACACTGATACGCTGTTTGATAAACTCTTCGGTATCACGAGCAACCTGGCGTTTATCCTCGTTGGTCACATTGTTGTAACTGTCGATAAGAGCCGAAATAAAGTCGATACCATTTGAAGGAACAGTGGTATTTGTTGCAACAACAGCCACCGAAGCGGTTTTTGATACAGGAGCTATTGCCAAAGAGGCTCTATAGCCGGCGGCGGTTGATGTCAAAGGAGAAATAGTAATATTTACATCAAACAAGTTGTCAAAGCCCTCCTGCTTGGTAAGCAGCACATCTCCTTTTTCGGTCTGCAACAGATAGGGGAAAACATCTATGCGTTCTTCCTCTGATTCAACTTCAAGCCCCTCACTCTCATTTTCATAGCTATAAGAAACCACATACGCGGTATCATCGGCAACAGAAAGTGATATACGCAACGATGCACGCAATTCCTCGAGGTCTTTTGCCTTAATAGTTGCATTAACAGGGCTTGCACCTTTATATATAGGTGTTACTCCAAAAAGTTTGGGACGTGAGTATGAGATATACAAACCGGCATCGGCCACCGCACCGCGAACTACCGACATTGAGTTGATAACCTCTATCTCATTTTCCACATTTGAGTTTCCACCTTGGTAACCGAAATCGGTGAGCATATCGAGCTGTGAGGCAAAAGAACCCTTCTCGGCATCCTGCAACAGAATTTTAGCCGATACCTGATATACTTTTGTGGCATTATACAAATGAAATGCTGCCACAAAAAGGCACACTGCAACAGAAACTGCAAAGAGTTTCCAGTTCAACAAAAAGTGATGCAACAGCAACGCAAGGTTAAAATCGTTGCCACCATCTTCCTGGTTGATATTACGCTCTATATCCATAATATTATTAGTGCAAGATGTTATACAATAGAGATGTTAAAGATACCAAGATTGATGCGGTTGAGAACCACAACGAGGTGGTACTGCCAACATCTGAGCCCTTGGCTTTCGCCTTATTGGGGGTAACATATACCACATCGTTCTGTTGGAGATGATAACAGGGAGATGTTACCACAGAAGCATCGGTGAGGTCGAGTTCGTGAACAGAGGTTTTTCCGTTAACGTCCTCGCGAATAACCTTCACATTCTCACGCATACCGTAGATGGTCATATCGCGTGCAAATGCAAGGGCCTGGAAAATATTGACCTTCTCATTTGTTATGGTAAAGGTTCCGGGGTTTGCGACTTCACCAAGTACCGAAATCTTGAAATCGGCAAAACGCACTGTTACAATTGGGGGAATGGTAAAGGCGTTCTTTATTTTATTGAGAATTATTACCTCGAGCTCTTTCTTTGTGAGACCGGCGACGTGCAAGGTACCCAATACAGGGAATTCGATATTTCCCTCGTTATCGACAAGATAACTCTGATATGTGGGCTGAGAGGTTACGGTTTGTCTCAAATCGTAAGGCTGTGACACCAAGAGATTGTAAGGTGCCGACGCGGAAACATCGTTGGGAGACACGACAATAATATTCAGCAAATCGCGGGGCTGTATCTTGTTCTCGAACACGGTATCGGCCTGTGCAATTTGAGAAAGTTCGTTGCTGTTCTGCAAATAAGGCACCTGTTTATAAGATGTACACGACGTTGAGAACAACACAACGGTCATTACCACCAGACTCCAAATTTTAGCACTTGTCAGTTTCATATAGCTGTTTTATTTAGTCACAATTACGGTATCCTGTTCACTAACGTACACAAATACCCATTATTTTGCAAATATAGTAACAAACTTGCGAAGTTTATAAAACTTTCTTTAATATTTTACAAAGAGCAACATAAATTGTGGCCGGAAATGGGAAAAAGCATCGAAACAGGCGAACAGAGCGCGGTTGAAAGTTATTTCACAATTATTCGAGATTATTTTTGAATATATTTTAATTTGGTCATTTATTTATATTGCACTATCTTCGCCGTAAGAAAACAAACAAAAACAGATGAAACTGAAAGTAATTATATCAATCATTGCCTTTGTGGCTATTGTGGCTGCCGGCACGTTGCTCTTCGGGTACTACATTCTTAAATGCCCGCAAATAAGCCTTGAAGAGACTGTTTACATAAACATCTACCCTTACGACAATGCGCGCAGCATTATGGAGAAGATTGAAGAGGCTGCCCACCCCACTACTATGCTCGGATTTAAAATGCTTGCCGACCATAACAACCTTAACAAACAGAGAAAAACGGGCAGGTTCGCAATTAAGGATGGCGACGATATGCACACGCTTTACGTGCGTCTGGTGAGCAACCAGCAGACACCGGTGATGGTGACCGTACCCTCGACACGCACCGTGGAACAGATGCTTTCGGCTGCAAGCAAACAGCTTATGATTGACTCGGCAAGCATATGCCGCCTTGCCACCGACCACCGTTATTACGGATATATGGGCTACACACGCGAGACACTGCCCTGCATATTTATTCCCAACAGTTACGAACTTTACTGGGATGTTACTCCGCAGAACTTTATGATGAGAATGTTGCGCGAGCACGACCTGTTCTGGAACAAGACTCGTCGCGGAAAGGCAAAAGCCATAGGGCTCACCATTGAAGAGGTGGCAACACTCGCTTCCATTGTCGATGAGGAGACTAACAACAATGCTGAAAAACCTATTGTGGCAGGCCTTTATATGAACCGCTTGAAACGAGGAATGCCTTTGCAGGCCGACCCGACAGTGAAATATGCCTTGGGCGACTTCACACGCAAACGTATTCTTAAAAAGGACCTGGAAACAGATTCCCCCTACAACACTTACAAATACGCAGGACTGCCTCCCGGTCCCATACGCATTCCCACAATACAGGCTATAGAGAGCGTTCTTAACTACACAAGACATAACTACCTTTATATGTGCGCAAAAGAGGATTTCTCGGGCACACACAATTTTGCCACCACCCTCACCGAGCACAACAAAAACGCGCAACGCTACCAGCAGGCGCTTAACAAGTTAAAGATAACAAAATGAGAAGAATAACAGCATTCACCATTATCGCCGCCATTTGCACGGTGACAATTTTTGCACAAAGCCCCACTGCCGCGCTGATTCCAATGCCAAACAAGGTTGTGATTGACGCAAAGGGAGCGGCTTTTAACCTTAAAAAAAGAAACAAACTGCACTGCGACCTGCCGGCAGAGTCCTTTGCTGTGAAAGAGCTTATGCGCACTATTGAGAAGCGCACCGGGGTTACACTTGTGCCAAGCAAGAAGGGCGACATTACAATGCGCATAGACTCCGCAATACAGGACAGCGAACATTACAAAATTGTGGTTACCGAAAAAAAGGTAGAGATTACAGGCGCAAGTTCCACAGCTCTGCTTCACGCCATAAGAACCATTGACCAGATACTGCTAGGCGACATAATCAACAGCAACAATGGCAAAATAGCCTGCCTCACAATTGACGACGAACCACGCTACGGACATCGCGCAATTATGCTAGACCCGGCACGTCACTTTCTACCTGTAAAGGATGTAAAATTCTTCATCGACCAAATAGCAAAATTCAAATACAACGTTCTGCAACTGCACCTCACCGACGACCAGGGGTGGCGCGTGGAGATTAAAAGCCACCCTCGCCTCACTGAAAAGGGTGCTTTCCGTAACAAACAAGGTAGCAACCAAGGCCCCGACAACGGATACTACACACAGGAAGAACTGAAAGAACTTGTAGAATATGCCGCCGAACGCGGTATTGAGATTATACCCGAGCTTGACATTCCCGGACACTCCGTGGCGATACTCGCCGCCTATCCGCAGATTGGGTGCGCATTCCGCCACAACGAGGAGAAAAACCTGAACGCAACAACAAATATGATGTTGTGTGCTTGCAGCGACGAGGCATACCGCATATATGCCGACATATTCAAAGAACTTGCCGAGATATTCCCATCGCCCAACATACACCTCGGTGGCGACGAAGCTGCAATTAAAGCGAACTGGGCAAAGTGCGACGATTGCCTGGCACTGATGAAAGAAAAGGGTTACACAAGTCCCGCGCAATTGATGAATGTGTTTTTCGGCAAGATGCTCGAAGAGGTGCGCAAAAACGGCAAAAAGCCGACTCTTTGGTGCGAGCTCGACAATATATGGCCACCCGCCAACGATTACCTATTCCCCTACCCTGCCGATGTAACGTTAGTAACCTGGCGCAATGCGCTAACACCCAAATGCATTGAGCTTACACAAAAATATGGACATAACCTTATTATGGCACCCGGCGAACATGCCTACTTCGACTACCCGCAGTATAGCGGCGATCTGCCCGAACATGGCAACTGGGGTATGCCCATTACCACACTGCAACAGACCTACGCCCTAGACCCCGGATACGGACTACCGGAAGAGGAACGCACGCACATACTCGGCGTTATGGGCACATTATGGAGCGAAGCAATACGCGACATTAACCGCGTATGTTATATGACCTTCCCGCGCGCTCTTGCCCTTGCCGAGGCGGGATGGACCGAAATGCCACAACGCAGTTGGGAGGGTTTTAAAGAGCGTATTTTTCCGTGCATTACCGACCTTATTAAGTGTGGCGTAGCGGTGAGGGCTCCTTTTGAAATTTCACCAAGAGAATAAGTTAATATCCCCGCCGAGTGAAATAAACCCCAAAAGTTAGACAAAAAACTTTTGGGGTTTATTTTATGCGTAAGAAACACGATTATTCAGCATTGCAAAAAAATTAGACATAAGAACAGGGCGCACCGGCATGTGCGCCAGGTAATTGCAGGAGTAATGTTTAAAAGAAACCGGCACCGTAAGTAACACAATTAAAGGCCGTCGAAGGGGAGGAAACCGGCGAGGACATAGTGCGGTATGCCGTTATTTTACTTACAACGCAATACCGCACGCTTCCGGAGCCCCGAAACTGAGACGAATAGCCTTTAATGACAAGCGAGGAACGAACGAGGGATGTTTCAATTCTTTGGAACAGCGTGAGCAGAGGCGCGAGCGACTGGTACGCCCCGTGTGCCGGGCGTTTTGTGCCCTTTTGAGCGACAAAAGGGCTATAAAAATTTACACAGAAACAAAAAAATAGCGGTTAGCGACACCGAGAACTTTAAAGAATGTTTTTACAAGACACATTGCAGAATGTAATTGAGGACACACCAAGCATAATTACTCTCCCATTTGATGCATCAAGGGGCGGAGTTTAAACCCATTGGTGCAGATTTGAATATTCTTGCTTTTTGGTTCTCGGTGGCCCGGGAGTAATTCTCTCAATTAGCAAACCCTTTTCTCCTTCTTTTCGTGAGACGAAAAGAAGCAAAAGGCGCAGCACGCGAGTAAAATTAGGCGCTCCCCACTCTTGTTCGTGAATTGCCACAAAGTGGCAATATAACTCATTCGTGGCTCGCTTGTCGCGTGTCTCTTTCTCGCATTTACAGGGTGCTGTGCAACTCGTTCAGTTATCCGCGCTACGCACGTATAACTACACACTCAAACAATGCTCGCACTTTTTCCTGTAAATACTCGGATACACGCTGTAATTTTAACGGTGCTGCATGTTATTGACATTACTTCAACAATGAGATTCTTGCCATAGGAGCGCACCGGCATGTGCGCACAAAAAGATAATAATGACATATCACGTAGCATCGGCAAGCCGACACCTCACCTCACAAGAGGAGGGATTCTTGTAGCCGGCTGCCTCTACATAACAATTATATATTTGCCCGTAATCCGCCTAGAACTGCAAAGCAAAAATATTCCGAACACAACCATCGCTACAGCGCACAACTACACGATGTTGTTGATTATCTAAAATAAAAAAGTATAAAGAAAGCGAAGGGGTTACACCCCAAAGAGATATAAACAAAAAAAGTTTTGCCGTACGACGAGAACGATGAAACTCCGAGTAAAAAATGATTTGAGTGCCCTTATCCTTTGTAATCCACCGGCTCTCTAAAGCTACCCCGAAGGGATGTGGCCCGCCATTGGAAACAGAAGCATTATCTCGGTTTTCTATAAAATTTGATGAGTTTCCCAGTCGCTCATACAGCAAAACCTATACAAATATATACCATTCACAACAGAGAAACAATAGCTGGCAAGAAAAAGATAAGATTTTAAATTAAAATCACATTTTTTCTAACCAAACAACACAAAAAAACAGCCAAGATAATTCTTGGCTGTTTTTTGTCTATGAAGGTGTGAATTACTTCTTAACCTTATCCACGATAGCTTTGAAAGCTGCGGGGTTGTTCATAGCGAGGTCAGCGAGAACCTTACGGTTAATCTCGATACCGGCTTTGTGAAGAGCACCCATCAACTGTGAGTAAGAAAGTCCCTCAAGACGAGCGGCTGCGTTGATACGCTGAATCCACAAAGCGCGGAACTCGCGTTTCTTGTTACGACGGTCGCGGAACGCATAAGTAAGACCTTTCTCCCAAGTATTCTTGGCAACTGTCCACACATTTTTTCTTGCACCAAAGTAACCTCTGGTCAAACCTAAAATTTTCTTTCTTCTTGCTCTTGAAGCAACGTGATTTACTGATCTTGGCATAGTTTTAAATCTTTTGAATGTTAGCGCCGTTCCTTTTTAACGAGCTTTTCTGCTAATACATTCGGTTAATAATACAATACTTAACGCAATGACAACAATTCCTTAACACTCTTAACATTAGCAGCGTCAACAGTTGTAACGTGTACAAGGTTTCTCTTCTGCTTCTTTGTTTTCTTAGTCAGGATGTGACTGTGGAAAGCATGTTTTCTTTTAATTTTACCTGTTCCGGTAAGAGCGAATCTTTTTTTGGCACCGGAGTTAGTTTTAACTTTTGGCATTTTATAAAAAATTAATAGTTAATATATATCGGTAGCGTACTATCCAACACTACTCGTTTTTATTCTTGGGTTTTGGGAGCCTCGGGTTTAGCGGGCTTCTCTTTCTTTGCAGGCGCTGCCTTTTTGGGCGACACGATAATTGTCATACGCTTACCTTCGAGAACGGGCATCATATCGAGCTTTCCGTAATCTTCGAGGTCTTTTGCGAAACGGAGCAAAAGTATCTCGCCCTGCTCTTTGAAAAGGATTGAGCGACCTTTGAAGAACACATAGGCCTTTACCTTGTCACCGTCCTGCAAGAAACTTATCGCGTGCTTGAGCTTGAAGTTGTAGTCGTGGTCGTCGGTCTGAGGGCCGAAACGAATCTCCTTAACATCGACTTTAACTTGCTTTGCCTTCTGCTCCTTCTGGCGTTTCTTCAACTGATAAAGAAATTTAGAATACTCTATCAAACGACATACGGGAGGGTTGGCTGTGGGTGAAATTTCCACCAAATCGAGGCCTTTTTCGTCGGCTAGGTCAAGTGCCTTGCGCAAGGGAAGTACCATTGATTCCACATCATCGCCTACGATGCGCACCTCATTTGCACGAATCTGCTCGTTTATACGATATTGATTCTTAATGTTGTCGTTCTTCATTAATTGAGTTATGATAAAGTATTTTTAAATGTCTTTTCTGTGACGTTGCTAAAAAATCGACGCAAATTTACTACTTATTTATTACATAACGAAAAGGTTTAGCTCTTTTTTTTATGTTTTTTTCAAAAATAAACAGCAAAATATTGTTTTTCTACACAAGCAAAGCCCGCAAACGCGGGCTTTGGCTATTATTTTCTGCGGATTTACAATCAGTTGGCAGGAGCTTGTTCCTTGCGTATGGCGCGTGTGCGAATCTCCTCGCTGATTGCTGTAATGAACTCGGCAAGCGGTTTCACGCCCTCGTCGCCTGCGAAACGGCTGCGAACAGCAACTGTACCCTGCTCTTCCTCCTGCTGACCAAGAACGAGCATATAAGGAATGCGGCCGTTGCGGGCATCGCGTATCTTGTAACCGATTTTCTCGGAACGGTTGTCAACCGAGCAGAGGATACCGTTTTTCTTAAGCTCGGCAGCCACTGAGTGAGCATAATCGCCATATTTCTCCGAAATGGGAAGCACGCGCACCTGTTCGGGGCAGAGCCATGTGGGGAATTTACCTTCGTATTTCTCTATCAACCAAGCAAGAGTACGCTCGTAACATCCCATACTTGTGCGGTGGATGATGTAGGGGCGAACCTTCTCACCATTCTGGTCAATGTAGAACATATCGAACTGTGCCGCCAACAATGCGTCCCACTGAACGGTAATCATTGTATCCTCCTTGCCATAAACGTTCTTTGCGTTTATATCCACCTTGGGACCATAGAACGCTGCACCGCCTGTCTCTTCCACAAAAGGAATGTCGAGTTCCACAAGCATTTCGCGTATGTGCTGCTGTGTCTGCTCCCAAACTTCGGCATCGCCGATATATTTCGCGCGATTCTCGGGATTCCATTTGGCAAGTACATAGGTTACATCGTTCTGCAAGCCAAGTGTCTCCATTACGTGCTTTGCAAGTGCAAGACACTTCTTGAACTCCTCTACCATCTGGTCGGGGCGCACAATGAGGTGTCCCTCGCTGATGGTGAACTGGCGCACGCGGGTAAGACCGTGCATCTCACCTGAATCTTCGTTACGGAAGAGTGTAGATGTCTCGCTATAACGCAAGGGAAGGTCGCGGTAAGAGTGCTGTGTAGCCTTATATACATAATACTGGAAGGGACAGGTCATTGGACGGAGTGCAAACACCTCTTTGTCGTTCTCTTCATCGCCAAGAACAAACATACCGTCTTTGTAGTGATCCCAATGTCCCGAGATTTTATAGAGGTCGCTCTTTGCCATAAGAGGTGTTTTGGTGCGGATATAACCCCACTCATTATCCTCAATGTCCTCAATCCAGCGCTGCAATGTCTGAACGATTTTTGCGCCCTTAGGCATAAGAAGGGGCAAACCCTGACCAATTACATCGACAGTGGTGAAAAGTTCCATCTCACGACCAATCTTGTTGTGGTCAATATTCTTGATATGTTCAAGGTGTTCGAGATAAGCATCCAAATCCTCTTTTGTAAAGAATGCTGTACCGTAGATGCGGGCAAGAGCAGCATTGTTCTTGTCGGCACGCCAGTATGCGGTAGAGGTTGAAAGGAGCTTAAAGCCCTTGATAAGTCTTGTATTAAGCAAGTGGGGACCCATGCAGAGGTCTACAAAATCGTCCTGCGAATAGATTGTGATGTTCTCGCCCTCGGGGATTGCGTCGATGAGTTCCAGTTTGTAAGGCTCGTTCATCGCCTTCATCATCTCCACAGCCTCGGCACGAGAAACGCTCTTTCGCTCGATACGGGGATTAGATTTGATAATTTTCTTCATTTCCTTCTCAATTTCGGCAAGGTTCTCCTTGGTAAAGGGAGGACAATCGAAATCGTAGAAGAAACCGGTTTCAGTAGCAGGGCCGATAGTGAGTTTAGCTTCGGGGAAGAAGTGCTTTACAGCCTCGGCCATAATGTGTGTAGCGGTGTGACGAAGAACGTGCAATGCCTCTTTGCTATCCAAGCCAACCAACTGTACATCGTTGCCATCGGCAGGTACATCGCGGAGGTCTATCACACTCTCGCCCACTTTTGCAGCTACTACGCTGTTCAAAAGTTTGGGGTCGATAGAAGAAATCAACTCAATGTAGGATTTACCTTCAAAAGCGAATTCCTTGATATCGCCATCGGGGAAATTAAGTTTAATCATAATTGTATCTTTTTTTTATTTTTACTCAAAGAAACTGCAAGAGAAACAATAGCTTCGTCTTCCGAAACCTGCTTCGCAAGCAAATTATCGCAAAGATAAAATAAACGAGCGAAATAATATCAAGTTTACTTGAATATTTCACAGCGAGTGAAAAAATATCTTTGAATTGGATTTATTATAAATGGGAAAAAGAGATAAGGTTTTTATTCTTCGGAATTCTTGTAACGCTTAATCACGTTATAGGCCGAGAAAATGCCCAGTTCACCGGCTTTGCTGAGGTCGGCAATGGCACGGTCGGTATTTCCAAGATAGAGGTGTGCAAGACCACGGTTAAAATAAGCCTCGGCAAATTTGTCATCTATTCTGACAGCTTCGCTATAATCGACAACTGCCGATTTAAAATCGTTCAACTTCACAAGCACATTTCCACGATTGAAGAAGCCCTGTGCAAAGTCGGGCATAATGGAAACAACCTTGTCCAAGTCTGCTTTTATTATACGATACTCCATATTTGGCAAGCCCGATTCCCGCTTCACAGCAACACCGCCGGCAGCATTCATTTGAGCAAGATGCTCGCCTTCGAGCATCTTGAAACGTACAATAGCTCTTGCAAAATAGATACTCCAAAGTTCACCGTCGAGAGTGAGCGCAGCATCAAGGTCGTCGAGAGCTGCATCGAGGTCTTGAACAAGATAATAGTCTATTGCACGAGCCAGACGAAGGTAGATATCTTCGGGATTCTCGTCGATGCTCTTCGACAAGGCATTGATGCTTGCAAAATGTCTTTCCACCTCGTTCGACGCCAGTGCACGTTCGTTATTTGTAAGTATTGCTCTGAACGGGAGTAATGCATTCTCGTTCATCTCCTCCAACGGCCTGTAATAACCCTCGTTACGGAGTTCCTTGTTATCCTCGTAATATGTAAGCACGAACAAAGGTTCGAGTTCTACAAGAGTATTACGGTTCTGCACTTTGCCGCGATACTCCGTGGCATATTCATTTCCGGGAGCGCTTTCGGAAGCAATCATTTTATTATAGTTGCGCACGTTACGGTCGGAGCGTTTACGGGTCTTTTCACCCTTGTCGCCGACACTACCCGACCGCCCCATCAAATTATCGGTCATACGTTGAAGAAGCCACGCTTCGTCTTGTTCGGCCCCCTTGACATCGCCCAACTTGCGACGGGCAGCCGCACGGCATTGATAGCCGTACTCAAAATTGGGAAAATCGTCGATAACGCGCGAATAATCGTCAACTGCGCCACGCAAATCACCAATCTGGTCGCGCAGAAGTGCACGGTTGAAACGTGCCATTGTATTATCCTCGTCGACATTCAGCACAAAATCAAAATCTTCAACGGCGCGGTTGTCGTCACCCACCTGCATACGCAGCAAGCCACGATTATAGTGCCCAACAAAACTTGCAGGTTCTATATATAGCGCCATATCATAGTCTTCCATAGCGCCACGCAAGTCGTTACGATGATATCGTATGAGCGCACGGTTAAGATAATCACCACCACGCCCTGGCATAAGTTCTATGGAACGGGTGATATCATCCTCGGCAGCCTCGTATCGTTCAAAATGTGAATTTACATACGCACGCATATCATAGACCTCGCACGAATAGGCATCGAGCGCAACAGCCCTGTCAGCCATACGCACAGCCATCACACTATCGCCAAGTTCCATTGCGATGTGGGCACGCATAAGAGTTGCCACGGTGTAGTGCGGCGCAAAGAGCAACAGAGAGTCTACAATCTCGGCAGCACTCTCCCACCTTTCGCCCTGCATAGCCGTAGCCGCAAGATTCTGCCACAACATTGGGTTTTGCGGGTCGTACTTTATAGCCTTGCGAAAATCGCTCATAGCACCTGTGATGCTGTCGAGCTTTGCACGACACATACCGCGCAACTGATAGTTGCGCGACACGTAAGGATTCTTGCCGATAGCCTCACCGAGGTCCTCTTCGGCACCTTTAAAATCGTCGAGATAATATTTCGCGAGCCCACGGAAGAAGTAGGGCTCGTGAAGGAAAGGTTTTGATTCTATAACCTTGTTGAAGTATTGGATAGAGAGCACATAATCCTCAAAGAAGAGCGCATTACGCCCTATGAGCATAATGCGTTCAGTGTTCAGCTGCGCCTTTAAAGGAAGCAGCAGAAAAAGTGCAAGAAGAGGTACTATGGCTCTGCGAAGCATCATTTCAGCACACGCTTTGTTTTATAGGCGCAGTGAGCTTTACCTTTGAGGAGGTTCATCAGACGGTTTTTGTTCATCTGACGACGTAAGGGTGAAAGACGGTCGGCAAAGACCTTGCCCTCGAGGTGGTCGAATTCGTGCTGCATAGCGCGTGCAAGGAAACCATCAACCCACTCGTCGTGCTCCTGGAAGTTCTCATCGAGATACTGCACGTGTATGCGTGTAGGGCGTGTAACCTTTTCGTGTATGCCTGGAAGGCTCAAACAACCCTCCTCAACAGAATCGGTTTCATCCGATGTTTCGATAATGTGTGCATTTATGTATACACGGCGAAAATCTTTGTACTCGGGGAAATCCTCGGAAAGAGCATCTAGGTCGAGCACCACCAAACGTATGGCAAGACCTATCTGCGGTGCTGCAAGACCGATACCCTCGGCCGCGTGCATTGTTTCAAACATATCCTCAATGAGTTTGGGAAGTTCGGGGTAATCGGGCGTAATATCTACGGCTACTTTTCGCAGCACTGTCTGCCCGTAGAGGTAAATAGGTAGTATCATATTTTATTTGTTTGTTTTTCAATTACGCATTCTGCGGCTCTCCATATAGGATTGCAGTATTATGGTGGCACTGATTTCATCGACAAGAGCCTTGTCGCGACGAGCCATCTTTCCAATTCCAGACTCAAGAATTGCACGCTGGGCAAGCACCGAAGTAAAGCGCTCGTCGTGATATTCCACAGGAATTGCGGGCAAAATCTTGCGCAAACGGTTTACAAAAGGCTCTATGCGTCCCATATTTTCCGATGGACGGTTGTTCATCTGTTTGGGAAGGCCTACGATAATTCTCTCCACCGGCTCGCGCTCCACATAAGAGAGAATAAATTTTTCGAGTTCAACAGTTGCCACCGTTGTAAGCCCGTTGGCAATAATCTGCAACTCGTCGGTAACGGCAATGCCGGTACGTTTCTTTCCGTAGTCTATCGCTAAAATTCGTGCCATAATTCACTTTATCCGTTACAAAGGTAGCCAAAATAGTCGGAACGTGAGAGATAAGATTTGTGAAAAATGCTTTAATAACAAAAAATTGCGACCAAAGCCGCAATTTTTTGTCTGAGTTTATTCGTACAGATGAAAGATTCTCTCCATCGACTGCCATTTTTCATTAGAGGAACTACCCTCGGCTGCTTGCTGGAAGAGCGACATATAGTCTTCCCACTCCTGCTGGCGTGGCAATGTTGCCAAACGTGCCATAGCTGTGTCCCAATCAAAATCGAGCGCCGTTTCAACAATCATCACAAGGCGAGTTCCAACAAGATAGATTTCCATTTCCAGAATACCTACTTCGCGTATGCCTGCAAGAACCTCGCTCCACACCTCGCCCTCGCTATGACGGCGGCGATACTCGGCTATGAGTTCGGGGTTATCTTTCAATTCCAGAGCCTGGCAATAACGCTTAACCGCGCAGCCATACTCCTTTACTTTGTAGCCGGTGGAAATATTCTCCATCATTACTTATTGTAAAGCAACCACGCCTTCTGGAAATCGGCGTTGTCGGGGTTATTAGCCTTGAACTGCTCACGATACTCGGCAGCCTGCTGTTTGCTGTCGAAAGAACCGCAAACCACGCGATACATACCTGTTGCAGGATTCTGTACGATAATTGCGTTATATCCCTGGGCAATAAGACCCTCTTTAACACTCTCGGCACCCTCTTTTCTACCGAAGCTGCCACACACAACACTGAAATCCTTCAAAGAACCTACAGCACCCGAAGCGAGAACTACTTTCTCAGTGCGATACGAAGTATCAACATTTGCAGAACCGGTTGTAGTTGTTGTTGTAGTAGTTACAGGAGCAATCTCGATAGGCTCGTCGGCCTGTCCTTGTCCTTGAGCGAGTTCTGTCTGCTGAGCTTGGTCGTAAGCCTTCTTATATTCAGACTTTGCGGTTTTACAAGATGTAAATGCAAACACAGCGCACAAAGCAAATCCCAATACAAATAATTTCTTCATTTTATTCCAATTTTAATTCAACATAAATTCAACAATAATCGCGAATACCGCGAATCGAATGCAAAAATACGAATAAATGAGCGAGAAATATAGAGCTTGCTCTAATATTTTTCAAAGCGAATGAAAGTATTTTCGCGTTTATCGCAGATAACCCATTACGCAACACGTTTTTTCACCCTTTTTAAGCCGTTTTTACGCCAAAAAGAGAAAGGCTTTTTGTTATAAACAATATAAGCAAAAAACGTATTTATGCCTTTCATCGATTATTATCAAATTCTCGGAGTTAACAAGGATGCCACAGAGGCGGAGATTAAAAAAGCCTACCGCAAAATGGCTAAAAAATATCACCCCGACATAAACAAGGATGACCCACAAGCCGAAGCGCACTTCCAGGCCATAAACGAAGCGAATGAGGTACTCGGCAACCCGGAAAAACGAAAGAAATATGACGAATATGGCGAACACTGGAAACACGCCGACGAATTCGAGACACAACGACGCGAGCAGAAACAACGCGAAAACGAGTTCCGATTTGGCGGTTACGACAAGAGTTTTGGGGGTAGTTATGGGTTCAGCGACTTTTTCGAAGAGCTCTTCGGCGCAAGCGGGCGCAACCACCGGCAACAAGACGCCGACCTGCAAGCCACACTCACCATAACATTGTGCGATGCTGCAACAACACACAAGCAGACATTCTCCATAAATGGTGAGAATATAAGAATAACAATTCCCGCCGGCATTGCCGACGGGCAAAAGATACGTCTGAAAGGACACGGAGTCTCACTGCCAGACGGGAAACGCGGCGACCTCTACCTGACAATAAACATTGCACCCGACCCTCACTTCACACGCAAAGGTAACGACCTATACACCACCGCTACTATTGACATCTACACCCTGTTGCTCGGTGGAGATGCAAGAATTCCAACCCTCAACGGCGAGGTAAGAACTACCATCAAAGCCGGAACCGCGCCCGACAGCAAGCTACGTTTAAAAGGCAAAGGTTTCCCCATATACAAAAAAGATGGCGAAGCGGGAGACCTTTACATAACAATCAAAACCACAATACCCGCACTTAACGAAGAGCAGAAAAGACTTATGCAACAAATAAAAAGCCTCTCTACCAAATAGCAGAGAGGCTTTACTCGTTTAATTATACACAGCAATAAACCCATTCAAATAGGTTGCAAACAACAGCCACACAACATAAGGCACCATAAGCCACCCGGCAACACTTTTCACCAAGAAACAGCCTGCAACATACATAAAGGCAAGCATATCCATAATAAGTATTATGATAAGTCCCATAAGCGGCGACTGCATATAAAAGAAGCAAAAGCTCCACAACACATTAAGCACAAGTTGCAAGGAAAACAGTGTAAAAAGCAGACGCGAGTATATGGAACGCACACCCCACATAATACCGGCTGCAATACCCATCAACACATACAACAAACCCCACACGGCGGGAAATACCGACACGGGTGGCGTAAGTGGAGAGATAAATAGCGAAGGATACCACTCGGCAAGAGCCGCAGTCTGCAAGAAACACGAAACGTAGCCTGCAAACAAGCAGATGGCTACAAACAAAATAACAGGAACAACTCTTCTCATACAAAACTAATTTTATAAAGCAAACAATCCAAGAAAACATTTGTTCCACAAAAAGAAAAAAGGTGCGCCGGCACAAGCCTGGCACACCTTTATATCATATAACGTTTACAACTTATTCTGCAGCCTTACTTTCGTTTCTTGTTTTTATCACATCATTTATCTGCGAACTTGAGTGATAAGGCACTTTGCCCGAAGGAACATATTTGCTCGATGTCGAGAGGTGTGTATCCTGGTCATCGAAGAAGATGTGCGCGCCAAAAGCCTTCAACAATTCATCCTTGCGTAACCCGCCAAGGAAATAAGCCTCATCGACATAAACACCCCACTTGCGCAGAGTCTTTATAACACGAAAGTGTGAGGGCAAACTGCGCGAAGTTACTATTGCCAAACGCAAAGGCGAAAGTTCTATCGTAGTAGGCAGACACTCCTGTATTGCCGACAGTTTTTTCAACAAATTGGCAAATGGACCCTCTTTCAAAGGCACATCGGCATTCTCCTTTTCATACTTGTAGAAAGCATCTATACCCTCGGACTTGAAACGGCACTCCGACTCGTCGGAAAAAATAACCGCATCGGCGTCAAAAGCAATCTTCACACGGCTATCCTCGGGGTTAAAATCGGTGGGAGGTGCATAAATGAGCGCAGCAGCACAAATACCGGAATCGATCACGCGCTGCACATCGCTCTCGTCTTTCGAGAGAAAAAGGTCGATAGAAAAAGCCTTCAAATATTTCGACAACGACTCACCACCCGAGAGAGCAACGCGGGTAATATCCAAACCATAAACATCAAGCGATTTAAGCATACGCATACCTGTTTCGGGGCTGTTACGTGACATCACCACAACCTCTACAATAGGGCGGTTAGCCTGCTTGTTAAGTTCCAGAAGGCTTTTCACAAGATAGAAAGCGGTTCCTTTCTCCAGAGGCTCATCTTCGTGTTCCTCCTGGTATTTTCTATATTTCGCAATACCATCACGCTCAAAAATCTCATTCTCCTTTTCAAGGTCGAAAAGCGCACGCGACGATACACCAACAACCAAACGTCCGTCTAAATTTTCCATATATAAAATTCAATCTTTCAACAAAAAACATAATTTCAAACTTCAAAAATAACTCATTTACACTCACCAATCAATAAAAAAGCGAAAAAAATGGCTACACAAGCGGCTTTCAGCCCAAACATCCACAAAAAAGCATTAACTTTGTAAAAATATTTGATACAAATTATGATAAAAGAATTAGTCTTTGATTTTGGTGGCGTTCTCACCCTTATCGACACAGAAAAAGCACTGCAATGCTTTCGCGAGATAGGCATAAAGAACCCCGAAGAATATATAAACCCATACCTGCAAAAAGGACCTTTCTTTGCATTGGAGAACGGCGACATCACTGCCGAAGAGTTTTGCGAAGAGTTGTCGAAAATAAGCGGCCGCACCATAACCTACGAGGATGCAAAACAGGCGTGGCTGGGATTCATTGTAAAAGTGCAGACCGAATTTATGGAATACCTGCAACTATTGCGCCCACGTTACCGCCTCTCAGTACTCAGCAACACAAACCCTTTCATACAAAGCTGGGCACGGAGCAAAGATTTCACACCATGTGGTAAATCGCTCGACGACTACTTCGACCGTCTTTTCCTCAGTTACAAGATGAACTGTTCAAAACCCTGCGAAGCCATCTATCACAAGATGTTACTCGAAGGTAATATGAAAGCCGAAGAGACACTCTTCATCGACGATGGCGACAAAAACATCGCAGCGGCACGCAAAGCAGGCATCAACACACTTAAAGTAGCCAACGGAGAAGATTGGCGCGACATTCTCGAAAGAACTCTCTCATTCTATAAATAAAGAACCTTCATAAAACAATAACAGCGGCAAATGATTATTTGCCGCTGTTATTTGTTATTATACAAAAGAAAGTATTACTTCTCACTCTCTATAGTTTCCAAAACTTCTTTTGCACGGTCGAGCGCAGTGTGAATATCGGCGCAGATATTTTCACGACCAACCATTGCAGCGATACCCGACTTACGGAGTTTCTTTGCCACATTATCGTGTACACCCGAAAGAATTACCACACGTTTTTCGCCGAGTGATGCCTGAATAAAAATTTCGAGGTTATGCAAGCCTGTCGAGTCGATGAAAGTAACCTTTCTCATACGAATTATACGCACGGGCGAAGCGTGAGTCTCGCGTGTAAGCTCGTCAAACTTGGTAGCAATACCAAAGAAGAAAGGTCCTTCGATCTCAAATACATCCACGCCGGCAGGGATTGAGAGAATCTCATCGTGCTCACCATCGTGGTGCACTTCAAGTTCATTGGTAACCACTGACACAGTAGTGCTGTCCATAACACGCTTCATAAATATAACCACAGCCATTAAAAGACCAATCTCTATGGCAAATGTAAGGTCGAAGAATACAGTAAGCAGCAGAGTTACAAACAAAACGCTTGTACCCGACATCGTTGCCTTGCACATAGAGCGAATGGTGCGCCAGCCACTCATATTATAAGAAACCATAACAAGCACACCCGCGAGGCAAGGCATAGGTATCTTACCAACAATACCACCAAGGAACATAAGCACCAAAAGAAGTACCAAAGTATGCACAACACCGGCAACAGGAGTTTTACCACCGTTATTGATATTTGCCATTGTACGCGCAATGGCACCGGTAGCAGGAATACCACCAAAGAAAGGTACCACAATATTCGCAATACCCTGGCCTATCAACTCTGTGTTTGAGTTATGACGGTCGCCAATAACACCATCGGCAACCATAGCCGACAAGAGCGACTCTATGGCACCAAGCATTGCTATGGTAAATGCCACAGGCGCAAGAGCCTGAATGGTAGAGAAGAAAGAGCCATCGTCAAAGTTCAAAGCTGGCAACTGGAACGAAGGAAGACCGGAAGGCAACTCATACAGGTCCTCGATAGTTTTAATAGAGGTAACTCCCGCAAACTCTTTCAACAACCATGCAATGAGAGTCATGACGATAATCGCCAAAAGCGAACCGGGCACTTTACGAGAGAATTTAGGAGTAACAGCAATGAGAGCAACACTCAATATACCCATTGCAGCACTCCACCAATCAATATTGCCAATATTTCTGAAGTAGCACACCCACTTGTCCACAAAGTTGGCGGGAACATTCTCTATACCCAAGCCCAAGAGGTCATTTATCTGTGTTGAGAAAATGGTAATGGCAATACCTCCTGTGAAACCTATAATTATAGGATAAGGCATAAACTTGATTATGCCACCCATGCGGCACAAGCCCATAATAACAAGCATTGCACCGGCCATAATGGTAGCAATTGCAAGACCACCAAGACCAAACTGCTGCACAACGCCATAGACGATAATGATGAAAGCGCCGGTGGGACCACCAATCTGCACCTTTGAGCCACCAAACACCGAAATAAGCGCACCTGCAATAATAGCAGTCACCAAACCCTCGGTGGGGCCCACACCACTTGCAATACCAAACGCGATTGCCAAAGGTATTGCAACAACACCAACAATAATACCGGCCATAACATCGGCACTGAATTTCTCACGCGAATAACTTTTCATCGCCTCAAAAAACTTCGGATGAAAATCAATCAACTTTTTTGCGTTCATATTTTTATGTAATAGATTTTTCAAAAAAACTGGCTAAGCGCATTCAAAAGCCATTATTTAAAAAAGAGGCGGAACATAACCACCTCTTATAATTCAATCTAATCTCTATTCAAGACTTTCCACCCCGTTCAAAGCAGCCTTTTTAGTATAACAGGTACTTTTAAAGCTTGCCACAAGTTCACCATGTTGGTTTGTAACTTTAACCTCGAACGAAGGAAGTTTAGGATGAGCACACACAACAACAGCGTCAGCTGTAAGAACATCGCCCTCAAATGCAGCCTTGTGGTAATATATCGCAGCATCCACAGAGAGTGTGAGCATAAGACCACTATTTGCAACAAGTGCAAGCGCTGTGTCGGCAAGAGTAAATATTGCACCACCCTGGCACACACCACCTGCATTGAGGTGATCGACACCAACCACCAACCTTGCACAAGCAGTACCTTGCGTTACAGAAAGTACCTCTACTCCCGATTTTGCCGCAAAGCGGTCGCCGGTTGCTATAAACTCCTTCAATGTCATCTTTTAATCCTGTTTTACGTTTACGGTCAATGTCTGATAGGGGAAGTTCAAGCCACGTTTGGGGAATGTCTCATAAACAGCCTTGTTCAGGTCGAAATATATGTCCCAATAATCGGACTGCTGAGCCCACACACGCACCACGATATCAATAGAACTTGCGCCCAACTCTTTCAAAGCAATAAAGGGCTCTGGTGTATTCAAAATGCGGCTATCGGCTGCAATAAGTTCTGAAAGCACCTCTTTTGCCTTCTCAAAATCGTCACCATAAGAGATGGAAAAAACAAAATCTACACGACGCAAAGACTCGCGTGAATAGTTGTTAATGATACCGGTAGAGAGAGGACCATTAGGAACAAGAATAGTCTTGTTGTCGCCGGTTTGAATCAGAGTATTGAAAATCTGTATCTCTCTAACTGTACCGGTCTGTCCTTGTGCCTCAATAAAATCACCAACCTTAAAGGGACGGAACAACAAAATTATCACGCCACCTGCAAAGTTCTGCAAAGTTCCACTCAAAGCCATACCAATAGCAACACCGGCAGAGGCAAATAGAGCGATAAACGATGATGTATCGATACCCAAGACGCTTATCAATATAATCAAGAGGATTATGAGAGATACTACATCAATCAAACTCACGAGGAAAGTTCTCACGGTGAGATTGACATCCCTCTTCTCCATCACCAACTTTAGTAGCGAAATAAGACGGCGAGTCAACCAACGTCCAACCATCCATATAAAAGCCACCTTCACAAGTTTCCAGCCAAGTGTCAAAGCAAACGTAACCACAATGTTTGTCACTTCGGCAACAGTAAGCCCCGAAATAGAAGCTATCGCCTCATCCAATTTTGCAACAGCATCAATAGAGTCACCCGCTGCAGCAGTAGCTGTAGCCATAATAAAATCAAAAATCATAGTAATATTTATTTAATCAATCATTCAATATTTGTGCGGCTGCATTTTTAGTGTCAACCTTTGAAATTACACGTTCAACACGACCATCAGTGCCTATAACAAACGTAGTGCGTATGATACCCATATATTCACGACCGGCCATCTTTTTTTGGCCCCAGGCACCGAATACTTCAATGGTCTTTTTATCGACATCGGCTATTAACGGAAAATTAAGTTGTTGTTTCTCCTTAAAACGCAGGTGCGAAGCCACACTATCGGCACTAACACCAACCACTGCATAACCGGCGGCGACAAGATCCGACAAACCATCGCGCAAAGAGCAAGCTTCGGCTGTACATCCCGGCGTGCTATCCTTCGGGTAGAAATACACCACAAGACGCCGGCCGCGATAATTACTGACCCTGATATCATTACCCTGTTCATCGGTACCCAAAAAATCGGGAGCAATGTCTCCAACCTGCAACATATTTCAAATCACTTTAATAAACAGTTAAAAAGCCACAAAGCAGCCGTTTCAAAAACGGCTGCAAAGTTACGAAAAAAAACTATAAATAACTACACCCTGACAGCAGCAAAAAGCAACCTACAAAAGGGTATTTTATCATAAAATATCAAGCATGAGCACCCACAGGCATCTCGTCAACGTCAATAGGCATTGTTTCGTGATGTTTTTTAGCATAAATCAAGAAACCATTACCCTTAGGTTTCATAATAAGCGCTCCTTGCGACACATGTTCATCTATCACATCGGGTAAGCGAACATAGGACTCAACATTTAGAGCAGACTTGCCACTTATGCGCTGCACGCCGAAAGCCGTTGCCAACTCAACCGGGTAAACAGCCCCGTAACGCTCCACAAAATCTTTAACATTAGAAGGTGTAAAAACATCACACTCCTTATTCTGCAAAGCCACCTTACCATAACTCAAATGCGAAATATTCTGCACCATAGTTTCAAACGAAGTAAAACCGCGCAGCATAAGTTCCACGCCCTTATATTCAAGCAGATAAGAGGGGAAAGTCTGAATTTCGTAATGGCTGCAACGTTCCTTATCCTCCTCATACATACGTTGCACCTCGCGGCTACGCATAATCTCGGCGAAACGCTCCGGTTCAAAACCCACGACCCCGGCAAGATCGGCAAGCACCACATCATCACAAGTGCGCAGAGCATCAACAGCTGTAGCTTCCTGCAAGCGACGCAAAAACTTTTTATAACATACATCGCCACCCCACTTGCGAGCATACACCTTTGCCGCAATATAAGCCATATTCTGGGGTGCAGTCGAACGATGCTCCTCGTCGAAGAGGCGAAACCCGTGCTCACACACAGGCATTCCATGCACAGCCGAGGCTTCAAGCCACACATTATGTATATTACGGTTTGACATCGGTATATCACCACCGATTCCCAATCTTCGGTTACTATACTTGGTAATATCCTCAATCATACCACCCATAACATAATCAATCTCAACTTTTTCGCCCAGGCGATACTCGAGGGCACGCAATACAGGTACACTACCCCAGCACCAGGTACATACAGGGTCGGCAAATACGGTAATCTTAACTCTTTCCATTGTTCACAATCTTTATATCGAGAAAACAAGCCGTGGCGCCATTTGTTCATAAAAAAAAAGCAGAACACGATTGTGTTCTGCTTTTAACTTATTTGAATATATATCAGTCTCTTAAACGGAAGCCCGAAGCCTTGGCAAGAATCTTCGCCTCTGTACGACGAGCCGACAAGAAACCCAACATATTTAATATCAATGCTGTAAGAGGGAACATAAATGCAGCCTTCAAATCTGCCACCGCTGTATCCAACAGAAGCAACAAGAAGAGAAGCAACAAAATATAATACCCAGCCAACAAAAGCATTGCCAATATCGACGATCTCTTCTGCAATTCAAAATTACTGAAAGAGGCTACAAAAAGCGCAAATGCATCAACCAATGTGGCAGCAACAAGCACCACACCAAGGGCAACCACCGAACCAGAGGTTGTTCCATCGGGTTTAACCAACGAAAAATTACTTAACGAAAAAACAGCACCATTAGGCTCCACCATCTCCACAACAACATTGTACATTGTGATAATGAGCAACACAGCTGCCGCCAAGTAATAAAGCTGATAGAAACGAAATTTCATAATTAAACCTCCTCGGCTGCCTCTTTCGACGGGTCGCGGAAATATACCTTACCATCAAGGAACTCCTGAGCTGCAATGAGAGTAGGTTTAGGAAGACGCTCGTAGAAACGAGAAATCTCAATCTGCTCATGGTTCTCAAACTGCTCTTCAAGGTTATCGGTAGAAGAAGAAAACTCGTTAAGTTTCTTCAACAACTCCTCTTTCATCTCTGCAGCTATCTGGTTAGAACGCTTACCCATAATAGCTACCGACTCATAAACATTGCCTGTCTCTGTTACAAAATCAGCCATATTGCGTGTAACAGTGTTTGTAGGGGCATTACTTTTCTTGTAATCCATTTCTTTATATATTGTTAAATTATAAACTCTTGTTATTCCAGTTCCTCGAGCGACTTTTTAAAATAGCCCTCGGCCTCTTTCATATATTTGCTCGACGGGAACTCGTTCTTAAATGCATAGAACTCATCTATAGTCTCACGATAACGCTCGGGTTGCTTTTCTGCGACACTCTTGCGAGCCATCTCATAACGAGCGCGCAACACCAGCATCAACAAATCTTCGCGCAATTTGGTATAGGGATAATCTTTCAAAGCATTCTGCGCAGTAATTATGCACGCTTGATAGTTATTACCCATATAGGCCATATAATCACCCAAATCGAAATAAAGTTTTGCCGACAAATAATCCTTCATTACCAGGATGTCGTGCATCTCGAACAACATATTCTGCACCTCGTCCGAATACTCGCTAGTAGGATAATACTCCATATAAAGTTGCAACTCATCAATTGCTGCATAAGTATCGGTTTGATCAAGCGCGGGTTCAAGAATGTTCTTATAAAGCGACTTGCCCGAGTAAAAACGTGCAAGCTCGGCATAACGACCACGTGGATAGTTATTATAACAGGTTTTAAAATATTGCGACGAAGTATCGTAGTCACCGGAACGATAGTAACACATCGCCAAGATAAAGAGAGACTCGTCGGCCTTGTCACTACCCTTAAACATTGTGACTATTGGCTCTATGAGTGTAGCTGCCTTGTTATACTCACCTTTAAGGTAGAGTGCCTTTGCCTCCTCGTAACGATACTCCAGATCGGCCGATTTCATAACCGTATCATAGGATGTACATGACGAGACTGCAACAAAGCCAGCCAAAAGTATTATGTATAATAACCTGTTCATTAACCTCAATTACGCATGGTACAAATGCCTTTCAAAGCATTTTACCGCAATAAACTATAAATTGCCTGCAAAGATAGCACTTAAAAAACAAAAACACAACCCCCTAAGTGTTATTATTTAAAACAAAAAAGCAAATAAAACTAAAAAAATGAAAAAACGAGATAATACAAGTAACAAGAACCAAGATACATTTTTTATTGTTATCTTCGCGCTCATAAACGAGAGTAAGAATATGAAATTCAAATTAGAATCGGCATATACCCCTATGGGCGACCAACCCGAAGCCATTGCACAACTTGTCAATGGTATAAAGGCCGGAACTCATGCGCAAACTCTGTTAGGTGTCACTGGCTCCGGAAAAACCTTTACAATCGCCAATGTAATAAAGGAGATAAACCGCCCTACTCTCATTTTGAGCCACAATAAGACCCTCGCGGCACAGCTCTACAACGAATTCAAAGGATTCTTTCCACATAATGCAGTAGAATACTATGTGTCATACTACGACTATTACCAACCCGAAGCCTACCTGCCTTCGAGTGACACATACATAGAAAAAGACCTCGCCATAAACGACGAAATTGACAAATTGCGCCTTTCTGCCACATCCGCACTGCTGTCGGGCCGAAAAGACGTTGTTGTAATCTCTTCTGTTTCCTGCATCTACGGTATGGGTAACCCGGCAGACTTCTACAACAATGTCATTGAAGTAAAAACGGGCGAAAAACTCGACCGCAACGTATTCCTACGCAAACTCGTCAGCAGCCTCTATACCCGCAACGATATAGCCCTCAACCGTGGCAACTTCCGCGTAAAGGGGGATACAGTAGAAGTAAGTCTCGCTTATTGCGACCATATACTGCGTATAACATTCTGGGACGACGACATCGACAGCATCGAAGAGATTGATGGAACAACCGGCGCACGTCTCACAACCTTCGACGACTACAAGATATACCCCGCCAACCTCTTTATGACCACAAAAGAGAGTACAGAGCGTGCCATAAAAGAGATAGAAAAAGACCTTATTGAGCGCGAGGAATACTTTCGCGAGATAGGCAAGCCCCTAGAAGCAAAGCGTCTGCACGAACGCGTCACCTACGACACCGAAATGTTACGCGAATTAGGGCACTGCTCTGGTATTGAAAACTACTCACGCTACTTCGACGGCCGCGAACCCGGCACACGACCTTACTGTCTGCTCGACTTTTTCCCGAAAGATTTTCTCCTCATCATTGACGAGAGCCACGTGAGCGTGCCGCAAATACACGCAATGTACGGTGGCGACCGCGCTCGCAAAAACAACCTTGTAGAGTACGGATTCCGTTTGCCGGCCGCGTTCGATAACCGTCCATTAAAATTCGAGGAGTTCACCGAACTCACCCACCAGGTGATATATGTAAGTGCAACTCCTGCCGACTACGAATTAAGAGAGAGCGAAGGCATCGTCGTTGACCAGGTGATACGCCCCACCGGCCTACTCGACCCCGTGATAGAGGTGCGCCCTCTCGCCAACCAGGTCGATGACCTTATGGAGGAGATACAACTACGTGTGGAACGTGACGAACGCGTACTCGTGACTACCCTCACCAAACGTATGGCCGAGGAACTCACCGAATACCTGCTCAAGAATGGTGTTCGATGCAACTATATACATAGCGATGTGGATACCCTCGACCGCATACAGATTATGACCGACCTTCGCGAAGGCCTCTACGATGTACTCATTGGCGTAAACCTACTGCGCGAGGGCCTCGACCTTCCCGAGGTTTCACTTGTTGCCATACTTGATGCCGACAAAGAAGGTTTCTTGCGCGACCGACGCTCCCTCACACAGACCGCAGGCCGCGCTGCCCGCAATGTAAACGGCCTTGTTATATTCTACGGTGACAAGATTACTGACAGCATGCAAAAAACTATCGACGAGACCAACCGCCGACGCGAAAAACAGATTACATTCAACAAGAAACACGGCATAACTCCTACACCCATCAAAAAGGAGATAAACAATGCGCTTGTATCGGATAAAAAAGAAGCCACCAAACTCCCACGCATGTATTCAGAGGAGAGCATAACAACCGCTATTGCCTGCGACCCCATTGTAGAATATATGAGTGCCGAACAATTAAAGAAAAGCATCGAGCGCACACGCCGCTTGATGAACGAAGCAGCCGATAAGATGGAATTTATCGAAGCAGCACAATACCGAGACGAAATGTTCAAACTACAAGAGTTGCTTAAAAATAAAGAAAAATAACCATCGCAAACAAATTGCGATAAATCCCATACCAGCAACAGGTAAATTCGCCTTTTGCACAACAGCAATAAAAAAAGTACCACGCGTTTTGCGTGGTACTTTTTTTATGAATATACTATCAAATATTAGAGACGGAAGTCAACGCCGATAGCAAGGTTGATTGTTTTACGACGGAAACATGTCATGTAACCATCGCTGTAATCGGTATCGTGAGCATAGTTTGCATAACAAGCACCGAAGTTCAAATCACACTTCTCGTTGATGCTATATTTAGCACCGGCACCAACCATGAATGAGTCGTTGATGAAAGACATCTCTGAGATGTACTCGTCATTGATACCAAAGTCGCTGAACTGGATACCAGAAGAGAGCAACCATTTGTCGGTCAACTTGTACTCAACACCGGCAAGCAACTCAAATGTGTTGCGGCTCAACTTGCGCATTGTATTCTCCTTATCCAAGAGTGACTCAATGCGAGCGTCCTTGTCGAAGTAGTATGTACCTGCACCCATAACCTTAACGCGGTCTGTAATATCCCAAGAAGCACCTACTGAAAGTTTTGCGGGAGCATCGTAACGGAACTCTTGCTTATCATCCAAAGAAGCCATAGTGGGCATTGCAAGACCTACAATACCAATAAGGTTTGTACCCTGGCTTGACAAAGTCTTTGTATCGTTCTTGATTGTGTTAACGGCACGGAACTCATACTTAACACCAAAATTGAAATCACCAACCTTGTAATCAACACCTACAATGGGAGCGAAAGCAAGACCTGTCTGTGTGAGTTCAAGTGAAAGCAAATTTACCATTGTGGTACCGGTGATGGGGTGAATAGCGTCAATAGCACCCTCATAGCTCAAGCTTGTGTAGTTTGTACGAAGACCACCATAAACTGAAAGGTTTTCGTTAATCTGATAAGCGGCACCAAGCTGCAAAGAGAAAAGGTACTGTGTTGACTCAAAGTTTGAAACAGCCTTCAAAGGAGTACCAACCAAGAAGCCTGCTCCCATATTGTTGAACATAGGAAGACCGTTGTTGAACTGAGCGTTACCGCCACCACCAGGCATACCGAAGAAACCACTGAAAGTCCAATCACCTGTTTTGTAAGCAGCAAAGAAAGTGGGCATACAAGGTACGAAAACAGAACCTTTGTACTCTTTACCACCTGCATATACGTCTCTGTCCTGACGAATCATCTGCCAGTTACCCGAGAAAGACCAGCCCTCGTTGAAGAAAGCAGTACCTGCGGGGTTGAAGTAAATAGCATCGGTCTCCAAAGAAGCGTAACGAGCAGGGTTACGAACGAACGATGCACTCTGGTTTGTGTTTGTCAAAAGACCACCTGCAAACGATGCGATTGCAAATGAAGCTACTGCAATAGTAGAAAAAACTCTTTTCATCATAAATATAAAATTTAAAAAGTTGTTAGTCCAAACTGAATTTTAAAAGGGAGTTTCCCTTTATCAACTGCACAAAGATAGACCTTTTGTGCAATAAGCTTGATAAAAAATGAACTTTTTAACGTAAAAAAGGTATAATTTAACAATCACCTGTTCATTTCCAACACCAAAACAAGTAAAAAATTGTCCAAAGATACCAATACAGAATTAAACTACCCTTATTTATATATAAGGAATATACAGGGAATTTTAGATAAATCGGGAACGCGGCCTTTCCACTCCTTCACCGTGCGGGTGCGTACATACTCGTCGGCACATGTAAGATTTGCTGCAATACATAATTTGGTTTGCGGGCGACAATTCTTCAATATATCCTCCACCATCTTGTTATTACGATAAGGTGTCTCAATAAACAATTGAGTCTGTTCTTCGCCATAGACACGCAGCTCCAGCTGACGTAACTTTTTCGCACGCTCCTCGGGTTTTATAGGTAAATAGCCGTGAAAAGCGAAACTCTGACCATTGAACCCCGACGCCATAACCGAAAGAATTATACTCGACGGGCCCACAAGCGGCACCACTTTAAACCCCTTACGCTGCGCAATGGCAACGACATCGGCACCCGGGTCGGCAACAGCAGGACATCCGGCTTCCGATATCACACCCATAGGCTTGCCATCCTGCAAAGGTTTCAGGAACCCTGCAATATCGGCAGGCGATGTATGTTTGTTAAGTTCAAAGAACTGCGAACCATCGATATCGAAATGAGCATCGACCGCACGCAGAAAACGACGCGCCGAGCGCACATCCTCAACAATAAAATGGCGTATGCCGGATATAATTTCCGCGTTATACTGCGGAAGAACATTATTTATGGGGGTATCGCCCAAAGTAACAGGTAAAAGATAAAGTGCTATTTCCATATATCGGTCAACCAATTTCGTTATTTTTCATAATCACAGAAAAGTCTTTTACGCTTGATGTAATATTGCCAAACGATGGAGTTATTGCACAAGCCATAAGGCTCGGCAACCTTTGCCGCCATATTTTCGGAACGCGAAACAGCAAATTCACTCTTCAAACGACGAAAATCCCTGCGGGCACGCAACACTGCTTTGAAAGAGCCCCACTCGCCTGTAAGCAGGAATTTAATTGCAGCAACATAGTCAAGCAGGCGACGAACACGCATTACCCTGCACAAATACTCGCCGGGTACATTCTTATACAATAATAGCAGGTTATTGCGGAAATTAAGATAAGTTTTCTTGGGATTACTCTTTTTCAATGTGGCTCCGCCAACGTGATAGACCACGCTCGACGGCACAATTTTTATGACACCGCTACGAGCAAGCATACGCCAACAAAGGTCAATCTCCTCCATATGTGCAAAGAAACGCCCATCAAGACCACCCACTGCTTTAAAAGCCTCCCCGCGCACCATCATCGCTGCACCCGATGCCCAAAAGATACGGCACACATCATCGTACTGCCCGCAATCCTGCTCCACTGTGTCAAAAATGCGGCCACGGCAGAAAGGATAGCCATATGCATCCATAAAGCCACCCGATGCACCGGCATACTCAAAATGAGTCTTACGCTTATAATCAAGAATTTTTGGCTGACAAGCAACAACCATGCAATCCTTCTCCATAACTCCCAAAAGAGGAGAAAGCCATCCACTGGTCACTTCCACATCACTGTTCAGCAACACATAATACTTTGCTTCCACAGCTGCAAGCGCACGATTATACCCCTCGGCATAACCGTAATTACCGCCAAGTTCCACGACCTGCACCGAGGGGAACTTTTCACGCACCACAGCCACCGAATTATCTGTGGAGCCATTGTCGGCAACCACGATACACGCCTCGGGGGTATTCTCCACCACCGAAGGAAGGAAACGCGACAGCATCTCCTCGCCATTATAATTCAGTACAACTACGGCAACATTTTTTTCCATCGGGCAATTACTTTCCTATTTTTCCAGTACCTCGGCCACGGTCAGCGCCTGTTTGTCTTCGGTAAAACCACCCAATCGCACACGCACCAGATTATTAACATAAGCTGGGTTACTCTCCATCTCCACTCTTATGTAATTGTTTGTGAAACCACCCATAGGCATTCCTGCACGCGGTTTTTCAAAAAGTACCACAGCCTCGTGTCCAATATAGCGTTCATAGAAAGCAATGCGTTTCTCTTCGGAAAGCTCTATAAGCCTGCGGCTACGGCAGTGTTTGTCGGCAGGCGACACAGCGCCACCAATCTTCAAAGCCTGCGTACCTGGACGTTCCGAATAACTGAAAACGTGAAGTTGTGAAATATCCAAACCTTTGATAAACTCATAAGCCTTCTCAAAAAGCTCCTCACTCTCGCCACGCGTGCCCACAATAACATCAACACCAATGAAGGCGTCGGGCAGCACACGGCGCACTGTCGCAATCTTTTCAGCAAAAAAAGCTGTGTCGTAACGGCGATGCATAAGTTTAAGAACTTCGTCGCTACCCGCTTGAAGAGGTATATGCAGATGAGGCATAAAACTACGCGACTGCGCCATATATTCTATAATCTCATCGGTGATGAGATTGGGCTCTATTGAAGAGATTCTGTAACGCTCCACCCCCTCAACACCATCGAGTGCCTTAACCAATGAAAGAAAACTCTCGCCTGTGGATTTGCCAAAATCGCCAATATTCACACCGGTGATAACTATCTCCTTACCGCCCTCGGTTGCCGCTTTACGAGCCTGCTCCACAAGTTCCTGCACCTGCGGGTTACGGCTGCGACCTCGGGCAAACGGAATTGTACAATAGGTACAAAAATAGTCACACCCATCCTGCACTTTAAGGAAATAGCGTGTACGGTCGCCACGCGAGCACGAGTGAACGAAATTGCGAACATCCTTTGATGGTTGCGCATACCACTCACCACCCTCGGAACGTTTCTCCAGGTTACCAAGATATTCGAGCACACTGCCCTTCTTATCGATACCAAGTACCACATCTACCCCCAACTCCTTCGATAGCTTTTCGGGAGATAGCTGTGCGTAGCATCCTGTCACCACCATATAAGCTCCGGGGTGTTGACGCACAAGTTTATGTATGGCCTGACGGCATTTCTTTTCGGCCTCCTGTGTCACAGCACAACTGTTTACAATACAAATATCAGCCTTTTCACCTCTGCGCGCAGTACGTATGCCAGCCTCTTGCAGAGTGCGCTCAATGGTTGCTGTTTCCGAAAAATTCAACTTGCAACCCAGCGTATAATAAACCGCCGTCTTATCCTTAAAAACAGTCTTATCTATCATCTTTATCTTAAACTGCAAAGAGTCCCCGCAGCCTTATAACTTAATGAACCAAAAAACGGAAAGTTAAATTCCACTGCGAAGATACAAAATAAGTGGAGAGTAAAATATAAACGGGCCGACTATTTTAAGCCGGCCCGCAAACAAAAACATATATTCTATGCCTTACTCTGCAACATTACCCAAAATAATAGCAACTGCAAGTGTTACATCAGCAACATCAACAATGCCATCGGCATTGATATCACCGGCACTTGTAGCAGATTCAGGAGTAAGTATCATTGACACAAGAAGTGTTACATCGGCAACATCAACAACACCATCGGCATTAACGTCGCCAGCAATTGACTCTTCGGGCTTTTGCGTTACAGGAGTGAAACGCAATTTGTAACTATAAGAAGCACCCGAAGGTATTTGATACTCACTCAATGTACCAACATTCTGGCCACAGCTACCATTACCTATACCACGTTGGGCTGCATCGAAATGCGCGTGTACATTTCCACCTGTGGAAAGATCCCATACGTGGGTTGCATTTTTAAGTTCAACATCGGTATAGTGCAGCAAAGAGAATGCCACATCGCCCTCGCTCTCAACCTTAACACCCAAACCGGTTTCTGTATCGGTGAGCAGCACCTCACGCATATTCTCACGGTTACCCATAGACTGAGGTTTGGGATAAGCCTCAAACATTTCGCTTACCGTTGTATAATATCTGGCGAGGAAAGAGCCGGTCTTGCGATCACAGTAATTCTCCCACGGACCACGTGCATAATACTCTACCTTTTCAAAATTAGCAGGGAAAGCCATCTTCATACCCACACGACGCAAGTTTGTGGTTTTGGTTGTATAGTCGGCCTCAAAATCAAATACACCCGAAGGATAAATTGTATAAGTAAACACATATGAACAGTTTGTACCATTTGCAGTTACAGTAGCAACAACATTACCGGTGGTTTCATCCTGCTTCACTGTTATATTCTTGCTGCTGATACCATTACCCGAGCCGTAGTTATTCAGTGTTTCTGTGGGGCCGTCGTTTTCAACCCAACGGTAGTTTGCATAATCGGGGCCCTCAACAATAAGCGACTGGTCACCCACCTTCCAAGAGTAGAGGTTACCGGTGCTGCCGAATACTATTCTTATATTATCGTTTCCAATCTGCCACTGTCCCGATACATTTGTAACGGTTAATGTATCATCTGTGGGTTCAACCGCTGCAAGCCCACTACGCTCAACAATAACAAATTGCTCGGTAGCTATTGAGTAGCCGGCATCAGCCCAAGGAGTACTCTCTTTGAGACAGACATTAAGAGTTATAAGATACTCGGTTGCTTCTTCCGCTTTGAAATCGTAGGGAAGAGAAACGCTCACAGTTGCACCCGGCTTGGCGGAAGGCAATGCAACTGTACCTTTGGACAATTCACGACCATTGGCCAGTATTGTATATGTGAGACCGAAAGCTGAGAGGTCTATAAAATCGTAGTCATTCTTTATCAGCACGCTCTTTGTTGCACTGTCAAAAGAGGTTATTTTAATATACTGGTAAACTTTCTTCACCTCGGTAAGTTCGGGGCTCCAAGCACGCTCAGCAGTTACAAGACCATTGTTTACAAAGTTACCCTGGTGAGGACCGGGATAATCGTAACCTGTACGATACTTGTTGTAACCATTAACAGTAAGAGTACCTTTCTTAATATCATCGGCATCGTAAATCGACTGGTCCACCAAGTCCCAAATGCAACCACCTATACCATATTTGCTATTCTCTATAATATCCCAATACTCCTGGAGGTTACCGACAGCATTACCCATAGCATGAGCATACTCACACATAAAATAGGGCTGCCCCCAATAATTCTCATTCGCATCGCTCTGAACACGGCTTAGGCTGGGATACATTACCGAAAAGAGGTCTGTTGAAGTTGTTCCCGCACGGGTTGCACCCTCGTAGTGAATTATACGGTTATCTATCGCACGAACAGCATTATATGTGTGAGTAAAGTTTGTTCCACCATTACTTTCATTTCCTAGCGACCATGAGAACACCGAGGGGAAGTTACGGTCGCGATAAACCATACGCACGGTACGGTCAATATACTGTTCCTTCCAGCTCTCCTGAAATGTTATACCACCACTGCCGCTATTTTCCCAGTTGAAATGGCACTCGACATCGGCCTCATCCATACAGTAAAGACCATAATAGTCGAACATTGAGTACATTTTCGCCTGGCGGGGATAGTGACTGTTACGAACTGTATTCATATTAGCCTGCTTCATCATCTTCACATCGGCAAGCATTGTGGCAACATCTACGGTACGGCCGGTAATGGGATGTGTATCCTGCAGGTTAGCACCTTTGAAGAGAACGCGCTCGCCATTTATATATACACGACCATTGCTTATCTCAATGTGGCGGAAACCATATTTTGTAGAGAAGACAAACTCCTCGGCACCGGCCGCATTTTTCTGCACCACCTCCACTGTGTAGAGATTAGGAGTTTCGGCAGTCCAGGGCAACAGACCCGACAAGCCTGAAAAATCAACCATCACATTCTTCTCCTTCTCGCCTTCAGCAAAACTGAACAAGGCCGAACGGGTTGCTATAACAGTTCCATCGGGAGAGAGAAGAGAAACATCGACACTCTTTTCACCGGCCTCGCGTTTACCGTTATTCATCCACAACTGCACATTCATACTACCCGATGCATAGTTGTCGGCGGGAGAAAGAGTGCTTGTTATATAGTGGTCGCGCACGTGAGTGTGAGGTGCAGCAAAAAGATACACATCGCGGTGTATTCCACTCATATGCCACATATCCTGTCCTTCAAGGTAAGAACCATCGCTCCAGCGCAACACCTGCACCGACACATTATTCTCGCCTTCGCGTAAGCAAGCGGTTACGTCAAATTCCGCATCGTTGTTGGCACCCTGGGTATAACCCACATATTTACCGTTCATCCACACGAAAGCCGCGCTGTAAATTCCATCGAAATGGAGATAAACACGCTTGTCACCCCAGTTTTCGGGGAGTGTGAAGCTACGACGATACGAAGCCACAGAGTTCAGCAACCCACTTTTCATAGTAATGTAAGGAGGATTGTTCTGGAATGGGTAGTTTACATTTATGTAATAAGGATCGCCGTAGCCTTCCATTTCAAGACACGAAGGAACTTTAATATCGTTCCAAGAGGAGACATCGGCCTCATCGCCCCAGAATGTATCCTTGCCGGGGCGTTGGTCGGGCGAAGTTACCCAATTGAGTTTCCAGATTCCGTTAAGAGAGAGGTAATCGGCACCCTGCGGTTCAAGCCACGGATAATTGTATTTATTATCGGCTCTCATACTTGCAGCCGATGAATAGGGCATATATGTAGCGTGTCCGGGCTCTTTGTTTTGCTCAAAGATTGTTTCATTCTCCCATACATTGCCAAGCGGAACAATATCGGCATCAACTGTTGAAAGACGGAAATAAGAACCGGCCACTGTAGGAGAGGTGGTCATAACAAGACCGTTGCCAGATGCTTCGAGATAATATCTCACATTTTTATACACAGCCGACAATTGGTAAACACTGGGCTCATTACCGGCTGCAATGAAATAGATTTGCTGGTTGGTGTTGGTATAATTAGGATCCCAGAAAAGAGGAACACGAGTACCAGCCAATGCAACATCGAGTGCCTTGCCGTGAGCCGGAGAATATATCTGGAAATACTCCACACCCGAAGAGTTGCGACGCAATTGCCATACAAAAGAATCGCTATTCTCCTCGTTATATTCATCGAGATACATAACTGCGTTATTGCTACCGTTTCCACGACTGTTCAGTGAAAGACCGCTTGCAACATTTGTTATGTTATAATACCCTCCTGCGAGAGGAAGAACCATCTGCACCTGCTTGCCGAGATTGACAAGACGGAAAAGGCTTGCATCGTCGGAACTCTCCTTTACCAAAGAGAGTGAACCATTATTTGACGCAGTAACAGCAAATGCCTTGTCGCTGTTATTCAGCAACTGCACTATTCCTTGTGCCTCATCAACTACTTTTACGTAAAACAACTGGTTTCCCGAAGCAGTAGCCTCCCACTGTAGCAACACACCGGGTTTTGCCGAATTGAGTGCCATATCGGCTGCTTGCGCATAAGTCGCATTGTATATGAGATAAACAGGTTCGTCATTGCTTACCGATATAAACGACCACTCCTGTCCCTGGGATGTTTCATCAACATCCCCAAGTGTAAGGTATGTACCGTGCACACCATTATCACCGTTGGTCACAGCTTTGTCATAAGCCACATTTACAAGACGGTAGGTATTACCGCTCGTGGGCAATGCCATTGCAACCAAAGGCAACGACACGAAAAACAGAATAAAAAGAGACCTTAAAAGGCTTGTCACTTGTTTCATATAATTAAAGTTAAATTACATATTACCAAATATTGCAAAGTTAACCGAATTTATCAAAAACCACAAAAAATAAACATACTATTTGACTTGCAGCGGAAAATTGCGACAAGAACAGTACAATCACAACCAGCGATATTGCAAAAGCGGATATTTATACCTATCTTTGCAAGAATTGAGCCGCAAACTCATTTTTATGCAAATAAAATACACAAACCAAAGAATTAGTACAAAATGAAAAGAAGCACATTAATTATGGCAGCGATAGCAATGACAGGTACAATGCTTAATAGTTGCGACACTCCTCAAAAAGAGGAGCCGGCAGCAATAATAGAAAAATCTGAAATAAAAATAGCCGACGGGAAAATGACTCCCGAAGCACTTTGGGCAATGGGACGCGTAAGCAATCCCGCAGTATCTCCCAACGGCGAAAAAATACTTTATGGAATAAGCTATTACAGCGTGGAGCACAACAAGAGCCGCCACACCATAAACATTATGAACGCCGATGGCAGCGAAAAGAAAAACCTCACAACAACCGCAAGCAGCGAAACAAGTGCAACGTGGATAAAGAATGGCGAAAAGATAGCTTTCCTCTCGAGCGAAAGCGGTAGCAGCCAAGTGTGGGAAATGAACCCCGACGGTAGCGAGCGCAAGCAATTGACCAACGACAAAAGCGACATCGAAGGTTTCCTCTTCTCACCCGATGAAAAACAGGTTATACTTGTAAAGCGCATAAAGATAAAAGATACAACAGCCGACATTTATCCCGACCTTCCCAAGGCACAAGGTTTTGTTGTAAACGACCTTATGTACAAACACTGGGACGAGTGGCTCACCGATGCCCCCCACCCTTTCCTTGCAAGCTTTGACGGCAGCACCATCGACGAAGGCAAAGACCTCCTCGAAGGAACCACATACGACTGCCCCAACCGCCCCTTCGGTGGCACAGAGCAACTCGCCTGGAGCACCGACTCAAAGAAAATAGCATACAGTTGCATAAAAAAGACCGGAATTGAATACACATTGAGTACCGACACCGACATCTACCTCTACGACACAGAAAGCGGAACAACAGAAAACCTCTGCAAAATGAGCGAGGCCACTGCAAATTATGGCTACGACACCGCTCCCGCCTTCTCGCCCGACGGTACACACCTCGCTTGGCTCAGCATGAAACGCGACGGATACGAAAGCGACCGTAACCGCCTTTGCGTAATGAACCTTGCCACCGGTGAACAGACATACCTTACCGACGGTAAAAACCCCGCAACAATACTCTTCGACAGCAATGTTGACAGTTACAGCTGGGCTCCCGACAGCAAAAGCCTTTATTTCACCGGTACCTGGCACGGCACTACACAGGTGTACAACATCAACCTCGACTGCAACCTTAAAAAGTTGACTGACGGCGACTACGACTACACATCGGCCATTCCTTTCGGGGGCAACAGCATTCTCGCAACACGCCAATCGACCAAAGTGCCCACCGACATCTACGCAATAGACGGTGATGGCAACATCACACAGTTGACCAACGAGAACGAGCACATTCTCTCACAACTTGACGACATCACAGTTGAAGCACGTTGGTGCAAGACCTTCGACGGCAAAGACCTTCACTCTTGGGTGGTATTCCCTCCCAACTTCGACAAGACCAAGAAATACCCCACTCTGCTCTTCTGCAACGGTGGCCCTCAATCGCCTGTAAGCCAATTCTGGAGCTACCGCTGGAACTTCCGCATAATGGCAGCACAAGGTTATATTGTGGTTGCTACCAACCGTCGCGGACTCCCCGGCTTCGGTTCGGAATGGAACGAGCAAATCAGCGGCGACTACGGTGGTGCCTGCATGAAGGACCTATTCGCAGCCATCGACGACATTGCAAAAGAGCCTTATGTTGATAGCGAGCGCCTCGGATGCATTGGAGCAAGCTTCGGCGGCTACACTGCAATGTGGATGATGGGACACCACAACAAACGTTTCAAAGCTTTCATTGCCCACGATGGTTTCTTCAATATGGAACAACAATACTTCGAGACCGAAGAGAGCTGGTTCACAAATTGGGACTTGGGTGGCGCACCCTACGAAAAGAGCGCGCAAGTAAAGAAATCATTTGCAAACTCGCCCCACAAATTTGTAGACAAATGGGATACTCCCATTCTGCTCATACACGGTGACCGCGACTACCGCATACTCTCGTCACAATCAATGGCAGCCTTCAACGCCGCTAAGCTCAAAGGTATTCCCGCACAGTTATTGCTCTTCCCCGACGAGAACCACTGGGTTCTTAAACCCCAGAACGGTATCCTGTGGCAACGCACCTTCTTTGCATGGCTCGACAAATGGTTGAAAAAATAATTGAAACACAAATAAAAACAGACACAAAATGACAGTAACACAAAAAATTCAGACAAAACTGAACGACTCGGCTACAGCACGCTGGGGTGCAATGTTCATTGTATCGTTCACCATGATGTGCGGTTATTTCATAACCGATGTTATGGCACCTCTCGAGGACATCCTCACCAAGTCAACAGCCGAAGGCGGCTTCGGATGGACAAGTGACCAATATGGTTTCTTCTCAGGAGCATATGGTTTCATCAACGTATTTTTGTTGATGCTTTTCTTCGGTGGTATCATTCTCGACAAATGCGGCATACGTTTCACCGGTATCGCCAGCAGCGCATTGATGCTTGCCGGCGCTCTTATCAAATGGTATGCCATTGACAACAATTTCGGCGATGCAGTAATCTTCGGTTACCCTGCACAGGTTGCCATTGCTGCATTTGGTTTTGCAGTGTTCGGCCTTGGTGCTGAAATCACCGGTATCACAGTTACAAAAGTAATCGCAAAATGGTTTGACGGACACGAGCTTGCACTTGCTATGGGTTTGCAGGTTGCTATGGCACGTATCGGTACAGCTGCAGCGCTTGCTTGCAGCCTTCCTTTGGCAAACGCAGTGGGCAAACCTTCGGCACCGGTTCTCTTGGGCGCAGCACTGTTGTGCATCGGTTTTCTTGCATACCTTGTATATTGTGTTATGGACCGCAAACTCGACAACTCGTTGGCTGCTACAACCAGCAACGAGCCCGACGAGAGTTTCCACTTTGCCGACCTCAAAGTTATCTTCACAAACACTGGTTTCTGGCTCATCACAATACTCTGCGTACTCTTCTATTCAGGCGTATTCCCCTTCCTTAAATTTGCCACTAAACTTATGATTTACAAGTACGAGGTTGACCCTGAAATTGCAGGACTTATACCCGCGATGTTGCCATTCGGTACCATTCTGCTCACCCCCATCTTTGGCCGAATCTACGACCGCGTAGGAAAAGGAGCCACCCTTATGATTATCGGTTCGGCAATGCTTACACTTGTACACATACTCTTCACTCTCCCCATACTGGAAGAGGGATGGTTTGCAATAATCATTATGATTATTCTTGGTATAGCATTCTCGCTCGTTCCCTCTGCCATGTGGCCTTCAGTACCTAAAATCATTCCTATGAAACAACTCGGTTCGGCATATGCCATAATATTCTACATACAGAACATAGGCCTCTCTATGGTACCCATTCTCATCGGTTCTGTTATTCAGAAATACTCTACCGTTATAGCTGCCGATGGCACCATCACATACGACTACACTATACCTATGAGTATATTTGCAATATTTGGTTTTGTAGCAATAGCCATTGCTCTGCTTCTCAAGAAAGCCGATGCAAAATTCGGTTACAATCTCGAAAAGAAAAATATGCAATAAAAAGATACTACATATTTAAAACAACAAATGCTCCCTTGGGGAGCATTTGTTGTTTATAGGCATCACTGTTGAACTTTAAAAACAAGGAAACCGGCTAATTTAAAAAAAGCCGCCCCTCACAGGGCGGTCACCAAAGTTAGTTTAAGACAAATTCGTGTACAATACCATTGCCACACTGCTGTACCCTGAAGTTATGCGCAAAATTTTTGATAAAGGCCAAAGAGACCTCGCAAGGCTTGGGCATTTTGTCGGTGTGCAAAGCTTTTGCAATGATTGAATTCTGCAAATCAAGATTCGGAGTAGATTTTTTATTCATAGGCAATTTCTGTTTTCTATATATAAAACGGATTAAGTAGTAAAAAAGTATATCCCGCCATAAAAAAATTATGACGGGATAAAAAAGAATCCAATTTATAGTTAAGTTCTAGTTTCTGTTTCTTACTCCATGACAAGGCTGATATCCTTTTCGGCAGCAATACGACGCATATTGAGTATCGCATAACGCATACGGCCGAGAGCTGTGTTTATACTCACACCTGTAATATCGGAAATATCCTTGAAAGAGAGTTGCTGATAATAACGCATAAACACAACCTCGCGCTGACAGTCGGGCAACTCGTCGATGAGAGCACGAACATCTCGCAGAACCTGTTCGTTCACCATTTGATTCTCAATGGTACCCTCGGAAAGGGATGCATCGTTCAAAATATCCACCTCCTCGTCGTCGCTGGATACAAGATTCTCGTTACGTTCCTGACGGAATTGGTCTATTACAAGATTATGGGCTATACGGGTAATCCACGCAGCAAATTTGCCGTCTGGCTGATATTTACCCTCCTGCATTTTGACAATAGCCTTGACAAAGGTCTCCTGGAATATATCCTCGGCAACCTCGCGTGAACGTACAATAAAATATATGTAGTAATATAACCTGTCTTTGTGACGATTCAGCAAAACATCAAATGCCGAATTATTGCCCCCAACATACAATGACACTAACATATCGTCGGTCATCTGTTTCAAATCATTCATTCTATTCAATTATTTGTTTTGAAGTAGAATTTTCTCTATAGGCAACTGTTTTTTAGGTTATTTAAATCGAATTAACGGTGCAAAGTAAAGAAATTTAAATGTTAAATCCAAATAACAATAAAAAAAAACGACCTTTTTAACAATATTGGGAGATTGCTTACGTTGCAATCTCCCAATATTTTAGCAAACTATTTTACAATCCTTTAACGGGAAACCTCGCAGGAGGTCAGCCACAGGCATACGTTTTTTTCCTTGTAACTGTATCGAAAGCAGATTTATATAACCGCCTTTAACAGCAACCTTTGCATAACTCTTTCCATCGGTCAGCAAAGTTCCAGGCACAGTATTATGATCGGCAAACTCTTTTGCAACCTCATAAACTTTTATGGCAATAAAGTTACCCGCAGCATCCTCTACCTCGCACCACGCAGCGGGATAGGGCGACATTCCGCGTACAAAGTCATACACTTCCCCACACTCTTTCTCCCAATTTATACGGCAAGTGTCACGGAAAATCTTTGGCGCAGGGCGCAGTTCGCTCTCACAAGCAAACATCTGCTCCTGAGGAAGAGGTGCAACTTCATTCTTCACAATAGCTTCAACTGTGCGCAATACCGTTTCACCACCCTGAAGCATAAGTTTATCGTGCAGAGTTCCGACATTGTCATTCTCATCTATGGCAACCTTGTCGCGGAAAATCACATCGCCGGTATCAATCTCGTGTTTAAGAAAGAAAGTGGTAACACCTGTCTCCTTGTCGCCATTTATAATAGCCCAGTTTATAGGCGCTGCACCACGATACTGTGGCAAAAGCGATGCGTGAAGGTTAAATGTACCCAAACGAGGCATATTCCATACACTCTCGGGGAGCATACGGAAGGCCACCACTATCTGCAAATCGGCACGCAAAGCCGCGAGAGCCGAAAGAAACTCTTCACTCTTCAACGACTCGGGCTGCAACACCGGCAACCCTTCCTGCACTGCATATTGCTTGACAGGGCTCATCAACAATTGGTTACCACGCTTGTTAATCATCTTGTCGGGCATTGTTACAACACCCACAATTTCGTAACCACACTCCTCACAAACACGTTGCTTTTCAAGCAAACGTTTCAAGGGCTCCACCGCAAAATCAGGAGTACCCAAATATACTATACGCAATTTATCGCTCATTGTCAATCTGATGTAAATTCCAACAAAGTCTTTCTGTAAGCCGTAAATATGGCCGATTTTGAGATAAAGCCAATATACTCACCGCCAACCCCTTCAACAGGAAGGTTCCAGGCATTGGTCTCCTCGAACTTACGCATAACAGCCTCCATAGGTTCCTCTATACTTAACCTCACCGGAGCTTCACGCATAAGCGTCATCACCTTGTAACGGTGATAAAGTTCCTGACGGAACATAATATGTCTCACATCGTCGAGGAAAAGAATTCCAACAAGATGGTCGCTTGCATTCACCACTGGGAAAATATTACGCTTGGTCTTGGCAACCACTGCCGTAAGCTCACCCAAGTCCATATAGGGTGTAAGACGCATAAAGTTCTTCTCTATAACATCCTCCACCTTCAATATTGTAAGCACAGCCTGGTCTTTATGGTGGGTTATGAGCTCACCACGCTGCGCAAGGCGCACTGCATATATATTATTCTTATCGAAAATCTTTACTGTGAGATATGAACATACCGACACTATCATCAACGGCAGGAAGAGCGCATATCCACCTGTCAGTTCCGCAATAAGAAAGACACCTGTCAGCGGCGCATGGAACACACCGGACATCAGTGCAGCCATACCGAAGAGTGCAAAATTCCTGTCCGACACAGGCACTCCCCAATCCATCATATTGCAAAGCCCTGCAAAGAGATACCCCGATACACAGCCCAAGAAAAGGCTGGGTGCAAAGATACCACCGCAACCACCTCCACAATTAGTCACAGTCGAGGCAAAAGCCTTGAACAATATAATAAGGAACATATACAGGAAGAGGAACTTCGCGTGGCCATAGAATAGTGAATTATTAAGGATAACATCGGCAGATGAACCATTTATCAAATGGTGTATCATCTCGTAACCCTCACCATAGAGAGGGGGAAATAGAAATATCAACACACTTAGCACACTACCACCGATAGCCAGCCTCACATAGGGATTGGTAAATCTTTTAAAGTAGCGTTCAATGGTTGTTGTAACATTGGTAAAATAGAGCGAAACAAGACCACAGATGATACCTAACAGAATTACATAAGGTACGCGTGCTAGGTCGAAATGATTTTCAAGGTGAAACTCGAACATCGCATCGGTACCCATCATAAGATAAGAGAGGGTGGCAGCCGTAACACTCGATATAAGCAGAGCAAGGAGCGACGACATGGTAAGATCGAGCATCAGCACTTCAAGTGTAAAGACTAAGCCAGCGATGGGGGCTTTAAATATACCCGACACAGCACCTGCTGCACCACAACCAATGAGCAACATAATAACCTTCTTCTCCATCTTGAAGAAAGAGCCGAGGTTAGAGCCAATTGCCGAACCGGTCATAACAATTGGCGACTCGGCACCCACCGAACCACCAAAGCCAATAGTTATGGCACTCGCCAGCAACGACGACCAGGTATTGTGGCCGCGTATCCTGCCCTGGCGGCAGGAGATGGCATAAAGTACCTTTGTCACACCATGGCTTATATCGTCGCGAACGAGTTTACGGATGAGCAATCCTGTGATGAAAATACCAATAACAGGATACACCAGATAGAGCCAATTGAAAGTGTCCTTGTCGAAGCCGCCCGTGAGCAAATGCTGTATAAGATGGATAAGATGTTTCAGCGCATAGGCAGCCAATGCCGATAGCACACCCACAAGAAAACTTAAAAAAAGTATAAATTTTGATTGCGATATATGCTTCTCGCGCCACTCGGTAAACCTATCGAGCAAGTTTAGCTGTTTCTCCTCTTGAGCACTCATTCTCTTATAATGGTTACAGAGCCGTTGGCTGTTAGTTTAATTATACTCGAAGACTTGGGACGACCCATATCGAGTTGTTTGTAGTTTACCACATAATCCACAGCCTCTATAATTTCGGGGCTTATCTCACTGAAATTGGCAGGTGTGGGCTCACCGCTGATGTTTGCCGATGTTGAAACAACAGCCTTTTGGAAACGGTAGCACAACTCCTTTGAAAAGAGTTCCGATGTTACTCGTATTCCAACGCTTCCATCTTCGGCAAGCAAATTGGGAGCAAGATTGCGCGCCCCGTCATATATTATGGTCAATGGTTTTGTGGTGAGTTCAATTAAATCCCACGCCACAGGATTTACATTAGTCACATAACGTGCAAGACGGTCGGCACTGTCCACAAGCAACAACAAGGCTTTACTGTCGGCACGACGCTTAATCTCATAGACACGCTTCACAGCCTCGGCATTGGTTGCATCGCAACCAATACCCCAAACAGTATCGGTGGGATAAAGTATCACACCACCCTTACGCATAACTTCAACGGCCTTTTTGGCCTCGTCGGCAATAGTTCCCATATATTTTAGAATTCACTGGTGAAGTGGAAACGGATACTCTTGAAGTCGTTCTGTGCCATCTGCAATACATAATTGCTGTCGGCGAGGAACACATCGCGGCCCTCTATATCCTTTGCCATATATTGATATTTACGCTTTTTGAAATTCTCGAGCTCGGCAGCATCGTCGCTCTCTATCCAACAAGCCTTGTAGAGGTTCACCGGCTCCCAACGGCATTTTGCGTTATACTCGTTCTCCAAGCGATATTGTATAACCTCGAACTGCAGCTGGCCAACTGTACCAATGAGTTTGCGACCGTTATGCTGGTTTACAAACAGCTGCGCAACACCCTCGCCCATAAGCTGATCTATACCCTTTGCCAACTGCTTGGTTTTCATTGGGTCGGCATTTTCTATATATTTGAACATCTCGGGTGAGAAACTTGGCAAACCTTTGAAATGGAGGTTTTCTCCCTCGGTCAGTGTGTCACCAATCTTGAAGTTTCCGGTATCGGGCAAACCGATGATATCACCGGGATAAGCCTCCTCGATAGTGCTCTTGCGCTGCGCCATAAACTGGGTTGGAGATGAAAAACGCAAATCCTTACCCAAACGAATGTGACGATAAGGAGTATTACGCACAAATTTTCCCGAACAGATTTTGCAGAAAGCAACGCAAGAACGGTGGTTGGGGTCAATGTTCGCTGTAATCTTGAATATAAAACCTGTGAATTTGGGATCCTCGGGTTTTACTTCACGCTCAACAGCCTGCACAGGGCGTGGGCTGGGAGCAATTTTAACAAAACAGTTCAGCAACTCCTCGACACCAAAATTGTTGAGTGCCGAACCGAAGAATACGGGCGCAACCTTTGCATCAAGATAATCCTGAACTTCAAATTCAGGGTAAACGCCATCGACAAGTTCAAGGTCGGAGCGCAATTTTGCAGCAAGGTCTTCGCCAATATTGCTATCAAGTTCGTCGCTGTTTATATCTATTTCCACCTTTTCGGTAACCCTCTGTTTGTTGGGTGTGAAAAGGTCGAGCTTTTGCTCATATATGTTATATACACCTTTGAAGCGCGCACCCTGGTCAATGGGCCAGCTCAACGGACGAACTGAAATCTGCAATTCCTGTTCAAGCTCATCGAGCAATTCAAAAGGGTCGCGACCTTCGCGGTCCATCTTGTTTACATACACAATAACGGGGGTTGAACGCATACGGCACACATTCATCAACTTGCGTGTCTGTGTCTCCACACCCTTTGCACTATCCACCACAATAATAACACTATCTACAGCTGTTAGTGTGCGGAATGTATCCTCGGCAAAATCCTGGTGACCGGGGGTATCAAGAATATTTATCTTGTATCCCTCATAATCGAACTCCATAACCGATGTGGTCACAGAGATACCGCGCTGTTTTTCAATCTCCATCCAGTCGGATGTAGCTGTTTTCTTTATCTTGTTCGACTTAACCGCACCGGCAACCTGTATCTGTCCTCCAAAGAGAAGGAGTTTCTCGGTCAATGTGGTTTTTCCGGCGTCGGGGTGCGAAATAATCGCAAATGTTCTTCTTCTTCCAATTTCCTCGTTTACGTTCATTTGAACAAATGGTTTTATTGTATATTCTTAATCAATCTTCTGAATCCAAATTAAGTTTGCCCTCCTCTTCTTCCTTATAGTAGAGCGAGAGCATAGAGATAAATTTGCTTATCTCTCCTGTAGCATCGGTAGTCTCCTTGTTAATCTCACGTTTCTGCAACTTCATCAGCCACAGCATATAAAGCGCGTCGAAGCAGTTTTCAATCTCACCCTTTTCCTTTCCATCACTTTTTGCTCTGAACTCCACTATAAAAGGAAGCGCCTTGTAATAAGCAGCAGAATAAAAAGGCACCTTAGGCGACTTCAACAAACGCACGTGCAGGTCTGTGAGATTTATTATCACATTCTTGTTTATTTGCAAATGCCCACTCTCCTTCACACCCTCAATACGCATCATCTCTGCGAGATTTTCATACCACTCGAGAAGTTCCTTAGCACCCTCTTCGGGAAGGTTGTACGGAGCCACCAACGCCGCCTCTATTTTGCTCGACGACATATCATATGCACGAAGCAGGTCTTCGACCTGCCACATATACAGCAGATACTCTGCTATATTCTTTTTTCGAAGTTCTCTTGAAACAAACAAAGCTTACAATGTATTAGTGAAAAGAATAAATACCTGTAATGATCAAGACTGCGCCAATGAACGCACCAATCATCACAAGAGTACCGATAACCCTGTTTATAATCCACACACCGCGCACATCAAAACGTTCACGCAACTTGCTCACAACATAGGTTATAAAGAGCCACCACAACATAGCACCTCCAAAAATTGAGGCATAACCAATAAACTGGTTATACAAAGGCTGTTCGGGCAGCATAAAATTCAGCGGGGTAAAAAGTGCCAGGAACAGCAATACGAGCAATGGGTTTGAGAATGCCAGGAAAAAGCCCGTAACACCATTCTGAACAAGACTGCTCTTGTTGCGGCTTACATTATGGGCATTCTGCGAAGGATTTGTACGGAAAGTATGTACGCCAAATATAAACATAAGAACAGATCCAATTAACTGCAACCAAAAGAGAGCCGTGCGGTTATGTATGAAATCGTATATAAACGAAAGACCGTAACCGGTTATCAAAGCATAAATAATATCACTGACTGCTGCGCCCAAACCTGTAACAAGGCCATAAATGCGACCTTTATTCAAAGTACGTTGCACGCAAAGAATACCGACAGGCCCCATAGGAGCAGACGCAACAATACCAATTATAGCGCCTTTTACCATAATCTCCAGCAGCGAAATCTGCGAAACAAACTGTAAGAAAAACTCGTTAATCTCGTTCATAATTCGTGATAATCCAAAACGCGACCGAGCCTATGCGCACCCGCACAACAGCATCTTTCGCATCATTTATGCAAAGATGCTATTTTTTTATGAAAAAACATAGACAAAATTCGGTTTTTTTCACACTTCACAGCCCACAGGCAGCAAATTTTGACTAAACCGCCTTTTTATCACTCTATACTGCGGCGACGGCTACGTATATAAATGCCGGCAACCAATTCTGACACACCCGACAGTATTGCGCCCACACCCACTACAAGAAACGGTAAACCGGCAACTTCGAAAGGATTTGCCAAAACCACGACACCGGCCACAAGCAAAAGCAAAGGTACTATATACATAAAAAATGGCACACGCACACTTTTCTGCGCACCAAGCAATGTAACCAACTGATAAAAACCCGACAGCAAAAGGAGCACGCCAAGCACAATCATAAGCAACGAAAGAAAGAATGCAGGCGAAAGCAGCAACCACGCACCAAGCACCACACCCGCAACACCTGCCGCAACAAGCACAAACATATCAAAAGGCTTCGCCAACCCTCGCTTGCGCAGCAGATAGATGTTAAACAGTGAGATTGCACCCGACACCATAAAGGCAGCACCTATGAATTGTATTATCAAAGGCATAAAAGCCTCGCGCAACACCACCATAAGAACACCTATAAGAATTACACACAAACTGCGTACAACAATATTAAGCATACTCATTTTCTTTTTTACATCAACAAACAAACGAGCGAAAATAGAACACGAATTTACACAAATAATTAGAATTCGGGATAAAAAAGTTAAACACGGCACAAAGAGCACCCTGCGCCCTTATAACAGAGAGTAAGCAACAAGGGGCCGTCATATATATATGATACAGAATATCGCCCATTTCCAAGCGGCAACCCCACAAGCGACAAAGAGAGAACGCCATTAGCCGCCGGCTGCAAATTTTCAAGAACAATATTGTCGCGATAGTTTCCACCAAGGTCACCTACCAATTTGAAGACCGCCTCCGAAGCTGTCCATCGTATAAGTTTTGCGCTATTATAAAATTCCGCTGATATATGTTCAAGCTCTTCACTACGCATAAAATAACGACTAGCAGCATCACCCACCACCCTACCGACCGGCTCAATATCAAGCCCGAAAGGAAATGAACGGGACACTGCAAAAGCAACAAAGCCACGCGTGTGTGAGATACTGATAAATGCATCGCTACCGTTCAACACAGGCTTGCCCGCTGTGTCGTAATCAATTGAAACTCCTTCGCCAAAAACATATTTTAACAAAGCACGTACCGCCAACCATTCAGCCCTGCGCTTTTCACCGGCAAGCATCGCGGCAGCAGCCCTTGTGGCATCATCAACCATAAGCAAAAGTTCTTCTACAGTCTCTGCCACCTGCCAAACGTAAATGTCGGCGTCGCCACAACCATATTTGCAGAACAACGGCATAACAGGAATTTATTCTCCACCCTCAACAGGCAAAACAGTTGCCTTAATCTTAACCAGGCGGTGTTTATCTTTCAAAAGAACCTCGAACTCCACACCTGCACACACAATCTTTTCGTGCAAACGAGGGAACTCACCTTTAATTTCGAGGAGCAGACCGGCAAGAGTATCGGCTTCACCCGCAACATCCTCAAAGAGATCACCATCGATGGACATAATTTTGAAGAAATCCGCAAGCATTGTCTTTCCTTCAAAAATAATCGTATGGTCGTTCACCCTTTCGTAAGAAGTATCGGGCTCATCGAATTCATCGTTAATCTCACCAACAATCTCTTCTATGATATCCTCGAGCGTTATAAGACCCGAAACGCCGCCAAATTCATCTACCACAATAGCCATATGCACCCTTACTGTCTGGAAATCGCACAACAAATCATCGATTTTCTTTGTTTCGGGAACAAAATACGGCTGACGTATGAGAGACTGCCAACGGAAATTTGCCCCTCGGTTCAAATATGGCAACAAATCCTTAATGTAGAGAATACCACGAATCTCGTCCTGGGTACCCGAATATACAGGAATGCGCGAATAGGCATTATCGGCAGCACAACGCAACACCTCGGTATATGATGCACGAATATCGAGCATCACCATATCCATACGCGATGTCATAATACTGCGCACAGTTTCGTCACCGAAGCGGATTATACCCTCCAACATATTCTTCTGCTCGCCGATTTCCTTTTTATCGGTAAGCTCAAGAGCTTGTTCAAGTTCATCGACCGACAATGAATAACTCGCCTTTGAAGCTATGCGCTCGGTAAAGAATGTCGAACGCACCAAGAGAGATGAAAAAGGCCTCAAAATGCGAAAAAGCAAATAAAGTCCATCGGCTGCAAAATAGGCGAATTTACGTACATTATTCTTTGAATAAATTTTGGGCATCACCTCGCCGAAAAGAAGCAACAAGAAGGTGAGCAGAACAGTGAGCAAGGTAAATTCAAGCCACTTTGCAGTCTCCCCAAAAGAGAGAATGGAAAGGAAAAAATAGTTAAGCAACATTACTATGCCCACATTGACAAAGTCGTTTATTATCAATATTGTGGCAAGCAGACGCTCCGGTTCCTTCAACATTGCCAAAACGTGTTGAGCCGACAGAGACTTACTCTCGGCAGCCTCATCAAGTTCGGCACGCGTTAATGAAAAAAAGGCAACTTCCGAACCCGATGCAAAAGCCGAGAACATCAACAACACACCGGCAAGCAATAAAGCAACCAAAGCACTCGGCGAGGGAGCGGTAACATCAACCTCGGGGAGTGCAAAAGCCAATTGCTGCATAAAAGCAGTTATCATCAACAATACAAGGCTTTAATTAGTAAATGGAGCTATCAGTAACAGGCTCGTCCATTGTAGCCGAAGTTGCAGTGCGTGATGAGAGCATCTCCATTGTTTCTGCAAGAATTTCGGTACGATAACGACGTATGCCATTCTGGTCCTCGTAGGTATTGGTTCTTATCTTACCCTCGATGTATATACGATCACCTTTGTGAACATACTTCTCGGCAACCTCGGCCAAACCACCCCAAAGAACAACATTGTGCCACTCTGTTCTTTCGGGCACCTGTGTACCATTCTGCAAAGTGTATGCACGCTCTGTTGTAGCAATAACCATATTGGCAACAGCCACATTACGGTCGAGGTGACGAACATCGGGATTTTTACCCACATTACCAATCAAAATAACTTTATTAACCGACATAATATTGAATTTAAAAATTTCACAATCAAAAAACAGAAAAACCGATAGCGTAAAGAACGCTGCACCGGTAAACTCTTAAAAGGAAGTTAATTATTTCCTTAATAGACTGCAAAAATAATAATTTAATTTATATGTAAAGAGAAAACGCGCTGTCAAAAAGAACAAAAAGCCAAAAAACTCTCCAAATAAGAGTAAATCAACGATTTTTAGTCAAAAAAAAACGTATTTTTTTCCGTAAAAGCAAAAAAAGCTATATATTTGCCTTCCGAAATTTGAATGGCAACATTACGATAACATAAAATAACATACAAAATGACAAAAGCAGACATTGTAAACGAGATTGCAAAGAAGACAGGTATTGAGAAAGCAGTGGTTCTTGCATCAGTAGAATCATTCATGGAGGTGGTGAAGACATCTTTGGCCAATCACGAGCCAGTATATCTACGCGGGTTCGGTAGCTTTATCATCAAAGAGAGAGCCGAGAAGACTGCGCGTGACATCCACAAGGAGAAGACAATTATCATCCCCGCTCACAACATCCCCGCATTCAAACCTGCAAAAACTTTCGTAAACGAAGTAAAAAAATAATAGTTATTAATTTATAAATTTTTTAACCATGCCTAGCGGAAAAAAGAAAAAAAGACATAAGATGTCTACGCACAAGCGTAAAAAAAGATTGAGAAAGAACAGACATAAGAGCAAGTAAGCTCGTCTGAACAGACACAAAAAACAAACTTGCAAGGCACACACTTCAAGTTTGTTTTTTGTTTTAAGTACCCACGGCAACGCCGTCACCAACAAGGTAAACGAGCCGCACCTTAAACAGAAGAGGCCCACAAAACAAAAAAAATAAAAAAAAAATAAAATTGTGACAAGCGAACTAATCGTCGACGTTCACTCCAACGAAGTAGCCATTGCCATCACCGAAGACAAGCAACTGGTAGAATTTCAAAAGGAGGAACAGACAGAAACATTTTCAGTAGGCAACATTTACCTTGGGCGTGTAAAGAAAATTATGCCTGGGCTCAACGCCTGCTTTGTTGACGTAGGTTCCGAGAAAGAAGCCTTCCTGCACTATTTGGATTTAGGCCCACAATTTTACTCTCTACAAAAGTATTTAAAACAAATTACCAGCGACCGCAAGAAGAGCTTCCCCATGGGCAAGGCATCAATAATGCCTGAAAAGAAAAAAGAGGGAAACATTGCAGAAACACTGCAAACCGGGCAAGAGATACTTGTACAGGTAACCAAAGAGCCCATAAACACAAAAGGCCCGCGCCTTACTTGCGAAATCTCCTTTGCCGGACGTTTCCTGATACTCATTCCCTTTGAAGACAAAGTATCGGTTTCGTCAAAGATAAAGTCGCCCGAAGAGCGCACAAGGCTCAAACAACTGCTGCAAAGCATAAAACCAAAAAACTTCGGAATAATAGTACGCACCGTAGCCGAGGGCAAGAAAGTTGCCGAACTCGATGCAGAACTGCGCAGCCTTGTAAACAACTGGGAGACACTCGTTGGGAAAGTACAGAAATGCACAAAACCTCCCTGCATCGTTCACGCAGAGTCGGACCGCACATTAGCCTTGTTGCGCGACCTCTTCAACCCCTCTTACGAGAGCATACACGTGAACGACATTGAGGTGTACAAAAAAATCAGAGACTACGTTTCGGTGATAGCCCCCGAGAGCATAAACATTATAAAGCTCTACCGCGGCGAGTTGCCCATATTCGACCACTTTGCTATAACAAAGCAAATAAAATCCTCATTCGGCCGAATAGTATCGTTCAAGGGCGGCGCCTACCTTGTTATAGAGCACACCGAAGCACTGCACGTTGTCGATGTGAACAGCGGCAACAGAGCACGTAACAACGCTGCAAACCAGGAAGAAAACGCATTAGAAGTAAACCTCGGTGCAGCCGACGAACTTGCCCGCCAACTACGTCTCCGCGATATGGGCGGAATTATCGTGGTCGATTTTATCGATATGGACAAGTCGGAACACCGCCAGGCGCTTTACGAGCGCATGACAGAAAATATGAGCCGCGACAGAGCAAAGCACAACATATTGCCGCTGAGCAAGTTCGGCCTTATGCAAATTACGCGCCAAAGAGTGCGCCCCGCAATAGACATGCCGGTGGAAGAGAGTTGCCCCGTATGTTTCGGTAAAGGCAAAGTACAATCATCGATACTGTTCACCGACCTTTTGGAGAGTAAAATAAAAACACTTATAGGAGCAATAGGAATTAAGAGATTCACACTGCACGTTCACCCCTATGTAGCCTCCTATATCAAGAAAGGTATAATTTCATTATACCGTAAATGGCAATTCAAATACGGGTTCGGAATACGCATCATACCAAACCAGAAACTGGCCTACCTGGAATATCACTTCTACGACAAAGCCGGAAAGGAAATTGATATGAAAGAAGAAACGGAACTTAAGTAAGAACCATTACCTATAATAAAAAAGCCTGCTGTTCAACAGCAGGCTTTTTTATTCAAACTACGGTATTTATCAGATACCCATAGCCGCTTTCATATCCTTGATAATAGCATCGGCTTTATCGCAAGCAGCAAGATACTCATCGCGGTTCTGCATTTTAGCCTTAGCTTCCATATAGAACTTAATCTTGGGCTCTGTACCCGAAGGACGCACCGATACCTTGTTGCCGCTCTCTGTAAAGTACTGCAACACGTTTGAAGTTTCGGGCATATCGAGGTCTGTTACATTACCATCACCATCGACAGCTTTGAGCGATTTGAAATCCTTGTAGCATACAACTTTCTCGCCGGCCATCTCCTTCAATGGGTTAGCACGGAAGTTCTCCATCATCTGACGAATCTCATCGGCACCACTCTTACCGGGCTTAACCACGTTTACGGTAATCTCCTTAGAGAAACCATACTCTACATAGATATCCATCAACATCTCGTAAAGGCTCTTGCCATTCTCTTTTGCCCAAGCAGCAACCTCGGCAATAAGGCTACAAGCCGATACAGAGTCCTTGTCGCGGCAGAAATCCTCGGCCAAGAAACCGAAGCTCTCTTCACCACCACCGATGTACACCATCTTGCCCTCGTTGTCGCGGATCACCTTGGCAATCCACTTGAAACCGGTGTAGCAATCAAACATCTTGATATTGTTCTTCTCGGCAATGTTCTTGATAACCTCTGTTGTAACAATTGTCTTAACAACAAACTCTTTACCGGTCATCTTGCCCAACTTTGTATATTGGGTAATGATGTAGTAAAGGAATATCATACAAGTCTGGTTACCGTTTACAATAACCCACTCACCCTTGTCATCCTTGCAAGCGATAGCAATACGGTCGGCATCGGGGTCAGAAGCCATAACAAGGTCGGCGTCGATCTTCTTTGCAAGATTTACAGCCATAGTCATAGCCTCGGCATTTTCGGGGTTGGGAGAGATAACTGTGGGGAAGTTTCCGTCTTTAACCATCTGCTCCTCAACACAATGGATATTCTCAAAACCCCAACGACGCAACGATGCAGGAATAAGCACGCGACCGCAACCGTGGATGGGAGTATAAACAATCTTCAAATCCTTATGTTTCTTGATAACCTCGGGGTCGATAGAAAGTGTCTGTACACGCTCAAGATAAGCATTGTCAACCTCCTCACCGATTACCTCGATAAGAGCGGGGTTACCAGCAAACTTAATATCCTCAACCTTAACCTGCTCCACGTACTCAATAGTCTTTACATCGTGGGGAGCAAGCATCTGTGCACCATCATCCCAGTAAGCCTTGTAACCATTGTACTCTTTGGGATTGTGGCTGGCAGTGATATTCACACCACTCTGGCAGCCCAAATAACGGATGGCAAAAGATACCTCGGGAGTGGGACGCAAGTCCTCGAAGAGGTAAACCTTAATACCATTGGCCGAGAATATATTAGCCGAAATTTCAGCAAACAAGCGGCTATTGTTACGACAGTCGTGACCTACAACAACCGAAATCTGCTCCAAATCCTTGAAACACTCATTAAGATAGTTGGCCAATCCCTGTGTAGCCTTACCTACCGTGTAAATGTTCATACGGTTGCTGCCGGCACCCATTATACCACGCAAGCCACCGGTACCGAACTCAAGCTCACGATAAAAAGCATCAATAAGAGGAGTCTTGTCCTCATTGTCCAACATAGCTTGAACCTCCTTGCGAGTCTCTTCATCATAAGCGGGAGAGAGCCACTCTGTAGCCTTCTCTGTAACCATTTTGATAAGTTCCAAATCCATAATTCAAAAATATTTAATTTATAATATATACATAAAACGAGCGCAACGTAAAGTTTACTCTAAAAAAACGACAAAAAAGCAAACTATTTGTCGCTAACGGCAAATGTAGTAAATAAAATTTATTTTGTAGCAGGAATAAGATATTTATCACCGGTTTCCTCTACAAAACGTTTAATATAAGCCTTGGGATAGCCCGGACGCTGGGGAGGAACCGCAATACCGGTAGCCTCACGAGCAAAACGACCGTTCTTTTCAGGCTTCACAACCAAGTCGTTATACTTCACAATAATATACTCACCGAACTTCTTCCACTCGGCAAGAGCCTCTTCGGCACAATTGCACGAAAAATCCTTTATCGCAGCAACGGCATATTTGGGCGACTCCTTGAGCGCACCCACCCACTCACTTTCAAGTGCTACACTGTTATCATAAAATTTCTGCTCAAGTTCACTCTGCACACGCTTCATATCATCCACCACCAAAGAATATTTGGGATAAATCATATTCGACACCCAGTTGAACACCCAAAACGAAGAGTCCCAAGAGAAGGTAACAGGGTCGGCTTTTTCTGCCGAGTAGCACACGGGGACACGGTCGAGACAGCAATATACAGGTGTATAGACAATCATATTGGCATCGTCGCAACCAAACCACAGCACACCACCAATCTCTCTCGGCAAGTGAGCGCGCATCTGCGCCACAAATGTAAATGCCGACTGGAAGGTTGATATAGGACGCTCATTGAAGTACTCCTTACCCTCATACTCAAAGGTAAGGGGCGACAAGCGATAGGGCATATTATAAATGCCACCACCCAAATCACCGTCAACAGCAAATGGAGTACCCTCGAAATGGTCGCGCATAGCAACCTGGACATCCTGCAAAGTCAACTGCTTTTTAGGCTTGAAGAAAAGAGGCATAGGAGTTGCTGTAGCATCACCCGACGCCCAGGGAAGATATTCCGACATATCAGCGTCGGCATACATATTAAAGAAACTCCACGCACGAGCGTCGCACCAACGCAAGCCGCCGAAATCGGGAGGACAATAAGCCATCGCAAAGCTAAAGTCCTCATCTTTACCGTTGAAGTAACCTTTCTTTCTCGCGAATTTTATCACATCATTCGCATACATGACATTCTCCTTATCCTTCATATCAAACTTATGTATGCGCGACTGGTTGGCGTGAGCAGAGATACAATCGTCGGGAATGCGTACGGCCACCCACACGGTACCCTTCTCGCCACCCTTGCCAATCATCTCCAAAATCCATGCCTCATTAGGGTCGGCGATAGAAAAACTCTCACCTTCGCTGTAATAACCATACTTCTGGGTAAGCGTAGTCATAACCTCAATTGCTTCGCGTGCAGTTTTTGAACGCTGGAGAGCAATATACATCAAAGAACCGTAATCAATGATACCGTTAGGATCAACAAGTTCGTGACGGCCGCCAAAAGTAGTTTCGGCAATAGCCACCTGATGCTCGTTTATATTACCAATAACATTATAGGTAACAGGAGCCTCGGGTATCTCACCAAGATATTTGCCACTATCCCAGTCGTATACAGCACGCATTGTACCGGCCGGATGCACACCCGCAGGAAAATGAGCAAGGAAACCGCTCATACCAAAACTGTCGGCACTGTAAGAGATAAAGACAGAACCGTCGGCCGATGCCTTCTTGCCCACAAGAAAGTTGGTACACGCACCGGCGCCCGACACAAAAATCACAATTGTCGCAATTAGCGATAAAAATCTTTTCATAGCAAATCTATATTAGTATTTTATTGTTTTTTCCAATATCGTTTCGTTGCCCACCTTGTCGGTAGCAACAATTTTAAGAGAATGAGTTCCGCGCGACACTTTTTCACGTTTCAGGTCACACAAAAGTGTTTTATTCTTGCTACTATACTCAAAAAGCACATAACGGCCGTCGATATAACATTTGTATGACGCAATACCACACCCCTTGTCGCTCAGCGAGAATAGAACCTTTGCATTTTTACTCCACACCTTCTCGTTTACAGGCTTCAATACCGGAGCAAGCGTATCTACCGCAACTGTATAACGGTCGAGAACACTCACACTTGCCGTAACCCACCCGTTGGCAACATCACCACCTGCCGAGCGTACTTCCTTGCCGACAAGTTGTTTTACATAACATTTATCGGCATAACCAGCCAAATGGGCAGGAATCTTCAAAGAGAGTTCTGCATTGTGCCACAACGGGCAACGCACACCTCCAAAACTATATACAGGAGCCAGCGAAGAACTATCAACATCAACCTGCAATTTCACATTCTCAAAAAGAGAGCCCCTTTTTATGGAGAGCACTATATCGTCGTATTCAATTTGGTTATTTATAAACCAAAAAAGTTTATGACCACCTTGCGGAACACTTGCCGGTATTGTATCACACACACCATTAACCACAAATACACAATTGCTGGTATTACCGTGATAATCGCGAAGACGGTATTCAACCTTGTATGGCCTCTCCTCTGTAATATTCACCCAACCGCGAGCAGCATCGGCTTTCAGCGCGCGCAACGGATTATTGCCGACCAAAAAGGAGCGCAAAAACCACCCTTTGCCCGCTGATAATCGTTCATAGTCAGCCCAGGCATTTATCAATCTGTTCTCGGCAAACGACACGCTGTCCATTCGCGATTCGAACCGCAAAGAATCGTCCACAAAAAGCTGAATTTCATAAACTCCGTACTTATTGTGCGTACCATCCATATAATCAACCGCTTTAATACCAAAACCCACCTTGCCCCAAGCATTTAAAGTATCGGCAACAGTTCCGTTCGCAACCTTGCATACACGCGATTCTGCCGCGCCGTTAAGCACACCGAATCCTTCGCGCGGATACAAAGCAACAGCCTGCGCCACCGGAGGACGAGTGTCCGCAAGAAGCGATTTATAGAAAAGCATCGGATTATACAGTTGTTCACCATCGGCCGAACGTACCTCAAAATGCAGATGAGGCCCAAAAGAGTAGCCGCTGTTACCCGCATAAGCAAGTACATCACCACCCTTCACGCGAAGCCTGTTGGGCTCAAATGCTATATCCACGGCATAACACTCATCGCCATACTGCTTCGCACGCACTTCGGCATCAACCTCCGATGGGAAACGGTCGAGATGCCCATACACCGTCATATAACCATTATCGTGCATCACATAAAGAGCCCTGCCGTATCCGCCATATTGCACTTTTGCGCGAGCTATATAACCATCGGCAACCGCGTAAATAGGTTTACCAACCACACCCTGCGTCTTAAAGTCAAGACCGCCATGGAAATGATTGCTACGCAACTCGGCAAAATTTCCACTCAAATAATGAGTAAATGCAAATGGAGGCAGAAAAGAAGACTGCGCCACCGCCCATTCAGCCGACAGCAACAGCAAAACTATATATGTATATAGACTTATCCCCTTCATAAAAAACAGAAAATCAACGCGAAGATAGTAAAAAACAAGAAAAAATCAACGTAAAAAACAATAAAGAAAACTGACAAATAAAAAAGATAAAAAAAGATAAAAAATATAAATAAAATACCACACACATTTTTGCATATACCACCACAATTTTGTATCTTCGCACTACATATAAAAAGAAAGCCGTCAAATGAAATTAAGCATCATAGTTCCCGTATATAAAGCAAGACGATACTTGCAGAATTGTATCGAAAGTATCTTGCTGCAAACATACACCGACTATGAACTGATTCTTGTGGACGACGGTTCTCCCGACGGATGCGGAGCCGTTTGCGACCGATACGCACAAGAGTGCGACAAAGTAAAAGTTATACACAAGAAGAATGGCGGCCTCTCTTCGGCACGCAACGCCGGCCTTGCCGTGGCAAGAGGAGAATATATCACATTCGTTGATGCCGACGACATCATTGCATCGGGCACATATTACTACAATATGCGCATACTTCTTGCCAACCCCGATATCGACATCATAGAATACCCCATAAACAAACATTACGAAACTCCCCAAAGCGAGATAATCTCCTTTAAGCCCGAAAAAATTACCGGCAACAGCGAAATATTCCTCGACTGGATAAAACGCAAAGGCTACGACCACGCATACTCCTGCAACAAGATATATCGCGCCGACCTATTCACATTCGTACGCTTCCCCGAAGGAGAAGTGTTCGAGGACCTCTACATCACACCCATATTGATTGAGAGTTGCAACTGCATTTACTACTCAGACTGCGGTTTCTATTACTACCTCGACCACGAAAACAGCATATCGAACACCCATAATTTCAAAGGGCAGTATTTCATATACCGCAACACTGTTACACTTTACAAAAAAGTAAAAGACGAGTATAAACTCACCGACGAAGCCAACAACCTGCTTCTGATATGCGCAAACCGTCTTACTGACCTTTACCGTTGCAGCGACGGAACAAAAGAAGAAAAACAAAAAGCAGCAGCAATGCTCGCCAACGAAAGGATAGACGCCAAGACTCTTTACAAGATGAACATAACACCATTGCAAAAACTAAAGTTCACAACACTTGCCATCTTGGGCACTACCATTCACAGCCGCATACAAGCCTTGTTCAGCCGCAAACTTTGCTAACCCCATAAAACAACGGTAATATGTTCCTTTCCATCATAGTACCACACTACAACCTGGCACAAGAACTGCTGAAACGATGCATCGACAGCATACTTGCCCTGCAAATGCCGACCGAAGAATACGAAACTATAATCGTTGACGACGGTTCAGCAACACCACCGCTATGGATAAGAGAGACATACTCCAATACAAGCAACATAAAACTCATAGAGTGCCCGCATGGAGGACCGGGTGCAGCACGAAACAACGGCATAAGCACAGCGCAAGGCAAATACCTTATGTTCCTTGACAGCGACGACACATTGCACAATAGCGACGCAATGCAGCAATGCCTCGCCAAACTAAAAAAAGAGAATCCCGACATTCTGCGATATAAATACGAGGAGATTCCCACAGGACAACTCTCGGCAACCCGTTCACACCAGAAAGTACATTTCGGCAACACCATAAGCGGAGCAGCTTACATGGCAAGCAACAACCTGCCGGGCAGCAGCTGTTGCTACTTTATAAAAAAAGATTTCATAGAGAGCAAAAATATTGGCTACTCACCCGAAATATACCACGAAGACGACGAATATACCACAAAGGCACATTTTCTCGCCAAAACACTTATTGACAGCGACGCTCTCATCTACAACTACCACATAAGGGGAAACTCCATCACGCGCAGCCAATCACCAAACGACATTGCCAAGCGAGAAGAAGACCACCTTGCTGTGATAAAAAATTTATGTCTATTCCGCGCTACAATGCTTGAGCAGAGCAATAGCATACAAAAAAGAGCACTACACCGCAAACTCACAATGCTTGCGGCCGACTTCATCATAAAAAGCCTCAACAACGGCAAGCAACCAAAAGAGATATACGCAATTTGCCAGAACAAGCTCGCCACAGAAGCATTATACCCATTTATAAAACACAACTATGGAATAAAATACGACATATTCCGTAAATTGGCAAACTCCATAACAGGACTACGCATATTACGCTTTTTAATAAAAACTCTCCAAAAACAAACCAAACAATGAAAATACTTCTCATTGGCGAATACAGCAACGTACACTGGACACTTGCCGAAGGGTTACGCTCCCTTGGACACAAAGTGTGCGTAGCAAGCAATGGCGACTTTTGGAAGAACTACAAACGCGACATATCCCTAACCCGCACCGAGGGTAAACTTGGCGGCATTGCACTACTGCTCAAAACCATTCTTACACTGCCCAAGCTACGCGGCTACGATGTGGTACAACTCATAAACCCAATGTTTCTTGAGCTGAAAGCCGAACGCCTTTTCCCTATATACAACTATCTTCGCAAGCACAACAAGAAAGTATTCCTGTGCGCTATGGGCATGGACACATACTGGGTGGAAGGATGCACGTCCACACCATATATTTTCCATTACTCCGATTTCAACATAGGCAACCAGCCGATAAATAACGCCTATATTGAAGAGCAAAAAAACGGATGGATAGGTACCACAAAAGCAAAATTAAACAAATACATAGCCAACGACTGTGACGGCATAATCGCAGGCTTATACGAATATTACGCCGTTTACAAAAACGAACACGCAAAAAAACTCACATACATACCCTTTCCAATTAAAGCGGAGCAAGAAATAAAAAAACTACACAACGGGAAAGAAAAAATAAAATTCTTTATAGGAATAAACAAGGAACGCAACATATACAAAGGCACTGACATAATGCTGCGCGCGCTTGAACGCATAGTACATGACTACCCCAACGAGTGCGAAATACTAAAAGCCGAAAGCGTCCCATACGAAGAATACACCAAACTCACAGACAACTGCGACGTACTCCTGGACCAACTATACGGATACTCCCCCGCCATGAACGCCCTGCAAGCAATGAGCAAGGGAAAAATCACAGTAGGAGGAGCCGAAGAAGAGTGCTACGGCATTTTGAGTGAAAAAGAACTCCGCCCGATGATCAATGTCATCCCCGACGAACAAGACGTTTATGAAAAGCTCAAAAACCTCATAAAGAACAAAGAACGCATTGCCCAAATGCAAAAAGAGAGCGCAGAGTTCATAAAGCGTCACCACACACCCGAAAAAGTCGCACAAGAATATATCGACTTTTGGAATTCAAAATAACCACCTATAAACAAAAAAACAAGACTGCTAATGCAATCTTGTTCAAGAGCGGAAAACGAGGCTCGAACTCGCGACCCCAACCTTGGCAAGGTTGTGCTCTACCAACTGAGCTATTTCCGCATTTCGTTTCTCAAAATGAACGATTTTCTGCCGCGCTCGGCATAAGAATAAATTCTTCCACTCTCACCGGCAACGAAAATTCCGCATTTTACAATCACCTTGCCAAGGTTAAAACCTTATCTTTTTGCGGCAAGGTCAAAAAAAAAAAAAAAATCAACGCAGCGTTAGAATAAATCTATCTACTGTGTTGTTTTCTTTTTAAACTCAAATATTGAAAAACTTTTTAGAGTGAAGAAGATGAGACTCGAACTCACACGACCCAACGGTCACTACCCCCTCAAAGTAGCGCGTCTACCAATTCCGCCACTTCTCCATTCTTAAACAAATTCAGCGCAGCACCGGTGCCCAGAACAGGACTCGAACCTGCACGTCTCTCAACACTCGCACCTGAAACGAGCGCGTCTACCATTCCGCCACCTGGGCTTCAACACGCACGGGTACGCTTATTAAAAGAGCGGAAAACGAGGCTCGAACTCGCGACCCCAACCTTGGCAAGGTTGTGCTCTACCAACTGAGCTATTTCCGCATATTCTAAATGCAAGATTTTCTGTTGTGCTCGGCATAAGAATAAACTCTTTTGCTCTCGCGGGCAACGAAAATTCCGCAATTTGTTTTTCAATATTTCAAAGATTTGAGCGGAAAACGAGGCTCGAACTCGCGACCCCAACCTTGGCAAGGTTGTGCTCTACCAACTGAGCTATTTCCGCAGGTCTTTTGTGCTTTATCTCTCAACGCTGTTAGCGTGCTTCCTTCAAGCGAGTGCAAAGGTATGTTTTTTTTCTTATATACAAAAATTTTTCGGGACTTTTTTCAAAAAAAACTTCATTTTTTCTCTCGCACACCCTCAAAACGCACTTACAGATAGACAAAAGTTCCTATTTTACCCATTAACACATACGGTCACGATAATCTTCATATGCATAAACACGCAACATTTGGAGCTCACCACTCTCACGCAGGAAAGCTATTGAGGGGTGCGAAATACCATTAAACATATTTGTTTTTACCGTAGTGTAGTGTATCATATCTTCAAAAACCACCTTGTCACCAACTTTCAACGGCTCGGGGAATCGCCAGCTACCCATATAATCTCCGCTCAAACAACTGTTTCCACCTAATCTGTAAATATTTTCTTCAAAAGGCGCACCTTTTACAGCGTCTGCGTCGAGTGACTCCGCACCGGTAACCTTCGGTTGATAAGGCATCTCAAGACAGTCGGGCATGTGACAAGTAAAACTAACATCGAGTATCGCAGTTCTTATGCCACGACTCTCAACAATATCAACAACCGAAGAAACAAGAGAACCAGTCTGCCATGCAAAAGCCGAACCCGGTTCAAGGATAATCTGCAAATTGGGATAACGACTACGCAAACCTTTAAGCAAACCTATCAAATGTTCAACATCATAATCCTTACGGGTCATAAGATGACCGCCACCCAAGTTAAGCCATTTGATTTTAGGCAACCAGGCACCGAATTTTTCCTCTATGTGTTCAAGAGTGTGTTCAAGAGCATAAGAGTCGGACTCGCAATGGCAATGACAGTGAAAGCCTTCCAATCCCACAGGAAGTGTTGCAGGCAACAAGTCGGCAGTTACACCGAAACGGCTGCCGGGAGCACAGGGATTGTATAGTTCTGTTTCAATTTCCGAATATTCAGGATTTATTCTTATACCACACGAGATTTCATGCCCAGCACTTTTTGTACGCTCGTAAAAACGCTCATACTGCGACAATGAATTAAACGATATGTGGCTGCTGCAACGCATCATCTCGCCAAACTCCGCATCGGTATATGCTGGAGAGAAGGCGTGTACACGACTACCAAACTCTTCGAAACCCAAGCGAGCCTCATAAATAGAGCTTGCAGTAACCGAATTTATATATTCGCGAAAAACAGGGAAAGTTTTCCACAACGCAAACGCCTTGAAGGCCAAGATAATCTCAACGCCCGCTTCGCTTGCCACGCGGGAAATAAGCGCAAGATTTCTGCGCAACAAGCTCTCCTCCATCACATAACAAGGAGTCTGAACCTTGTCAACCATATTTTTATCCATTATCCTATAATTTCTAATTTTGCAAATTTAAGCAAAAGAGTTTTAACTCCCGCATTTTTAAACTTTATTGTAGCCTTTGCGTTCTCGCCAACACCTTCACAGGCCATCACCTCGCCCACGCCGAAACGACTATGTTGCACAACAGCACCAACCGAAACCGCAGTTGCCGTACTCCTTGGAGCCGAAAAATCGCGTTCAACATCGGAAAGACGTCTCAACTTTGGCTTTTCATTAAATGCCGATGCGTGAATTGTGCGCTGTGCCGACACCCTTTCTGTCGAGATTGCAGTTCCACCGCCAAAGGCACGTTCCCTTGTTGCAGTAAAAACACCGCTACGCATATTGGTAGCCGCAAACATTCCACCACTTCGTTGAGCCACTCTCGCGCCACCATTGCCCAAGAGATATCGTTCGTCAATCTCCTTTATAAAACGACTCGGCTCGTGATAATCGGTCGTTCCATAATGGAAACGGGTTTTTGCATGAGTGAGAAAGCAATAATCCTTTGCACGGGTTATCGCCACATAGAACAAACGGCGCTCTTCCTCCATCTCACGAGGAGATGTTTGGGCGCATTGATTGGGGAACAGCTCCTCTTCGAGTCCCACCACAAATACCGTACCAAACTCCAAACCTTTTGCCGAGTGAACGGTCATGAGTGTTATATGATTCTCGTCGGCATCATCGCTCATCTCCTGGTCGGACAGCAAAGAGACCTCGGCAAGGAAGTCGGGGAGACGGTTAAAATCGTTACCCTCTTCAACGCGCATATCCACAAACTCCTTGATTGCACTCATAAGTTCCTCGATATTCTCCTGTCGAGCCTTTCCCTCCACACTGTTATCACGCGAAATATCGGCCAAAACACCGCTCTCACGCACAACGACGGTTGCAAGCTCAAAAGCGTTCTTTGTAGCAGCCACCTCAGAGAAAGCCTCTATAAGCCCAACAAAACCAAGCAATTTTGAAAGAGTACCTTTGTTAACATCGAGAGAGTGCGCGACAGGGTTCTTCAACACCTCCCAAAGGCTCACACCGTGTTCTACCGCCACAGCACGTACCTTTTGCAAAGTTGTATCGCCAATACCACGTGCCGGGTAATTTATTATACGTTTCAAAGCCTCCTCGTCGTGATTGTTACATAGCAGACGGAAATAGGCTATAACATCCTTTATTTCTTTGCGCTGATAGAAAGAGAGACCGCCATAAATGCGGTAAGGATAGGAACGCTTGCGGAAAGCCTCCTCAAATATACGCGACTGGGCATTTGTGCGATAAAGCACAGCTATATCGCTGAACTGCACCGCCGCACGGCGACGAAGTTCGGTGATTTTGTTTGCAACAATCTCCCCCTCCTCAAAATCGGAGTAGGCCGAACACACCTGCAAAGGCTCGCCATCGCCACGTTCCGAGTACACTTGTTTGTCTATCTGGTTTACATTCTTTTTTATCAAGCTGTTTGCTGCGCCCACAATCATTTTGGTGGAGCGATAATTCTGCTCCAACTTGAAAATCCTTGCATTGTCGTAGCGTTTCGTAAAGCCAAGTATATTACCGATATTGGCACCACGGAAAGCATAAATACTCTGCGCATCGTCGCCCACTACACACACAGCCTGACGCTCTTTAGTCAACTGCCACACAATGGCAGCCTGCAACTGATTTGTATCCTGATACTCATCGACAAGCAGATAACGGAATTTATTCGCATACTTCTCACGAACCTCGGGAAACTCCTCAAAGAGACGATAAGTATTAAGCAACAGATCGTCAAAGTCCATTGCATTCGCCTGGGAGCAACGCTCGCAATAGCGGCTATATATATAATGTGTACTTGGAATGCGCGCACGTTGGTCGTCGCCCACAAGACCGGCATCAGCAGCATACTCTTTTGGCGATATCAAGCGACTTTTTGCACCCGATATACGCTCACCCACGACAGCAGGTTTATACACCTTTTCGTCGAGCTGCATCTCTTTCACAATGCTTTTTATAAGGCTACGCGAGTCGGCCTGGTCGTAAATTGTAAAATTGGGTTCAAAACCCAAATAATGCGCCTCTTTACGTAAAATCTTGGAGAAAACAGAGTGGAAAGTACCCATCCATATAGCCGAAGCATCTACTTTTCCCACACTCGCAGCAATACGCTCTTTCATCTCCTTTGCCGCCTTGTTTGTAAAGGTAAGGGCAAGTATTGACCACGGCTCATAACCCATCTCAAGCAGATAAGCAATCTTGTAAGTAAGCACTCTTGTCTTGCCCGAGCCGGCTCCTGCAATAACCAACGAAGGGCCGTCGCAATATGTCACCGCTTCGAGCTGTGCCGCGTTCAACTCTTTCTCAAAATTTATTCCCATTACTTTTACATTATATCAGTCCGCGAATATACTAAAAAAAGAGACACCCACGAACATAAAACCCCGTTTCTTGTTTAAAAGAATGAAAGATAAAATTAATTACAAATTATGAGTACAACAGTAAAAAGCAACATCACCGGCTTTCAATTGCCACCCCTTCTCTACCCCACAAGTGCCCTTGCTCCTGCCATAAGCAAAATCACCATCGAGTACCACTACGGCAAGCATCTGCAAACATACATAAACAAACTCAACGAGCTTATAACCGGAAACGATTTCGAAGATATGACACTGCGAGAAATAGTTGAACAAGCACCCGAAGGGCCGCTTTTGAACAATGCCGGACAAGTACTTAACCACTCGCTCTACTTCGAGCAATTCACTCCCACCCCACCCGTCAACAACCGCCCGGGAGGCCTGCTTCAAAACTCCATAAGATTCGATTTCGGTAATTTTGACACACTGCGAAAAAAGATGGAAGAAGCAGCCGCCGCGCTCTTTGGTTCAGGATGGGTGTGGCTCGCACAAGACGAAACAGGCAAACTCTGCATACTCAACTGCTACAATGGCGACAACCCAATACGCCACAAGATGACACCATTATACGGAATAGATGTATGGGAACACGCCTATTACCTCGACTACCAGAACCGCCGTGCCGAGCATGTCAAACAATTGTGGAGCATCGTCGATTGGGAGATGGTTGAAAGCCGCCTCAATATGTAATAAAGAGATAAAGGTTGGTGCTGTCGCACCAACCTTTATCTCTTTATAGCAAACTATTTTACTCCTTAACTTCTTTCACAAGATAGATAATTACAGGCAAGTGGTCGCTGTAACCATTGAGCCACACACCTCCGGCGTGTGTACGCTTGGGAGAACCTTTATACTTACCATCGGTCTGGAACATATAATTACGCGAGAAAATCTCGGGCTTGTAATATTTGAGAGTACTTCTGTCCTTTCCCACAAGGTTGGCTGTGAAAACAACTTGGTCAAAAAGATTCCAGCTACCTTTATACTTAAGAGTACCTACACCATCCTCACGCAAAATCTTCCACCAAGGGTTATACAAATCCGAAGGCTCTTTCAAATCCTTACGGTCACGCTCGGCACCAAGGCAAGTCTTCATACTCTTGTCATCGGGATCATCGTTCATATCACCCATAATAATAACTTTCGAGTCGGGATTCTCTCTCATCAAAGAGTCTTTGAGTTCACGCACCTGCACACCTGCACGCTCCCGGGCGGGCGATTTTGCAAAACGCGAAGGCCAGTGGTTTACAATTATATGCACGTGCTCGCCGCTCATCAAACCGCTGACAATGAGAAAGCCACGGGTTTTATACTCATCGCTGCCATTTTCCAAAAGATAAGGAGCCAATTTATATGCATAAGGCTGATATAGATTAGGGTTATAAAGGAGAGCACAATCAACGCCACGCTTGTCGGGACCTTCAACGTGAATAAACTTCCAACCACGCGAAGCAAGAGCCTCAGACTCCACAAGGGCCTGCATTACCCTGTTGTTCTCAATCTCGGACACACCAACGGCAGCCATACCAACAGGAAGCATATCGGTAGCCATCTCAGCAAGAACCTCCGACATATTCTTCACCTTGTTCACATACTTCATTGTACCCCATTTATTGGTACCGTCGGGCAGAAATTCATAGTCATTTTTCCCCTCGTCGTGAATAGTATCAAACAAGTTTTCAAGGTTATAGAAACCTATTCCGTACAATTCGAAACGTTTCTGTTGAGCCGACATTTGCGACACAAACGCCACGCATAACAACAGTAAAAGCACGCTTAAAAATCTTTTCATAGCAATATCAATATTTTATAAAAATGCTCACAAGGAACATTGTGTAAAAATAATACAATTTATTCATATATCACGCCTAAACCAGCAACAAATTTCACTCTTTTCACAGCACACCTATTTTAAATAAAAAACAGACCGAAATATTTCTCAAATTAAGTAATTTTTATAATCTTTGTGAGATTTTTGTAATATACAACACACATTATTACAAAACACGCACAACCTATATCGAATATTTAAACATAAATACATAAAATAATGAAAACAATTTTTAAGTACACAGCACTCCTTCTCGTGTGCCTTGCGTGGAGCTACAATGCCCAAGCATTCTACGACGAAAAGGACCCCATACAAATCGTTTTCCGATTTGTAAACGGGGACGACATGTTCTATGTACCATTTGACAAGAACGCCGACAACCTCGACGAGTTATGCAAAACTCTCAAGGACAATGCAGCCGGCAATGGTTCTGTTTATGTCGATGGATACAGCAGCGACAAAAAGACATCTATGACAAGATGCAACAGAGTTAAGTCGGAACTCATTCTTCGCGCAGGAGTTACCGAAAACACCTTCACCACAAGCAACAATGTTGGAGATTTCAACGGAATGAAAAACGTGGTGGTTGTTACAGTGGTAGTTCCCGAAAACAAGAAAGAAGAAATTGCAACAATCGCTCCCCCTCCCGTAGAGGAGAAGAAAGTTGTAGTTGCGCCTTCGGCACCTGTAAAAATGCAACCACAAACACCCATGCAGGCTGTTGTTGCACCCAGCACAGGTGTAACAACCATTATAACCCCCGACTACACCGGCATCAATGGCATTGACAAGGACCAGTTCACCTTTAACGAGAATATGCTCGACGAGGATGAAGATGTTATACAAGGAGCGTCGGCAATGACAACATCGAGCGATGATTACTTCCTCTCCGAAGTAGGCTACCGCTGGAGTTCAATGCGTTTCAAGATTCGTGGTTACGACTCTCAATACAACAATGTTTACGCCAACGCCGCTCTGCTCAACGATGCCGAGCGTGGCACATTCAGCTATGGTATGATTGGCGGTCTTAACGACGCAACCCGCAACCAAGAGAGCAGCATCTACCTCGAAAACAGCGACTATGGTTTCAGCAAAATCGGTGGTGCAAGCAACATTAACATGCGTGCAAGCCAATATGCCGCCGGCCACAAGATGTCTTTCGTAGCCTGCAACCGCAACTACCTTGCCCGTCTTATGTACACCTATTCTACCGGTCTTATGAACAACGGTTGGGCATTCACAGCATCGGCTTCATACCGCTGGGCAAACGAAGGAGTTATAGAAGGAACATTCTACAACTCATTCGGTTACTACCTCAGCGCACAGAAAATAATAAACGACAAGCACAGCATCTCTATCGCAACCTGGGGTTCTCCCACCGAGCGCGGACAGCAGGGAGCAGCAACAGAGGAGGCATACTGGCTTGCCAACAGCCACTACTACAACCCCAACTGGGGATACCAGAACGGCGAGAAACGTAATGCCCGCGTAGTAACATCTTACGAGCCCACAGCGCTTATCACCTGGGATTACAAGATAGACCGCGAGACAAAGCTCACCACATCGGCAGCTGTGAAATACAGCAACTACGGCACAACCGCCCTAGGCTGGAACGGTAACGCTTCTGACCCTCGTCCCAACTATTACAAGAACCTCCCCAGTTCGGCCTACAATGTATGGGACCTCGACTATTACGACCCCGAGAAGAACCCCGAGAATGCAGTAAGCCAGGACGACAACCGCGATGCATGGTGGCGTCTCTATAACTATTGGACAAGCAGCAAGGCCAACCGCCAGCTCAACTGGGATTACATGTACTTTGCCAACCGCCAGGCCAACGCAGTTGGCGGAGAGTGCCTTTACTATGTAGAAGAGCGTCACAACGACCAGTTGATGCTCAGCATCGGTTCTATACTCAACCACGAATTCAACAAGCACAACCGTGGTAACATCGGAGTTAACTTCAACACCACAAAAGGCATGCATTACAAGAAGATGGACGACCTGCTCGGTGCACACAAATACACCGACATCGACAAATTCTCGGTAGGCGATCACGGTGCCGACAGCTACATTGTACAGAACGACCTTGACAACCCCAACCGCATCATACGCGAAGGCGACAAGTTCGGTTACGACTACAACATCTATGTAAACAAAGTAAACCTCTTTGCACAATACCAGTACGACAACAGCCACATACACTTCTACGCAGGTGCCAACATCGACGGTACCACAATGCAGCGCGAAGGTAACATGCGTAACGGCCGTGCAACCTGGTTCGACGAGAATGGTGTAATGCACGACATTTCAAAAGGCAAGAGCGACATCGCACGTTTCCTTGCCGGTGGCGCAAAAGCATCACTTTTGTGGAACATCAACGGTAACAACAAGATTATGTTGGGTGGAGGTTACTCACACCATGCCCCCCTTGCCTACAACTCATTTGTAGCTCCCCGCATACGCGAGGACTTTGTTGAGGGACTCGAAACCGAGAAAGTATGGAACGGCGAAATCTCTTATGCCGCCAAATACGGTCCTTTTGCAACCAAGATCAGCGGTTACTACACCCGCATACAGGATGCTGTGCAACAGAGCGCATTCTACAACGACTCTGAGGGCAAGTTCACCTACCTCACAATGACCGGTGTGGAAAAGACATTCTTCGGCGGAGAATTCTCACTCGTATATAACGTAACATCGGCACTTTCGTTCAACATATTGGCTTCAATCTCCGAGGCACAATACACCAAGAACGCTAACGGAACACTTATGACCGAAGACCAGCAAGACCTTGACAACGGAAGCGCAACCGTATATATGGATGGAGCAAGAATCGGTGGTTCACCCCTCACAGCATTGAGCTTCGGTGTCGATTACAACACCAATGGCTGGTATCTGAGCGCAAGCCTCAACTACTACGACCGCATCTATGTAAGCCCCTCACTCTATGCCCGTCTCGAAAACATCGTAACCAGCGATGGCGGTGTTGACATCAATGGTAACACAGTGAAGAATCTTCCTTCACAATATCAAGGCAAAGGCGGTTTCATGCTCGACGCATCAATTGGCAAGAGCATCAACCTCAAAGGCGGCAAGAAGCTCAACATCAACCTCAGCCTCAACAACATACTCAACAACGAGAAAATGGTTACAGGCGGATACGAGCAAAACCGTGGCGACTACAACGAGGACAACGAGCAGAAGATTTACAAATTCTCTAAAAACCCGTTCCTCTACTACGCAAACTCATTCAACGCATACCTGAACATTGGACTACGTTTCTAATAACAATGAAGGAGGAAAAAATATGAAAACAATAAAATATCTGTTTATAAGCCTCGCGGTACTCACATTCGCATCGTGTATGAACGACCACGACGAACCCGATAGCGACTACCCCGCATACGGCAACAACTATATCGGTGCGCCCAATATGTCAATCACCGAGTTCAAAACAAAGTACAAGACAGCGATGTCAAGTACCGTACCCACAAAAATTACCGAGAACGTAATAATAAAAGGAGTTGTAGTGTGCAACGACGAAACCGGTAACGTGTACAAGCAAATCGTAATCAACGACAACAACGACGCAATGCTAATCTCTGTTGATGATGTCGGTATGTACGCAACACTCCCCCGCGGACAGATGGTAGCCATCGACTGCAAGGGCCTTTCAGTGGGTGCATACGGTAAATTGCCCCAGCTTGGCCTCCCCTACACCAACAAAAGAGGAGAAATTGCTATCGGCCGCATGAACAAACACACATTCCAGCAGCACATTAAACTCATTGGTACACCCAACCCCTATTACAGCGAGTTGGTACCCCAGGACATCACCAATGAAAACTTCGGTAACTTCAAGCAAGACGAGCTTCCCAAATATGTACGTCTTAAAGGAGTATCGTTCCAGGAGGCCGATGGTGTAACAATGTACGCTCCCGAAGAGGAGGTGCAGAACAGCGCCGTGGAAAGAACAGTAAAATTGGGTGGTAAGGATATCATCTTCCGTTTGAGTTCCTATGCCGATTTTGCCTATGAAATACTTCCCCAAGGCACATTCGACATTGTAGGTGTTCTCACCCGTTACAACAACTACTGGCAATTTATGTTAAGTTCAACAAGCGACATAACCCCTGCCGAATAAACAAATAGAAGAAAATAAAACAATAAAAAAATACGACAATGAAAACATTAAAGTATCTATTCATTGCAGCGTTGGCAATATTCACATTCAACGCCTGCGAAGATGTACCCGCCCCCTACGACATACCCGCAATGAGCGGTAATGGCAGCGGTAGCGGCAGTGGCAGTGGCGAAAACACTAACGCAATTTTCGAGCAAGACTTTTCGAGCAGCCTTGGTAGTTTTACCCAGAATTGCAACAACCCCGACGTACAGTGGGTAAACGATTACAGTTCTGCAGTAGCCAAAGGTTATGTTGATGGCAAAAACCTCGATGCAGTAAGCTACCTTGTTTCACCCTCTTTCGACCTTACTGGCAAAGAAGCTGCACACGTAGCACTCAAATACGTTATCTGCTACGCCAATACATCAACCGTTAAAGAGAACCACCAATTGCTCATCAGTGACAACTTCACCGGCGACGCAACAAAGACAAACTGGACCGTTCTCGACTACGGAGCAGTAAATTCAAGCAGCTTCACATTCGGCAACGCCACTGTTGATATTCCCGCAGAGTTCCTCGGCAAGAGCAACGTTAATATTGCATTCCGTTACAAGTCAACAACTGAAAAAGCCAGCACATGGGAAATTAAATCGGTTGCCATAAACGACGGTGCAGCTCCTGAACAGGATGAAGAAGAAACACCCGGCGACATTATGACCGTTGCCGAGGCCCTTGCATCATACACAGGTACTGCAAAACAGGCTGTTGTTAAAGGTTACATCGTTGGTTACATCCCCGACAAGAGCATCGACGAGGCAGTATTCGGCAGCTCGGCAACATCACAGACCAACATCATCCTTGCCGACACACCCGACGAGACAAACATCAGCAAGTGTATCCCCATACAGCTTCCCAGCGGTGACATTCGTAACAAAGTAAACTTGCAGAGCAACCCCGGTAACTACAAAAAAGTAGTAACTCTCACCGGTTCACTCGAAAAATACTTCGGCGTAACAGGTCTTAAAGCGGTAAGCAAAGCACTCTTCGAAGGTGAGGAGGACAGCAGCGACGACAAAAATGAGCCCACCGGCAACATCTACCTCAACGAAACATTTGCCAAAGACCTCGGCAGTTTCACCACTGCACAAATTGTTAACGAGTACGCTTGGAAACACGAAGTTTACAACGACAAAGCATACGCAAAAGTATCGGGATATGCCGATGGTGCAAGCCAGGATGCAGAAAGCTGGCTCATCTCACCCGCTATGAATTTCAGCAACGAGACAGCAGCAACCATCAACTTCGACTATGTAATAAACAAAGGTGAGACAAGCCTTGCAGCTGCCAACCACAAACTCATGATTACCGACAGCTACACCGGCGACTTCTACACAACAACTTGGGACGAGATTGACTTCGGTGCAACCAACGATGGTACATGGACATTCCGTAACAGCGGCAACATTGCTGTTCCCGAGACATTTATGGGCAAAGAAGCTGTGGTTATCGCATTCAAATACACATCAACCACATCGGCATCAAGCACTTGGGAGGTTATGAACGTTGTAGTTACCGGTGGCGAAGGTGGCAACCAAGGAGGTGACAAAGAAGAAGAGGAAGGCGGAAACGCAGGAGGCTCACTCGACGGCATCACCGTTGCACAGGCACTCGCAGCATACACAGGCAGTGCAACACCTGCAACCGTAAAAGGTTACATCGTTGGCTGGATCGACGGTATGGCCATTGCAACCGGCGCACAGTTCAACAGTGATGCAGCATCAAAGACCAACCTCATTCTTGCCGACACACCCGACGAGACAAACGTAAGCAGATGTCTGCCCATACAGCTTCCCAGCGGCGATATACGCAACGCTTTGAACTTGCAGGACAACCCCGGTAACTACAAGAAATATGTATCACTCACCGGTTCACTCGAAAAATACTTTGGTGTAGCAGGTCTCAAAACCGTAACAAAAGCAGTATTCGAAGGCAGCGACAACAATGAAGGAGGAGAGGGTGACAAAGAGGAGGATAACGACACCCCTACTACCGAACCCAACACCATCGCAGGAATTATAGCAGCAGGCCCCGGTAGCGCAGTTGCAAACGGAACCATCATTGCAACATACGCACGCGGTTTCCTTATGAGTGACAACACTGCTGCCATCCTTGTATTCCTCGGTGAAGACAAAGGCTTCTCAACAGGCGATGTAGTAACCGTAAGCGGAACAACCAGCACCTACGCAGGACTTCTCCAGTTCGGTAACACATCAACAGTTACCAAAACCGGTACATCAAGCGTTACCGCTGCAACAGCAAAAGAGATGAGCGCTGCCGACATGGACGCATACCTCAGCAAGCCCAGCATACAATACGTATCTTACAAGGGAACACTCGAGATAAGCGGCAACTACTACAATGTAACCATCGCCGGTGCTGCAACAGCTATCGGCAGCATCTCTTACCCCAACAGCGGCCTAATCGATGCAAGCCTCAACGGCAAGGAAATCATCGTTACCGGTTACACTATCGGCGTAAGCAAAGATATGTATGTAAACACAATGGCAACAAGCATTGTAGCAAGCACAACCAATGAGCCCGAGATCGATGACACACCTGGGATTGGCGACGAGCCTGAAAACGGCGATGATCCCGAAACTGAGGACACTCCCGCTACTCCCGTAAATGCTATCAGCGTAGCCGATGCTATTGCGGCTTACAACAACGGCACAGTAGGTGAAACAAGCGTTACCGGTTACATCGTTGGTTGGGTACAAAGAGGTAACAAGCCCCAGTACACCACCGCAAGTGCAGCTGCAACAAACCTAATTCTTGCCGACAGCCCTGAATATAACGATGCAACAATATTCTTCGCTGTTGAGTTACCCACAAACTCTGATATAAGAACTGCACTCAACCTTTCAAACAACCCCGACATGTTTGGAAAGAAAGTAACCATCACCGGTTCACTTGAAACATATTATGGTGGTGCAGGACTCAAATCTCCCTCAGCTTTCACTATCGAATAATATATTGATAGCTTATCCTAAAATGGCGATGTTTTCAAAAGCATCGCCATTTTTTTGTAATAAATTATTTATTGAAAAGGGAAGAAAATAGACTCAAAAGAATTATCTTCGCAATAGCGAAACCCCAAAAACTCAAAATATGAAACTATTAGAAGGAAAAACAGCACTCGTAACAGGAGCCACACGCGGCATCGGCCGAGCCATTGCAGTAAAATTTGCCGAGGCAGGCGCAAACATCGCCTTCACCTACCGACAAATAAACAATAACGCACAAGAACTTATCGACCAGATAACAGCAATGGGCGTCACCTGTAAAGGCTATGCTGCCGACGCTTCAAGTTACGCAGCAACCGACGATACAGTGAAACAGATAATAGCAGACTTCGGCAAAATAGACATACTCGTTAACAATGCCGGAATAACCAAGGACGGTATGCTTATGCGCATGACCGAGGAACAATGGGACAGCGTAATAAATGTAAACCTGAAATCGGCATTCAACTTCACACGCTGTGTTGTGCCCTTTATGGCAAAACAACGCAGTGGCAGCATCATAAACATGACCTCTATCGTGGGAGAACACGGCAATGCCGGACAATGCAACTACTCAGCATCAAAAGCCGGTGTTATCGGCCTTGCAAAATCGGTAGCCAAAGAGATGGGCCCACGCGGTATCAGAGCCAACTGTATTGCTCCCGGATTCATACTCACCGATATGACAGGTGCCATACCCGAACAGATGCGTGAAGAGTGGGCAAAAACCATACCCTTGCGCCGTGCCGGAGCCCCCGAGGATGTTGCAGGCGTTGCACTCTTCCTCGCCAGTGACCTCTCTTCTTATGTGAGCGGACAGGTTATAAACTGCTGCGGAGCCATGAGCTGCTAATTCACAAAATCCCATATAACAAAAGATTAAGGCTGCCAATTGATCACAATTGGCAGCCTTAACTATTTATATCGATTATGCAATAATCTTGATTATGCTTTGCGAGCATCCACTCTCTTCACAAACTCCATTACCAAGGGAGAGGGATGAAGCACTGTGCTCGAATATTGAGGCTCGTAAACAACACCAACATACCAATCGCAAGCCGAGAACTCAACAATGTCAACAAGGCCCGACTCGGGATGTACACCCGAACATTTCAAACCAGCCTTCTCAAGTTCCTCGCGATACTCAATGTTAAGTTCATATCGGTGATAGTGACGCTCTGTAATCTTCTCACTGCCATAAGCCTCGTAAGCCTTTGAACCAGCCTCGATAACAGTATCATAACCACCGCGACGCATTGTGCCGAAGGGGTTGCCAACACTCTTCAAGTCCTCCATAATATCCACCACTCTGTGTGTAGTCTTGTCGTCCATCTCATAGCTGTTAGCATCGGCATAGCCAAGGAGTGTACGAGCGCACTCGATAGCCATAACCTGCATACCAAGACCAATACCAAGAGTTACAACATTATTCTCACGGCAATATTTTGCAGCAACAACCTTACCTTCGAAACCACGGGGACCAACTCCGGGACAGATAACAATACCATCCATACCTTTCAGTTGCTCAGCCACGTTCTCGTCAGTAATCTTTTCGCTGTTTATAAAGTTCAATTTAACCTTGCAGTCGCAATATGTACCACACTGCGAAAGACTCTCGTGAATACTCTTGTAAGCATCCTGCAAGTCATATTTACCCACAAGACCAATATTCACAACTTTCTTCGCATTCTTTCTGCGCTCAACAAACGAACGCCAGGGAGCAAGTGCGGGAGTTTCGCCGATGGGCTCACCAGTAAGGCTCAAAATAGCTGTATCCAAGCCCTGCTCCTGCATTTTGATAGGTACCTCGTAAATAGAGGGAACATCAAGGCTCTGCACCACGCAGTCGGGACGCACATTACAGAAACTTGCAACTTTCTTGCAAAGTCCCTGACTCAACTTATGCTCGGCACGCAACACCAAACAGTCGGGCTGAATACCAAGGCTCTGCAACTGCTTTACAGAGTGCTGTGTGGGCTTTGTTTTAAGCTCACCTGCAGCTGCGAGATAAGGTACATAAGTCAAGTGCACACACACCGCACGATTGCCAAGTTCCCATTTGAGCTGGCGTATAGCCTCCAAGAAAGGCAAACCCTCAATATCGCCAACAGTACCGCCAATCTCAGTGATAACATAATCGAATTTCTCCTTTGTGCTACCACGTTTCATCTTACGCTTAATCTCGTCTGTGATGTGGGGAATAACCTGTACGGTTTTTCCAAGATACTCGCCACGACGCTCTTTCTCTATAACCTCGCTATAAATACGACCAGTAGTAAAGGTATTCCAACGAGTGGTCTTGATATCGGTAAAACGCTCATAGTGACCGAGGTCAAGGTCGGCCTCGTGACCATCGATTGTAATATAACACTCACCATGCTCCTGGGGGTTAAGAGTACCCGGAGAAACATTGATATAAGGGTCGAATTTCTGGATGGTAACTTTGTAACCTCTCGCCTGCAAAAGTTTACCGATTGAAGCCGAGATGATACCCTTGCCAAGAGAAGAGGCAACACCACCTGTAACGAAGATAAATTTAGTTTCAGCCATATAGAAAGTTTGTATTTAATAATCAAAAAAAATAATGTCCAAACCCATGGCCTGTTTACACGTGACTCTGGACATACAAAGATAATGCAAGCCGAGAGCAATACAAAATAAATTTGTTTTTTTTGAGAAGAAAAAAGCAAGAAAATTCACCACAACAAAAGCAACGAAAAAAGCAACATAAATTATTGCACAAAATTCGTTGGAAAGCTCGCTTTACAAAAGAATTGAAGATCAATAATTTACAACGCGAGCAAAGCGAAAGTTGCTTATTCCTCCCGGAATAAGCAAGCTTTTTCGCGCAAAAAGTAGAATTTACAAAATATTGCCGAGGCGCAGCTTATCTTCTGCGAAGCAAAAGATAATGCAAGCCGAGTGCAATACAAAATAAATTTGTTTTTTTTGAAAAGAAAAAAGCAAAAAAAATAACCACAACAAAAGCAACAAAAAACGCAATATAAATTATTGCACAAAATTCGAATGGAAGCCTGCTTCACGAAAGAATTGAAGAGCAATAATTTACAACGCGAGCAAAGCAAACAAGCTTTCATTTGCAAACAACAGATTGTCACTTGTTTCGCAAAAGAGAGAAATCCGATACATATCAAAAAGTATATATACAAAAGCGGGTGACCCAAAAGTCACCCGCTTGACTGAAGATTGACTAAATTAGTCAATTTCTTTATTTGAAGATTTATTACTTCACCATCACCTTCTCGCCATCAACCAAGTAAATACCGGCAGACAAAGAGAATGTGCGAGAGCCATCGACATAAGCCTCGGCCACTTTGCGACCCATAATATCGAAGACAGTAACAACTCTCGGGCTTTCAACAGAAACACCCACGCCACCATCAACGGCATAGAAGTCAACAACTTTATCGGCATTCACATCCACAATATTCACAGTGCCCAATGTGTTCTCCATGCCAACTTTCTGATAAACACGCACCCAGTCGAAAAGCGTCTCATAAGTGTGTGTAACATCGGCATTTGCAGCCCACGCGCCATTACCAACACTCTGGTTAAGAATTATGTGGAAGTTATCGTTAAAAGGCCATTGTCCCTTGTTCAAAGCATCCTGCGATGTCGATTTAGTGTACTGACCCACCTGCTTGCCATCTACAAACCACTTGATTGATGTCTCGTCCCACTCAAGAGAGTAGATGTGGTAACGGTCGAGAGGTGTTGCCACATTGAAGCTCGACTGCGGGTTGCCTGTTTTACCAAGATTGTATGTCCAGTTGCTGTGTACAGTGTGCCAAGAACGCTCCTGTGTATCGATAGTTTCCCAGATATCAATCTCGCCATCGTTAGGCCAGCCACCCGACTGATCCTCGGGCATCATCCAGAATGCAGGGAAGTTGCCAACCCAGGGGTTCGATTTAATACGGCCCTCAATGCGACCATATGTAAAGCCGAACTTGCCACGGCTCCATATACCACCGGTAATCATAGGTACATTATCGACCGATGTGTCGGGGTTAGGTATTGCACGTGTCACGAGCTTGCCGTCCTCAATATAAACAACCTCTTCGCGGTCGCTCAACCAACGGTTCCATGTTGCTCCCTGACGCTGGCAACGTACCCACCAGTCGCTCGAAGGCTGTGTACCGTCGGCTGCATTGAACTCGTCGCAGAATACCACGCGCCACTCACTGTCGCCCTGATTGAAGTCGGTATAAATCTCAACATCGCCATCAACAACCTCGGCAGGGATAGTCATTGTACCATCAGTAGGAGTAATAACATACTCACCCCACTGCTTGTTTCCATTCACATATTGCTCGCCACCAAGGTTGAAACCGTGACGCACAACAACCTCGTCGGCCTCAAAGCCGGGAGCACCGGGTTGCAAGGTAAACTGTATAGGTTGTGAAGGAGTTATCACCATAGGCAACGCAGTGTTGTTCACACCGTTTATACCACCATTGATGGTGTTAAGTTCAAGAGTTCTGGCACCACGCAACACATGTACAAGTACATCTATTATCGCACCACCGTTTGAAATAATTTCGGAAGAACCCGCAGGAGAAATATTGTTTACATCGGCTTTAATACGTGCGCGATAAACACCTTCGGCCAAAATCTCGGGAATCTCAAACAAAGGCAACTGCTTGCCGGGCGAGGTTACAGTGTTACCCTTGCTATCCTTTCCGTTGTAATAAGTAAAGGCAACAAGCTCGCTCGAGTAAGAGGGCAACCCCTCTGCATTGAGCATAGGAGTAAAGCAACCATCATTGTTTATATCAACATAGAGATAATAGTGCAAATTCTCTTTACCATCCTCGAGGCTGAAAGAGACACTGTTTGCGTTGTAAAGAACAAGCGAAGAACCTGTGTAATCGGCATATACTGTATTGCTCTCAACAGCATACTCATCCTCGTTAAGCCCTACACCCATAACAAGTGTAGCATTGTAACCACTGGCATATTCGGCATCTCTGTCGAATGAGAGAGCATAGCCTTCGCCACCACCGGCATTGCCGGCCTCCACAAAGAGAGCCACTATTTCAACATCACCATCGACATAAGCAGCAGGTATAGATATTACATCACCCTCTATAAGGTACGAGGGAAGGAATATTTCGTCATACTGCTTTACACCGCATTTTTCGGCAGCACCGGCAAGATTATGACCGTGACGCACCTTAACAGCGTCGAGCATATATCCCTCGGCAGGTACAACCTTCACATCCAATGCTGTTGCAAATGCAACCTCGGCAGGCAACGCACTACCGTCGGCCGCAAGCAAAGAACCATTTTCGGCTATAACGCTCAACGCACCTTTATCAGAGTGAACGTTCAACACAACATCGCACACAGCACCACCGTTCTTTATTATACCATTACCATCCTCGGCACGACCGGCAGGGTCAACAGAAGCCCAGTCAACCTTGTAACGCATCATATAATAACCATTAGGCATATCGGCAGGCAAGGTAAACGCAGGCGGGTTAAGCACGTTGGCATTTGAAACCACCGCACCGGTACTGTTGTAACCATTACCCGAACCCACTGTAGGCTCACCATAAGAGAATGCCATAATATCGGATGTGGCCGGGATTGAACCATCGGAGTTAAGCTGCGCCTCAAAAGCACCATCCTGTCCACGGTCAATATAGACAAAACCATTCATCCAGGTACCTGTAAAACCAAATGTTGGTGTAAGTGTTTCGCCGGCTTGTGCAGTAAACACATTACCATCAATTTTGCTGTATATTTTAAGAGGAGTAGGCAACTGGATAGTTTGATTGCCGTCGGCCGAACCATTCAATGATACACTGTTCAAACGACGTGACGAATGGGTGTAGCCCATAGACTTGTCAAAGATAACAGGGTAATACTCTGTCATAGCACTGTTCTTTGCAATAAGCTGCATGCAGTCAATGTCGGCCATCCAACCGCTTTCGTTGTATAGACGCACCACGTTGTTACCCTTGTTAAGCACAACATCAACATCCACTGTACCCACAGCGCTCCAGCCACCACTGTTTGTGGTAACCGACACGGGTGTACCGCCATTTACGCTCACCTTCATTGTACGGTTATCACCCGATATGAATGAGAAGCGCAAAGTATATTCACCACCATCCTTGCTGTACACATTCTTCCACAAGAGGTCGTTTTCGGCTCTTCCGCCCAACCAAGTGGCTGCCATACCGCCTGAACACTGCGATTTCTCGGAGTAAACGGCTGTCTGTTCCACCTCGTGGTTTTTGAGTTCCTGATAGCAAGAGAGCCAAGCAGTTTCAGCCTCGTAGAGCGTGCGTTCAAGACGTGTCTCGGCAGTAAGTTTGTATATACGTGTGCCGTGAGCGGGAACATCAACTGTCAACGCCCCCTCGAACTCACCTCTGTCTCTCTTTTCAAAGAGGTCGCGCACAGCAACCTTGCCGGCCATCTCCAATTGAGAGAAAGCAACACTCATTGAAATCTCGGCATCGGTGGGGTTGTAGAAAGCAACAACACGTTTATTGCCACACAACTCCTCAACATCCTTCACAAGCACATAACCACCGTTTTCCTTTTTAACCACATAAGCCTGTAAGCCAAGCACATCCTGGTTAACAGCAATAAGTTCCTTGTTCTGCAACAATGCAAGAGCATCGCCGCTTATGTTGTTCATATCGCAACCAATGAGCAAAGGCGAGCTCATAACACACCATATACCGAAGTGAGTCTTATCCTCCTCTTTGGTAAGTCCGCGACCAACTTCAAGCATATCCATATCGTTGTAACGACCACCCGATGTATAAGCCGACAAATAAAGGCTCTGGTTGATGATACTCTTCACCGACGCCCATCCAAGATAGATATCCTCGGTTGTACGCCAGGAATTTGAAATTTCACAAGCCCAAGTACCGGGGAAAGCCCAGCGGCAGATGTTCCAAGTGATGTCGGTACGGCCGGTAGCAAGTATTGCATCATAGATTTCCTTGTAACGTGCCTCAACATCAAGGTCAAGTCGGTCGGCATTGTTTCCTGCGTCGGCACCGCAATAGTCAACCTTAATGAAGTCAAAATCGAGCTCATTGAAATAGAGGTTCAAGTCCTGCTCATCGTGACCATAAAGACCAACTCCAATACCAATTGTGTCGCCACCCCAGAACGATGCACAAGTGTTAGCACCAGCATCGGAGTAGATACCGGCTTTTAGTCCCTTTGCGTGAATGTAATCGACCAAGGAACGCAAACCGTTGGGGAAACGTGTGGGGTGAATAATGAGGTTACCCTCCGCGTCACGGCCACCAAAGAAACCATCGTCAATGTTAATGTGATTATACCCGCAATCATAAAAACCGAGCGCCACCATAGCATCGGCCTGTGTTCTCACCAGCGAGTCGTTGATTTGAAAGCCGTAAGTATTCCAGGAACTCCATCCCATCAAAGGAGGTGTAACGGCTACGGCTACAAGTGGCACAAGAACTGCCGCAACGAGCGAAAGTAGAATTTTTCTCATAATATTATTAGTTATCAATAATTTTTGTAAATATACAAAAAGTATTCTTCCGACAAAAGGCCTACGGCTTTTTAATAATTATCGCCCGTGAAAATATAAAATAATCGTGCGGCACCCATTCGGTGTACCGCACGATTATAAAGTCGCACACAATCAATTACCCATTGTACCTCACATATTTGCTTTCGGCCTGCTCGCCCTCTTTACACTTCTTGTCTTTAAGATAAAGAGTGTCGGCATCAAGGAGCATCTCATAAGTCTTGCGTTGTGTCGAGCGCACTGTATCGTTCTTGTACAGGAAAAGCATATGAAGCAAAGAGTCCTGGCGCCACAAAAGTTCGCACTGGAAAGTATCGGCAACAAACACGAAACCCTTTTTGTCCTCTGTGAGCAACATTTCACGCTTGCTCTCCTGTTGCGGATACTCCTGCACCCACATTCCCCACAAGGGATTTACCACTACCTCTTTTTCTGTTTTCTTGCCCCCACAAGCTACAAGCAAAAAGAGCAGCAGAAACACGGGAATAATCTGTTTCATATTACGAATGTCTTTCTGCAAGTTCACGTTCAACATCCTCGAGAGTAAAGCCCATCTGCTCGTTAAGCACCAACAGGTGGTAAATAAGGTCGCAAGCCTCGTAGAGGTAACGTTCCTTATTGCCATCGATAGCCTCGATTACGCTCTCCACAGCCTCTTCGCCCACCTTCTGGGCAATCTTGTTCACACCCTTGTTGAAAAGCATAGTGGTGTAAGAACCCTCGGGCATTGTAGCGTGGCGTCCCTGAATAACCTTTTCAAGTTTACGAACAAAACCCTCGGTCTCGGGAGTGTCGAAACAGCTTGTTGTACCACGGTGACAAGCAGGGCCATAAGGCTTACCCATAATAAGCAGAGTATCGTTGTCGCAGTCGGGGTACATCTTAACAACCTCAATAAAGTTGCCGCTTGTCTCGCCTTTTGTCCACAACGCACCGCGTGAACGGCTATAAAAAGTAGCCTTTCCAGTTGCCACGGTCTTCTCAAAAGCCTCCTCGTTCATATAAGCAACCATCAGCACTTTGAGTGTTGAATAGTCCTGTACAACAACGGTCAACAAACCGTCGCCGCTTTTCGATAAATCAAAATCGGAAAATTTCATATCTATATATCTTTAATTTATTACAATCTGACCTTAATATTCTGTTTGCGCAATTCGCGCTTCAACTCCTCCACAGTAATCTCGCCATAGTGGAAGATGCTTGCTGCAAGAGCAGCGTCGGCACGGCCTTTAGAAAGCACATCGGCAATATCGCCGACACCACCTGCACCACCCGACGCAATAATGGGTATCGAGAGCATGTCGGCAAGCGCAGCAAAAGTCTCGCAAGGATAACCGTTGCGTGTACCATCGTGGTCCATAGATGTGAAAAGCAACTCACCTGCGCCACGCTCCTGTCCCTCGCGTGCCCACGAGAAGAGTTCTTTCTCGGTAAGCTGACGGCCACCGTGAGTGGTTATGCGCCACACACCATCAATGGTCTTTGCATCCACCGCAAGCACCACAAACTGGCTGCCATACTTTGCAGCAATCTCATCTATGAGCCCCGGATTACGCACCGCCGCACTGTTTATTGATATTTTGTCGGCACCAGCGTCGAGCAAGCGCGCAGCATCGTCAATAGTGGAAATACCGCCACCAACGGTGAAAGGTATATTTATCTTTTGCGCAATGCGCTCCACAAGCGAAGTAAAAGTATTGCGTCCCTCGTGTGTTGCACTTATATCAAGATAGACAAGTTCGTCGGCACCCTGCTCGGCATACATACGGCCAAGCTCCACGGCATCGCCCACATCCTGCAAGCCCACAAAGTTAACACCCTTCACGGTGCGTCCTTCCTTTACATCGAGACAGGGAATTATTCGTTTCGCAACCATAGCTCCAAATCCTTTAAAGTTATTCGGCCCTCATATATCGCCTTGCCGATGATTACACTGTGCAAGCCAAGCTCGGCAGCTTTGCGTATATCGTCCATAGAGCTTATACCACCGCTCAAAGTAGTATCGACAGTGGGATACTTCTCTTTCAACTCCACATAAAGCGGAAAGTTAGGTCCCTGCAACATACCATCCTTTGAGATGTCGGTGCAGATAAGCTGTTTAAGCCCGAATGGCAGGAACTGCTCTATAATACTGTCTATTGTCACTTGCGACTCCTTGAGCCAGCCGTGAGTAGCCACATTGCGACCACGCACATCGGCACCCAGTATTACGTGACCGGCACCATAGCTCTGCAACCACGACGCAAAAAGCTCGGCATTATCCACAGCCACACTGCCGCAAATAACACGGTTCGCACCGGCATTTATAGCCGCACGCAAAGCATCGGTACTCTTGATGCCACCACCCCACTCTATATCGAGCGATGTCTCCGTAGCCAGTCTTTCCAGCACACGCAGGTTGCAAGGCTCTTTCGCCTTTGCACCGTCAAGGTCAACAACGTGCAAGCGTTTGATGCCACAGTCGGCATACATTTTTGCCATATCCACAGGCTCCTGCTCATACACCTTTTTATCGTCGTAATCCCCTTGTGTAAGACGCACGCAACGCCCGTCTATCAAATCTATAGCAGGTATAAGTTCCATCATAGTTCCATAAAATTTTTCATAATCAACTCACCCACGAAACCACTCTTTTCGGGGTGAAACTGCGCTCCGTAGAAATTATCCTTGTTGATAGCCGCAGCAAACTCACGCCCGTTGGCCGATGTTGCAATGGTTCCCTCGCACATATCGGGAGCAAAAGAGTGTACGAAATATACAAAAGCCCCCTCGTCTATTCCCCTGAAAAGCGGTGAACGCAAATTCTTAATCTCGTTCCATCCCATATGAGGCACCTTCACCCCCTCGGCAGGAGCAGGCACAAACTTGCGGACAACAGTGTCGAAAATGCCAAGACACTCGGCATTGCCTTCCTCACTGCTCTTGCACATAAGCTGCAAACCAATGCAAATACCCAGCACTGGCTGTTTGAGCCCCTTAATAACATCGCACAAGCCACGTTCCTGCAACTTCTGCATAGCCGACGAAGCCTCACCCACACCGGGAAGAAGCACCTTGTCGGCCGAGCGTATGATATCGTGGTCATCGGTAACACAATACTCCGCACCAATGCGCTCAAGAACATTGCACACCGAACGAAGGTTACCTGTATCGTAATCAACAATAGCAATCATAATACTCCTTTGCTGCTTGGAAGTTCATAACTGAAAGGCTCGCGTTTCACCGCCATACGCAAAGCACGCGCAAAAGCCTTGAATATACCCTCGGCAATATGATGGTTGTTTTCACCCTTTGCCGATATATGCAGATTACAGTTCATTGCCGCAGCAAGAGCCTTGAAGAAGTGGCTGAACATCTCGGTGGGAACATCGCCCACATACTCGCGGGTAAACACCACATCCCAACAGAAATCTATGCGACCGCCAAAATCAACAAGCACCATCGCACGGCTCTCGTCCATAGGCAACACAAAACCGTAACGGCCTATACCGCGTTTGTTGCCCAACGCTTTAACAATTGCGTTGCCAAGCACAATAGCAATATCCTCCATTGTGTGGTGTTCATCGACCTGCAAATCACCCACAGCCTTCACCGAGAGCGAAACACCTGCATGATGCACTATCTGGTCGAGCATATGGTCGAGGAATTTAAGCCCGGTGTCAATGCCCGAAACACCCTTACCGTCGAGGTCGATGGTAACACTTATTTCGGTCTCCTTTGTCTTGCGCTCCACTGTTACACGGCGCTCCTCGCAACGCAGGAACTCGGCAATTTCGGCCCAACTGTCAGTGGCAAGCACGCACACATCGGCATAAGGCAATGCACGCATCTCCTCAACACGAGCCTTGTCGGCAGTGTAAAGAATAGCCTTTGCGCCAAGATTTTTTGCAAGTTCCACATCGGTCAGACGGTCACCGATAACAAAACAAGCCGCGAGGTCGTACTCACCCGACATATACTTGCCGAACATTCCTGTACCGGGCTTGCGGGTAGGTTGGTTATCACTTTTATATGTTACATCTATAAGCTGGTCGTCGAAGGTTATTCCCTCACCCTCGAGTACCTGCAACATTTTGTTATGCACAACATCGAACTGCTCCTGGGGATAAGAAGGAGTGCCCAAACCATCCTGGTTGCTGGCAATCACAAGCTCAAAATCCATTTCGGCAATTCGGCCCAGAGCACCAATTACCCCACGCTCAAAAACCAACTGTTCCAGAGTATCAACCTGCTCTGTCACGGGTGGCTCCCATATAATAGTACCGTCGCGGTCAATAAATAACGCTTTTTTCATAATCATTTCCAGTTTTCAACAACAGCAAGCATACGGTCGTTCTCTTCTGGAGTACCAATTGTTATTCTCAAACACTCGTCACACCCCTTCACCTTTGAACGGTCGCGCACAATCACCTGCTCGGCAATCAACGCATTATAAAGAGCACGCGCACCGCTCACCTGCACCAGCAGGAAGTTTGCCGCAGAGGGATATATCCTCTTCACGCAGGCACACTTTTCAAGAGCCCCGGCAACACGCTCACGCTCGCTTTTTATTATCTCAATTTCACTCTCCACATCACGGGCAAGCAGCTCTTTTGCTCGTTCCATACCCGCAATGTTTATGTTGTAGGGATATTTCACGTTGGCAAAAAGTGCCATAACCTCCTCGGCAGCAAAAGCAAGTCCCAGGCGCAAACCCGCAAGGCCGTAAGCCTTTGAAAGAGTTTGCAACACGATGAGGTTGGGATACTCGCCAAGCAAGGTTGTGAGGCTCGGTTGCGATGCGAAATCTATATAAGCCTCATCGACCACCAACACGCCCTTGAAGCCTTCGAGCAGGCGACGCATCTCGTCGATAGAATAGATGTTTCCCGAAGGATTGTTGGGCGAGCAGACAAACATCAACTTTGTATGTTCGTCACACGCAGCCAGCAACGCATCAACAGGCAGAGAAAAATCCTCGCCCAACTGCACCTCGCGCACCTCAACATCGTTAATGTCGGCCGATACGCGATACATACCATAGCTGGGAGCTATCGCCACCACGTTATCTATGCGCGGTTCGCAAAATATGCGGAAACAGAGGTCGATAGCCTCATCGCTACCGTTACCAATGAACATCTGCTCCACACGCACACCTTTCTTGGGCGCGATAATAGCTTTAAGTTCCGCCTGACGAGGGTCGGGATAACGGTTATAACCATTCTGGAAGGGATTCTCGTTGGCATCCAAGAAAACGCCCAACGCCCCTTTATATTCATCGCGTGCCGTGGAGTAAGGCGCAAGAGCCTTTATGTTACCACGCACAAGCTGTAAAACATCCTGTATATTCATTTTATCAAATTTTCTTTCCCATACGCAAGAGAGCCGCGTTTGCGTGAGCATCGAGTCCCTCGGCCTTCGCCATAGCAACTATGGTGCCTCCAAGAGCATCTATACCCTCCTTTGTAAGTTCCTGATAAGTAATTTTGCGCACAAAACTATCGAGGTTCACACCACTGCACGAACGTGCCCAACCGCTTGTGGGCAATGTGTGGTTAGTTCCCGAAGCATAATCTCCGGCACTCTCGGGCGAGTAGTTGCCGATGAACACACTACCCGATGCTGTAATCTCGGAAGCAACTTCCCAGGGATTATTCATAGAAATTATCAAGTGCTCGGGAGCGTATGCATTCACAAAAGCCACCTGCTCCTCCTTTGTGGGGAGAATTATCACACGGCTGTTTTCGAGAGCCTTGGCAGCAAACTCCTTGCGCGGCAACTTTTCGAGCTGTGCTGTAACCTCTGCATCCACTGCGTCGGCAATAGCCTCGCTGCCACAAACGAGCAATGCTTGTGAATCAACGCCGTGCTCGGCCTGTGAGAGAAGGTCGCTTGCCACAAAAGCAGCGTCGGCACTCTCGTCGGCCATCACAAGCACCTCCGAGGGGCCTGCCGGCATATCTATCGACACGCGATTGGTCACTCTCTCTTTCGCCTTGGTAACATAGCGGTTACCGGGGCCGAAGATTTTGTCCACCGCAGGAATACTCTCCGTGCCATAAGCCATTGCAGCCACAGCCTGCGCGCCGCCCACTTTGAATATGCGGTCAACACCACACACCATAGCCGCCGACAAGACAGCCGGTGCAACTTTGCCCTGCTTGTTCACGGGTGTGCAAAGAATAATATCCTTGCAACCGGCAACCTTTGCCGGAATAGCAAGCATAAGCACTGTTGAGAAGAGAGGTGCAGTTCCACCGGGAACATAAAGGCCTACCTTTTGGATGGGCACGGCACGCTGCACGCACTTCACGCCGGGAGCTGTAACCACCTCTATATCGTCGAAGCGTTGCGCCATATGGAAACGGGTGATGTTACGCGCTGCCTCGGCTATCGCATTTTTCAGTTCCTGCGGCACAAGTTCAAAAGCCTCACGCTTTTCCTCCTCGCTCACCTCAATGGCATCGAGCGCAACACCGTCAATCTCCTGTGCAAGCTCACGCAGAGCCTTGTCACCGTCGCGGCGCACCCTTTCTATAATAGCATCCACACGACCGGCAATAACAGCATCGTCGGTAACCATACGCTCGCACAATGCAGCCCACTCGCCTCTCGCGGGATTTATATATCTTGCAATCATAATGCTCACTATTACAATACAATTTTTTCAAGCGCAAGTACCAGGATATCCTCTGCGCCAATAGATTTCAGTTTCTCAATAACATCCCACAATTGTTTCTCATCGACCACAGTCTGCAGTGAGCACCAACCCTCTTGTGCAAGAGGAATAACTGTCGGGCTACGCATTGCGGGAAGTATTTTAACAGCCTCCTCGAGCGACGATTTGGGGATGTTCAACAAAAGATACTTCTTGCCCGCACCTTTGAGAACCGACTCGAAACGCGACATCAACTGACGCGCAATAGCCATCTTCTCTTCCGAAAGACCGGGAGTACCAATTAGCACAGCTTCGGACTGGAGCACCTGCTCCACCTCAACAAGACCATTGGTGATGAGAGTACCACCCGACGACACAATATCAAAGATAGCGTCGGCAAGGCCCGCTGCAGGAGCAATCTCCACAGAACCGGTTATAGTGTGTATTTCGGCCTTGATGCCATTCTCCTCGAAGAACTTTGAAAGCACGTTGGGGTACGATGTTGCAATGCGCTTGCCGTTGAAATAGCTCAAGCCCTCGTACTTGTCGGCTTTGGGCACAGCAAGCGAAATGCGGCAACCGCCAAAACCAAGTTTCTGCAAAATATCAACCTCGTAACCACGCTCGGCAACCTCGTTATAACCAACGAAGCCCAAGTCGGCAGCACCCATCGACACGGTTTGCGGTATATCGTCGTCGCGCAGAAAAAGCACCTCCACGGGGAAATCCGACGCGCGCATCAAAAACTTTCTTTTCTCCTCCTTGATTGTCACGCCTGCATCGCGCAACAGCTGCATACTCTGTTCATTCAAGCGACCTTTGGTCTGTACTGCAATTCTTAACATATCTTTTTTCTATTTTTATTTTCAAAAACAAAAAGAGCCCACCGTTGTGCAGGTAAGCTCTCTATTTCGCTGTTCACTCATATACACGCCCCACTTACCCGGCTCTTTTTTGAGAAAGGAAATGATGGTGGTGATGTACGTTCTGTGCAAACATTGCTTATCTCTTTATCAATTTATTAACTGCAAAGGCACATTGTTCACATTTTGCAAGCGTTTGCGCCTCAACGGGTGCGAAGATAATAAAATTTATCGTACAACATAAACAAATACACATTTTTTTTAACTCTTCGGCAAAAAAAACAGGCGCAACCACAGTTAAACTAAAAAGAACCAATATCGGCTGTTAAAAATGCGTTCTTTTGTAGAAAAATGTAAATCGTGTAGTTTGAGCGTGTTTTCAACTGTGCTTTTTACATTTTATAGTACCAACATACCTCTCTATGTGACTGCGGGCGCAAAGAACACTTTATTTCAATGTAACCAACCCCTCTTATGAGTTCACAGGTGTTCAGTTCGACATTTACCTTCCCGAGGGCATTGAGGTTGTAAACGATGGTGAGTACTTCGATGTATTCAAAGGCAGCCGTGCAAAACGCAGCCACGTTGAACCCTCTTGCGCTATTCAGCCCGACGGTGCCCTACGCGTTCTTCTCTATTCAAGCAAGAACGACAGCTTTACAGGCACAGAAGGTGATGTTGCAACTGCTGACCTTATGGTAACAACTGCTGCTGACGGCGTTTATGAGTTTGAAGTTAAGAACATTGTACTCTCTTCGGCAAACAGCATCAAAGAGATTCTCGACGACTTCAAGGGTAACATCACTGTTACCAACGGTACAACCAGCATCGGCTTCATCGCTGCTGAGGGCGAGAACAGCAATGATGCCATTTACGACCTCAATGGCCGCAAGGTTACAGAAACCGTGAAAGGCAAAATATACATTAAGAATGGCAGCAAGTTCATTGCTCAATGACAATGAACTTTGTATAATAGAATACATAAAAATCGACCACTTGATCATTTCGATCAGGTGGTCGATTTTATTATAAACAGGCCAAGCCTTTTTTACTTTCTCTGCACAATAAGCGAGCCGGCAGGTACGCTGTCGGTTACCCAAATATTACCGCCGATAACGGCACCCTTACCCACAGTTATGCGTCCCAGAATGGTGGAGTTGCTGTAAACAATTACATTATCCTCGAGGATGGGGTGACGGGGAATACCTTTTATGGGATTGCCCTTCTCGTCGAGCGGGAAGCTCTTTGCACCAAGTGTAACACCCTGATAAAGCTTTACATTGTTTCCAATGATACAAGTCTCGCCAATAACTATACCTGTTCCGTGGTCTATGGTGAAATACTCACCAATGCAGGCTCCCGGGTGTATATCTATACCTGTTTCGCTGTGTGCAATCTCCGAAATGATACGGGGAATAAGGGGCACACCAAGTTCCAGCAAGCGGTGCGCCATACGGTAGTTGCTCACTGCCTTCACGCCGGGGTAACAGCTTATTACCTCGCCGAAACCTGTCGCTGCAGGGTCGCCGTTAAAAGTAGCCTCAACATCCTTTGCAAGCTTCTCACGAAGAACGGGAAGATAAGATATAAAACCGAGTGTTGCCTCCTGCGCTGCTGCCGCTGCATCGGCCGACGACATATCTTCGTCGCCGTAGCACAAGCCGGCATAAACCTGCTCATAGAGCAATTTATAGAGTTTATCAACATTCATTCCTGTCTTATATGAAAGAGTGTGGGCCTCCTGCACTGAATCGCCAAAATAACCTGGAAACACTATCGCACGCACAAGGTTCACAACCTCGCTTATCACACGCCACGAGGGCATAGGCTCGCCGTCGCGACGATGACCGAACATTTCGCGTGTACCGTCTTTTTCAACAAGTTCTTCTATTGCCGCCGAGAACACATCGGCTATTTTTTTATTGCTCATAGTAATTTATCTTTTTCTTAATCAAAAAAATATTCAATCTTTAAAGAGGTCGGTCGAGAGGTAACGCTCGCCACAGTCGGGCAAGAGAACCACCACGTTTTTACCGTTGTTTTCGGGGCGACGCAAAAGCTCGGTCGCAGCCCACAAGGCTGCACCCGACGAATAGCCGACAAGCACTCCTTCGCAAGCCACAAGGCGGCGCGAGGTTTCAATGGCATCCTCGTTCTTCACGGGAATAACCTCATCGACAACTGCTGCATCATATATTCCGGGGATAAAACCGGCACCGATACCTTGCAGTTTGTGAGCTCCTTTCTCGCCACCCGACAGCACTGCCGACGAAGCGGGTTCAACACCCACTACCTTTATGGCGGGGTTCAGTTCCTTCAACCTGCGTCCTGTGCCGGTGATGGTACCTCCTGTACCTACACCTGCTACAAAGATATCTATTTTACCATCGGTATCGCGCCATATCTCCTCGGCTGTTGAGTTGTGTGCCGCAGGGTTCGCCTCGTTTTCGAACTGTTGCAGAATTACACTACCGGGAATCTCCGCCGCAAGTTCACCCGCTTTTTTAATTGCTCCTGCCATACCTTCGGCACCGGGGGTGAGTACAAGTTCTGCACCATAAGCGCGAAGAAGGTTCATACGCTCGGCACTCATTGTTTCGGGCATTGTGAGTATGAGTTTATACCCCTTTACCGCAGAAACAAGAGCAAGCCCCACACCTGTGTTGCCACTTGTGGGTTCTATTATGGTTGCCCCTTCACAAAGGATGCCACGTTTTTCGGCATCGGCTATCATTGAGAGAGCCGTGCGGTCCTTGACACTGCCCGCAGGGTTGAAATACTCAACCTTGACAATGGGGGCGGTAGCTGTTTCCATCGCTGCCGCATAACGCGACAAGCGCAAAAGAGGTGTGTTACCAATTAGTGCGGTTATATCTTGAGCAACCTTCATAATCTATGGTATTGATTTGAGTTCGTTATACAATCTTTGTACCGGCAGGCCCATTACGTTGAAGTAAGAGCCGTCGATACCCGAAATTCCTATGTAACCTACCCACTCCTGAACACCGTATGAGCCGGCCTTGTCCATAGGACGGTATTTCTCAATGTAATAACCAATCTCCTCGTCGGTAAGTTCGGCAAAAGTTACCTGTGAGCAGGCAACGAAACTGCGCTGCACCTGCTTTGTGGTTATTGTTACACCGGTAAACACAGAGTGTGTCTTGCCCGACATTTCGCGTAGCATACGGTGTGCGTCGGCCACATCAACAGGCTTGCCAAGAGCCTCTCCGTCGAGCCACACAATGGTGTCGGCGGTTATCACAAGTTCCTCTTCGGACATAAGCGAGAGATAGGCATCGGCCTTCTTCTTCGATATGTACAAAGGTATATCGCCACCCTGCAAAGTTGCAGGGAAGGACTCATCGACATCGGGCAAAGTGCGCACCTCGAAATCTATATCGAGCCCCGCGAGAAGTTCTCGGCGGCGGGGCGATGCCGATGCAAGTATTACTTTATATTTCTTAATGTTTTCGAGCATAAGATTTACCAGCCAAAAGCGTTAGACTCGTCCATCCATTTACCTTGCGCACGCATCACCTGCTCAATGACATCACGGCCACAGCCCTCACCACCCTTGCGGGGGGAGATGTAACGCGAGATGTTTTTTATCTCAACCGCTGCGTCGGCAGGACAACAGGGAAGGCCGCACATCTGCATAACCTCGTAGTCGGGGATATCGTCACCCATATACAAGATTTCTTCGGGTTTAAGGTCGTACATAAGCATAAGTTCCTCGAAACAGTCGCGTTTGATGGATGCACCCAGATAGACATCGGTTATACCCAAGCCGTTGTATCGAACCTTAACAGCCTCGGTGCGGGCACCGGTGATGATAGCAACGCGATAACCGGCCTTAACGGCAAGTTGCAGGGCGTAACCATCTTTTATGTTCACGGTACGCATAGGCTCGCCACCGGGGTACATTGTTATTGTCTCGCGGCTGAGCACGCCATCGACATCGAACACAAGTGCCTTTATTTTTGTCAAGTCGTAGTTTATCATAATTGTTTTATTTTTTCTCGTTTTTCTTTGCCGTTACGGCTATATAGTCGCTCACAAGAGCATATATTTCCTTTAAACGACCGTCGAGCATCGACAGGTGGGAGTTGGTAACCGCTTTGTCGCCACGACGCGCCGGCCCGGTTTGTGCATCCACAGGGGCTATCTTATGCACCTTTTCGGCTGTTTCGTCGATAAGCGGCAACATTGCTTCGAAAGGAAGAGCGTTGGTTTCCAGAAGTTCCGCTGCCATACAATAAGCCGCATTGGCAAAATTGCAGGCAAAGACTGCCGCTATATGCAGATACTTGCGCTGCTCGCTCGTTGCTATCTTCACATTGGCGGTAAGTTGCAAGGCGAGGGTTTCAAGAGAGGTTAATGATTCTTCATCGCTTCCCTCAACGAAAATGGTGAGTTTTGTAAAATCGGCAGCACGTTGCTTGGTGAATGTCTGCATTGGATAGAACACACCATAATTGGTGGCACCAGCACGCTTCAACACATCCATAGGAACGCTGCCGGCCGTGTGCGCAACCAACGCACGGGGGAAACGCTCCACCACTGCACGGGCAACATCTTCAATGGCATCGTCGGCTACGGAAATTATCACCACCCGGGCTGCGGGCAGCTCGTTGATATTGCAGAAAGCCGGGCACCCTACTTTCGCGCCAAGTTCCTCGGCAGCTTTGAGTGTGCGGCTCCAGACTGCCACGGGTGGAGTTCCCGCCGCAGCAAGGGCAAGCCCAAGCGATGTCGCAAGGTTGCCTGCACCAACAAGCAATATTCCGTTATTTGCCGCCAAACTTGCCAACGTGTATCTTTTCCCACTGCATTTTCTCCTCGTCGAAGGGCTTTGCCTCGCGCGCCTTGTGACCTACTGCCACAATTGAAAGAACAGCATAGTTTTCAGGGATATCCAAAAGTTTCTTCACATTCTCCTCGGCGGGTGTACCTTCTGTGTCAACACGACGGCGTATCTGTACCCAGCAAGAACCCAAGCCGAGTTCCTGCGCTGCAAGCTGAATTATTATGGTGGCAATGGAGCAATCCTCTATCCAAACATCGGTCTTGTTGGTATCACCAAGCACCACAACGGCCATTGCAGCACCTTCGAGAAGAGCCGCGCCCTGCGCCTTCGATACCGAAAGAGCTTTCAACACCTCTTTATCCTCCACTAGAATAAACTCCCACGGATTATAACGATGCCCCGACGGAGACATCAAGGCTGCTCTCATAAGGTTACATACATCCTCTTTATCCACAGGCTCACCGGTAAACAGGCGGCAACTGCGGCGGTTTTTCAACAAATCGAAATAATTACCCATATATGATTTATAACATTTATCGCATTATAACATTAAACACGCGAAGATAAAACATTATCATTAAAACTCAAAAAAGGAAAGCGCAAAACCGCCAAAAAAACCTTATGGGTGCAAAACCATAAACCTTTTGCAGATGTTTTTTCATAAAAGCGTTGATTATGAGCGAGAGATTAAAAGAAAAAGCCCTAGAATACCACGAAGGCGAAAGAGCAGGAAAGACCGAAGTTGTTCCCACAAAGCCATATAGCACCCCCGAAGAACTTGCCCTGGCGTACTCGCCCGGAGTGGCAGCACCTGCCGAGGCAATAAAACAAGACCGATGGAATGCCTACCGCTACACAAACAAGGGTAACCTTGTGGCAATTGTCTCCAACGGAAGCGACCTTCTGGGGCTTGGCAATGCGGGTGCTTTGAGTGCAAAACCGGTAATGGAAGGAAAGTCGATGCTATTCAAGATATATGCCGACATTGATGCCTTTGACATTGAACTTGGCGAGGAGAACCCCGACCTCTTCATAAAAACAGTGCAAGAAATCTCCCCCACCTTCGGAGGCATAAGCCTCGAAGATATAAAAGCACCCGAATGTTTCTACATAGAAGAGAGGCTGCGCAAACTGCTCGACATACCCGTAATGCACGACGACCAGCACGGCACTGCGGTAACGATTGCAGCTGCACTGATAAACGCAACGGAGATTGCGGAAAAAGAGTTGTCCAAACTGAAAATAGTGATGAACGGTGCAGGCGCGGCTGCCATAGCAACAGCAAAAATTCTTGTGGCGTTGGGTGTAAAGAGAGAAAACATTACAATGCTCGACAGCAAAGGTGTCATCTCCCTGTCGCGCGACAGGCTCAACCCGCAGAAAGCAATATTTGCCACAGCCGACAAAAGCATACACTCCCTTGCCGACGCCGTAAAAGGGCGGGATGCTTTTATTGGATTATCGGTTGGTAACCAGCTTACCAGAGAGATGCTGTGCACAATGAACGACACGCCCATAATATTTGCCCTTGCCAACCCCACTCCCGAGATTGATTACCACGAAGCAATAGCGGCACGTCCCGACGCAATTGTTGCCACAGGACGCACCGACACCCCCAACCAGATAAACAACGCTATTGCTTTCCCCTATCTATTCCGAGGCGCACTCGATACCCTTGCCACCGATATAAACACAGATATGCAGCTTGCCGCCATCAGAGCCATAGCATCGCTTGCCAAGGAGCCCGTGCCCGAAGAGACAAAAAAGGCTTACAACAAGGCTCTTACATTCGGCAAAGAGTACATTATTCCAAAGATTAACGACTGTCGCCTGCTCCCCACTGTTGCCAAGGCTGTGGCACAGGCCGCCATAAAGAGCGGAATTGCCCGCCGCAAGATCGCATCGTGGGAGGAATATGAAGAGCAATTGCTTTGCCGCATCGAGCGGGTAACAGAGCACGCGCACCACCTGCACAACGGCAGCAAAAAACAGTTACATAAGAAATACAATACAGCAATCGACAAATTGAACCCGTTATGAAAAAGAGAGGCACTTCACCGCGAGAAGTTGAACGTACTGTTGAGAAATTCATAGAGTTGCTTAGTGCGCCCGTCGACACAGGGAAAAAGAGAATACGCCGCTTCATCTCCCCAAGCTACCCCGATGAAGAGGATGAAATGTACGAGGACTACAACGACGACGACCCGTCACCCGTTGAAGAAGAGCCCGACTACTACGACACCGACGAAGAACTCTACCTGCTCTACCGACGAACACTTCTGCGACACCTGAACTGATAGAAAATTTTGCACAAAACAAGATGTAAAAAACATTTCATTTGCTAACTTTGCGGTCGCGCTTCGTGCGCGACCTTAAATATTAACGCAAATAAACAAAAATACTATGACACAAAGTTGGTTCGAAGTAAAAGTAAGTTATGAACGTGCAGGCGAAAAAGGCCTCAACACAAAAGTAAACGAAGTATATTTGGTACAAGGTTTCAGCTTTACCGAGATTGAGAAACGTATAACTCTTGAATTGCAGCCATCGGTAACCGGTGAGTTCACCATCAACGAGATGAAACGCACAAAATATGGCGAGCTTGTTGACAGCCCCAGCGAGACTGCCGACAAATGGTTCAAATGCAAGATTGTGCTTGTGACAATTGACGAAGTGAGCGCGAAAGAGAAAAAGACTTCGGTGGTTATTCTTGTAAAGGCCGAGGATTGCGCAGGAGCTGTTGCCGGCCTTAACAAACATATGGAAGACTCGGTTATGGCATACGACCTTGCATCGGTAAACGAAAGCTCAATCGTGGACATTTTCCATTATGAAGCAATACTCTAAAATAGGAGAAAAGATTAACACGATACGCGCAGGACTGCCCGAGGGCGTTACACTTATAGCCGTATCGAAGTACCACCCTATTGAGGCGGTGAAAGCCGCATACGATGCCGGGCAGCGCCATTTTGGCGAGAGCAAAGCGCAAGACCTTGTGGTAAAGCAACAGGCTCTCCCCGGCGATATATGCTGGCACTTCATTGGGCACCTGCAAAGCAACAAAATAAAATACATTGCACCCTTTGTACACCTTATACACGGTATTGACAGCCTGCGTCTGTTGCAGGAGGTGAACAAACAGGGAGCAAAAACCGGCCGACGCATACCTTGTCTTTTGCAGATACACATTGCGCAGGAGGATACAAAGTTCGGTTTCACACCCGAAGAGTGCCTTGCGATGCTCGAAAGCGGAGAGTGGCGTACGTTGGAAAATATTGAGATACGCGGCCTTATGTGTATGGCAAGCAATACCGATGACACAGAGCAGGTGAGAGAGGAATTTGCCACTGTGGGCAGATTGTTCACAACCATACGCGACAAATACTTTGCCGATGGTTCTTTCGACACCTTCTCGGCAGGTATGAGCGACGACTACCCCATTGCCATTGAGGAGGGCAGCACACACATACGTATTGGTTCGTACATTTTTTCGGAATAAAAGTTTAGAGCACAACAATTGAAAACCTGGTGACTTGTACAAGTCACCAGGTTTTTTATGCATTTACATCATCTTAATTTTACAGGAGCGCCGCACTTTTGCGCATTTTGAAAAACATTTCGGGCACTAACGGCTTTTCAAAAGATTTGCACGCAAGGCGGTGCCACTCAAAGCTGGCGAGATATTGTGCCGTGGAGAGAACATATACCCCGAGGAGATTGAAGCAAAACTCAACAACCGGCCCTTTGTTTCAGAGTCGTTGGTTATACAGGAAGGGAGAAACTCACAAGCCTCATCTTCCCCGACTATGAGAGAGCATAAAAAAGCCGGGTATAACGAGAATGAAATTCCCGCTCTTATGGAGCAGAACCGCGTTGAACTGAACAACCAAATGCCTACATATTCCCGAATATCGGGCATAAGGATACAAAAAAGCGAGTTTGAAACAACACCGAAGAAAAGCATAAAACGCTACCTGTATCAATGACTTTTAGGTCACACAATCAGTAAAAGATTAAATAAAAAGAGCTGTTTTTAGGCTTGTAAAGCCCTAAAAAGCGCCGTTTACAAAGCGTAAATGAGCATTTTAAGGGCAAGCGTAACGACAAAAAAGCCTTTTAGTTAATCTTTTGTTACCCTCTACGCAATAACATCATTATATACAGAAATGGCAGCAGATAGATAATATCGGCAAAGACTGCCGCACCTTGCGGGGTAACATCGAGTAACGACAATATTCCCGCACGCTCAGCACAAGGAATAATACCGGCAGCAGGCAATAGCGCAACAATTGCCGGAGCATATAACGAAAAAGCATTACCCACCGAGCGGGCAACATCGGCTACACTGCGATAGTTTCCATATATGAAACCATAAACGACTGCTACAAAAAGCACTCCCACAAAAAAGAGGAACATACGACCTTGCAATAAAGGCGAGGCATAAAAACCACCTGTAACTCCCAACAGAAAGTCCCAGGGATATATGGTACAGATAAAGAGCAAGGTGATGTAAATAACAAATGCCAACGCAGCCGAAAGCCAGGCACGGTGCTCTACATAAGAGAGCGAAGAGCCACGAAAAACAGCACGGGCACTTCTCACCATTCCCGACCCGACAAGCAACCCTATTGAGGTTACAAAAAACATTATCGCTGCCCAAGGTACATCGTCGAGCATCATTGATGCCGAACGCACAGCCCAGCGCAGCCCCTCGGCACTGACAAACGAGAAGAGCGAGGTAACATCACCTGTCAACAGAGCAACAACACCCATAACCCATGAAAGCAGCCACACGCAAAGAAGCAACATCACATAGGCCACTACGGGATAATAGAAATAAGGACTTTTATTCATCGGCCTCGAGGTTTTCCACATCTATTAAATTAAGTTCCACGGCTCTCACAACAAGACGTGTAACATTTATACCGCGTTGCTCGTCGTTGGGGAAAAGACGCGATACAAGGTCGGCCTGGCGTTTTTCGAGCGACTTGACACCAAAAGGCATTGTTTTCAACCCGGCTATCATCTCTTTTGTATAACCAAGGGCCAAATGACGCAGAAAGCACTCGTCGTAACGGTCTATATCGTATTTTATAACCGATCTTTTGCGGACAGCCTCGCGCATAACCTCCTCGCGGAAACGCTGCACAATTTTCTCCATTATAGGAGTGTTAAAGACCGGCTTCTTGCCCGACATAACACCCATTATCTCGTGCCTTGTGAGCAACTCGCCTGTCTTGAGAGCAATACCGTCGGCACCGGCATCGAGCACATCTACCCAAAGTTTCTCGTTCAACAATTCACCTGTAAAAACAAGAACTTTCATTGCGGGATAACTACGTTTCACCTTTTCGCAAATGGAAACGCCCACAGTTGTGGAACCGGCAAGACCTAAGTCGAGCAGAAGCAGGTGGGGCACATTCACGGCAAGCAGAGCATCCAATTCATCCTCATTTGATGCGACACCGATAATTTCAGCCTCGGGGATTTCGGTGCGGAAAATTTCCTCTGTACCCTTCAATTCCAACTTGGCATCTTCAACTATTATAACACTGAATTTATCACTCATAAAAGACTCTTTTTAGGCAAAGTAAATAAAATAACAACACCCTCATCGGTTGCACGCGCTTCGATGCGACCGCCGCGTTGCATAAGGGCATCTTCGTGCAGACGCATAACCTCTTTCGCAACAAGGTACTCCATACCGGTCAAGTTTGCACCATCGGCAAGATTTCTGCGCGATGGCACAAAGAGCAAAGATAGTTCATCCTTTGAGAGGTGCAAGCGCTTGTCGAGTAACTCAACACGCACCACATCGCCGGCATCTACAGCACGCAACAGCAGTTCGCCACTGCGGTTAACACTCAAAGAGGCATCCAACAACGACTCTACAAGGAATTCGAGCAGCACTTTGTCGCAAGCGACTTCAAGGGCGGTGGGGATGGTTGTAAGTAGAATATCGGCCGATATCTTCTTTGCTCGGCGAGCAACATAGCCCTGCATAGATACAAACAGTTCATTCAACGCCACCTGTGAGCAATGCAAGTTGCCGTCATCGAGCTGGCGTGAAGCACAATTGCTCAATATACCAAAGACCGACACATAATAGTCCATAAGTTCGGCCATAGCACTGACTTTCTCACGACACGATACAACATCATTGGAGTTCTGCATAGCCTGTGCCACAAGATTCTTTATGCGGCTGGGGTAATAGAGCGTTTCGTGCTTAATAACCGACAGGCAGTTATCCATAACCATATTCTGCACATGCAGACGGTTTTCCTCGAATTTTACACGCTCGGCATCCTCTTCCATTGCGGCAAGGCCCTTGTAATGCCCGGCCATACGCACCGTTGAATGATACGCAACAGATGCTGCGTAGCGGGCGACAAGTTCTATATTAAGCACCTCGCTATCGCCCAAGGGACGCCCCGATGCAAACTCAATGGCTCCCACTATATGTTTTTCGCCGCCCACCGATACATACATAGGCAGAACAAGCAAAAGTTTATCATCGGAAACAAAAGGGGTAATGCTCTCGCACACACTACGCATATATATTGTTGAAACAGCACCGTCCCCGGCTTGGGGATAAGCCTCGGCAACCCCTTCACCACCATCGACAAGCAGATACATCGCAACACGGTCTATACACATAGACTCGCCCAAGGCTTCAAAAATCTCTTTCAACATACTGCGTGAGAGTTCCGAAGGTGAAAAGCCGACCTCTACCGAGGTTAGTAAAAGCAGACGACGGTTCAGCAGAAGTAGCATACGGCTGCTAATGCGCCCTATTACGCCGTGGCGCACATATGTAATAATATATGCGACAACCATAAGCACTATAAGACAGAGCAAAAGAGCAATTGCCGCCTGGCGATAATTTGCAAGCCGGCGCATATTCTCATAGTGTTCATCGAGCCCCTTATCGTCGTGTACCAAACGATAGAGCGAGGCATATATTCCATTATTGTAACGATAGTCGGCCCACCGTTGTGTGGCGAGTGCTGCCACTGCAAGTTCGTTACGAATATCGAGAATGTTAAAGAAGATGTTCTCCTTCTGTGAAAGTGGAAACACACCCTCGCGCCACCATCTTATTTCGGCAGCCGAACCACTTGAAAGCGACAACGTATCCACGCCACCTGTAACTGTTCTATAATACTCATTCAACCCGGCAAGTGCTTTTTCGGCATAGATATAAGCCGAGTCGTAGCGAGCTGCAACATTGGAATTGAAAACAGAATCGGCATAGGCGTTGACTCTCTCGAAAATTGCATCGTCGGCAACTGCCGATAAAGAGGAAAGCATTACACACAAGGCAACAACACAACGCACCACGCCACTTGGCAAACGAAATGAAAAACGGCTTCCTTTTCCTTTGCAGCTGGTTATATCCATACGACACACCGAAAAGAGTTCATCGGTCTTGCGGTACTTTTCAATGATACCCTTGCAGTTCATCAAACCAAAGCCGCCACCTTTGTTCTTTCCCGACAAATCACCGGCATCACCAATTGTGGCAACATTATAAACCTTTTCACCGAGTATGCGGTCTATATCACATTGGGAAAGTCCCACACCGCTATCGGTGACAGAGAGTTCCACATACCCCTCACGTTCCTCGGCAGCAACCACTATTGAGCCGCCCGAGGGTGTAAACTTACCGGCGTTTTCCACAAGTGTATTCACCATAAAGAGTGTCAAAGCACGGTCGGCACGCAGAATGGCATCGCCCTTGCACACTTTCAGTTCAATACCACGCGCCTTAAAGTAAGGGACGCTTTTTTCAATAATATCAAAGACTTCACTGACCGAGAAACGCTCCAATTGCAGATGCACCTCACCACGGCGCATCTTTATCCAGCGTTCAAGTATTAGATTGAAATCATCGAGTTTATCGGCAAGTTCGGCAACATATTGCAGACGGCGTTCCACAACACCTTTATCCTCCTCGCACAACAGGTGTCGCAGTTCGTTTGAAATGCGGTCCATATAAGGGCGCATACCGCCAACCACAGAAAGAGAGACACGCTTCAAAAGATTGTCCCTTTTATACTGGGCTACATAGAGTTCATGAGCAAGGCGTTGCTCTTCGAGGCGCAGGTGTTCGTCACTTATATCGGCAATGCGCAACCCCTCTTCAACGGCTGCAGCCACATATGGCAATGCCATCTCAATCATTGTTTCCTTCTCCTCATCAAGAGGTTTTACCGAAGCTGCATAAAGGGTGTAACCGCGCGACGCATCTATTCGCGGCAATGGGAATGAATATACAAAGGAATAACTTTCGTCAGGTTCAAAAGGCTTTATAATGGAGAATTCTATCTCACCCGAAAAACTCTCTGCAAGAATTTTACCTACTGCGGTGCATACCTCCTCCTCACTTTCAAGTTCACGTGGCAAGAAAGATATCAGGTTGCGCGAAAGATTGAGCAAGCGACGCAGGTTTTCGGAATACGCCTCATCGCGTCGGCGCAATCTACGACCAAGAACCCAGAACAGGAATGCTACAACAACAAAGGCTACAACCACAAGAAGAGCCCACCAATAGAGCCTTTTGGCTGTGGATGTGGCTGCTTGCACACGACTCTCCATCTGCCTGTTCATACGTGTTGTACGTAGGAGGTCGAGATAAGCTTCACGGTTTATATCGGAAAGAGTTTTGTCGCCCAAGCCAGCATAGGCACAACTTGCCTCACGTCTTATACTCAAAAGACATTCGGGGATATTTACAATTGTACTATCTTGCAAGAATGAGGACTCGTCGGTATCGTCAAAGTATGCAAAAGTGCCAAGCGACAAAGTATCGCCCACATTGCACGTTTTATAGTAAGCATTAACACTATCTACCGCCTTACCAAGCATCGCAAGAGCCTCGTCATAGCGCCCCATTTGTGTATTGCACGAAGTCTCAACAGCAAGAGCCTCTATGCCCATATAATTGTCGCCGTAAAGCAAAAAATCGCCGACAGCACGGCCTGCAAACGAGAGCGACAACTCCTCGGACGAAAAATGCCCGCTATTAAGTTGCTCAAGGGATTCGAGGAGTGAGCTGGAAACATCCACACCTCGCAATGCTATTGCCAAAAGCAGATGATAGTTACCTGTCAACCAAGTGTAATCACCTCTTTTTGCCAAGGAGAGCCCAACAGCATAGGCATCCAATCGTTTTGAGAAATCCGTTTCAAAGGCTGCAAGCATCATGTGTACATAAATGCGTAAAGCAACATCGTCACACTCTTCGAGTTCCGAAGTGAGAACTTCTCGCGAAATTTGCGACTCCTCAACAAGGCCTATATTGGAAAAATAGCATATTGAAACTATCTCGAGCTCTATTTTTGCTCTGACAAAACGAGCCTTGTCGGCCGATGGCAAATAATCAACCTCGTCCTCAATGCGGCGCATACGATCCAAAGCCATTGCTCTGTAATCGAAAAACTCCCTGTTGGCCGATACTCTATAACAAAGTATCATCATGCCCACATCAGCCATAAGAGCCTCAATTTCGCTGTGCGATGACTCGGACACCTCGGAATAGAGAGCTTTTGCACGGCGATAATCCATATGCATTAAGGCTGAATAAGCCAACGAGGTCTTTGCAATAGCATCATACCTGTCGCCAACCTTCATCGCAAGCAGTTCATCGGCTACCGCCGACAAACGCTCCACACTCTTATAACGATACTCATCGAGCAACACACAAAGCGAGTCGGCACATTCCACACGCGCCGCATCGCGAATGTCACTGCTACAAGAACCCAGTAGCAGAGAGAGCATCGCAAACAAGATGTAAAAAGAGTTACGCATAATGCTTGCGAAGATAAGAATTATTGTCCAATGACAAAAACCGGAAAACAAAAAAGAGCGTCTGCACAAAACATATTGTACAGACGCATATGAAAATAGAACAACACTCAATTTCAAGGCTCCAATTTGGCCAATACACGTGCGTTAAGGTCGGTTACCCAAATGATATTGTCACCGGTAACCGTAATATACATTTTTTGGCCATAAACAATGATATCGTTGGCTGTATCGCCAATAGCATAGTTATTCACAGTCTTGAAATAGTTTTGCACCACTGCACCACTCTCTGTATCATAACATGTGAGCGAAGCATTGTTTTGTCCCATAACGCCGGAGTTGAGTACATAGATGTATTTTCCGGCTTTCACAACTTTGACGGGATAAAGACCTGCAGGGAAAGATGCAGCCTTTTTACCGGCCTTGGTAAAGAGATAAACATCGCCATTTGCTGCATAAGGAGCATCGGTCAGAGCTATATTGTCACCAACAATACACAATTTATAAGGGTTGGGAACAGAGGTACCATCGGTTATCCATGAAGGTTCAAGTTCACCGGTTTGTGTGTTGTACAACTTGTATGATATAGTCTGATTCCACGATGCATCATATTCCGACAATATACCATAGAGCAAACCATCGGCATAACACATTTCGCTCATATTAACAGGAGCAAGGTTTGCAACATCGTTGGTCGAGGGGTTAATCTTCTGCAATGCAGCAGGAATGTCGGCATAATTGCCATAAGATACAAGGTACAACGCGCCCTCATTTGAAGCGAGAATATTTGAGGGATTATCCACTACGGTAATTTTACAATCCTCAACAAAGTCGGAGATATTCACTACCGACACTGTATTGTCGTAATTGGGATAATCGGCACCACCGGAATTGGCAACATACAATTTACCTTCACTCACACATAGCTGTTCGGGAGAACGGCCAACCTTCACCGCAGCCTCAAATTTCAGTGTAGTGGTGTCGATGCGTACCACTTCGCCACTTTGATAAGAGGCATACACCTTATTACCGTGCGTTGTCATAAAACGGGGCGATGAACAATCGATGTTGTCACCGGAAGGCAAATAGGGTTGAGCAATCTCATCGTCGCTGCACGATGCTATGAAAAGTGCAGCAGAAAGAACAAACAATAACTTTTTCATAATTTATAATAGTTTAAAAAATTAAGCAAGCCGAGATTCTCCATTGCCTTCCGGGCATAGGGTAATAACGTATGATATCGTAATTGACATTGGTAAAGTTCAACAACTCCCCTTGCAGACGCAAAATGGCCTTTTTACCAAATTCAAACTCCCTATTTGCCGACAGAGAGTGCTCCACATAAGATGCAATCTCATTATCCTTGATATTCTGTGGCAACATATAGCGTTTGCCCACAGCCGTAAGCATATAAGAGATATTCAACCAGGGGTTATTCCAGGTAAGTGAGACATTTCCTGTGTGGCGCGGAGTATAAGGTATCTGATGCCCATAATTTTTCGCCTCCCTGTCACTCTTGTCAACCGAATGAGAGTAACTGTATGCCATATCGAACAGAAGTTCCATATTATTCAGCAACGGGTAGCGCAAAGAGGCTGTGACATCGACTCCTTTCACTTCAACCTCACCATAGTTCTTCATTCGCCATATATACAAGGTGGGAAGAGCAACTATCTTATCCTTTACACGATTATAGTAACCATCGACCGAAACAGATATTTCGCCCTTATCACCCACACTTCCCGAAAAAGAGACACCTGTGCTATATTGCGAGGCGCGTTCGGGTTTAAGCCCTGTATTACCCATTCGTTCGTAGTATAGGTCGGTGAAGGTGGGAACACGATAAACATCCTTATACGAAGCTCTCAAACGCAGTGGCAACGAAGAGATAGGCTGCCACGAAAATGAAACTGCGGGTGAAAGACGGCTCTTGTTCTTGGCTGCCTCACCGCCATCCTCTACATCATCGTCTATCAAAGTGGCAAGCAAAGATGCAGTTGCTATAAAATTGCTACGTTCGTACTGCGCAGCCAACACCGTTTGGGAATTCAAACGACGAGGCTCCTTTCCATCGGAAAAATTATTTCTTAATGAAGAGCGTGTGAGGTCGCTCGACAAAGCAAGCGAAAATCCTTTAAAAACATCGTAGCTAAAGCCTAATGAACCATAATATTCGTGTTGCGTATTACGCTCCTCTTTATACCCGGCAGAGTAGTTCTTGTTTTCATCGCGATAACGCGAAAAAGAGTAATTATACTTCACGGCTGCCCTCATTGTGACATTGTCACTCAGTTGTAGCTTATACAAAGACTGCACAAAGAGATTGTCGTCCCACAAGCGTTCTTTACCTATTTTGTTGTATAAATTCACTGCTCCCGGCAAACCGCGCTCCGAATCGTAATAATACACCTTCACCGAAAGATTGCCACCTGCTCCGAAATTTCCAAACAGATTTCCCTCGGCTGTAAAGCTCTTCACATCACTGTTTTCTCTACGCTCTGTTTCAATGAATGCACCGTTTTCGAGTTCAAAAGGATAATCTCCGTCAACACATTGCCCCGATACAAAAGCCGAATAGCTCCACCGCTTGCCAAAGACTCTCTCGCGTAATAGAGAAACACCCACTGCGCCGAAATCACCTGCATTAGCCTTTAAAGCCAACCTGTTTCCCAGTGGTTTACGGGTTGCCAAATTTATTTCACCGGCAGAAGCATAGGCTTTTGCCGAACGTAAAAGTTCGTTACCCTGCCCCATTGTCAAGGAGAGCACTTCTACATTATCAAGAGTGAAACGCCCTACATCGACCAGACCGCTTTGCACATCGGCAATAGCAATTCCGTCGTAGCTCACAGATGTGTGCTTTGCTCCCATACCGCGTATCGACACCGTTTTAAGGCCGCCAACACCGCCATAATCGTGTACCTGCACACCTGCCATATTCTTAATGGCATCGGCAACTGTTACAATACCCAGACGTGCAATATCGTCCTGACCAATCTCCTGCAATAATACGCCCGAAGTAAAATTGTCAACGGCCGAACGCTCAACTATCTCAATCTCAGCAAGGTTCTGTACCGAGCGTATAGAGTCAACAACCTGTCCTCCACAAACGTGTACGGATACAAAACAGGCTATTATAACAGATAAAAAATACCTGAATAAGAAAAATCGCATAACATTTTAAGGTTATCAAACCTTTACCCGAGGCTTGTATAATACAAAAAGATAAGGCAGGTTTTCTGGCTTGTCCCTCTTTGGCACCTTCCCATCGCAAAACGACAGTGGTTATCGACTACCAAGATTTTTATGGACTCACAGCTACGGGTATAGCTCCGGATTTTAACCGGATTCCCTTTTACTAACCACGCCCGCAACGGGCAATAGTTACACCTTTATCCGTGGCAAAGATAAAGTTATCTATCTACATCTGCAACAAAAATGTCTAAAAAAAGAGGACAACCCCGTGTATCACTACAGAGGGTTGTCGAGGGGAATTGAATGATTAAGAAAAAGTTTTTATCTAGAATTCTCGTTGTTGTCTATATACATATAACAATTGGATGGATAAAAAGTTTACCCATCCCCACTTTTTTTCAAATAAAAACGGCTCAGTAGCAAAAAGGTGTGGGCGCTCACCATATACGATACCAAACATTCTTGCTTTTGACTTCTCGGTGTTATTTGTCGGTTATTCTCTCATTGAAAATATATCTTTGACGTTCTTTGTCGCGCAAAGAACCAAACGCCCGGCACGCAAGTAAAATCAGTCGCTCGGTTCTTTGTTCACGTCGCAGAAAGGCGAACCCTCAGTCGAACCTCCCTTGCC
>JAZQUI010000027.1:0-19547 GCA_045631205.1 Bacteroidaceae bacterium
TTTTGCGAAGTTGCTCACGCTCGTTGCAATTGAAAATAAATTTTCATTCACTCGCTTACTCGCAACATTTTAACGGTGCCGGTTTCTTTTTGAAAATTACCATTGCAGGAGATAATTTGTTACACATAGGATGGCGTGAGGCAGCACAACTTATTAAAAAATCAATTTGTCCACACTAAATTTCTACTGAACCCTCACAGCGGCTCACCTGCAAAAGTTGGGGGGGGGAAATGGCTCAACGTAAAAAGTTGAGGAGTAAAAATAAATGTTCTATATTTGCTGTCAAGAAAATGAGGTTCACCAGCAAAACACAAACGATTATACACAAAAAAAATAGGCTCAAATAAATGAGCCTATAAATATATCGTGGAGATTAAATAATCACACTAAACATCATCAAATCTCAACCTCCAAGCCATCGTAGGCAAAGTAAACATTTTTAGGCAAGCACTTTTCAATTTTTGCGTGAAGGCCTATATGATGCATAAGATGCGTAAAATAGGTAACACGAGGTTTTATCTGCTCAACAATAGCCAATGCCTCCAAAACAGTTTGGTGTGTACGGTGTGGTTTTGAGTAACGCAAGGCGTTTATCACCAACACCTCTACCCCTTTTAGTTTTTCAAGTTCAGAGGGCTCTATATAACTCATATCGGTAATATATGCCAACTTGCCAAAACGATAACCCAGGATTGGAAACATTCCGTGAAAAACACGTATAGGCATCACCTCAACACCTGCTGCCATAAAAGGGTTGCCTGCGCACACAGTGCGAAGTGTTATATTGGCAACACCGGGATATTTCTTGTGGCTGAAACAATAAGGATACATTGAGCGCACCTGCATCTCTGTTTCCCTGTCGGCAAAAATGGGAATCTCCATTGCGCGGGAAAACGGGCGCAGATCGTCTATACCGGCAGTATGGTCATAATGTTTGTGTGTAAGCAGCAAAGCATCAATCTTTTTAAAAGGATTGCGCAACATCTGTGCACGAAAATCAGGACCGCAATCTATGAGAATATTTGCATCGCCACACTGCAACATTGCAGAACAACGCAAGCGCGCATCGCGTGGGTCGCTCGATGTACAAACCTCGCACGAGCAACCTATTTCTGGTACTCCTGTAGATGTTCCTGTGCCAAGAAAAGTCAGTTTCATTTTAATTCGCCAATAACATTCACCTCCATATTCAACTCCACACCGAAACGTGCTTTTACAGAATCGCACACTGCGGTGGCAAAATTCAAGACATCAGCTCCGGTTGCACCGCCACGATTTATCACAACAAGCGCCTGATGTTTATACACACCAACCTTTTCGTGAGGTGTGTTTTTCCACCCACACTGCTCTATGAGCCACCCTGCCGAAAGTTTTACTCCGCCCGCAACCACATATTGCGGCATTGTAGGATATTCCGCAGCAAGCGCCATAGCATTTTCGTGTGTTACAACAGGGTTCATAAAGAAACTACCGGCACTGCCTGTTTCCGATGGTAAAGGCAGCTTCTCGGAGCGTATATCGCACACCGCTTTACGAACATTTTCAAGCGTTGCTCCACCAAGAGCATCGACACGCTCCTTCAAATTTCCATATCCTAATTTGAATTCGCCGTTTTTCTTCAATTTATATGTAACGTATGTTATTACATTCTTACCTTTCTCTTCCTCTTTGAATATGCTGTTACGGTAAGCAAAGCGACAATCGCTCTGTGAGAATGTACGCTTTGTACCATCGGCTACCGCAAGGGTTTCAACCTGATAAATAAGGTCACCCGCCTCAACGCCATAGGCACCAACATTCTGCACTGCGCTTGCACCCACCTCACCTGGGATGAGAGAGAGGTTTTCAAGGCCATACCAACCATTCAGCACCGTATATTCAACCAAAGTATCCCAAACTACGCCACTACCAGCCCGCAAAAAGACAAAATCCTCGTCCTCAGAAACTATGGAAATCTCTGTTATAGAAGAGTGAAGGACAGTGCCTTCAAAATCCCCCACAAAGAGCAGATTACTACCACCGCCTATCACGAGCAAAGGATATTCCACCCCGGCTTTGAGCAACGCAGACAAATCATCCTCGGTAGAAAAATCCACAAAACGACGAGTTACAGCATCAATACCAAATGTATTATGCGGCAAAAGCGAATGGTTTTTATAATCTTTAATCATAGAACATCAAATTATCATCAAACTCCGGTGGTCTCTGCACCCACTACTATTTCAAACATATTTTCGCGACAGAGATATTTTTGTGCAATCTCCTGCAAGCGCTCGGCTGTTATATTTCTCACAGCATCTATATAGCGATTCACACTTTCAAAACTCTCGCCCGACAGCCAGGCATTCACAAAAACCTCAGCTTTTGCAATCAACCCCTCGTACTCTCGGCAGAGCTCACCAAAAATGTAGTTTTTCACAAGTTCCACCTCCTCGGTCGAAATTGCCTCGTTATGCAAACGGTCTATCTCGCGATACACTTCCACGAGCAAAGGTTTCACATACTCGGTGGCGGCTTGCGAACTTATCATAAAGGCATTGCGCGCGCCATAGGCATCAATCTCGGAGATTATGTCATAGGTATATCCCTTATCCTCGCGAATATTACTCATAAGACGCCCGCCAAAATAGCCGCCGAAGAGTACATTCAGTACTCGCAAGTCATAGATATCGGGGTGAGAAGCAGGCAATGCAAAGCAACCTATTTTTACAGCACTTTGCATTGTATCTTCCATAGAGACATGCAACTTGCCGTTATAGGTTTCGGGGTCTGGAACAGATATAGAAACATTCGCCGCATCTCCCCAAGACTTCTTGCCAAAAGCATCGGCAACGGCATCGACAACCGCCAGCTCACTGCTACCGGTGAGAAACACTGTGCAGTTACTCGATGAGTAAACCGAGTTATAATACTCCAAGAGGTCGGCACTGGTGAGACTATCATAATCGCTCTCCTTTATAATACTGCCAAGAAGATGTTCATCGCCCCACAGGGCACGCTCAAAATGGCGTTGCGCCACCACATCGACCTTGCGGCTGTTTATAAGAAAATGGGCTTTGTTGTTGTTACGCACCACGGCCAGATTCTCTTCGGGGAAAAGCGGATTCTTTACAAAATCCTCGACTACCGGCAACAGGCTTGGGAAATGCTTTGCAAGCACATATAGAATAATGTGATTACACTCTTGCGAAGAGTACATATCTATCCACGCACCATAGTAATCGAGTTTCTGCGAAATTTCAAGACCCGAATACCCTTTGCTTCCCTCGCGCAACATTCTGTTGGCAAAAAGAGCCTGCAAAGGTTTCTTCTGCACCGAGTAGCCGCCTTTAAAGAGGATATCAAGCCTCACAACACCTTTATCCTCGCCCTGCAAATGATGCAGAAAAACACCATTGGGCATTACCGTCGTTACAGGCAATGCCAAATGGTCGAGTGTCATTGGTTTAATTTCGGGCGGACAGTGCATTTTAATCGTTCCAAGCAAAACCAATAGATGCTGCAAATTCTTTTGCACGCTCCAAGTCCTCGGGTGTATCGATACCGATGGTTTCAATATCGGTTACACCAACCTTTATCTTATACCCGTTCTCCAACCAACGCAATTGCTCGAGCGACTCGGCTTTCTCCATAGGCGCCTGAGGCAATTTAGTGATGGTTTCAAGAATATTGGCACGATAAGCATAGATACCCAAGTGTTTGTAGAAAGTGTGATTGTCGAGCCACGCCTCTTTCTCCACTCCACGAAGATAAGGCACTACCGAACGGCTGAAATAAAGTGCAAAACCCTGCTCATTGAGCACAACCTTAGGTGAGTTGGGGCATTCGAGACGCTCCAAGCCGTCGGCTTTCTCAAAGGGTTTCACAAGTGTTGCGATATCGGTGTCGGGGTTCTCGAAACAAGCAATAAGAGCCTTCACCTGCTTGTGCTGTATGAAAGGTTCATCGCCCTGGATATTTACAATAACATCGCAATCGAGATTCAAGCGTTTGTATGCATCAAGACAGCGCTCGGTGCCGTTCTTGCAATCTTCCGATGTCATAACCACATTACCACCAAAAGCCTCGACACACTCTTTTATGCGGTCATCATCGGTAGCAACATAAAGGTCATCGAAACAATCCTTAACCTGTTCGTAAACACGCTGAATAACGGTTTTTCCTCCAAGCATCGCTAATGGCTTACCCGGGAAACGGGTAGAGGCATATCGTGCCGGAATAATTCCTACAAATTTCATATATCTTTATTTATTGAAACAAATCATCAAAACCACCCATCTTCACCTCCTCTTCCTCTTGCGCCGGAACCAAAAGAGAGTTTACACAAGGGTTGAAGTCGTGAGGAATATCAAAAGTATCGGTCTGCAAATAAGGCAATGACTCGTCGGCATACACCTTATTCATATACAATCCCCAAATGGGCAAAGCCATAGAAGCACCCTGTCCATCACTCATACGGTCGAAGTGAATGTCGCGCTCCTCGCCACCTACCCAACATCCGGTTACAAGCTTGGGAGTAAAGCCCATAAACCAACCGTCGGAGTTGTTCTGTGTGGTACCGGTCTTGCCACCCATATCGGCATTAATATTGTAAACGCGACGTATGCGGCCACCTGTACCCTCGTTTATAACAGCACGCAACATCTCAATCATTTTGTACGAGCTCTCTTCGCTGATAACCTCGTTTTTCTGCGCCGAGAATGTTGCCACAATATTTCCCTGGTTGTCCTCGATGTGAGTAACATAGAGAGGCAAAGTGCGAATACCCTTGCACACAAAAGCTGTGTAGGCACTTACCATTTCGGCAACCGAAGCATCGCACACACCAAGACACAACGAAGGTGTTGCCTCTATCTCCTTGTTACGCAAGCCGAACTGGTGAATAAGTTTCTGCAACGAATAAGGGCTTAGCTTGCTCATAAGATAAGCCGAAATCCAGTTGTTTGAATTTGCAAGTCCCCAACGCAGAGTCACAATCTCGCCATAGCGAGCTTTTGATGTATTTTTGGGACTCCACAACTTTCCATCCTCTGTTATAAGTGTCTGCTCAATGTTGCGTGTCTCGTCGCAAGGAGAAAAACCATTCTCCATTGCAAGTGAATAGAGGAAAGGTTTTATGGTTGAACCCACCTGGCGACGACCTACATTGGCCATATCATATTTGAAATAGTTGAAATTGGGGCCACCCACATAAGCTTTCACCTCGCCGGAGTGAGGGTCCATAGAGAAGACTCCTGTACGCAGGAAATATTTGTAATAACGCAAAGAGTCCATAGGCGACATAAGAGTATCCTTCATACCCGAGTAGCTGAATACGCGCATATCCTCTTTGGTGTTGAAAGCCTCAATAATCTCCTTCTCGCTTGCACCGGCCTTCTTCATCTCACGATAGCGGTCGCTCTGACGCATTGCGCGGTCCATTATGTTGTTTACCTCCTCAACAGTAAGTTCATCGGTAAATGGTGCTGTCTTTTTATTCTTCTTTGCAGCAAAGAAACGCTCTTGAAGATACTCGGCTACGTGCTCCTGCACCGCCTCTTCTAGATATCTCTGCATACGGGAATCTATCGTAGTGTAAATTTTAAGACCATCGGTATAGACATTATAATTGCTACCATCGGGTTTTTCGTTTTTATTGCACCAACCGAAAAGCGGGTTTGTCTCCCAATCGAGAGAGTCTTCATAGAACTTCTGCATCTGCCAACCGCGATAGTTCTTCTTCTCGGGTTTCTTTGCGGTCATCACACCACGCAGATATTGACGGAAATATGTTGCAAGACCGGCTTTATGGTCGGTTGAGTGAAAGTCGAGTTTCATCTCGGTTTTTTGCAACTCCTCACACTCGCGCTCGGTTATGTATCCCGCTTTCTGCATCTGTGAAAGCACAACATTGCGGCGGTCACGTGTCTTTTCGGGACGGCGACGCGGGTTATAGAGCGAAGAGTTCTTGCACATACCCACAAGCATCGCAGCCTCCTGTGTATTAAGCTCGCTCGGCAACTTGCCGAAATAGACATTGGCAGCACTCTTTATACCCACAGCGTTGTAACCAAAGTCGTATTTATTGAGATACATTGTCACAATCTCCTCCTTTGTATAGTGACGCTCCAACTGCACGGCAATAACCCACTCTATGGGTTTCTGGTAAAGACGCTCCATCTTGTTGCCCGAAACCTCGGAGTACAACAATTTGGCAAGTTGCTGGGTGATGGTACTTCCACCTCCGGCATTCTTCTGCATAAGAATACCGCTTTTTACAATTGCACGCAACAAAGAACGGGCATCGATACCCGAATGTTCCACAAAACGAACATCCTCAGTTGCAATGAGCGCTTTGATAAGGTTTGGAGAGATATCCTTGTAATCGACATATACACGATTCTCCTTGCTGTAAGACCATGTGCCAAGTGTCACACCATCGGCCGATATTATCTGAGAAGCAAACTTATATGAAGGGTTCTGCAACTCATTTATATCGGGCAGATAACCAATCCAACCCTTTGAAATTGCGAAGAAGAAAGAGGCGACAAAAAGCAGCATTGCCGCAAAAGCCACCCACAGAAATATAAAAAATTTCTTTATCATCTTGTCGTGTGTATTTAGTAAACCCGTGCAGAGCCATGCAGTAAATACACAACTCGGCACCATATATAATAGGTTACAAATTTACAACAAATATTTCAAATAAAAACTATGAATAAAAAAATAGAAGAAATTATAGCCTCACACAATTTTTTTTCAATTATATTTTATATCTTTACAAAGAATGAGGTTAAGGGCACGCAACACGGCATTTTAACCACCAAAAGCGTAAATAAAAAACATAAAACATTCACCGATGAAAAGCAAAAGTTTAGTATCCATCAACGACTTGTCGCGCGAAAAGATTCTCTCCCTGCTCGAGACGGCCGAAAAGTTCGAAGCCAACCCCAACCGCGACATACTCGCTGGTAAAGTCATCGGCTCGCTCTTCTTCGAGCCCTCTACCCGAACACGCTTAAGTTTTGAAACTGCAGCTATGCGCTTAGGTGCAAGAGTTATAGGTTTCAGCGATGCGGCAACAAGCTCAGCAAGTAAAGGCGAAACATTGAAAGATACCATAATGATGGTTGCGAACTATGCCGACGCAATAGTAATGCGCCACCGTCTCGAAGGTGCAGCACGATATGCAAGCGAAATATCGCCCTGTCCCATAATCAACGCAGGCGACGGAGCCAACCAGCACCCCTCGCAGACAATGCTCGACCTCTACTCTATTAAAAAGACACAAGGCACACTCGAGAACCTGCATATTCACTTGGTGGGCGACCTTAAATTCGGCCGCACCGTACACTCTCTGTTGCACGCGATGCGCCACTTTAACCCCACCTTCCACTTCATTGCACCCGAAGAGTTGCATATGCCCGAAGAGTACCGTGAATTCTGCCGACGCAACAATATCAACTTCACCGAAACAACAGAGTTCAACGAAGAGGTAATATCAAGTGCCGACATCATCTACATGACCCGTGTACAGCGCGAGCGTTTCAGCGACCTCATGGAGTACGAAAAGGTCAAGGATTGCTATCGCCTCACAAGCGAAATGATAGCCAACAGCAAACCCAACCTAAAAATCCTCCACCCCCTGCCCCGCGTAAACGAAATTGCCTACGATGTTGACGACAGCCCCAAAGCCTACTATTTCCAGCAGGCGCAGAATGGTCTCTATGTACGCGAAGCACTTATCTGCGATGTTCTCGATATTAAAATCTAAAAAAGGACTACTATGAACAACGAAAAACCGGCTCTGCAAGTATCGGCACTCTGCAACGGCACCGTAATAGATCATATACCCGCCGACAAACTCTTCGCTGTGGTAAGCATTCTTAATATACCTGCGATGGAGACAAACATAACCATAGGCAACAACCTGAAAAGCGAGAAACTCGGCAAAAAAGGACTTATAAAAATAGCCGACAAGTTCTTCACCGACGACGATGTAAACCGCATTTCACTCGTTGCACCCAAGGCAGTTTTGAACACAATACGCGATTACAAGGTTGTAGAAAAGAAAGAGATTAAGATGCCCGCCGAATTGCACAACATAGTAAAATGCGCCAACCCCGCGTGCATCACCAATAACGAACCCATGGAAACCCACTTCTATGTCACTGACGCAGAAAAAGGTATCATAAAATGCCGCTACTGCGAAAAAGAGATTAAAGTGAGTAAAGCCAAACTTTTATAACAACCTATGAAGATAAACTGGAAGCCCGGCACAATGATATATCCTTTGCCGGCAGTACTCATAAGTTGCGGCAACAACCCGCAGAACTACAATCTATTCACCGTTTCCTGGGTAGGCACCGTGTGTACAAACCCGGCAATGTGCTACATATCGGTACGCCCCGAGCGCCACTCATATCCCATAATCAAAGAGAGCGGCGAGTTTGTAATAAACCTCACCACTGCTGAAATGGCACGCGCCACCGATTGGTGCGGTGTACGTTCGGGTAAAGAGTATGACAAAGCCAAGGAAACAGGGCTTACATACGGCCCATCAAAGGAGATTGCAGCACCAATCATCCTTGAATCGCCGTTGAGCATAGAGTGCAAGGTTAAAGAGATTGTACCCCTCGGCACACACGACATGTTCATTGCCGAGGTTGTAAACGTGCAGGCCGACGACAAATACCTTAACCCCGAAACAGGAGAATGGGATTTATCGGCAGCCGACCCGCTTGTCTATGCACACGGCAAATACTTCCACCTTGGCGATTTCATTGGAAAATTCGGTTGGAGTGTAAAAAAAGATAAAAAATGAGATTAAGCCACATACTTGTCGCTATCGTTACCCTCTTCGCCTCGCTTACAGTTGCGGGACAGGAAGAAAAAAGAAACCCCATAAAATTCAATTACGGAATAAAAGCGGGGGTTCAGGGTGTCACATACAATAGCACCGATTTCGCCATAGAGGGATACATTTTTAACGACAACACCATACAAAGCGACAAAGTCGGCTTTTTCGTTGCACCGTTCGTACGTTTTACAAAAGGAGAGTTCTATTTACAGACAGAAGCCGCAGCAGGCATAACATACCAGAACTACGACTTTATTGAAACAGAAAACACAACAGGATTCCTCCCAAACACATCGGAGTACCAGTTGAAAACCTATTGTATAAAAGTACCACTTTTAGTTGGATACAACTTCATCAATTACCCAAACTACGGAATGAGTGCATATACAGGACCGCGTGCGAAATTTACTTTTACATCGGCTAGTGAACAAGATTTCTCACACTTCAGGTACGAAGACCTCTACGAAGATTTGAACAAATTGGAATTATATTGGGAAATAGGTCTCGGAATAAGAATCTACAATGTAATAATAGATTTTACATACGACTGGAATTTTAACCGTAGCAAAAGTAAAATATACTCCCCTGCCGACAACCTTGTCTTCGACTCAAAAAGGAGCAACAACGTACTCTCCTTCTCTGCCGGATTCATTTTTTAATCACTAATGGCATATAACAAAATAAAAAGCCTTGCTTCGTGGAAGCAAGGCTTTTTTATGTAATTACACTCTAAATCAATAAGCGAACAAAGGATACTCAGCCATAACCTCGTTAACCTTGCGGCGTACAGCTGCAATTACCTTCTCATCCTCGGGAGCGTTAAGCACAGTCTCAATCATCTCTGCGATGAAAGGCATCATATCGTCCTTCACGCCACGAGTGGTGATTGCGGGAGTACCAAGGCGGATACCCGATGTCTGAAATGCGCTACGAGTGTCAAAGGGTACCATATTTTTGTTTGCAGTAATGTCGGCAGCAACAAGAGCCTTCTCCGCAACCTTACCTGTGAGATCGGGATATTTACCGCGCAAATCAACAAGCATTGAGTGGTTGTCTGTACCACCAGAAACGATACCAAAACCACGGTCCATAAGTTCCTGCGCAAGAGTTGCAGCATTGAGCTGAACCTGTGCCTGATACTCTTTAAACTCGGGCTGCAAAGCCTCGCCGAAAGCAACAGCTTTCGCTGCAATAACGTGTTCGAGGGGACCACCCTGAACGCCGGGGAATACAGCAGAGTCGAGCAACTGCGACATCATCTTCACCTCACCCTTAGGAGTTGTCTTACCCCAGGGGTTGGGGAAATCTTTACCAAGGAGAATTACACCACCACGAGGACCACGCAAGGTCTTGTGTGTTGTAGAAGTAACAATGTGAGCATACTTCAAGGGGTTGTCGAGCAAACCTGCAGCGATGAGACCTGCGGGGTGAGCCATATCAACCATAAGGATAGCACCTACCTTGTCGGCAATCTCACGCATACGTTTGTAATCCCACTCACGTGAATAAGCCGAGCCACCACCGATAATCATCTTGGGACGCTCGCGGAGAGCAACCTCCTCCATCTGGTCGTAATCTACACGGCCGGTTTCAGGGTTCAAGTTATACTCACAGGGAGTATAGATAAGACCCGAAGTATTTACAGCCGAACCGTGTGAAAGGTGACCACCGTGAGCAAGGTTCAAGCCCATAAATTTGTCACCGGGGTTAAGCACAGCAAGGAACACTGCTGCGTTGGCCTGTGCACCAGAGTGAGGCTGAACATTCACCCACTCGGCACCGAACAACTCTTTCAGACGCTCGCGTGCAATATCCTCTACGATATCCACGACCTCACAACCGCCATAATAGCGTTTACCGGGATAACCTTCGGCATATTTGTTAGTCAAACAAGAACCCATTGCCTGCATAACCTCGTTACTTACGAAGTTCTCCGAAGCAATAAGCTCAATACCTTTAAGCTGACGGCGATGTTCCATCTCAATCAGCTGAAAAACTTTATTGTCGCGTTTCATTTTCTATAATTTTTTATCGTTTTTAACTTACCTTGTCAAATTAGAGCGCGAAGATAATCAAATATTTGTAAATCGCAGAGATAAATAGCGAAAATATTATCAACAACACCCTAATTTACTACCACAGGAGACTACCCTTCTATATTAGTACCATAGTACTCGTTCCACTCCTTCAAAACCGCTTGCCAATCAACCACTTCACCATCGGCAATAGCCTCGGCCTGGCGCAATGCCTCGTCGTGCTGTTTCTTCTCGGCGTGTCGCATCTTCATCTCCTCAATGGTAGCCTCGTCGAGTATATATATACGACCACGACGCACACACTCATCAAGGTCTAAAGGACCAAATGCCTTGCCTTGAATGTTAAAATCGGATATATTGAATTCGAATACCGTGCGCAAGGTGTGGCGTATCATTTTCTGCTGGCCACGATTGGCCGACATTTTGCTACCAAGCAACTTGCGTATAATCTTTATCTCACGTTCCGAAAATTTCTTTCTTCCCATTATTCTTCTCTGTTTTATTAACGGAAAGCAAAATTACAAAAAACTATGGCTTGTTCTATAAATTGAACAAAAATGATTAGTTAAGATTATAAATAATACTATAAAAACGGGTAAACTTATACTTTATTCAATGTAAATTCAAAACAAAGTCCACCATTTGAGCGATTACACGCTATTATTATACCACCGTGGAACTGAACCGCGTGTTTTACAATAGCAAGGCCCAAGCCCGTACCTCCCAGCCTACGCGAGCGTCCTTTATCAATTCGATAGAAACGTTCAAACAATCGTGGCAATTGCTTTTCTTCAACGCCACAGCCATCATCTTCGAAACGAATTTTGCAGTATTTGTCATTATTCTCAATTAAAGAAATATAAATATTTTTACCTCTGGAATAGGCAATGGCATTCTCGGTAAGATTACGGAATATAGAGCCAATCAAAGATAGATTACCCTCAACCACAACCCGCTCGTCAAAATTGGTATGCAGTACAAAGCGTTCGTCCTCGGGCATTATCTCTAACTCTCCGGCAATTTCGTCAATTATACTATTTATTGCAACCGGTTCTTTAGATATAAGCTGGCTACCATCTTCCACACGGGTAATAAGCGAGACATCTTCAAGCAATCGACGAAGGCGTTCATTATGGGTATAGCACTTCTCTATAAGCCCCTGACGTTTATCATCACTTAAGTCTATTCCGGAAAGTAATGTTTCCAAACACACCTGTATGGATGCAACCGGGGTTTTTAGTTCGTGATTAATATTGTTTGTCAGCTGTTTTTTTATGCGTATTTTCTCCTGTTCCTCTCGCATTGTAGCCTCGTATGCCATATCCCTGTCTTTAATGGTCTGCTGCCACTGAGCATATAATTGTACAATATGGTTGGAGATTGAACCGAGTTCATCGTTGGAAAACGGCTCGTCTTCATCAAAAGCCTCACCATTTTCTGCCTTTGCAGCAAAGCGATTCAAGCGTTCAATATTTTTCCCCAATCTTCTAGTCGCAAAATAACCCAATACACTCATTGTAAGACTGACGATGACCATAACACCCAAAAACGACCAATCCGCCCTTAATAGCTCTTTTAAAGAGGACGAATAAGGAATTGCCGTGCGAATAACCATCTTATCACCTTTTGTTGCAGAATAGAAATATTCACGACCATCACTTGCCGATTGTCTACTTATATGATAAGCAGAACCATTCTTCAAGGCCTGAGAAACCTCGGGGCGATAACGATGGTTGTCCAAGGAATCGGAAGGAAGAGTGTTGTCGTATACAACATAGCCGGAAAGTGCAATTATAGAGATACGCAATTCATCAAAAGCCTGTTCGTTTCTTGCTATATAATCTTCATAAGAAATACCATTTTCCACAGCCTTAAGCAGATTCTTATTATATAATTGCAATTGCTCATTCAAGAAATCGGATTTATATTGCTTCTCGCGCAGATATTGAAAACCAATAGAGCATAATATAATAGTCCACGAGAATGCGAGCAACATAAGGAAAAGTCGCTTATGATATGATAATCTAATCGCGGAAGCCATAACCAAAACCTGAACGTGTTACAATATAGGAACCATACGTTCCAATCTTGGAACGCAAACGCGTAATATTCACATCTATGGTACGGTCAAGCACCACCACTTCATCGCTCCACACCTTGCTTAAGATCTGCTCGCGTGAAAGGATTTTTCCACGGTGGGAAATAAGATAAGCCAATAGTTCAAACTCTTTACGCGCGAGTTTTATCTCAACACCATCCACAAGACAACGTTTAAATTCCAAATCGAGTTGCAGCCCCTCAACTTGCAAAATATTGTTTTTCTCCACAGCTATATTATTCCCCTTATATCCGCTTGCGCGACGCAATACACTCTTTACCCTCGCAATTACATTGCGTATGGTATAAGGTTTCATAATATAGTCATCGGCACCAAGGTTAAGCCCCATAATCATATCATCTTCTGTGTCGCGTGCCGTACAAAAGATGATAGGTATATTGGCGGTACTCACATCGGCCTTCAGCATCTTTGCCATTTTTATACCACTTATTTCCCCCATCATAATATCAAGAAGAATTAGCGAATACTGTTTCAGGTCAAGAGTCAATGCCTGTTCTGCACTGAAGACTATATCTACATCATAACCTTCATTTTCAAGATTCAATTGCAGAACTTCGCAAAGAGTCTCCTCGTCATCAACAATCAATATACGTTCTACAGCCATATTCCTTATTATATTATTTATGTCGCAAAATTATAGAGAATATTCGGTATTATGATTGCGAGAAAAAAGATTTAATGAAAATGTAATATTTTCTGTAATATTTATGAAACATTATTGTAATTTCTTTGCACTCGACAAATTAAAACTATATGGATATATTACAATTGTTTACACTATTGGGAGCATTGGGAATGTTCCTCTACGGAATGAACTTGATGAGTTCCGGATTACAAAAGGCCGCAGGCGAGCGTTTGCGTGGATTCCTCTCGGCAATGACATCAAATCCCTTCAAAGGAGTGATGACAGGTTTGGGCATCACCACCATAATTCAGTCTTCATCGGCAACAACCGTTATGGTTGTTAGTTTTGTCAATGCCGGACTGCTTACACTCACACAAGCTATCGGTGTGATTATGGGTGCCAACATCGGTACCACTATTACCGCTTGGATGGTTTCTTGGCTAGGTTTCAAGGCCGATATATCTGCACTTGCCATTCCATTGATGTTGTTCGGTTTTCTCTTCTCCAATTCAAAGAAAAACCGACATAAAAATATCGGCGAGTTAATCGTAGGTTTCAGTCTATTGTTCCTTGGTCTCTCGTTCATGAAGGAGTCGGTACCCGATTTGCGTCAGACACCCGAGGTACTTGAATTCGTAACAACCTGGTCGGCTCACGGATTTGGTTCGGTACTGTTATTCCTTGTTTTTGGTACAATTCTAACGCTAGTATTGCAGTCGTCATCGGCAACAATGGCCATAACACTCATTATGCTGAGTATGGGTTGGATACCATTTAATATGGCTTGCGCTATGGTATTGGGCGAGAATATCGGTACCACCATTACGGCAAACATCGCAGCCTCCATTGGTAACACACAGGCGAAACGTGCCGCAATGTCGCACACAATTTTCAATGTATTCGGTGTGTTGTGGGCATTAGCGCTCTACACTCCATTCCTTAAATTAGTGGGGATAATTACCGAGAACCTGTTTGGTTTACCCAACCCAGCAACCGAAGGTTTCGCTGTCAGCGACTCTGCGTCAGCCGAAGGCACAGCTGCACTATATGGTTTGTCAATGTTGCACACACTTTTCAATGTAATCAACACCATACTCTTAGTTTGGTTTACAAACTGGATCAGCAAGGCTGTTTGTTGGATTATCCGCACACCCGAAAATCAGCAAAAGGAGATATACCGCCTTAAATACATCTCGGCCGGTCCTTTGGCTACTCCGGAATTATGCGTAGAGCAAGCATTTGACGAGGTGATACATTTTGCCCAAATATCGAAACACGGTGCTGCATATGCAAAGGAGGCTGTTGCCGAAACCGATGCCGACAATTTTGAGGTATTGAGAGGTAAACTAGTGAAGTATGAGGAGATATCGGACCGCATTGAATATGAGATTGCAGCGTTCCTTAACGGCGTGTCGGCCGAGGAAGTAAGTGAAAGTACATCGCTCAAAATAAAGGCTATGTATAAGATTGTGGGAGAACTTGAATCTTTGGGCGATTCGGGTGAGACTATAAGCCGCATACTCTCTCGAAAAAATATACACAAGAAGAACTTCGATAGCGAAGCACTCAAAAACCTTAATACAATGGCCGATGCTGTACTTACAGCATACGATATTATGATTGCAAACCTCATTGCCGCCCACAAAGGAGAACTTACAGACATTACCAATGCGTATAATGCCGAGGAGCATCTCAACACCCTACGCAACAACTACCGTGATGCTGTTATTGAGGAGATGGATAACGGTACAAACAACTATCAAACAATGGTCTACTATATGGATATAATGAACACCTATGAACGTATGGGCGACTTTATGATAAACGTATCGCAAGACCTTGAACGAGGATTCATTCATAAATAACAGTTCAACATCCATATTTACGATACCGTGCTGCTCCTACAAGGGCAGCACGTTTTTTTATAACAACTATTAAACAACTTCTTAACATATCTCTATTTTTTTTGAAACATTTATGAAATGTTATACCGATACTTTTGCAGTGTCAAACAAATAAAACATTTATGACAATGAAAACAAAAGTAATCTTGGCAGGTCTTTTAGCCTGCATCGGTATCACTGCACGGGCGCAGGATACTAAAGTTGAAGTGCCTAAGGGCAAAGCGATTGTACAGGTATTCGGAAATTTCCATTCCGGATTTGGGGAAACCAAAGATGACCGTGGATTTGAGTTGGAACGTAGCTATTTAGGATACGAGTATAAACTTAAAGATGGTCTTTCTGTAAAAGGAGTAATGGACATAGGTAAATCGAGCGATGTTTCCGATTATCAACGTATCGCATACATCAAGAATGCAATGGTCTCTTGGAAGAAAGGAAACCTAACATTGAACGGCGGTCTAATCTCAACCACCCAATTCAATTTCCAAGAAAAGTTCTGGGGTTACCGTTACATTATGAAATCGTTCCAAGATGAATACAAATTTGGCAGCAGTGCCGATTTAGGTTTGTCTGCATCATACAAGTTTGCCGATTGGGTATCAGCCGATGCCATTGTAGTAAACGGCGAGGGTTATAAGAAGATTCAGAAAAACGATGGTTTGAACTATGGTCTGGGTGTTACACTTACTCCTCTGAAAGGTTTACAGATACGTTTGTACGGAGGCTTGAACGAGAGTGGCGAAGAGGACAAAAAAGACATTACCAATTTTGCAGCATTCGTGGGCTATAAGCACGATAAATTCACTATTGGAGCAGAGTACAACCAAATGTGGAATGCATCGCACAAGGAAGATTCAGACCAGAGCGGTTATTCAATCTTTGCTTCGGCCAAGTTATCAAAAGCAACAGATATCTATGCGCGATTTGACGACTTATACTCAAAGAACGATTGGAATATATCAAAAGATGAACAGGCTGCAATCATCGGTGCACAATTCAAGTTGGGCAAATATGTAAAGGTTGCTCCTAATTTCAGAATGAGTATGCCTAAAGCCGATGGAAGAAAAAATGAATATTCTGCATACGTAAATTGCTATTTTGGTTTTTAATAACACACTTTAATAAAGAACAATATGAAAAAGTTTTTTTCATCAGTAATGACATTGATACTAGCTATAGTAGCAGTATCTTGTGGTGGTAATGCAACAAGCGAAGGTCGTAAGGCTCAGGAACTTTCTGGAGCAGGTGCAACATTCCCTCTTCCTTTCTACAACGTGGTTTTCGAGCAATTTGCTCAGGTGAATGGCGACGCAGTAGCCTATGGCGGTATCGGTTCAGGTGGCGGTGTACGTAACCTGCGCGACAAGATTGTGGATTTTGCGGGTAGCGATGCTTTCCTTTCCGACAAGGAAATGTCAGATATGAACGCTGTAATTCATGTACCTACTTGTATGGGAGCAGTGGTTCTTGCCTACAACCTTGATGGTGTAAACAACCTTAACCTTTCAGGCGATGTTATCGCTGGTATCTTTGCAGGCAATATCAAGATGTGGAACGATGAGCGTTTGGCTGCACTCAATCCTGGTGTAGAGCTCCCTGCCGAGGCCATCATCCCTGTATTCCGCTCTGACGGCTCAGGTACAACATTCGTATTCACCGACTACTTGACAAAGGTGAGCCCTATGTGGAAAGAGAAATTCGGTGCAGGCAAGTCTGTAAACTTCCCATCGGGACAGGCTGCAAAGGGTAACCCCGGTGTTGCTGGTGTAATAAAACAGACAAAGAACTCTATCGGTTATGTAGGCTCGGAGTATGCCTTTGCACAGAAGATTGCATACGCAAAGATTCAGAACCAGCGTGGCGAGATTGTTGAGCCTACAGCTGCAAGTATCTCGGCAGCCGCTTCTGGTGAGATTCCTGCGGACACACGTTGCTCAATCACTAATTCTGATGCAGCAGGTGCATATCCTATCTCAACCTTCACTTGGATGATTATCTACAAGGAGCAGAACTACTCTGACCGCTCAAAAGAGCAGGCTGTGGCAACACTCGACTTGCTGAAGTACATCCTCTCGAACGAGGCACAGAAGATTACCTCTAAGGTACACTACGCACCGCTTCCAGCAAAGGCAAAGGAGCTGAGCCTCAAGAACCTGAAGACTGTTACATTTGACGGAACTGCAATACTGCAATAACAGAGCTTTATGAACGATAAAATATATAGAGTTATATTATTCATAGCAGCATTGATTATGCCGATAGTGTGCGGGGGCGTAGTTTACGCCCTCGTCACTGACGCTTATGAGGCATTTGAACACTTTGGGTTCTTCAAATTCCTCACTTCGTCGGAATGGAGCTATACCGAGGGTGCTGAGCAGTACGGTGCATTGCCATTCATCACCGGTACGCTAATGACCACACTTTTGGCACTTATCTTCTGTATTCCCTTTTCACTACCCGTTGCACTGTTTGTGGGCGAATATTTCAAGGGAACAAAGATTGCTGCTGTGCTGAGTACCGTAACTGACCTGCTTGCAGGTATTCCATCAATCATATATGGTCTGTGGGGATTCTACACCTTGCGGCCGATTATAATGGCATTGGATATTTCGGAACAGGGTTCGGGTATTCTCACCGCCTCATTGGTCTTGGCTATTATGATTATCCCTTATGCTGCATCGCTTAGTGCAGAATTTATAAAAATGGTACCGAATGACCTAAAGGAGGGTGCATACAGCTTGGGAGCGACGCGTGCCGAGGTTATCCGCAAAGTAGTGTTCCCTGTTGCAGGTTCGGGAATATTCTCGTCATATGTATTGGCCATTGGCCGTGCATTGGGCGAAACAATGACCGTGACAATGCTTATTGGCAACACTAATAATATCCCTAATTCAATCACCTCTACCGGAAACTCAATGGCATCAATCATAGCCAACCAATTCGGCGAGGCTGATGGTCTGCGACTCTCATCACTCATTGCCATTGGCTTGATACTATTCCTTATAACAGCAGCAATAAACATGGTGGGAAAGATAATGATTAAACGTGCAAGAATATCTTAATCTATGACTACATTCAAAATAAAAAATCGCTTGGCACAAGACCGCCTGATGCTGTGGGGCGTATGTCTGTTCGCAGCGCTGACAGCAGTTCCACTGCTTGCTATCTTGGGCGAGGTGTTTTTCCGAGGTTTTGACCAACTATCGTGGTCGTTCTTTACCGAGCCTACACCTACGGCTTATAAGGCGATGAAGGCCATCGAGGCGGGTGAGCCTATCCCTGGTGGTATTGCAAATGGTATTATCGGTACGATGATAATGCTCGGTATGGCAGTTGCTGTTGCCGTTCCTGTAGGTATCTTGTGCGGCGCATTCTTGGCAGAGAACAGCAAAAACCGCTTTGCCCAGGTAGTTAGTTATTTGACCGACCTTTTGCAGGGTACGCCATCGGTGATTATTGGTATCATAACATACATCTGGGTTGTTGTTCCGATGAAGGGGTATTCGGCAATCGCTGGTAGTGTGGCACTCTGTATTATGATGCTTCCGCTTATTATTCGTTCTACCGAAGAGACGCTTAAAATTCTCCCTGCATCGCTCAAAGAGGCAGGATTGGCATTGGGTGGCAACAAGGCTCGTGTAATGCTCAAAGTGCAGCTGCCCGCAGCCTTCGGTGGTATCTTTACGGGTGTATTGCTCGCTATCTCACGAGTGATTGGCGAGACTGCACCGCTAATGTTTACAGCGCTTGGTTGCTCGCTTGTGCGTTTTTCTATCGACAAGCCTATCTCGGCAGTACCTCTGCTTATCTGGGAGTTCTTCAACGACCCCAACCTACAAGAGCTTATTTGGGGAGCATCGCTCTTCCTCCTGTTATTCGTTCTCACATTGAATCTTACAGCTAAATATCTTGCAAAGAAATGGAATCAGTAAAACCTATATTGGAGTTTAAGAAGACTTGCGTATCATATACCAAGCAAACTATGGCTGTGAAATATGTATCGGCAGCCATTGAGCGCAATACA
>JAZQUI010000028.1:0-206585 GCA_045631205.1 Bacteroidaceae bacterium
AGTTTACTTGCACGCAAAGCGAATGCAGCCGAGGTTGCGCGAAGCGAGAATGTTTGACATAAGTTGACAATGCTTGCTGTTCGCATCCCGCACTACGTGCGACTAATTGCTGCAAGCATTGTCTATTAAATTACATTTAATCCCACAGCACCCTGCAAATGCGAGAAAGATAAACACGGCAAGGGAGATTTGACTCAGGGTTCGCCTTTCTGCAACGTGAACAAAGAACCGAGCGACTGATTTTACTCGCGTGCCGGGCGTTTGGTTCTTTGCGCGACAAAGAACGTCAAAAATATATTTTCAATGAGAGAATAACCGACAAATAATACCGAGAAGTCAAAAGCAAGAATGTTTGGTATCGTATATAGCGAGTGCCCACATCTTTTTGCTACTGAGCCTTGATTTTGAAATCCCTCAGAATTTTACGTTGATCCCGTCTTTGCTGTTGAATGTGTATAAAGAAAAAAGCGAACTTTTGCAAGTTCGCTTCGCTCTTCAAGTAGGACTTGAACCTACGACCCCCTGATTAACAGTCAGGTGCTCTAACCGACTGAGCTATTGAAGAATTTGTCTGTCTTGTTTGACGATGCAAAAGTAGTACTTCTTTTTATACTGTGCAAGTATTTCCCATTTTTTTTACGAAAAAAGTGAAAAAAAGTTGTTTTTCTGCCTTTTTTGCACAAAAAAAGCAGAAAAAAGTGGTGCTACAAGGCTGAAACGCGGCAAAATATGTATCTTCGCGAACATAAAAAAAGTGCCGTGTGTCGAAATTTAAAAGTTATTATTTCAACTTTGGCCGGTTTTTGTGGATTTACAGAACAAAAAAATGATACATTTATTATAATAAGGTATAAACTCGTAATATGAAAATTAGAAAAACTATTCTTTTTTCCGTAATTGCAATAACGATATTGGCGTTATTTGCGTTCAGTAATGACAATCGCAAATATCAACTTTCGAAACAGATTACAATCTTCAATGCAATAGTAAAAGAACTCGATCTCTTTTATGTTGATACAATACAGCCGAAAAAGATGATTGATAAAGGTATAGAGGCTATGTTGAGAAACTTGGATCCTTATACCGAATATTATTCCGAAGATGATGCCGATGACCTTAAAATGCTTACTACCGGAAAGTATGCGGGTATAGGCTCTGTAATACGTTTCCATAAAGGAAAGAACACAACCGTTATTGTTGAGCCTTATGAGGGGTTGCCTGCGGCGAAGGCAGGTTTGCTCATTGGTGACTGCATACAAAGCATCGATGGTGTGGATATTCACGGAATGGGTGTGGATAGTGTAAGCAATATGTTGCGTGGAACTGCCGGAACGTCTCTTACTCTTGTTGTGGAGCGTCCCGGCGAGAAGAAACCTCGTACTATTAAAATAACACGTGAGAGCATTGCTATGCCTGCGATAAGTTACTATGGCATACAGAACGGTAATGTTGGTTACATACAGCTCGAGAGCTTTACTGAGAATTGTGCCCGCAATATGCGTCGCGCATTTATAGATATGAAGAATAATGGTGCTACCTCTTTTATAATTGATTTGCGTGGCAATGGTGGTGGCTTGCTCAATGAAGCGGTAGATATTGTGAATCTCTTCGTACCCAAAGACCTTACTATTGTTACTACAAAAGGTAAGATTAAACAGGCTAACGCAACGTATAAAACAACCAAAGAACCTTTTGATACAGAGTCACCCATTGTGGTTCTTGTTAATGGACAAAGCGCATCGGCAGCCGAAATTGTTGCAGGTTCATTGCAGGATCTTGACCGTGCTGTAGTTGTTGGCGCTCGCACCTATGGCAAAGGTCTTGTGCAGAGCACTCGTCAGCTTCCGAGTGGTGGTTATTTGAAAATAACTACCAGTAAGTATTATATACCCAGTGGTAGATGTATACAGGCGCTCGATTATTCTCATATGCTCGATGATGGTCGCAGTACCCGTATTGCCGATAGTCTTACTAACGTCTTTTATACAGCAGCAGGGCGTGAAGTGCGCGATGGTGGTGGAATACGTCCCGATGTGGAGCCGAAGGGTGAAGAGATTTCCACAATGCTTTTCTATCTGATGCAGGATATGGCTACATTTGATTATGCCACCGAGTATTGTCTGAAACACGATACAATTGCCTCTCCGGTAAACTTCGAGATAAGTGACGAAGAGTATGATGACTTTAAAAAGTATCTTAAATCTACAAAATTCACTTACGACATACAAAGTCTTAAAGCTTTGGAGAAATTGAAGGAGCTGATAGAATTGGAAGGATATACTCTCATAACCAAAGATGAGATAAGCTCGCTTGAAAAGAAGTTACAGAACGATATAGACCACTCGCTCGAGCACTTTAAAGAGCACGTTAAGGAACTTATGGCAAGTGAAATAATATTGCGCTACCATGGCCATAAAGGAAGTGTGGAGTATAGCTTGCGCGAGGATAGTGATATTAAAGAGGCATATAGAATTCTTGCCGACAAGGATGAATATGCCAAAATACTTGCGCCCGGCAAGAAATAAAAGTTTTTTATATATGCGCAGTTACATTGTTGAATATCTTTTTGCGTGTGGCTCTTCAATGTAACACCGTGATAAACTCATAACAAGAAACGCCTCCAAATGGAGGCGTTTCTTGTTATGTATAATTTGTATTATCTCATATTTAAAAATTGTATGGTGGTCGTGCAAACAACCGAATATTGCTTGGGTCTAGAGTGTTATAAAATCTATTGGATGGGGCTATATTGATAAGGGCAAATTCTTTGCGGTTCCCTTTCTCGCTTTCTTACGAACGATGCAAACAGTATGGTATGTGACGTAATTTGCTTTATGGAAGTATTCCTGCAATAGTATTTTATATAAGACGATGCTGCTCCTTTGTGCATTACGTCCTATTTTTTCCACACTTCTTTCAAAACTTGTTGTATATAAAAATCTCCCCTTCCCGGTGAGGAAGAGGAGATTTTGAGAATAAAATCTATGCTAGATTTCTTATTTAGCTATCATTTTTACACCATTTTGAATGTAAACCTGGCCTTCATTCATTTTGGTGATGCGACGTCCGTAGAGGTCGTAGATAGGGGCATTTGCTATCTCAGCCTTTTTGTCGGCTGAAAAGATAGGGGCGATGCCGGTCTCTGTTGTGAAGTCGATTTCAACAACATCGTCTTTTTCACAGGGGATAGTTGCGATGTTGTTCTCGTCGATTGTAGCAGCAATCTCAACGCCGTTTACTTTGATGCTTGCTTTGTTCAAAGCCATTGCACCAAGGTCGCAACGTACGCGAAGTTCAGCACCTGCATTGCTTACGATTGAGACATTCTGGCACTTGCCGCTGTTCCACTCGAAGTCAACGGTGAAGTTACCCATAGCCTTCATTCCGGTTACCTTACCTGTTCTGTTCCATACAGCGGGGAGAGCAGGAAGTATATTTATGTAACCGTGTGCGCTTTGCAACAACATCTCAGCGATACCTGAACATACACCGAAGTTACCATCGATCTGGAAGGGTGCGTGTGAGTCGAAGAGGTTGTAGTAGATACCACCAGCACCGGCATTTGTACCATAAGAGGTAGAGTGTTTGAGGGCGTTCTTGATAATCACGTGAGCGTGGTCACCATCCTGTGCACGTGCCCAGAGGTTAACCTTCCAACCCATTGACCAACCGGTTGCCTCGTCACCGCGGAGTTTGAGTGAGTTAACGGCGGGTGTGAAGTATTCGCTCTCGGGAGTAATCTGGTCCATGGGGAAGAGTGCCATCATGTGCGACATATGGCGGTGGTTTCTATCGTTTGATATATCGTAGGGAGAGTACTTCCACTCGCGGAGAAGAGGCTCACCTTTTGTTACGCCGTTGTATGTGTTACCCCAAGAACCTGTGTAGGTCTCAGTGTGGAGACCGTTGTCGGTATTTTCAAGGTAGTGGTACAATGTGTTAAGCTGCTGTTGTGTGAGGCCAGTCTCTTCAATACCGAGAATCTCAATAGCTTCTGTAAGGTTCTGGAAAAGGTAGGTAATCATCTGCTGTGCGTGAGCTGTACCATCCTCAGACTCGTTATCGTGCTGCTCAGCACTGAACTCGTTGGGAGCAACGTATGTACCATCGGCTGTCTTCTTGTATGCGGGAGTGTAGTTGCGTACGTGCTCCTGCTCGTCCTTGCTACTGTCGAAACCGCGGTCCTCAATGAGGCGGTGGAACCAGAATTCAGCTGCGCTCCACATTACGGGGAATGCTTTCTTCAAGAACTCTTTGTCCTGTGTGTAACGCCAGTGTGTCCACAAGTGGCTTGTGTACCATACGTTAGCTACGAGGTAGTTTGCACCCCAGGTACTCATACTGTTGTAAAGTGAAGACTCGGTGAGAACGCTCCAACCGTATCCGTTGTTGTAACGTGTTGCAACTTCTTTCCAGCCTGCGCTCTTTGCACCACGGATGATGAAGTTTACAAATGGCTTGTGGAGATCAGAAAGGTTTGTGATCTCTGTGGGCCAGTAGTTCATCTGGATGTTGATGTTGGTGTGAACGTCAGAGTTCCAGGGAGAGTCGGTACCACGGTCGTTCCATATACCTTGCAAATTGTTGGGAGCTGCAATGGGCTTGCGGTTTGAACTGATTGCGAGGTAACGGCCGAAATGGAAGTAGAGCTGCTCAAGGAAGAGGTGATCGTTCTTTGTGCTGTTTCCGTAGGTGTTGTTGGGGTAGTAGCTGTCGATAAGTGTTTTTGTATCAACAGAGGGTGTCTCAAGACCGAGGTCGAGAGTCATACGTTTTGTAATTGTTGTGAAGTCGTCGATGTGGTCGGCCTCAACAGCGTCGAAACCTTTTGCAGTAGCTGCTTCGATAGCGGTTTTCACGTTGTTGTTGATGTCGGCAGCAGTTTCGCTTGTGAAATAGTTGTCGAGAACATCCATGTTACCGTTGAAGTTGGTCGCGCCTTTGAGGTAGAATGTAATCTCAGTAGCGTTGCTAACTTCAATACCAGTCTTGGTTGTTGTGACTGTTGCATCCTCGTTTACAACAACGTGCAAACGTGCTGCATATTTAACGGTCATTGCGCCGCTGAATGATGCCATACCGTTCTCGTATGTTACTGCGCTTGCATTAAGACTCTTGCCGGGTTCGAGTTTGAAGACGAGGTTGAGTTTGTCGTTGCCCTCGCTTGTGATTTGTCCGGCAATTACCTGGTCGGGTGCCGAGCTGAAGTATTTGCGTGTCTGTGTTGTACCGTTTGCGTTCTTGAACTGAACACCAGCGATACCTTCTTCAATATCAAGGTAGCGTACATAATCGGTTACGCCGTTCTGTATAGCCTGATCTTTGTTTGTGATAAGGAGTGAACCGAAGTTCATAAATGTACGGTTACCGCTGGCTGCGCCTACAGTGTTGGCGGGGCCGCTCCACAAAGTCTTCTCGTTGAACTGGAGTTCCTCGTGGTAAACACCACCGAATACCATACATCCGAGCTCACCGTTACCCAAGGGGAGTGCGTACTCCATCCATGGATAATCAACACCTGTTGCCTCGGCCGATGTCTTGTACCAAAGAGTATTGGGGTTTTTGGGTGAGAAAGAGCTTACGCCGGTGATTTTTGTAATCTCGTGGATGTACTCATCGGGGAAGTCGCTTGCAACAACCTCATCGAGGAAGAACTTGCTACCAGTGTCACCAATAGCACCTGTGCTGTTCCAGAGTGCGAAGTAACCGTCACGGTGGTTCCAGTAGTGGTTGCCGCTCTGGTTGAGCTTGATGTAAGAGGGCTCGCCGTTACCAAAGTTGAAAGTTCCGGTGAACTCAATTGTGTATGTGGTGTTGTTGGGGTCAACCATTGTGGTGCGAGCGTCGCCCTCTGTGCCGGTGATGCCAAGTACTTTTGAAAGACCGGTAGAGTAGTTGTACACCTTGTAAACACCATTGCCCTGGCTGATGAATGCCCAGATTCCCTTGTTGTCCATGGGAGTATCTGTGTTTGTGATTTTAAGGTAGTTACCCTCGCAGTAAGCTGCGTTAAGGCTGGCGAAACCTCCTTTACCGTTCATCATTGTGTAGAACTTGGTGTCTGCGTCGAAGTAGCTTACATAGATGGTTGTGCCGTCGATGGTTACAACGGGTGTTTTGCCACTTACGGCAGCTGCTGTAATATCGTTGCTCTTGATAATGTTCTTGGTGCTGATAGTGGCGCCGTCTTTGTACTCTTCGCCATTGTATGTGAAGCCGGCTGCAGTATCGGTGGTACCAAGAACTTCAATTGAGTAGATTTTGTCCTCGGGGATTGCCAATTCAATGTAATAACTGTTACCTGCGTCGGTTGTTGACCAGCCGTTTACCATAATACCCTCGGCTGTCTGGCCGGCAATTTGTGAGTTTAGGTAGTTGCTGCCCAGACCGAGTTTCCATTGGTAATTGCTGTCGCTTGTTTTTTCAATTTTGAGTGCTGTTGAGGGTGTTGCTTCGTATGCACCACTGGCGTTTACATACTTTTGTGCACCAACGCTGAAGAGATAGTAATTGCTACCGTTCTTTTCGATGCGGAACTGCAAATTGGGGTCGGTGAGGCTGTATGTTACGTTGCCAACACTGTTTCCGGTGCTGGTACATAACTTACCTTGAAGATTTTCGCTATAGAGCAGGAATGCTCGTGCGCTACGGATGGTGTAAACTTCGTCATTGCTTAATTGCGACAAGTCAGTCACCTTTTCCGCCCAGCCTTGCAATGTTACGCACAGCAAGGCAAAGATTAAAAGGAAAGATTTTCTCATAAGTTATAAATTTAAAAATATTAATAATGTGCAATTTATAAGCATATCGCTTGCAAATATAATATATATATTCAAATTTTAAATATAATTTTCTATTGCAGATGCGTGGTTCTTGAGTTTGTTCTACTCCTGTCCGAGTAGTGTTATTGCACTTTTTATTGCGGTACGAACATAGTGCCCGTCGGCAAGCTTTTCACTTATTTTTTTTACGTTATTCTTCATTGTAACGTAATCCTCAATGGTAAGTGCCGATAATTTTTCGTTCAGTTCGGTGAGCGATGAGATGCACAAACCTATGTTGTTCTCTCTTATGAAAGGCGCAAGTGCAGCCTTGTTCCAAATGATTACTGGTAATTCGCAACGTATGTATAGCGATGTCTTGTGTGGGTTGTTGTATTGCAGATATTCGCCGAAACTTCCGGTGCAAGCTTCTATTGAAAAACCATCCCACACAAGCCCGAAGTCGCCGCTGGCGGTGGCTATGAGTTCGTCCGATGGAACAAAGCCTTTGTATTCTATGCGCTCCGTACCTTTGGCTTCGGCGGGGTTGAAACCAAAACCATAGAGGTTCATTTTATATGTGGTCATACCTTCTCCCACTTCGTAGAGGAATGTGTTTTTTCTTTTTGTAAGTGCGCCGGCATATAGTACCTCAAAAGGTTTTACAGGGGTTGCGTTTTCCTGCGCTTTTGTTGCCGAGAGATAATCGAAAATACCCAATGTTAGTAATCGGGCTTTGCATCCGTTCTGCAACAACCATTGTTTCATACTTTCGTTATGGGCAATAATGCAATCCGCGTTGTTCAGGCGTTCAATTTCGCGTTTTACCTCTAATGCCTTGCGGCGGAAACTTCCCAAGTCGTGTATCACGGTAATAACCTTTGCGCCGCGTAAATGGGCTATCTTGCATACTATGGCAAAATATTTTTTCAAGGGGTATTGCAATACAAGGATATCGCCACGGCGCAAGTTGAAAAACGACTTCAACACGCTGTACAGGGTGGTGATGAATGCAACAAATGTGTTGCTGCTGTACGAGCGTGCGACACCGATATTCTTGAAACCCATACGTTCCATAATAATCTCAATGTCAATCTTTGCTTTGTTGCCGGCACTGACTACCTCTTTGTAGTTGCGTGATAAAAAACAATTCATAGTATTTCTTTTTTCCATAGGTTAAGAGCTGCCTCCACGGTGTCGTCCATGTCGGCATAAGTGTATTGAGCCAAACGGCCGCCAAATAATGTTGTGGGGCAACCGGCTGCCATTTCTTTGTATTTTTCCATGATGGCAGTGTTTTTTGTATCGTTAACCGGGTAATAAGGGATTTTGCCCTTGCAATAATCGTCGGGGTGCTCATATGTAACCACGGTTACAGGTGATTGCGACGACTCAAAATGTTTGTGTTCTATAACTCTGGTATAGGGAATTTCGCGCTCTGTGTAGTTTACAACGGCAACTCCCTGGAAATTCTCTTCATTCAAAATCTTTGTATCAAAGAAAAGACTGCGATATTCGAGCTCGCCATAGCAGAAATCAAAATAACGGTCGATGCATCCTGTGAACAAACTTTTTTCTGCCACAGAATTCCAGTACTCTCGGTCGGCAAAATAGTCGGTGGAGAGTCGCACTTCAATCCCGTCGAGCAAGGCTTCTATGAGTTTGTTGTAGCCACCGACAGGCACTCCCTGATATAGGTCGTTGAAATAGTTGTTGTCGTATGTGAAACGGAAAGGTATGCGCTTTATAATGAAAGGTGGCAATTCGGTAGCCAATCGTCCCCATTGTTTTTCGGTGTAACCCTTTATAAAGTGCTCGTAAATGTCCTTGCCACAGAGTTTTAGTGCTTGTTCTTCAAGGTTGGCAGGTTCGCTTACAGATGCATATTCCTTGCGCTGTTCCTCTATTTTTGCCATAGCCTCGGCAGGGGTCTTTACTCCCCACAGGCTATAAAATGTGTTCATGTTGAACGGGAGGTTGTATAGCTTGCCTTTGTAACATGCCAATGGGCTGTTGGTAAAACGGTTGAATGGTACAAGGTCGTTTACATAGTCCCACACCTCCTTGTTCGATGTGTGAAATATGTGAGCGCCATACTTGTGTACGTTGATGCCTTGTATGTTGTCGCAGTAAATGTTGCCACCGACGTGGTCGCGCAACTCTATTACCAAACATTTTTTACCGGCTTTTGTAGCCTCGTGGGCAAACACGGCACCAAACAAACCGGCACCAATGACAAGGTAGTCGTATTTTTTCATAGTATTATGGATAGTTGTTGCAAAAATAACACATTTTGCCATCTAAATAGAAAAAAAATCTTAATATTTGGTAATTAGGTGCAATTAAATACACAGAGCATACCTGGTGTCCCTGTATGCTCTGTAAAATTGTACCAAGTGATGTTTCATTGAAAATGAAATTATCTGGGTAAAAATTTAGTTTTTTGCTACTATCTATCCAATAGTAGTTTTCTCAAATTCTCAATTTTCTGTATGTTGGTGGCTGTCTCTTCACGCACTTGCTTTACGAAACTGTTTTCTTCGGCTTTGCCAAAGATTGCGAGTCGCTCCTCTTCGTTTCGGCAGGTCGATGAACGGAAGGGGTTGTCGTGGTCCTTTTTACGTGAGAAATATACTTGTTCGCATATGTTTTGCTGTACGCGTTCGGCATTTTCGAATACCTGTAACCATAATTCGTTACAAATGGTTTCGGTGCCAAGCACTGTACAGAGGGCGTGCAATGAGTGGTGCAACTTGTCGGTGGAGTAGCGGTGCCAAAGTTCATTGTAGCGGTTGTGTATGGCATCCCAGGAGTCGAGCGTGCCGTTGTATATATCGCGGCGCAAGGTGTCGAGGTCGCTTTCCATCACAAGCTGTCCGCCGAGGTTAATCCATTTTTGCTCTGCTATGCGGTTGCGTTCGGCGGTGTTTTGTCCGTTTGTGATAATGTCGCGCGCCTCCTCCCAGTTGTTCAGTAGGTTGCTCATTGCATAATGTATGAGCATATCGCCGTAGGCGTGGTAGGCATCGTAAACTTTAAGTATGTGTACTGGGCGACGGCTGTTTTCAATGCCTTCGCCAAGGATGGTGAGGCTATCTACAATCTTGCGGTCTCCCCTAAGCAGGCTGCGGCCGGTTTCAATGAGCTGCGCCTCGTTATTGAGAGCATCCTGCGTGGCGGCGGTGGCTTCGAGGTACGCTTTTGCGGTCCACAGTTCGAGCAGGCGGCGGGCGTTTATAACTTCTTGCATCGTGTCTGGTGCAAAGGTGTCGAATTCTATATTTTGCACTTTGGTTATGCGCTTGTCGCGCGTGCGGTATTTCCAGGTGTTGCGCGCAAGGGCATACATGTTGTAGAGCCACCAATAGGCGGGCATAATTTCCAAGCGGTCGGCCGATGCGTTGTTGCTTACAAGAGCGAACGGCAGGGTTACGTAGAGCTCGGCAGGGTAGTCACCTTTTGTAAGCAGGGTGAATGAAGCGAATGTGCTTGAATGCTTTACCGACGAACAGAGCCCCGGCCAGAAGCCGCGACCGGCAACCAGTTCGCCGTCGTTGGTTCGGCTGTTGTGGTTGCTGCCGATAGTTGCTCCGGCTGCCATATTGCTCTGTCCCATAATTACTGAAGCAATGAGGAATGAGTTGTTGTGGTGCTGTTCGTGTCCCGGGAATATGAGGTTGTTAAGCACTTCGCAACACGAAATGGTGCTGTTGTCGCCCATAATTGAGTTTATGAGGCGGGCACCATATTTGAAATTCGAGTTGTTGCCAAGAATGAACTTTACGGCGGTGCACGAATAGAAGATGCGGCAGCCGTAGCCCACGATTCCGTTTACAAGAATTACATTCTCACCAATTTGTGTGGGCTCGTCGTTCGATGAATTTATGGTGATGTTTTTTAGTTTCGATGCTCCCTTTATGTAACAATCCGAACCAATCTTTACATCCTTTACTATTGAGGTGTTCTTTATTACGCATCGTTCGCCAATCTCACCATAATAGCCGCGGTGGTGGTCAACGGTGTGCTGGGTAATGTGTAGCAGTCGTTCTTGTAGCACTATGTCGTCGGCATATTTGCCCCACAGGTAAGCATCGGCGGGTATCATTCCATCGAAAGGAGCCACGGAGCGTGTACCTGTCTCGTTCATAATCTCTATAAACACGCGTACCGCTTCGGGTTCACCATCCTTGACAATTCCGTTACCGAATTTTGCGTGGTCGGTGGACGACATCTCTTGTATATTGAATAACATACTGTGCGCTCCAATAATGTAGTGCGAGAGGTAATGCACATCGTGTATGGCGCAGTTGTCGCCAATGTCGCACGAGTGTATGCTTGAATTTGTGATGCCAACCGGCTGGCGAAGGTCGTGGAACTGCAATGCTCCATTACAAACACGCCCAATGCGCACTGTGCCATAAAATTTATTATCCCTTATGGCGGCGGTGTTGAATTCATCTGTAACCCACACTTTATCCCAAGATGAAGCACTGTTGTTGTTCTTTACCAACTGCTCTATCTCGTCACTACGCAAGTGTCGCCACCCGCATTCGGGCTCTTTCACTTGTTTGTTGCGTATGTAGTACTTGTCTTTTCCTTCTGGTAGGTATTTGGGGTCTATCCATCCATCGCTCAATGCGGTAGGTGGTAGCAGGGTTACACGTTCCATAATCCATTATGTTTAAGTTGCGCAAAAATAGGGAAAAAAGTAAAAAAAACAAACAAATCTTGGATTGGTTGGTTCTATGTGATAGAGTAGGGGTGTTGCTGCTGATGAATTTTTTAAAAGTTGTATAATTGAGAACTCTGATTTATTTTTGCACATTATGTGATTTTTATAATTGCCCAATATGCTCGTTTTTATATAATTTTAGCATATTGAGTCGCGCAATACCCCGTGAGTGTTGTTTTTTCAAAAAAAACTTTATACATTTGTGCTGTCGGTGCGTGTTATCGCATTAGGCATTACATATTGTGAAAGTGTTTTTCGCAAATCCTTAAATGAAAATGTGGAAGTTTTCTTGTAGAAAGGATTGTACAGAACAACACTCACTTTCGTATAGATAATTGTGGTATGGCATATCGTGTGCCATAGTATCCCATATCTATCCGAGTGTGGGGTATTGTGTCGTTTATTTTCTACAGGGTCTTTCCACAACCTTCATTTAGATAAACGGAAGTCAGCTCCACACTTTCTTTGTATATATATCAATAATCTTTTGGGGCTGGGGATGTTATACAGAACCTAATGAATAAGGAGTGGGGACATTTCCTGACTGTATTGGAATATAATGCGGGGCATTGTGTTAGCGAAAATAGATTCCGTAATTCGATAAGTATGGAATGTACACAAGTGTCACGCCTTTTTTATGCAATTACCTGAGTGAGATATTATAAACATTAATTTATACTACTATGGAAGAAAAAGGATTTTTAAAACTTATTTACCTTTGTGGTTTTGTTGTTTTTGCAGCCGCAAGTTGTTGGGCTACAGAAGAATCATTGCATTTACTGCTACCTAACTGGCCGGAATTTATGTGCTGGGCTGTAACAGTAGGATTCTTTATTATAGCCTCTATTGGAACAAAAATGGTTGTAGATAGTCTTAACCAGAATATTTATATAGAAAGACGGGGTGCAATGTTGGTTGGCGGTGTATTGCTTACAACAGTTTTTTGGTTATTCTGTTCAATGCCAACAAATACTCATACATTTTTTTATCGTACTGCAATCGCCGATGTTGTTACACAAGATTTGGCAACGACAAAAGGTTATTTGCAACAATTACGTGATAATGTAAAAACAGAAGTTGAAATAAAAACGAAAATAGAAAATTTTGAGCGTGATGTAAATTCTAAAATAACAGCTCTGTTCTCGGAAATTGACAATATGGCAAACCCCGGGTTTGGTCCTCGTGCGAAAAATATACTTATAGACATTGCAAAAACGCTTCAAGTTTCAAAAATAGACGAACTTAGTTACTCAAACCACTCTCCTCAAACAATTAAGGCTCTAAAACAGCAATATAATAATATGATTACTGAGCTTCTCAATGCTCGTAAGGCGGAGTTGCGTAACAACTATACTAGACCGCAGGAAGAAATATTCAAACCCGAGGCCAAAAAGATTATATCCAATATAGAAACAATAGAAGGACATCTTACTCAAATGGATGCTGCCGGTGAAATTGATAACAATATTATTGCACAGGCCGATGTCGTTCTACAAAAAGGATATACACTTGTTAATAACTATTCAGACTTTATCACATTCAAATCTGACAGTGACAAGGTGTTGTATACTAACGACAATCTTGTAACAAAAACAACACAAATGTTGAGTGTAATTGATGTCTGGAGCGATTATTTCGCTGGTAAGCACGCGGGTCGTGGCTTTATATTTTGGATTATAGTATCTATCCTTGTCGATATAGCTGCGTTTATTTTCTTTGACCTCGCTTTTAAAAAGAATGAATATTAATTATATATAATACGATTATGGCAGATTTTGATTTTGGAAACGAACAATCGTTTGAGCAAGAAGATGTAAAAAATATTACATCTAAAGTTATAAATAGTACAGAATTTTCTACGACAACGAACGATAAACATAAAATGGGATTATCTAACGACGAGTTGAAAGACCCCAATAAAATAAACGTAACCATCGCTGACAAGAAGACTCCAATTATTATTCTGTATGGTCCTCCTTCTAGTGGTAAAACAATGACATTGGTTCGCTTAACCCGTTACCTCGGTGATGATCTTGGATATCGGGTGTCTCCGATTAAAACATTCCGTCCTTCATATGACGAAAACTACAAAAAGGTTTGCGCAGATTTCGACAATATGATAAATGCCACAGATGCAGCACATTCAACCGAACGTATTAATTTTATGTTGGTTGAAGTGCTTAAAAATGGTAAACGCATATGTCAGATATTAGAGGCGCCTGGTGAGTACTATTTTGATAAGAAAAACCCCACAGCAAAATACCCCAATTTTGTAAACACAATTCTTAACGGAGATAACCGTAAAATATGGTGTATTTTAGTGGAGCCTGATTGGGAAGATGAAAGTGACAGAAAAAACTATGTTACAAGAATTACCAATCTCAAACAACGTATGCGTCCCGTGGATAAAGTCGTTTTCCTTTTTAACAAAATCGATATGACTCCGTTTGTTATCAGTCGAGGAAAAGTAAATATTGGCGAAGCACGCCGAGAAGTTGGCGAAAATCTTTATCGTGGCATATTTATTCCGTTTAAGAACTTAAATCCAATAACAAGTTTCTTTAAACAATACAATTGTGATTTTGTGCCTTTCCAAACTGGTGATTACACCGAATCGGAAGATTCTTATACCTACCAAGAAGGCCCCAAAGAGTATCCTGCACTACTCTGGAGTAAAATTTGCAAACTCATAAACGGATAAGTCTATGAAATTAGAACTTTTTGTACACGGTGTACCCAAAGGACAAAGTATTTGGGGCAAAAACGATGACCATATCTATATTCAGAATTTTTATACGTCGAGAAACGATGAAACCCGTTTCCTTGTACAAGTAAGAGATGTAAAAGGTGAAAGGTATTGTTACTATTCGTATTTGAAATACAATAATATTGCAGCTTTTGATGGACGTCCTGGTGCCTATTTCGGCCTAAGCCTGCGCTTGGATGCCTATTGTTTGGATGTTATAGGTATTTACAATATCCTTGAAACTATATATAAACGTTATATCGTAGGCAATATTCTTAACTATGAAAAGACAAAGAGTAAGTTCCTTATTTCCGATTTTCAATCAAAAGACGACGATTTGAAAAAGATACAGGAACACATAATCTCACTAATTAAACTCTCTTTGTTACCAAACGATTTTATAAGTCTTAAAGATTTTGTATTCTCTGGTAGCAATAGTATTATGGAGGTTAACCTCATAGATTGTACAAAAGAGAATGTCTTAAGTGTTATAAGCGAAAATTCGGCATTAGCAATATCACCTTTCTATCCAACAATAAAAGATAAAAATACAAAAAAGCAGATAGAAGAGCAGTTGTCCTTACTTAAGAAAACGCAGGAAGAGAATATTGCAAAGTTGCAATTAGATAACGAATCAAAGATAACTAATTGCAAAGAAGAGGTGCGCCTTTTTCAACAAAAAAATGAGGAACTCAATGAGGCGTTGCAAAAAAGCATCAATGATATGCAGATTTTATCTTCAGAGAACAGCCGTCTTAAACAAGTTGTAGAAGAGAATAAAAAAAATAGCGATGTTCAAAAAACTGTTGCAACACTGCGCGAACCATTAACAAAACTTGCAAAGTTGGTTGGGCAGGAAGATACTTCTTATGAGCTCTCATCGACTTATCGCTATAAGGAGATAGATTCGTGGTGGGAAAAAACCAGAAAGATAGTTTTGCCAATTCTGCACACAATACTACTCCTTGCTATTGTTCTTTACTGCTCCTTTTGTGTCAGTAATAGCCAGAGTAACAAAAAAGGCAACACAATTAGCAAAACCTCTGTGGTTGCAGTTGAAAAAGAAATACAAAAGGTAAGTACTGATTCTTTGCATAACGGAAACTTGAACGTATCAAATAATGATTCTATACAAATAATGCAAAATGATAAAAATAAATAACATCATCATTGGCTCGCTATTTTTATTAATATGCTTATGTTCCTGTGGAAAAAAAAATAAACCTATATACTTTGATACCTCATACTCCGAAGTTGTACAGGATTGTGACATTATTAAGGTCCCATATGAGGAAAATGCCGGTGTAAAGTATATTGATATTGAATTGTATGGCTTAAACTTTAAGATGATTCTCGATAGCGGGTCTTCTTCGAACTTAATATCGAGAGCTGAGTTTGAGTATCTTCTACAAAAAGGCTACATTACTGAAGACAATATAATAGGGATTCAAAAAAGTCAAATAGCCGACGGCTCAATAGTAGAAAATATTCAAATAAATATAAGTGAGATAATTATTGGTGGTAAAATATCGTGTACAGATATCATAGTATCGGTGTCGGACAATGTAACAGCACCCTTATTGCTCGGCAATGAGGTGCTAGATCGACTCGCATCGTATACAATTAACAATGTAGAAAAAGTTATAGAATTTAAATTGAAATAGTATGTTAAGCGATTGTTATATTTTTTTTAAGCATATACCTGCTTCTTATAGAGATAGTTATACAATATCTCAATTCCCACAGGATTATACTGAAACAATTTTTACAAAAATATTATCGGGCTGTACATCATATACACAAGTTTGTACCCATCGCGAAAAAGACCTAATGTTCTATACATATGTTATAAAAATTGTTGATGGATATTTAGGTTTCGGTTTTGTGTTAAACAACATTGTTATGTCGGAAATAGATCCTATTTTCGATACATTCGATGCTCTCGTTGAAAAATGGCAAAATAAAGGATTTCTTAAGATGAAAGAGAATGAACTCTTTTTAAATGCCACTTATGAAGATTTATTGAATGAACATAATGTGAAAGATGTTGAAAAGAGTCTTATTCCCCTAGAAAAATACCACACAAGGCTCCCGCAAAAAAGTTTTAGCAAAGGTGTGGAGGAACGTGTTTTTAAAATTACTGACGATGTGGAAATGATTATAGAGTCTACTCATCAGGATAATTATGTATTTATACAAAAATCTATAAAGCCTAATTTTATTTTAACGGCCATTGAAAAAGCGCAAAATGACGAGATAACTAAATTGCAAGAAAGTATAAGACAGCAGGAGAAAATAAAAAGGGATCTTTTATCTCAAAAAGAGATGTTCGAAAGAGAAATTGGACACCAAAGAGATATGTTGCGCCAAGAGCAAGAAAGGCTTCAACAAGAAAGAGAAAGAAGAATTAGAGAAAAGGAAAGAGAAGAAAGAAAATTGAATGAAGAACTCGCTCGTATAGAAAAAGAGAAGAAGAATGAAAAAGGCAGTGGCTGTGCTAATGGTTGTAGTGACTTTTTCGTTGGTCTCATTTTTGTATCTTGCTTATTCTTTCCACCTATTGGCTGGGTAATAGGCATAATAATCGTGGCTGTTTATTATGCAAACAGAAAATAATAATATTAAAACAGATTTGAACTTTAAGTATAAGTAATATTATTTATTTACAGTAATATGCAAAGATTTTCTGCAGAAATAAACGTTGCTACATATCTTTTTGGCTGTACAAGCGGGAAATATATACAATACCCACAAGACTACACGCAAGATTTTTTTGAGAATATTTCAAAGAAGTCTGTTCAAACTTCACAAAGTTTTATAGCAGTACATCGTAAAGGTAATATGATGTATTACATTTATGTACGCCGAAAACCGAGAAGTTATATCCATGAACTTCAAAACCGCACTCCTTTGAAGGCTTCTAACTCATATGTGGGAATGTGTATATCTCTCAATTCTATTATGCTTAAAGAATTGGCTCCGTTGTTTCGTATATTTGAGAATCTAATAGAGCATTTTGTTATAGAAGAAAAAATTCTTTCTGTTTATGAAAAAGCTATTGTTATTGCTGACGAACCAACCGATATAATAAACAACAAACTAAACATAGCTCGGAGTATTATAGATAAAGCTATCAAGGATGTAGTGGAAGAGCTATATATAGATTTGCCCCCGGTGAGTTACGGAGTTGAATCGCAAACAATACAAACTTTTAATATTCTCAAGGATAAAGAAGAGGATATTTTTGATAAAAGTCATAAATACAGTTTATCATTTGTTTACAAGGATAATGTAACAGAATCTTCTCGTTTAACAGAAACTATCAGAGAATCAAAAAATTACGTTTCTAAACAAGAAGAGGGTCGTGAAAATGCTTTATTAGCCTTCATTATTTTGATTGTTTGCTGTTTTACAATATCGTACAAGAATATATCACCCAAAATTGATGCATATAAAACGGTGTATGATAATCAAAAATCACGTACGAAAGATTATAAAATTGCTATCGACAAGAATAACAAAGAGATTAAAAGCAATAAGGAGAATATTCTTTTAACAGAACGTAAGATTTTAAGTGCTGTAAAAAATAATGCAGAAAAAATTAAAAATATTTCGGAACTTGTTCCAATTATATTTCTCCACATAAGCGGAGATGCATCAGAAGATACTTTGACAATAGATTTTGTAGGCAATGTACTTTCTGAAGATAAAAAAGAGATTCCTCTTGGTATAAAAATATGGAATAATGACGGTAAATTATTGCGTGGAGAAAAATCCCCTAATGGATACACTCACATCGAAAAACTAAAAGTTATCGAAGGAAATAATTTCTCCATTACACTTACTAATGAGAATACCGGCGTTTATTCTTATTCGCAAAAGACGCAGATTGAAATAACCTACAATGGCTTTCTTTTGGCTAACAAGGATTTAGACCTATAATCTATGGATAATACAACAAAGACTCCCAATACTGACAGTTTTTCGTCTTTTTTCAATTGGAGCAAGAAGCAATGCTTGTATCTGGTGTTATCTTTATTAGTTATAACACTTCTAATTATTATTTTATTCTCTTTAAACAGCAACAATTATGAGAAAAAAATAGAGAAAATTGCCAGAGAAATAGCATTGCAAAAAGAGGAATATAATGTTCTGTTAAAAATTAAATCAACATCGGAAAAGCTTTTGGACAAGCGTAAGGAGACGCTAAAGAACTTAGAAACAATAGGTCTGTTTTTAGACAAACAGGAACACTTTTTAAATTTACAGGAATATTACAACTCCACTTGTAATGAATGGAAACAAGAATATTCTTTGGTTAAAATTCTTGGAACGTATAATTCCTCGTGGGGAAGATATTGTGTAGCTGATGTTCGCTCTGAAGAACGAGATGAACATTTCTTGTTAATCAGGGACTTGGTAAGAAAGAGTGATCATAAAATAGATCCCGATATCGGGAGTAATAGCTGGGATGTGGAAGAATTAACTCCCAACGACCTAAAAGATAGAGCAACATTAATATTTAGGTGTGTATGGGCTACTAATGCTGGAGAAATTTTCTCAATAGTTGATTTAAAGGAGGGAAGTATTAGGCATATAGATAGTGGTAATTCCATTGTAGTCAATGGAATTAGAATTACTGTAATTCGTAAAGAATTGTTGCGTTATGTAACTTGCTATCTTGATAGTGAGTACACCAGTGTTTACAGTCATTACACCAACCAAGGTGACCCCATTTATTTGTTAAATGGAGAAATTAAAGCCTATGGTAATGACAGCGATGGTGACCGTGTTTCAATGAGTATATATATAGATTCATTTGGAAATGTTAGCGGAAAATATGTATGTAGTGCTTGGTTTTCCGACTACGAATTAAGTGGGGAACGTGGTTCTGATGGGGTTCTTCGCCTAAAAGGTAAGAACACTTGGGGAAGAAATGATGCAGAATTTGTATTTTCGGCACCAGATAATGGCAAAATCGAAGGGAATTGTGATAATGGAAACCGAATATATGAAATAACCCTCTCTTACTAATTAAAAATACCTTCTATGATAAAAAATATATTCTGCAAGTATAAAGGTGTTATATCGATGCTGTTGGCTATAGTTCTGTTGGTTATTTTATCCATTTCGCTTGTAGAAATAGGAAATTATATGCCACAAAAAATAACTCTTTCTAAAAGTGTCAAAGATTCTATTAATAAAGTAGTAAGATTAAGACACGCTGCCGACAGTCTCGAAAAAATCGAAACTTTAGAGAATGTAAATAAAAATTATCAGCAACTAGATACTTTTAACATTGCTAATATTATCTCACAATGTGGGAATTAGAATGTTAAGATATAAAATGAATTTTAACTAGTTTATTGTTTTGGCAAATTGTAGTTAGCAGTTGGGAATAAACAAAAAAATAAAATCAAATATATAATGTGTAACTAAATTTTGATAACTTCGCGCCATAATCTAAATGTGGTGTATACGCTACCGTGTGGTATCTTGAATGATTATTATTCTAAGTGGTGCGAACCAATTGTAAATAAACTATATTCTAAATATATATATGGCAAAAGTTAAAATTTCAACAACAATGGGCGACATTACAGTGCGCCTTTACGACGAGACACCTCTTCACCGCGATAATTTCCTGAAACTTGCGTCCGAGGGTTTTTTCAACGGAACCTTGTTTCATCGTGTGATTAAGGATTTTATGATTCAGGGTGGTGACCCCGAGAGCAAGGGAGCACCTGCAGGTAAGAATTTGGGCAGTGGTGGCCCCGGTTATAACGTGCCTGCCGAAATTCAGCCCGCGGCACTTTTTCACAAACGTGGTGCTTTGAGTGCTGCACGCCTTGGCGACGAGGTGAACCCGACAAAAGAGAGCAGTGGCAGTCAGTTCTATATTGTTTGGGGAAAGGTGTATAAAGCTGCCGAACTTAAACAACTTGAACACCAGATGAAGATGCAGCAGGAGCAGAGCGTTTTTAATGCGCTTGCAATGGAGCATCGCGAAGAGATTATGAACCTTCGCCGCAATCGCGACCGTAACGGCCTGATGGAACTCCAGGAAAAACTGGGTAAACTGGCAATTGAGAAGAGTAAGGAACTTGGCACTCCCGCCTTTACTACCGAGCAGGTGGATGTTTATACTACACAGGGCGGAACTCCTTTCCTCGACGGTGGCTACACCGTCTTTGGTGAAGTGGAAGAGGGCTTGGATGTTGTTGAGGCAATCCAAAAGGTGGAGACCTCAATGGGCGATCGTCCCAAGACCGATGTGGTGATGAATGTTACCGTTTTGGAGTAATATATCTCTAATATTATTCGTGCCGCTTGGCTGCTGTTTGCCGGCCGGTGGCGTTTAAAGATAACATTAAAGAGGGCTATCCAGGATAGCCCTCTTTTTTATGTACTTGTTTTATTGTCTGTTTTTTAATTATTTTACTGATAGATGCAGGGTATTGTTTTTTTAAAATATACTTCATACATTTGCGAAGTTGGTGTGTAATATCACAAACTGCGTTACATATTGTGAGAATGGTTTTCGTAAATCCTAAATAGTTATATAGGTCTTTCTACAAATCATTTAGAAAAACAGGAGGGGTTTCACACGTTCTTTTATGTTACATTCATTGAAAAAATGTCTTCAATAATAATGATGAAGTACTTTTATAAAGTGGTTATTTAAAATTTAATTTAAAAATACATTAACAATGGGATTTTTTGACAGAAAGAAAGAGGGCGGGTTAATGGATGTTATCCGCTGCGATGAACAAGATTATTTAGTATGGAAATGGCGCCCGTCAGGCGAGGCAAACTCCACCAATAAAGAAAATTCTATTCGTTATGGTAGCATGCTGCGAGTGAAAGATGGCGAGGTTGCAGTGTTTATGTACAAGCAAAAGGATGGTACCATGATGGATTACATTGTGGGCCCGTACGACCAAAAGATTGAAACTGCAAACTTCCCAGTGCTCACCAGCATTGTAGGTTCGTTGTGGGGAGGAAACACTCCTTTTCAGGCCGAAATATACTACATGAACCTGCAAGGTAATAACCAGGTGCGTTTTGGTGTGCCGTATTTTGAGGTTGCCGACCCGCGTTTTGACGACTTTACCGTTCCTGTGGCAGTTCGTGGATCAATCACATTCAATATCACCGATTACAAGAGTTTTATAAAACTTAACCGTTTGGTCGATTTTGACCTCGATGCTTTCGGGCGCCAAATTAAGGATGCGGTGGTTAAGTTCGTGAAGAACTTTGTAGCAAACTGCCCGATTGACAATAATATTCCCGTAATGCAGTTGGAGCGCAAGGTGCTTGATATTAGCGACATGGTAAAGGCGCGTCTTGCACCACAATTTGAAGATGATTTTGGTGTTAACCTAAAACGCTTCGATATTTCGGCAATTGAAATAGACAAGGAGAGTGAGAATTATTGCGAGTTGGTGCGCATGACTAAAGAGCAACAAATGCGTCGCGCCGATATTGATACTGATAAGTATGAGCGCATATCCCATATTGATACCGATCAGTATGAGCGTTTTGCCAAGCTATCGACAGAGTCGCAATTTATACAGGCTCATGCTCTTAACCAGCAGACCGATGTCTTGAAAACCGCAGCCCAAAGCATGGGGCAAATGGGTGGCATGGACTTTGGTAGCGGTGGCGGAATGAACCCTACCGGAATAATGATGGGAATGGCTATGGGCGGTGCTATGGCCAACCAGATGACCGGTATGATGAATGGCTTCAACCAGCCTGCCCAACAACAAGCACCTGCAATGGGTGGAGCGCCAACTCCTCCTCCTTTGCCTGGCGCGGTACAGTATATGCTTGCAGTCAATGGCCAGCAATATGGCCCATACAATATGCAACAGATGCAACAGATGGCTCAAAGCGGGCAGATTAACGGGCAGACATTGGTTTGGGCACAGGGTATGCCGCAGTGGGTTGCAGCCGCTTCGGTTCCCGAACTTGCCCAGTTGTTTATGGCAACACCTCCTTCAACCCCTCCTATGCCCCCAACTCCACCAACCCTTTAATGTTATTATTCTATGAAAGTTGATTTAGTAAAAAGCTTGGTAGCAGTTGCATTTAGTGCATTGTTGGCTTATGCTTGTTATGAAATATGTGATTCAGAGCGCGTGCGTTGGGTTGTTACCATAGGCGCATTGCTTACAATTGGAATACCATCGTTGTTGGCTTTGGGAATATCGGTCACTTTGGAACGCAGTTCTGTAATGCTGAAAACTCTCTCTTGGCTGATGTCATTAGTAGAGATTGTTATAAACGGAATATTCGTGTTTTTTGATTTCAGTATTCCGGTGTATGTAATTATCAACGGACTGTTGCTTATTACTTTTGTGCTTATATACAATTCTATATATCGCGCAAAGATGTAATAAGATTTCTCTTGGCAATATGTAATAAAGAATAATACGTAGTACGTTAAGTAAACCCCAAAGTTTGGACAAAAAACTTTGGGGTTTACTTAATTTGGCGGTAAATTTATTTTTTTTGATGTTTTACTTCACCGTGACGGTTGGAATGTCGCTCCACAGTGTTGTGTAATGTGGCGATTGATTTTCGCTCGATGTTTTTATCTTGCCACTCCCCTGTACAGCCAATTTAATGGAACCCTTGCCAAACGCCTTGTTTACGGCATCGACCACCGAGGTTAGTTTATGCTCTTTTTCAATGGACGCAGTATCGTCGAACAGGGAGCGCGTCACATTTTGCACGGGGATTATTCTTGTGGCTATAACACCGGCTTTTTTGTAGCCGTAACCATTGCGGAACAGCTCTCTTGTTGCAGCAACAGCACGGGTAACAATTGTTCTTTGGTCGTTGGTTGGTGTTGTAAGTTGTAAAAGTTGGTTGCCATACACTTGCGGTTCGTTCTCTTTGAATCGGTTGGTATAGGCGAACACGCATATTTCACCGGCGACGCTATTCTGCTTGCGCAATTTTTCGGCCAGCGAGGATGCAAAGTTGGATATTTGCTCCTGCAACTCTTCCACATTGTGTATCTCCGAAGAGAAACTACGCGAAACACATATCGATTGCTTTGCTTCAAATCCATCTTCAAATTCAATGCAGGGGATGCCTTGCAGTTCTTTCCAGGTTCTAATGCCTGTAACGCCAAAGAGGTTTCTTATTGTGGTCTCGGGTAACTGGGTATAGTCGTAGGCCGAAATAACGCCCATCGCTTTTAGTTTTGGTGCAGAACGACGGCCTATGCCCCAAATATCCTCTATGGGGAATTTGCGTAAAACCTTCTCAATATCCTCGGGGCGGTGCATATAACAGCCGCCTTTCAGTTTAGGGTATTGCTTGCACAGCTTCGAAGCTATCTTTGCAAGTGTCTTTGTGGGTGCTATGCCCACCGATACGGGAATTGAGGTCATCTTCCAGCACCGGAGGGAGATGCTTTTTGCGTATTGGTCAAAATCGATGTTGTTAAGCCCGCGAAGGTCGAGAAAAGCCTCGTCTATGGAATATATCTCAATGGATGGGGCAAATTCTTCAAGCACCCAGCGCACTCGTTGCGACATATCGCCATAGAGAGTCATATTGCCCGAGAACACTGCAATATTGTGTTTTTCCACCAAGCCTTTTATTTTAAAGTACGGGTCACCCATTTTTATGCCAAGTGCCTTTGCCTCGTTGCTGCGTGCTATGGCGCAACCGTCGTTGCTCGAAAGAACAATGACAGGCTTCCCCTGCAAGTCGGGGCGGAAAACCCGCTCGCAGGAGGCAAAAAAGTTGTTGCAGTCGGCAAGGGCAAACATTGTTACATCTTTTTAATTACATAGGTAACTACGCCCCAAACCATAAACTCGTTATCAGGGGTAACCTCTATTGGCTTGTAGGTGTTGTTCTGCTCGTTGGCAGGCATGAGCCATAGTTTGTTCTCTCCCATCTTTACGCGTTTCACGGTGTACTCGCCATCTATATAACATACCGCCTTGCAGTTGTTGTAAGGTTCAACAGCACGGTCAACAATTATAATATCTCCTTCGTCGAGTGCAGCATCAACCATAGATACACCGCTTATGCGAAAGAAATATGTGGATGCCTTGTGCTTTACAAGTAACTTTACAAGGTCGAGTTGCTCACGGTTGTCTTCGGCAGGTGAAGGGAAACCTGCTTTGACATCGCCCAACGACTCGCTTTTGAATGAGCAGGCGTCATCTATTTGGTGTGGTACAAATTTCTCCATAACAAGACAAAGTCTTTGAATATCCTTAAAGGTACAGAATTTATTTATAGCGTAGTGTTAAATTGGGTTGTTTCTGCTTGTGCGAAAATCTTTATTTCCTGTAACGCTTGGTGACGGCGGCATACCCACAGCGGCGGCAGAGGGGCTCCACGGCTGTGTGACGGGTGAAACCATCGTATATGGCTTTTGCCCGTGGCGATGACAAAATCTCCTGCAGCGGGGTGTGGAAAAGGTTGCCCAGATTGATATCCCCTGCGTGGTCGAGACAGCAGGGTACAACGGTGCCATCGACAAGAACGCCTATCTGGTTTCTGAGTGCATAGCAGAAGAGGTCTTCCTGCTCGTATTCGGCGCGTGCAGAGTCGGGCCACTCGAACATCTTGTCATATTCAAGGAATATTTTGTCGGCAAGTTTCCAACCATTGCTTTGTTGTTTCCACGGGGTGGGGATGTGCTTGGCGATGAAGCTTGTGAGTGCTTCGTTGGTGCTTTCGTAACCTCCCTGGTTCCAGAAACGCAACACGATGATTATGCCACTTTCTGCGGCCTTGGTAGCAAACCGCATTACGTTGTCTATGTACTCCGCGGCGTTCTCTTTCTTGTTCCCTTCGTGAGAGTGTAGTGATATTTGTATCTTATAGGGTTTTGCTTCTATAACACCATCGGCTTGCGACAGCAGCGTGCCATTGGTGGTAATCACCGGTACAAAACCTTTTGCACGTGCCATCTCGATGAACTGGGGCAACTGCGGGTGCAGCAACGGTTCGCCCATCAGGTGAAAGTAGAGGAATTGTATCTCTCCTTGCAGGCGGGTGGTGAGGGTGTTGAACTCCTCGAGCGTGAGGCGGCGTTTCTCTCTGTCGGTCTTGGGGCAGAATACGCAGTTGAGGTTGCAGATGTTTGTTATTTCAAGATAACAACGGGAAATCATTTGAGATAATATTCGCAATTTTATTGCAAATATACGTAAATTTTACAAGCAAGTGGATAAATATTTATACATTTGTAAAATGTTAGAGAATAATAATAACCAATAAAATAATTTACAATGAAACTCAAAGGATTTTTATTGCTGGCATCCTTAATGCTTGCTCTTTTTGCTCATTTGCCAGCAGTCGCTCAAAGTGAATATGTAGTCAATGCAGCAGGTAATGCGTATATTACCTCTGGAAATTCTGCCTCTATTGACGAACGCAGTAATACAATACGCAATTGGATTGACAAAGAAACTGTAATAAGCTTCTATTTTAGAGCAAATGAGTGCGGTAAAATTGATATTGCTTTGCAGGCAAAAGGCAAGTCTCGCATTGAGGTCTCTTTGTTAGGCAAGAGAAAAAAGGTTACACTCAATAGTGATACTTTATCGCGTATAGATGTTGGAACATTCAAGGTGAAAACTCCCGGATATATAAAGATGGATATCCGTGGTCTTAAAATAAATGAGGGTGAGAGCTTTGGTTCCGTCGCTGCTGTTATTGTTGGGGGCGAAATGCAAAATATAGCGTTTGTGGCACCCGATTTCAGTACCCACTTCGGACGTCGTGGCCCGTCTGTACATTTAGGATATGTTCTCCCTAAAGAAGATGTGGAGTGGTTCTACAACGAAGTTATTGTTCCTGAGGAAGGAGATATACCCAGCAGTTATTATATGGCTTGTGGATTCAGTCAAGGCTACTTCGGAATGCAGAATAACAGCCCACACAAGAGAAGGGTGTTATTCTCGGTGTGGAGTCCTTTTGAAACCGACAATCCTGCCGAGATACCGGATACTATGCGAGTGACACTAGTAAAAAAAGGTGAGAATACGATAATAAATGATTTTGGAAATGAAGGTTCGGGTGGTCAAAGCTACATACACTATGATTGGAAGGCTGGCGAGCGTTGTCGTTTTCTTATGGGGGTAAAACCTGATGGTAATGGTAATACTATTTATACGGCTTACTTTTTTGATAACAACAAGGGAGAATGGTCTCTTATCGCATCATTCCGTCGCCCTCAGACATCTACTTGGTACACAGGAGCGCATTCATTTCTTGAAAACTTTAATCCGGTAATGGGCTATATCAATCGAAAAGCATACTATACCAACCAATGGGCACGTACAACTGACGGCCGATGGGTTCCTGTATCTAAAGCACGTTTCACTTGTGATACGACGGGTGCCAAAGAGATGCGTTTCGACTATACAGGTGGCATAGAGGGAGACTGCTTCTTCCTTTCTATGGGAGGTTTTTTTGATGAGTATATGAAATCTGGAACTTATTTTGAGCGTAAAGGCAATGTGACCGAATCTCCTGATATTGATTTCTCGACACTCGAATAGAAATTCATAAAGCGACGAGTGCAGGCGAAGAGATAAAGAATAAGTGAAAATCCTTAATCTCTTCGCTTTTGCTTATTAATATAATTAAGACGGTCTTCTTTGTTTGTGTAAAATTGAATTTTGCGACCATCTGAAGAGTGGTCTTAAACGAGCTATAAACAACCCTTAATAACCGTTCCGAAATAGCAACTATTATGGGGTTGTTACCTTTTTGCGAGTAATGGCTTTATTGCAATGTGCAATACTCTAAAGCTTAAGCTGTCGCAAGCAACGCTCGTTTGCGTTGCCGTTGTAAATGTATGGGACTTTCATTAACTCATTTGCACATTACTTCTCCAATGGCGAGAAAGCCTGTCATCTCAAGGAGGTTGACTAAAAAGGCTCTTTTGTTGTTATGCTCGTCCTTAAAATGCTAATTTACGCTCAGTAAATTAAACCACAAATGTGGTTTTTCCTCCTCGTGGTTCGGTCAAATGGTAGAGAGTAAGTTTGAGGAAACAATCCCTCAATTAGAAGAAATTCGCGCCCCGATATTACCAACTAGAATTGCCGGAAACCCCAATACCGACATTTTAGACTACGTTCAAACCAACTCACAAGAATTGGAATTATCTCGCATCATAATACTCGACACACCCATAGACCTATGGCATATGATACGGGATGACGCTCTCTCACCTACATTTAAGGTTGGCGACAAAATAGCCCTTCTTGCTTACGAAAAAGGCGAAGAGAGCCCCATACCGGGCAAAATATATGCCGTTGACACCATGAGTAACGGCCTCATTATTCGTAAATTAATGCCTTGTGAAGAAAGTGGTTATATTGCAAGATCTTTGAATGAAGAAAGATACCCCGATTTTATCATCAACGAGGATGATATAATTCGAATATTCCGCATCGTGTATTTGGGGAGAAGTATTATCTGACAAACACTGCGCATTGCTCCCTATTTTATATATAATTAAGGCCGGTTCGATATAATTTTAGAACAAAGAAAGTTCCTGTCATTGATGAATTCTGCATCAGTGGCGGGTTTCTTTTCAAAGGAACAGTATCCGGCAATAGCACTCAAACGAAATATCATACGTTTGCAGAATTTTATTGCCTGGCGTCCGGGTTTTGATGAAAAGCAGCATCTTTTCTGCACATCTGCATAAAGACAGAGAACCTTCGCGTATTGTTGCATTATCGGTTTACTTAGCGTAAACAGAAGATTCGTTCACTCTATCCACAAAGCGATGCTGATGCCTTTGAGGGAACTGTTGAATGTGATGAGGTGTATATTGGTGGCAAGGAGAAGTGGAAACACAAATCTATGCGTACACCTCATACGCAAGGACGTTCTACCAAGACAAAGACTCCTGTCTTTGGTATGATGGAGAGAAGTGCCATTATCAATGCTAACGGTGAGATTGAAAACATTACCAATGTTCACGCTTTCGTTGTTGAGAATACCAACAAGGCAACTTTACAGCCAATCATTCAGCAGTTCGTTGTTGAGGGGTCAAGAGTCATTACTGATGAACTGAACGCTTATAACGGATTGAGTGAATTAGGATATATCTCAAATACAAACAATGCTTATTAAAATTTGATATTATTGTAATTCTTAATCTAAAAAAATATCTATCTTTGTCATAGAATAGTTTTGCAAATGATAACTATAAAAAATATACTGAAATATTTTATTCCATTTGTAATTGTTGCTATTACTTTTATAATAAGTGGTGCGGAGAGGTCTGACTTTATAAATCAAGAAAGCCAGGCTGATATTTCATACTCGGATATCAATGTTCATTATTATGATTATGATACACCTAATGCAGACCTGAACCTCCCCCGTCAAATATCAGGTACAAGTAATATCCCTCGCACGCTGAATGTTGCCAAGAGGACAAGTAATTGGCATAAGAATAACTTTGAATTTGTCAAAAGCGGCAAAGTTGTTAATGTCAGCATCTGTAATTTTGATAAAAAAGAGTCTTTAAGCTATCATCTTCGTTTTGTCAAGTCTGCGTCATGGTTGATTAGTCTTGGCAAACTTGTCATTTAGTAGATTGTATAATAAGTCTTTAACGACATTGCCTTATGTAAGAAGGCGATGCCGTTATGTTTGTCGTGTGGACAATAATCTTGAAAATTATACATAATTTAAACCAAATAAACTAAATGATAAAATGGAAAAGAAATTTATTAAAGTTCGCTTAATCAACGATAATGTTATATTTACATCACTAATAGCTGGCGGGGTTATTCTTACACTCATCTTTGATACTCTTGAAATAGACCTTGCAGGGTATGTATTAATGGCTATAGGAGTTCTTGGCTTCTGCTTCTTGAAACGTGGATACAAAGATATTGAAACGCAAGAAAAATATTTGGCAAAGGATTTCTCATTTCCTGGGAATATTAAGACCTCAATACTTTCAGCATTGGCTTTGTCGCCAGGGGAGATTGATTTAACTCAAGATGGAAAAGGAACGACCTTGATGTTAAAAATGTATTATAGTGAATCTTCCGGAAAAGCATATTTGCAACTTTTTGAATATATACCTTATCATTACGAACCTTGTTCTGAGATGTACGAACATGAAATCAGTAGGATTACAAACCTGTTAAAGTAAGATGGAATATATTATCCTTATTACATCTTTAGTTGGCATCGTCTTCGGTGCAGACTATCTTGTAGCCGGAGCGGTGTCCATTGCTAAGAAATATCGTGTGTCTGATTTTGTTATCGGAGCTGCTATTGTTGGAGTTGGTACCTCCATGCCTGAATTCGTGGTAAGTTTTTTAGGGGCATTAAATGGAAATGCTGATGTGGCTATAGGCAACGTTGTAGGCTCTAACATTTTTAATGTTCTGGGCATTGCAGGAGTGACAGCATTATTCTTTCCAATTGCAATAGATAAGAAGAATATGAAATTTGAGATACCACTATGTATAATGGTATCAATACTGCTCACTATTCTTGTATTAAATTTCTTCAATGGAACTCCTGCAACGATAAGTCGCATAGATGGTCTATTATTATTGGCCGGTTTTGTATTGTTTATGTGGTATTCGTTTTTTCGTGAAAGAAAAAACAAGAAGACAATCGTTGTTGATGTAGAAAAGCCATCTCCTTTGTGGATAGCAGTAGCCAAAGTGGTCGGAGGTTTGATGTTGCTTATCACAAGCTGCGATTTGTTTGTTGATAATGCTGTCCTCATTGCAAAATCCTTTGGCGTAAACGACGCTTTCATATCGTTAACGCTTATTGCCTGTGGTACTTCATTGCCTGAGTTAGCAGCTTCTGTAGCTGCGGCAGTAAAAAAAAATACCGATATGGCATTAGGTAATATAATAGGTTCAAATATATTTAACATAACACTTATTCTTGGGCTTAGCTCGCAAGTTATGCCATTAACATCTTTAGGGATAACATTTATTGATTATTGTGTTATGATTGCTGCTGCCATACTGCCTTTGATAATTGGATTAAGAGGTATAATTGGGCGAATAAGTGGTTTGTTTATGATAGTGTGTTTTGTAATTTATAATTGGTATCTTGTAATAAATCAAATAACATAAAAATGGGAATACTTCAAATTTTTACACTTCTAGGAGCATTAGGTATGTTCCTGTACGGAATGAACTTAATGAGCTCTGGACTTCAAAAGGCTTCTGGTGATAAACTCCGTGGGCTACTCTCTTCAATGACCTCTAATCCCTTTAAGGGCGTTATAACAGGTTTAGGAATAACTTCAGTCATTCAGTCATCATCAGCAACTACCGTTATGGTAGTAAGTTTTGTCAATGCCGGTCTTCTTACCCTTGTGCAAGCCATAGGTGTTATTATGGGTGCAAATATAGGTACAACAGTAACAGCATGGCTTGTGTCTTGGCTTGGATTTAAGGCAGACATTTCAATCCTGGCCATACCTTTAATGGCATTTGGCTTTCTTTTCTCAAACTCCAAAAAGAACCAACGTCAGAATATAGGTGAACTTATTGTTGGTTTCTGTTTGTTGTTTCTCGGACTTTCTTTTATGAAAGAATCAGTGCCGGATTTGAACGAGACACCACAGGTACTGGAATTCGTAAAAAGTTGGTCAAGTTATGGATTCAGTTCCGTACTTATTTTTTTAGTTTTTGGCACGGTGCTGACTTTAGTACTCCAATCGTCTTCGGCGACAATGGCTATCACGCTCATTATGCTAAGCATGGGATGGATTCCTTTCGATATGGCCTGTGCAATGGTGCTTGGTGAGAATATAGGTACAACAATCACAGCCAACATTGCTGCGTCGGTTGGAAATACACAGGCTAAACGAGCTGCTATGTCGCACACGATATTCAATGTGTTTGGTGTTATGTGGGCGTTGGCTCTATTTCGCCCATTCCTTGCTCTGGTTGGTTGTATAACCGAGAATCTGTTCGGTTTGCCCAATCCTGCATCAGAAGGATTTGCAGTCAGTGAATCAACCTCGGCAGAAGGTACGGCTGCTTTGTATGGACTCTCTATGTTGCATACGCTGTTTAATACCATCAACACACTTGTATTGATATGGTTTATTAAATATATTGAAAAAGCAGTTGTGTGGATTATAAAGGCACCCGAAAATAAAGACGCTGAAATATTTAGGCTTAAATATATTTCGGCAGGTCCTGTAGCTACTCCGGAACTTGCTACCGAACAGGCATTCGATGAAATTATACATTTCGCTCAAATATCAAGAACAGGGCTCGGGTATGCAAAATTGGCAATATCCGAGAATGATTCCAATAAATTTGAAGAGTTACGTGCTAAATTGGTTAAATACGAGGAGATTTCGGACAGAATAGAATATGAAATTGCTTCATTCTTGAATGGTGTATCGTTGGGAGACATCAGCGAGGCAACTTCTATAAAGATTAAGGCAATGTACAAGATAATAGGAGAGCTGGAATCGCTAGGAGATTCAGGTGAGGCCATCAGCCGTATTATATTTAGAAGAAATATTCATAACAAGAAGTTTAGTGCTGAGGCTATATGTAATCTTAAAAAGATGGCAGATACTGTTGATACCGCATATGGTGTAATGATTGAAAATCTTGAGGCTGCACATCAAGGAACTCTTGTTGATATTTCTAACGCCTATAATTCCGAGAATCGTATTAATGAATTAAGGAACATTCTTCGAGAATCCGAGATTGAGGAGATGGAAAACGGCGAAAAGAATTATCAAGAAAGTGTATATTATATGGATATTGTTAGTGAACTTGAACGTATGGGAGATTTTATTATCAATATATCTCAAGATTTAAAAAAGTCGTTTATTCATAAATAATTAGCAAAGAAAATATTTATATACAGTGGTTCTTGTAAACTACAAAGAACCACTGTGTTTTTATTGCCAGCCTCCTTTACCAAAATGTGTAAAACGCAGTCGAATTGAAGTGAACCCCAAAAGTTTTTTGTCTAACTTTTGGGGTTCACTTCATCCCCGATAAAACACCTAAAGGCTTTATCTCGGATACTATTATAGGTGTTGTTCTATCTACTATCACGATAAATGTAATAGGTCTTGGTGTTATCGTATTTAAAGGACATTTTGACAACAAGAAAAAAACAGAAGATAAGAAAGAAAGCAAAAAGAAACAAACAGAAGAATAGTATTAACAAAAATGCGCTTATGTAGTTTGCTATATAAGTGCCATAAAAAAAGAGAGCTGCCATAAAAAAGCTAGCTCTCTAATGTATTCTAAATCAGGAATATTGCTTGATGCTGTGGCTGGTGTACGCAGCCTAAAACTCAGTCTTTCCTATGAGGTGTTTTGTTATATGATGCTTCTTCCCAAATATACGATGCGGAATATTCGAATTATCTCATCCTCTTTGATGAAAAAATCAGGGTATCTTTCTTCGTTCAATGATCTTGCAATGTATCCGCCGTCTTCGCTTGGCATTAGTTTGCGAATGATGAGGCCGTTGCTCGTGGTATCCACAGCATATATTTTGCCGGGAATGGGGCACTCTTCGCCTTTTTCGTATGCAAGAAGGGCAATTTTGTCGCCAACCTTGAATGTGGGTGAGAGTGCGTCGTCTCGTATCATATGCCACAAGTCAATGGGTGTGTCAAGTATTATTATACGAGATAGTTCCATCTCTTGTGAGTTTGTTTGAACGTAGTCTAAAATGTCGGTATTGGGGTTTCCGGCAATTCTGGTTGGTAATATCGGGGCGCGAATTTCGTCTAATTGGGAGACACATTCTTCATTCTTGCCCTCTATCATTTGACCTACTCCTGTAAGTAACCATACGGTGTTTAGTTCGGGATAGGTATTCTTAATATTTCTTATTATTCTTGAACCGGGAGTTCCTTTGAGGTTGCTAATGTATCTCTTAGAAAGGTGGCAAGCTTCTTCAAATGCATTCTTGCTAATATTTTTGTATTCAATAAATTTGATAATTCTTTCTTTTACAGGGCTTTCCATAGTGCTGTTATTTAGATTGTTTCTAAATGTATTTATATTTGTATAATAAATCTTATAATTCTTAATGTGTAAGATTTTTCTTCTTATATTTGCATCGCTGATTAAGAGTATTGTTGTTGATATTCTTAATTGATTTGCAAATGTAAGAAAAAAACCTTAATTATAAACTTAAAAATAAAGAATTATGCGAAAAAATGTTATTAAAAAGAAGTGTTTATCAGTCTTATTGTTTATTGATTCTGTGAATAATTCTGCTTTACGCAAAGTACCTGATGGCTTATAAGTTGAATTGAAATAATGGAAACAGTTGCTTTTAAAAGAGATTTGCTTAAAATGCAATCGGAGTTGCAAAGATTTGCATTTAAATTGACCGCTGATAAAGAGGAAGCCAATGATTTGTTGCAGGATACATCGTTAAAGGCTCTTGAAAATATAGATAAATATACTCCTGATACGAATTTTAAGGCTTGGCTATACACTATTATGCGTAATATTTTTATTAATAATTACAGAAAAGTTGTGCGTGAACAAACATTTGTCGATTACACCGATAATTTATATAATATAGATAGTACTCAATTGACAAAAGACTCTATAACGGAAAATGATTATGACAGAAAGGAACTTTATCGTGCGGTGAAATCTTTGCCCGATAATTACAGGGTGCCATTTACGATGTTTGTTTCTGGATTTAAGTATCACGAGATAGCGACAAAGTTGTCTTTGCCGTTGGGTACGGTAAAAAGCAGAATCTTTTTTACAAGGCGCATCTTACAGGAGGAACTTAAGGATTTTGTATGATAGTACATTAGGGTTGTATGTGTTCTTTATGCTTGTGTTGTTGAATGGTCGCATAATTGGTTTGCAAGGAGAATACATACAGCCTATGGAATCGGGCGTAAGCCAGGAAGTTTTATTAATTACAATTATTGAGAGCTGTGCAACTGTGACAGCTCTCTTTTTTTTTCTATTTTTTCGTAAACTCTTTTAGTGGGATATATTGTCCCAGGTAGTTCCACGCGACGGCAAGCTCGCCCGTGTCTTTGAAACGTACCACTGAGGCATACTCTCCCGGGGTGAGTTGTGCAAAGAAGGGGTGCGCGCTGGCGGGTATGGTGTAAGTTTTCTCTTCCTCGCCGTAGTCGATGGTTACGGTGATGCTCTTGCGGTCTATGCACACGTTGGTAACATCGTAGTCGGTGAGGTATTCTATATTACTGCCGGCTGCGGAGTTTATGGCTGCGAAGAGGAATTTTTCGCAATGTCTGTCGAGTAGTTTTTCTATTTGCTGAAAAGAATGTTTTTGAAGAATCGCTTATTATGTTATACTCTGCAATAAAGGAATGGGGAGTATACGATGATTTTTGGGACAATTATAAACCTCGTTATTACAAATAAGTTAATTCTTAACAAATGTCTGTTTGCAATGCAACCATTTAGCACTTGCGATGTCCATAAATTCTTGAATAGTTCCATCAGTTTCACAAGTGCAAGCTCGCTGTTCTCGCCGTTCATTGTGTAAACGCAAGAGTAACCGTGAAAATCGTCGTATGCCTCGTACTCTTCATCTTCAAGTGCGCCTTCTGTGGTGTCGAGATTATAATCTCCTTTGCCATAGTTTGACAATATGAAGCTCTTAAAAATGGTATATCTTTTTGTTTTACAGTGGTTTACGTGCATTTTCGCGACCGTTTTCAAAAAATGGCAAAAATGGTCGCGAATAAGTCGCAAAAAAATGTGTAAAAAGCCAATGTTTTTGCGGTTTTTGCTTCTTCCATTCTCTTTGTTTTTGCAAACATTATCATTCTTTTTTGCTTGAAAACGGAGCAAAAAAGAGTGTCGCTTTTTGCTGTTCAGGCTTGCAAGAACGAACGCTTGACATAAGTTCAACGAGTGTTGGTTATAAGATTTTATAAAAAGAAAAAATCCTTGTAACCTGTTCGATTACAAGGATTTAATATTTAGTAATTAGTTAAAATTACTTGCTCAATGCAGCAGAGATATCCACTGCGATAGAGGGTAACCCAATTTTACTTTTGGGTCACCCTCATTTCTTTTTAAAAATATCAATGACTAAACAAGGTTGTAATTTGGTCGCTGAGCCGGATTTTATCTGTTAGGGTATCAGTATAAAAGAGCGAGAGTTTGGCAATCTGCATAATATAAAAGACATATATCTCAAATATGTGGTGTCAATGACTTCGTTGGTTGCTCGTGATGATGGTACTGGTATTACGCATCTTCATTTGAGGAATTTTTTGATGCTTGATGAATTGGATTAAGCATAGAATGTTTGTCATTGCCGTAGAATGTGATTGAAGGCTTGCGCAAATAGTGAAATGCAAAGCTTGCTTTAGCGTTTTACAACGGCAATGCGGATGAGTTTCTCTCTGTCAACAATCAATTCAGGTAAATTAGTCATCATATCGTATTATTATTATTAAATTTTACACAAACACCAAGCAACAGCCGCTTTCGGCTATCTCTATTTGTCACAAAGATACCATTCTCTGTACTTTATTGTCAATAGAAAAAGTCGAAATATATCAACTCCGGAGTTCCTTTATACCTGCTTTTTTGTTCATAATTAATAAATACTATTCCAGTCCAAAATATTGCTCGTTCACTTCTTCGACTTTAAAACTCAAACTATTCGGACAAGGGTGCTTTGTTGAATATGAGAAGTCTTCAAATTTCCATTTCTTAATTGGAGAAGATGAACGAATAATCTCTTTGAATTTCATATATCTTTTTAACGTCGTAAAGTTATATTTGTCTTGGTTACAGAACGGAACTATAAAGGCATACTCTTCATGGCATGTAGAGAGTATAGCTATGCAATATGGCACATCGTAGTTATTATCCATGCGTATGCAAACCTTCATACATGGAACTGGGTATATTCCAGAACTACTTATTGCAATCTTTGGCAACTTACAATACCTTGTATGAGATTTTATCCAGTTTATGGTTTTCTGAAAATATGGAAGGTACTTACTATCAATAAGACTTATCACATATTTGCACAAACATTTATAAACATCTTGAGGGGTATATTTTATAGAACTCGCATCAAAGTGTCTTACCCCATCAATCACAGTTCCTTGATATTCAAATTTCAGGCAAAACAATTTCTCATCAGACGGTTTGCGATGCTCAATAACAAAATTTCTTCCACGCGTTTTTCTATATCCCTTCTTGCCTTTTATATTAAACATCGACAACATAGGAGATAACATTTTTGAGAGTTCAGGTTCAATAGTCTTTCCAAATTCTGAATTACAAGAATTGCATTCCTCAAGACAAATAAGAGTTTTATTACCAAGAAATTCGCTTATTGCATGAGATTTGCTACCACTAAACGAAACCTCTGGAATTTTTTGGCCACAAAAGCGACAAACCCGTTTTTCCTTATCCCTTTCTCCAATATAGACTTTCTCTCCTTTTCCATTAAAAGCGAAAGTTCGATACTCTGTAAATAACTCATATATTTGTGCTAACAGCGATGCGTATGCCTTGAAGTTATTTAACTTGTATACTTCACGTTTCAACGCAGACAAGAAAAACTCCTCATCAAAGTAACCATGCAAAACTATAAACTTACTATTTGACGGGATTTCATTAAGCAGGGATTTAATTTTGTTAAGACGGTGGCCGTCGAAAGTAATGTCGACCATCTGTTTTAGACGCGCCTTGTATCCTTCGTCTGCAACTTGTATTCTATTGATTAAGCCAACCACATCGCAAACGAAAACATCTGTCAGTATTTCGTATTCATTATAGTAATACAAATCGATATATATAACTTTTTCTAATTGCGAAACTATTGTTAGTGCCATAATGGGAAATTTAGTGAGAGTAGAGAAGTTTAGCTATCACAAAGTTATACCCACTACGAAACAATATCAATAGACGCACTGAAAAAATTTCAACATACTTTCAAATAATGTCACGGCAATTTCATAGAATTGTCGTGATACTTTTAAAGGATAGAAGTTTACCTCTTCTTCTTCGGTTCAGTTTGCGACAAGAGGAGATACTCGAAACGTATGACAGCTTGAGTTTCTAAACTACTACACATTATAATCCCCAGGACTACCTTATTATATAGGCGGTTCTGGGGAGTTGTCCTTTTTCGTCCATTTTTGTGCTTTTATAAAAGCTAAACTGTATAAAGAGGTTACAACTGCGGTAGGAAACAAATGGGGCAAAGGTATCCAGCGTAAGCAGTCACCATCGTCGCAAGTTATAATGCGGTCTATGCCACATATGTAAAAAGCAAAGCAAATGAAAATTGTCAGTATATATGCAATAATAGCACTGCTGCGTTTTCCTCTATATAAAATGTCTATCCAATAGAAAGCTGTTGTATAGAGCAAACACGTAAACAAAATACTGTTTCCAGGAATAGGCGTACTGGTGGAATGTAGCAAGAAAATTGGTATCAATACCAACAAACTTTGCAATATCCAACTACAAATTATTTTGGCATTGGTTTTTACGAAGACTTTACATATCTTTTTTGTTGTGGCGGCAAGGCTGTCCATTTTTTCTTTATTTTTTTTATAGTAGGTTATAATCCATATAATAGGCGAGTTTTATTGTTCCCTATTTACTGTTTTGTTTATATTATTTTTCCACAAATTTATGATAGAATCTCTGCATTACATCTATAAACTCGTTTGGTAAACGTTTTAACACTTCCTTTCTTATATGATTCGGCACACCGCCATAAAAGGCTTCTGCAATACCACCGGTGATAGCTCCCATTGTATCGGCATCTCCACCGAGTGAAACTGTTAAGCGAATGGCACTTTCAAAATCGCTGCTTTCTAGAAAAGCGATTATAGATTCGGGAACAGTGCCTTGACAACTCTCATCAAAGCGATAAACGACTCGTATCTCATCACAAGTACGATTAAGATTATAACCGAATTCCTTTTCTATATACTCCTTGATTTCCTGTTTACTTTTTCCTGTGCGAGCCATAAAGATACAAGCTGCAGTAGCTTGCGCTCCTTTGATTCCCTCCGGATGATTATGAGTAACCTCGGCGCTTTGTTTAGCAGCTTTTAAAGTTTCTTCTAACGTATCGAAAGCCCAGCCGACAGGGCTTACACGCATAGCCGAACCATTACCAAAACTATTGTATGGTTTTGGTTCTTCTTCTCTCAACCAATTTTTGAACATCCCACCATAGCCTGCTGTTGGATAGCGTTTACCGTAATCCCTCATAATATTAAGCAAGCTTTTTCCTGTAATTAACCAATCAGCGTTGGCTACGGTCATAACCGTATCGTCTGTGTAGTCTGAATATTCGTTAGAAAATAATGGGAAATCAGTGTCCTTGTATGGAAAAAACTCGTATTTAGAACCAATTATATCACCTGATATAGCACCGTATAAGAGTTTAATATCCAATTTGCCCAGAATAGCTAATGTTTTTTTATCTGCTAATCCGTTATAATGGCGGTCTATGACTTTGCGAAACAGGTCATCTTCCGCCACTTCGTTGAATAAAGTCATGCAGGAACAGACTTTCATTGCATCCAAATACCCCAATACCTCTTCTGCTTTTACTCCTTTCAAATCCAGAAAAGCAGTTGTAATTTCCCGTAATCTTGCACCAAGTACAGGGTGACTTAAATACGCTTTAGCTTCATTCAAATCATTTATTCCGTAACGTTGAGAGTACATACTTTCTCCCAGCCCTTTCAACTGTGGAAAAATGTACCATATCCAATGGGTTAGTTTCTTGCCGGAACGAATTTCTTGTAAAGCTGTTAGATAATCATATTCTTGAGCTTCAATAAAACGGTCAAAATTGAACTGTTTGATAATGTCGTTTTTGCAATTATCCTGTTTGTTTGCGGTCATAGTTTTTGTTTCTTTATAGTAATATGGTGCGCTACATCATTCCTTTAAAGAAAAATGGAACCCTATAGCTCCTATTGCGATTAATGTTAGCGACAATATAGTTAACACATTCCACACTATTTTTATCACTCGTTTCACTTTGTTGTTTGGCAAAAGTCTTTTTACAGTGTACTCCAAACGTATAATAGCAAGGCTATAGATTGGCATAAGCAGCCCTTCAAGCATATAAGAATCAAGGGTAACTCTCTTGAACTCCCAATCATTTATTGAAACAATCTTCAGATAAATCATTAAGGCATAGGGTATGTATGGAATAATAATCTGATGTAATGGGCGCATATGTTGTGTAAATGTCCTGAAACAATAAAAAAGCATTGTATAGAGGAATAAGCACCCTGTTATTATTAACCCCTCTATGCCAAATTTACCAAAATTAAAACCACACCCCAAACATACTGCAACCCTGCATAGTATGTCTGACAATATGAATTGAAGAAAGAACTGCCTGATACCATAATATGTGTTCAGAGCGAAACGCTTGATGCATTGCAGAATAAATAGCCCATTCTCCGGCTCTACGCCGCTATGATTATCTATCAAGGATTTTGTGTTCATGTGGTTAAATAATATAGTCAATTTTCATTGCCTTTCGGGAAGATCATAATTCTCTTCCAAGCCGGTCCAGCTACGATTCACAAATATGTAAAGAGGTTTGTTCTTAAACTTTTTGTTTATCCAAAACTCAACGTTTTCTTTGTCATAGCAAACAAAAAGAGCGTTCATTCTTGATACCATCACATCACCCGGACGATGATTTTCTAGAATTTCTTCAATTCTACTTCTGTTTATTTTTTCACATTTTCTAATTATATTTTCCCAAACATTGGCATCTTCGATATAATTTGTACAGATATGATATGCGGTATATTTTTCAACTTTCATACATTAGTACTGACGTAATTGTCGCTTACGTTACGAATCCTGTTTTCTTTCTTCTTTAATTTATTGTACAACTTGGTATATTCAGCCATAGCGTCCCATGCATCCTTGTAATTTCTCTTTAAATCATCCTTCTCTTTTTCTGTCAGTAAACTCCACTTATCAATATCTTTATTATGTGACGATTTAATAAATTCGATTAATATCTCCATTTGCGAGTCTTCAAGATTCCCATTTTGTGCTTGCTGTTGCAAAAGACAAAGCAAAGAATTCAATCCAATCATATCTTTTCTATTGTTTAATCTATCTACTGCAAACTTATGAAAACAAAGACAATTAAACAATATTTGATTAATTAAACTATCAAAGTATTTGGTTACAAAAAAGTTGGCTCCTACTCAAACCGAAATATGCAAAACTCCGCTCTCATCCGCCCAAACCCTAATAGGTGAAATCTTAAAAAACAAAGATGATTATTAGAAATTTATACTCCCTATTCTGTGGTTTAGAATTGCAGAATGGGCGCTTGGATAGTAGTATTCCTCCAAGTGAAATCGTTGAAAAAGAGAATACAGCAGTGATTATACCGAGAAAATTCAAAGACGATATTGAGCATATCGCTAAATACAGAGTCGGGTTGAAATACTCCCCACAGAAAAAGAGAAAGAACATTGCCTTATGTTAGATGCTGTAGAGTTCTGTTGTGACTAATTTGCGACCACCTGAAAAGTGGTCGCTATTTGGTCCACGAAATACTTTATAAAGGTCAATATAGGCCCATTTAAGACCTTCAAAGGTGGAATATGGTAATTTGTATATAAAATGGATTTGGAAGTCGTAGGATGGTTGTAAACAACCTCTAATGCCATTCAAATATGGCAATAAAAAAGAGAGCCGTTCACGAACGACTCTCTATAAAGTATTAGGTTTTAGCTAATTACTTAGAAAGTGCAGCAAAGATATCAACTGCGATAGCCCAACTTCGTTGGGCATCCTTGTCTTTTTGGAGCACCAACCATGGGGTTGTTACCAATGCCGGGGAAGCCCATCATCTCAACGTGTGCGGGAACCGACGCATAAGCGAGAGCAAAAGAAACTTGTTTGTTTTGCCGAGCGCAAAGAAGGAAAAGGAACTTAACTGAAGAAGAACCTGCGAACTGACGCACGAGCGAGCGCAAAAGAAGCAAGCTTATTTTGCCGAGTGAGAAGGAAGAAAACAAAGTTAACCGACGCACGAGCGAGCGCAAAAGAAACTTGTTTGTTTTGCCAAGCGAGCAGGAGGAAAACAAAGTTAACTGAGCGTCTGAGTGCATACGGCCCCCAAATGTGACAAGGCGGTCATGCGTTCAGTTGTGTTGTTGAATGCGAGGCTTTGAAAAACTACATTCTCGGTAGCTGTTTCTTTCCTGTCGGTCATGTGGTCAGGTACTATGGGTCGTTTGTATTCAAACCGACCCATAGTACCTGACCATCTTACCCCTAAGAAGCCGGGTTTGCAGAAAAACCGGTCGATAAATATGTAAGTACTCGTACAGTGGGTGTGTAGTAATACAACCGAATCCCTTTTAAGTATCCAAACACAGTTCTTTTACCTTTCTTATAGTATTTACAGATGTACCTGTAATGGATGCAACATTTCGGAGTGATATACCCTTTTTGAGTAACCCGATTTCCTTTTGATACTGTTGTTTGTAACTCTCCAAATCCTTCTTATAAGTAGAAGGCCTACCCATCTTTATACCTTCTTTTCTACACCTTTCAATATACTGTGTTCTACCACTGTTCATACGTTCCCAGATAGTCAATCGTTCCATAGATGCAATCTCCAATAGAATAGTACATATAAGACTCGCAACTGGATTGACCGAACCGTCATTGTTGAGAGTTTCCAACGAATAGTTCTTAATTAACGTAGGCGTATGAACTTTATAACATTTTTGAACTTTACCATTGATTAAATACGAAAATTATTTATTTTTGCATATCACTGCGGGTTGTACACTAACAATCTATCCGATTGGATTTAAGCAAAATCTAATATATGAGAATATTCGATTTATTTTATAAGCTTATAAAAAATAAAAAAATATCAGTTCTTCAGGAATCCAGTGTTAAGACTGAACTATCAGAGATGAGCGATTATCAAATGCAAATTGATATATTAGATAAACGCATTGCTGAACTTAACAAACGGTACAAAGAAACTCGTTCTGATAATATAAATTGGGAAATTGTTAAGCAAACTGAAATAAAGATATGTCAAATACCGATTTTTCAAAGATATTCATTTAAAAATTTAATAACTCTATCCTATTTAAAAGAAGAAAGGTTACGAAAAGAAAAAGAGCGTTTGGCTAAATTAGCAAATGAATTATCAAACTTAATTTCTAAAGCTCAATCTTATGTAAATCAAGGTAATCTGATTAAATCTCGTGAATTATATACTATAATTAACTCAAAGATTAATCTAATTCAAGATAAAGGCTTGATAGACCGTTTTTTGAACTTTACGTATAGTCTCAGACTTCTTCAAAAAAAGATTAATGAAGAAGAACAAAAACGTTGTGAAGAAGAATTTATACGCAAAGAAGAAGAACGTAGGCGTCGAGAAGAAGAATTTAAGCGTAAAGAGGAGGAACGTAAGCGTCGTAAAGAGGAGGAACGTAAGCGTCGAGAAGAGGAAGAACGTAAACGGAAAGAACGTGAACGGAAAGAGCAAGAACGTCTTGCTGAAGCACGTCGGAAAGAAGCAGCAGTATTAGCAGAACGTCAAAGACTAAATTCTATAAACGAACAAAAAAAAGATAATGCTAAAGAAATTTTGCGTTATTTGAATAATAAGGGGGTAAAACATTTCTACCATTTTACAGATCGTAGAAATTTAATATCAATTAAGAAACACGGTGGACTTTTATCTTGGGGATATTGTAAACAAAAAAATATTATAATACCTAATCCTGGTGGTGATGATTTATCAAGACAACTAGATTGTCGTTATAATCTTCAAAATTATGTGCGAGTTAGTTTTTGTGATGATCATCCAATGGCTTATAGATGTCATAAAAATGGAGCTGATTTAATTCTTCTAAAAATATCTGTTGAAGTAGCGACGTTTCTAGATACTATTTTCTGTGATATGAATGCTACGGATAGTGGACATTCAAAAGGTACAAATTACGAAGATTTATTAGAAATCGATATTAGAGCAACACAACGCCATTATGTAAGTAAAGATGACGATGATTTTAAACCACATCAAGCAGAAGTTATGATTAATACATTTATTCCTGCATGCTACATATTAAATATTGATAATCCTCAAATTATGAATTTCTAATTTATGATATACGTTGAAAGCAAGAAACGGAAATTAGAACGTTTACAAGCCCAATATCCGGGTGCTATTATACTTGATATTACATCTTCTTCAGATAAGATGTATGCTCAATTGTTAAGTCCGTTCTATCCTCATTATAACATACCAATACCTTTTACAATTGGATTAACGGCTTCATGCGTGGAAGGTATTTGGCAAGGACTCAAAGTGTTTCAAAACGAAGATATTTCATTAGATTCTTTTAAGAATGATACTATGAAAGATTTGAAAAGAACAGTGCGTACTCATGGAACACCGCTTGGACATCGAAAGGGGGTGTATGGAAATGAATTACTTAATTATTTTGATGCCCGTATGCTTATATATCTCCCCACTTATAAATGGGTTCTAGACAATGTCGAACGAGTCCACAATGTGGTTGAACGAATTAAAGCTCAATCTGAAATTCAAGATATTGTATTACTAGACTATAATACAAATACTGATATTCGTGATATTTCTAAACCAATATCACATGCTGGTCTGGTTAAATTATACATTGAAGGAGTTTATCCTTCTTACGAACAGGGTTTATTGCCTTATACGGAAACTGAACTTGAAATTATAAAAGCAAGAAATAAAGAGTTAAAGAAGATTTCAAAAAATAATAAACAAACAACTTTATTTGAAAATATATTATGAATAGTTTTGGCCTAATATTAGCAGGCATATTTGTACTTGGAATAATAACAATGCAAATATATTCCTTTTTAAAGACAAAGAGTCTTATCAATAAGTTACGTAACTTTTTCCCACCGGTAGCAGAAATTAAATGTATACCGACAATGGTTGATAAGAGTATTTTGAACAATAATGCGAAAATCAAAAGTTTTATTGATAATCCACCATCTGTATGTGCAGTACGAAATAAGATTGAAGAAAATGAGCTTAATCCTAATGATTTTTCTGAAGTCTCAATTATTCAGCATAGTAAAAAGGTGCATATTGCTAACTGCGAATTTGAATTTGTGCTATATAGCACAAATTCATACCTTTGTAAAAACTCGGGAACAAGTGCTGATTTTGAACAATTAAAAAGTATCTGTGAAAGTCGCATAGATTCGCTGCTGTCAACAATACACAATTCCTTAAATGTGCCCTTATACTTAGGACTTGGGGGCACTTTTATTGGGATTATTATAGGACTTTGGGGTATTGATTTTGACGAAATTTTTACGACGAAATTTTCTAAAGATTTTTCTGGATTGCAACATCTTTTATGGGGTGTAATAGCTGCAATGTTCGCTAGTTTCATAGGTCTTGGTTTAACAATCTGGAACACTGCTGTAGAATTTAAAAAAGCAAATCTAAAGATTGATGAGGAAAGGGATACGTATTACAACTTCTTAAGACGAGAACTTATGCCCGTACTATCTAATAGTATGGCATCTAGTCTTAATTCATTAAGAGGTGTTTTAGGCCATTTCGTTGATAAATTTGGTCGTAATTTGGATGCATATGCTGATTCAGCAGAACTTTTGAACGATAATCTTGAAAAACAGCATCTTGTTTTACAAGAACTCAACCAACTTGGCGTCACACAAATCTCTCATGAAATAGTAAACACATTTAATTTATTGAAAGAATCATCTGATAATCTAAAAGTTTTCAAAGCATACCAAGATGAGTTAAATAATACTATAAAATCCCTTACTACAACAACTGAAAAGATTGATAATCTTTTTGAACAATTTTCTACAATGCGAACAGGGCTTGACTTGGTTGTTGCTAATCAAAATAATTCATCTGAACTTCAAAGAACATTTCAAACTGCTATAGAGGAACATTTCCCAAAAGGAAATGAAGCTCGAGAAATGTGGCGCAAAGAATTTGATACCCTAATTCAAGATGCAAAAATTGCGTCAGAAAGCCTATCAGGACAGCTCGAAGCTTGTACGCAATACGTTCATAATTTTACATCAGAAAACCAAGAATTTTATGAGTCTTTTGGAAAGCTCCGTGAAATTATTTCAACTTTGGTATCTTATGCAGATGTTCAATCTCAATGTTATAGAGATTTGAAAGATGAAATGTTGGCGATGCGTAATGATTTCAAAGATGCACAAAAGCAATCAGCGGAGACTAATAAAGCTATACTTGAGGCTGTTAAAGTGATGACAAAGGCAATTAAAGAGCAAAAATAATATGGCACAGAAGAGAAGTGGGGATACATTTTGGATAAGTTATTCAGACTTAATGACAAGTTTGTTTTTTATAATGCTTGTTCTTTTTATTGTCTGTATCGTAAAAATGAAAGTAATCAATAATCAATTGGGAGATGTTATTGTAACCAACGAACAACTTATGCAAATATTACAACTTGATTCGTTGTTCTCAGAACTTAGCCAATCCTCTTCATTAAGATACGTTGAGCAAAAGAAAATGTTTGTTGTTAAGGATTTTGAAAATATAGAAATTTTTTATCCATATGGTTCAAATAATACTATAGAAGAAGCTAGTACTATAAAACCTCAATTATTGAATAAAGTTGACGCTGTAGGGAAAGATCTTGATACTCTTTTGCAAAAGTTATATACTCGAAATCCGAATTTTAGTTATCAACTTGTTATAGAGGGAACGGCTGCGATTCCATGGGACAAGAAAGTTAACAAATCTTTCAATCCTGATAATAGGTTGATGTATAATTTAAGCTATAAACGAGCTTTAGCTCTATATAATCATTGGTTAGGTAATGGTTTAAATCTACGTAAGTATAATACGGAAATAATCATTGCCGGAAGCGGGTTTAATGGTAATAATCGAGATGATAAAAAAGAGGATAATAATAAAAGATTCTTTATTCAAATTGTGCCTAAAATAAACCGTCCTCCAATAAATTGTAATAAGTAAATGTAAAGAACAGAATTTGCTATAATCGAGAAAAAGACAGGCAAAGCTAGGGCTATACGCCCAAACTCGCAACTGTGTCTGCATATACCGAATGTTATAATCATATATCCTCATTTGGCATTAGAAGGAATATATGGACCAATGTCCTGAAGCACTCATACTGCTCGAATCAAAATTACGATGTGGTATTATCTATCCTTACTTAGTTGAAAAAAATATAGAATTGGAATAGTGTACTGTCTTATGTTGGATACTCTGAATTGTGATTGACAATCTGATTTGCGACCACCCGAAAAATGGTCGCTATATGGTCGCACGGGAAGTCTTCTAAATGGCAATATAAACCCATTTGTGGCTTCCATGAGCCTTTTGTGTACAAATTACTTAATTCTGTTTTTCGGTGGTCTTGAATGGAGCTATAAGAGATCCTTCGCATGCGCTCAGGATGACATTTGATAGCAACAAAAAAGAGAGCCGTTCAAACGAACGACTCTCCGTAAATCTATTGAGTTGCAATAAATTACTTGCTCAATGCAGCCGAAATATCAACTGCGATAGCAACAGTAGCACCAACCATAGGGTTGTTACCGATACCGAGGAAGCCCATCATCTCAACGTGTGCGGGAACTGAAGAAGAACCTGCGAACTGAGCATCAGAGTGCATACGGCCCATTGTGTCGGTCATACCGTAAGAAGCGGGACCTGCAGCCATGTTATCGGGGTGCAAGGTACGGCCTGTACCACCACCTGAAGCTACAGAGAAGTAGTTCTTGCCTGCGAGGATGCGCTCTTTCTTGTATGTACCTGCAACGGGGTGTTGGAAGCGTGTGGGGTTGGTAGAGTTACCGGTGATTGATACATCTACGCCCTCTTTCCACATGATTGCAACGCCTTCGCGAACGTCGTCGGCACCGTAGCAACGTACTTTTGCACGGGGACCATCGCTGTATGCGATTTCGCGTACGATGTTAAGCTCGCCTGTGAAGTAGTCGAACTGTGTCTGTACGTATGTGAAACCGTTGATACGTGAGATAATCTGTGCTGCGTCTTTGCCAAGACCGTTGAGGATACAACGGAGGGGCTCTTTACGTACTTTGTCGGCTTTAGCGGCAATTTTGATAGCACCTTCGGCGGCAGCGAATGACTCGTGACCAGCGAGGAATGCGAAACATTTTGTCTCTTCGCGCAACAAACGAGCAGCGAGGTTACCGTGGCCGATACCTACTTTACGATCGTCGGCTACTGAACCGGGGATGCAGAATGCCTGCAAGCCAAGACCGATAGCCTCGGCTGCGTCAGCAGCATTTGCGCAACCTTTCTTCAATGCGATTGCGGCACCTACAACGTAAGCCCATTTTGCGTTCTCGAAACAGATGGGCTGTGTCTCTTCACATGTTTTGTAAGGGTCGATGCCATACTGCTCGCAAATCTCGTTAGCCTCTTCGATGCTAGCGATACCATTCTCGTTCAAAACTGCAAGGATCTGCTTGATACGACGATCCTGACTTTCAAATTTTACGGGTCTTATCATAGCTTAGTCCTCCTTATTCTTTACGTGGGTCAATGTACTTAACAGCACCGTCCTCTTCTTTGAAGCGGCCGTATGTCTTTGTGAGGTTCTTTACAGCCTCGTTAGCGTCGGTGCCTTTCTTAATCTCGTCCATGAGCTGACCGAGGTTGATGAACTGGTAACCGCAAATCTCGTCGTTCTTGTCGAGCGCGAGTTTTGTGATGTAACCCTCTGCCATCTCGAGGTAGCGTGAACCCTTAGCCAAAGTACCATAGAGGGTACCTGTCTGGCTGCGGAGACCTTTACCCAAGTCCTCCAAGCCTGCGCCGATGATCAAACCGCCCTCTGAGAAAGCTGATTGGCTGCGACCGTAAACGATCTGCAAGAACAACTCACGCATAGCTGTGTTGATAGCGTCGCAAACGAGGTCGGTGTTGAGAGCCTCGAGGATTGTTTTACCGGGGAGAATCTCCGATGCCATAGCAGCAGAGTGTGTCATACCCGAACAACCGATAGTCTCAACAAGAGCCTCCTGGATGATACCGTTCTTGATGTTCAAAGATAGTTTGCAAGCACCCTGCTGGGGAGCACACCATCCAATACCGTGTGTGAAACCTGAAATGTCGGCAACCTCTTTAGCCTTAATCCATTTGCCCTCTTCGGGAATGGGTGCGGGACCGTGGTTAGGACCTTTCTTCACAACACACATGTTTTCTACTTCGTGTGAATAAACCATAACTTTTTATGTTTAAAATGTGAAACTGGTATAATGTTTTTACAAAATTGTACACTTTTCAATTTGCGAAGATAATGAAAAATATAAATCGTGGCAAAGAACGTGGGGAAAATATTTATAAATTTTGTGTACGTGCTAAAAAAATATAATATATGCGCGTAATTTTGTGCCTGCGTGCTATTTTTTACTTTTTTATCCCTATCTTTGCACGATATGTGTATAAAAATATTAAGCAAAAAATTGAATATGAAGAGCAAGTTTTTGAATTTATTATTGTTGGTTTTGCTTGGTGGCGGTTTTGTGGCTTGTGGCAATCCGGAGGTTTCTGAATATCACCACGGAACCTTTACCAGTGTGTTTGATGTTAAGGAAGGTCATCTTCTGCCCGCCTTTTGCGACGATAAATATAGCGTGAACAATTATCTCGATATGGGCTTGAACAATGGCGACAGAGCATATTTGTGTATGGATTATTATTTCGACCCCTATGCAATGTCTGCTCCCAAGATGAATATTTCAGAGTTCTACGCAAGAGTTCCCCTGCGTTCTATGAGCAAAAAGAATACATTCGACAAGGATTTGTATCAGTCGTCAATCGCTTCCGTTCACCCCGTAACACTTTCTACCATAAACGCGATGTGGAATGTTGAGGTGTTGAAGGAGGATTTCCTGTGGGCCGACAACGAGACACAGAACGTGGTGGTGAGATATGATGAAAGCAATATCGGTGATTTCAAGATGGTGCTCGACAGTGTGAGCATTGGTGGTATATATGATTCAACCGGTCGCATGGCAAAGGTGCTTTGCTTCCGTTTGTACAGCAATTTGTCGCCTGCCAACGGCACTGTTGACCCTTATGTCTTTGACTCTGGTGTGCAGGGCAAGGTTGCCAAGATTCTCTCTTTCAAGATGGACTGGTCTGTGATTAAGGCAGAACTTGAAAGAAGCAATGAGCTTCAGGAGATTACCGACAGTGAGATGCTTTCGAGCCGTATATCATTCACTTCGGACATAAATGAGAATGGTGCTGTGGTGAGAAAGGTGGGCCATTACTTTACTTACGATTACTTTAAGAACCCCTTGTACATGAAGTAAGTGACATTGCTCTTGCTGCATCGGCATTTTGTGGCGGTTATGGATTTCAAGAAGTTGTCAAATATGGTGATTATGCTGCTTACACAGCCTGCTTTGGCGTGGAAGGGCATATCGCATAGCGAGAATAGAAGCGCTATGCTCAACAACTATCTCTATCCGCTGATAATGTTTAGCTGTTTGTCGATGTTGCTTGGCAAGTTGTTTACTCACGGCTTTGGTTTTGAAAACCTCTATTATGTAGTGGTGCAGGCAGGCCTTCTTTTTGTCACTCTTTTCTTTGCCTTTCACATTACGGCATTTTTTGTGGCAAAGTTTTCGGCAATGTATATGAAGGCTGAATACAGCCGCTTGCTTATCGATCTGCTTGCGGGTTACTCAATGGTGGTGGTGCTGTTGCTTGAAATATGTTTGGGTCTTTTCCCGAATTTTAGAATAATAGGGTGGATATTGCAGTTCTACACGGTGAAGATTGTGTGGGATGGGGCATCGGTGCTTATGCGTGTACCCGAGGAGCGTCGCTTGTCTTTCAGTGTGGTTGTTTCGGTGTTGGTGATTTTTGTGCCGGTGATTGTCGATGCTGTAATGTCGAAACTCTCGGTTAATTTCGGATAATATTTTTATGGATAAAAAGGTTTCTAACATAAATATAAAGAACAAACGTGCTACGTTCGACTATATAATAACCGACACGTTCACTGCCGGTATAGTACTCACGGGTACCGAGATTAAGTCGATACGCTTGTCCAAAGTGAGTCTTGTTGATACATATTGTACCTTTATCAATGACGAGCTGTGGGTGAAGAATATGCACGTTGCCGAATATTTCTATGGCTCGTACAACAACCACTCGGCGCGTCGCGACCGCAAATTGTTGTTGCAGCGCAAGGAGTTGAACAAGTTGAAGTCGGCGGTGAAAAATCCCGGTTTCACCATAGTGCCCACACGCCTATTTATAAATGAGAAGGGGCTAGCGAAACTTGTGATAGGCCTTGCACGCGGTAAGCACGAGTACGATAAACGCGAGTCGCTCAAAGAACGCGACGATAAACGTGAGATGGATAGATTGAGACGTAATTATTGATGAAATAGAAATAAGGGGGCTGTCAAGTATTTGGTGGCCCCGTTACCTTTATAATATAGTATGGATTTGAAAAAGGCTCTTGAGAATAGAATTCTCGTGCTCGACGGAGCAATGGGCACAATGATACAGCAATATGGCTTGCAGGAGGGTGATTTTAGAGGCGAGCGTTTTACAGGGCATCCCGTGCAGTTGAAAGGGAATAACGACCTTCTTGTATTTACACGTCCCGATGTTATTGCTGCAATACACGAAAAATATCTCATGGCAGGTGCCGACATAATTGAGACATGTACCTTTAATGCCAACCGTATATCGCAGAGCGATTATGCATGCGAAGCTTTGTGTGGCGAAATTAACCGTGTGGCAGTGAAGATTGCCCGCGAGTTGGCCGACAGATATTCAACACCCGAAAAACCACGTTTTGTGGTGGGGTCTGTGGGCCCTACAAGCCGCACTTGCTCAATGAGCCCCGATGTGGAGAACCCCGCTTGTCGCAACCTTACCTTCGACGCTCTCGTGTCGGCCTATACTGAACAGATGGAGGCTCTTATAGAGGGTGGTGCCGATGCGTTGTTGTGCGAAACTATTTTTGACACACTTAATGCAAAGGCCGCAGTTTATGCTGCCGATGAAGCAATGAAACGTGTAGGTCGCGAGGTTCCCGTGATGCTCTCTTTTACCATTGCCGATTGTGGCGGTCGCATACTCTCGGGCCAGTCGATAGAGGCTTTTGTGGCTTCTGTTATGAGCCGTAACCTGCTCTCCATTGGTCTTAACTGCTCATTTGGTGCAGGGCAGATGAAGCCTTTTATAAAACGCCTTGCCGAGATTGCACCTTGCTATGTGAGTGCTTACCCTAATGCCGGCCTCCCCAATGAACTTGGGCAGTATGACCAAACACCCGCCGAAATGGCTGCTTTGGTTGCCGAATATGTCAATGAAGGCTTGGTGAACATTATTGGTGGCTGCTGTGGTACCACCGATGAGTATATTGCAGAATTTACATCACTTGTCGAGGGGAAAAATCCCCGTCGCCCCGTGCCTTTCCCCACAGATATGTGGTTGTCGGGGCTCGACCGTCTTGTGGTGAACCGCAGTATGAATTTCATGAACATCGGCGAGCGTTGCAATGTTGCAGGCTCGCGTAAGTTCCTGCGTCTCATAAATGAGAAAAATTACACCGAGGCGTTGAAGATTGCCCGCCAACAGGTGGAAGATGGTGCGCAAGTGCTCGATGTGAACTTCGATGATGGTCTTCTCGATTCAAAGGCCGAGATGGTGAACTTCTTGAACCTCCTTGCAAGCGAGCCCGAAATTGCCCGCCTGCCTGTGATGGTCGATTCGTCGGATTGGGAGGTTATTGCTGCAGGCTTGAAATGCTTGCAGGGGCGTGCCATTGTAAACTCTTTGTCGTTGAAAGAGGGCGAAAACCTTTTTCTTGCCCGTGCTGCCGAGGCTAAGCGTTTAGGCGCGTCGGTGGTGGTGATGGCTTTCGACGAGGAGGGGCAGGCCACAACATATGAACGTAAAATCTCGGTTTGTGACCGTGCTTACAAATTGCTTGTAGAGGTGGTGGGTGTTGAACCGCAGGATATAATATTCGACCCCAATATTCTAGCCGTTGCAACCGGTATTGAGGAGCACGCGACCTATGGACTCGATTTCATCCGTGCTTGTGCGTGGATAAAAGAGAATCTTCCCGGCGCACACATAAGCGGTGGAGTCAGCAACCTCTCTTTCTCTTTCCGTGGCAATAATTATGTGCGTGAGGCGATGCACGCGGTATTCCTCTACCACGCTATTGCTGCCGGCATGGATATGGGTATTGTGAACCCACAGTCGTCGGTTCAGTACGAGGAAATCCCAGTCGAGTTGCGCACAGCCACAGAAGATGTCGTGTTGAACCGCACCGCCGATGCCACTGAGAAACTAATCTCCATAGCCGAGGGGCTTAAAAACAAAGAGGTGGGGCTGTCACATCACAACGACGATGCCTGGCGTGTTGCAACCGTTGAGGAGCGTTTGAAGACCGCTCTGCTCAAAGGCATAGGCGATTATCTCGAAGAGGATATTGCAGAAGCTGTTGAAAAGTACAGAACTGCCATTGCTGTTATCAGTGGTCCGCTTATGGCAGGTATGGGTTATGTGGGCGAGCTCTTTGGCGAGGGTAAACTGTTCCTTCCGCAAGTGGTGAAGACCGCACGAACTATGAAACAGGCTGTTGAGGTGCTGCAACCGCTTATTGAGAGCGACAAGAGTGCTTCGTCGGGTGTTGCGGGCAGGGTGGTTATTGCCACAGTTAAGGGTGATGTACACGATATAGGAAAGAATATCGCCGGTGTGGTTATGGGCTGCAACGGCTATGATATAATAGACCTTGGCGTAATGGTTCCTGCTGAGAAAATAGTCGCTACGGCTATTGAAAAAAATGTTGATATAGTGATATTGAGCGGTTTGATAACTCCCTCGCTCGAAGAGATGATAACCGTGGTGAAGGAATTGAAGGCTGCCGGTTGCAACATTCCTGTGATGATTGCAGGAGCTACCACCAGTCCTTTGCATACAGCTCTTAAAATAGCTCCCGCTTATGATGGTCCTGTTATACACGTTAAAGATGTATCGCAGAATGTTGTTGTGGCGGCTCAACTTCTTGGCGATGCTGCTGTGCGCGAGAGTTTCCTCGATGCATTGCGTCTTGAACAGGCTGCTTTGCGTGAGCAGGCTGTGGCAAAAGAGCAACAACCGCTGCGTTCTCTAGAAGAGGCGCGCGCCAACCGTCTTAACCTCTTTGGCAGTGAAAATGGCGATGCCATGGGTTGCAGTTGCTGACAAGTATAGGTGTATTGATAAACATTTGCAGAATATACAATGAGTGATTTAAAAGCATTTAAAGGGTTGACATCGGCCGAGGTTGAAGCAAGCCGTGCGAAATATGGCGCAAATATTCTTACCCCACCCGAAAAAGAGTCGTTGTGGAAAAAGTTCATCGAGAAGTTCGATGACCCCATAATAAAAATACTATTGCTGGCGTGGGTGTTGTCTATGATAATTTCGGCAGTGCATTGCTGGGGCCCCGAACAAAAAGGATTTGAGGCTTTTCTTGAACCCTTGGGTATCTTTTTTGCCATTCTTCTTGCAAGCACCATAGGCTTCTTTTTCGAGGTGAAGGCTGCACGTGCCTTTGATGTGCTGAATACGGTGAACGACGATGTGATGGTTACTGTGGAGCGCGATGGTAAGGTGCAGCAAGTATCGCGCAAGGATATTGTGGTTGGTGATATTGTGATTTTGAACACCGGTGATGAAATTCCCGCCGACGGCTTGTTGCTCGAGAGTACAGCGTTACAAGTTAATGAATCGACTCTTACTGGCGAACCTGTAATATCAAAAACAACCATAGAGGCCGATTTTGATGATGAGGCTACATACCCTTCGAACAAGGTGCTGCGCGGTACAACCGTTGTCGATGGTCACGCCGTTATGCGCGTGGAACTTGTGGGAGATGCCACAGAGTATGGCAAGGTAAATCGCGGTGCGCAAATCGACAATGATGTGGAGACACCTCTGCAACAGCAGCTGAACCGCCTGGCAGGCGTTATAAGCAAGTTTGGCTATGCTGTTTCGGCGGTTATATTTGTTCTTCTTTCTGCAAAGGTTTTTATGTCGGGCGATGTTGCTTCGACAATGGATATAATTTCGGCATTGCTCAATAATTTTATGATAGCCGTTACACTCATTGTGGTGTCGGTGCCCGAGGGCTTGCCTATGAGTGTTACTTTGAGCCTTGCTTTGAGTATGAACCGTATGCTCAAAACTAATAACCTAGTGCGCAAGATGCATGCTTGCGAAACCATGGGTGCGGCAACTGTTATCTGTACCGACAAGACCGGAACACTCACACAAAACCGTATGCAGGTCTATGAGACAAACTTCTTTGGTCTGGATGCGCAAAAATTGTCGGGTTGTGAAGCAGCTTATCTTGTGGAAGAGAGTATTGCAGCTAATTCCACCGCTAACCTTAACAAAGAGGGTGGAGAGGTGAAAACCATTGGTAACCCCACAGAAGCTGCGCTGCTTTTATGGCTTGATGCACAAGGTGTCGACTATGCTCCTTTGCGTAACGGGGCAAAGGTGGTGAGCCAGCTTACATTCTCAACCGAGCGTAAGTATATGGCAACAGTGGTGCAGTCGCCCTTGCTTGGTAAAAAAGTGCTCTATGTGAAAGGTGCGCCCGAGATTTTGCTTGGCCTGTGCAACAGTGTTGTTGCTCCCGGCGGAAAACTGAAAGATGTTGAGGAGAGTCGCAAGGCGATTGAAGCGCGCCTGCTCGACTATCAGAATATGGCTATGCGCACTCTGGGCTTTGCTTGTTGTGTGCTGGCCGACGAGGATAATGATGCGCCTTATGCCGACGGTCGCTTGTTACCCTGTGTAAAACTCTCTTTTATAGGTTTTGTGGCTATTTCTGACCCTGTACGTGCCGATGTGCCCGAGGCTGTGCAGCGTTGTTTGAGTGCGGGTGTGGATGTTAAGATTGTAACTGGCGATACTCCGGGAACAGCGCGTGAGATTGGCCGTCAAATAGGAATATGCAATGCCGATACTCCTGCCGATGCTGTGATTACCGGCCCTGCTTTTGAGGCACTAACCGACGAGGAGGCCGCCAAACGTGTTATGGGGTTGAAGATAATGTGTCGCGCGCGTCCGATGGATAAACAACGTCTTGTACATCTGCTTCAGCAGCAGGGTGCGGTGGTTGCTGTTACAGGCGACGGAACAAATGATGCTCCCGCACTTAAAGCTGCGCAAGTGGGCCTCTCAATGGGCGACGGAACTTCTGTGGCAAAAGAGGCCAGCGACATTACCATTATCGATAACTCTTTTGAGAGCATAACCCGCGCAGTTATGTGGGGGCGTTCGCTCTACAAGAATATACAACGTTTCCTCTTCTTCCAGCTCACAATAAACGTGGCGGCTTGCCTTATTGTAATGCTTGGCTCGCTTGTGGGAACATCTTCGCCGCTTACAATTACCCAAATGTTGTGGGTTAATCTCATTATGGATACCTTTGCGGCGGCAGCACTTGCATCGTTACCTCCTTGTTGGAACGTGATGAAGGAGAAACCCCGCAAAAGTGGAGAGAACGGTGATTTCATAATTACCCGTAATATGGCTGCCTATATATTCGGTTACGCGGCACTCTTTGTAGCGGTGCAGATGGCAGTTCTTTTCTACTACAAGAGTGATGGGATACTCTCGCCTTATGATATGTCGGCATTCTTCACTATTTTTGTGATGTTGCAGTTCTGGAATATGTTCAATGCAAAGGCCTTTATGTCTGGAATATCGGCATTTAAAGGTCTATTCTCGGGAATGACATTTATATTGGTAATGGTGCTGATATTAGTGGGACAGTTCCTTATTGTAACATACGGTGGTACTATGTTCAACGTTGTACCTCTAACCGCTGAAACGTGGGTGAGAATAATTGCAAGTACTTCGCTTGTACTTGTTGTGCCGGAACTGTTCAGGGTTTTTAAACGACTCTTTTGCCAAAAGGGTGCATGAAGGCTTTTGTGAAACAGCAAATATTAAATAATAAACGAAACGACAAAATATTATGGAATCTGTAACATTTATAGAGTGGTGCCTGGAGCACCTCAATTACTGGACAATAACATTCTTGATGGCGATTGAGAGTTCTTTTATTCCTTTCCCTTCTGAGGTTGTTGTTCCTCCCGCGGCATGGCTTGCTGCCGACCCCGAGAGTGGGCTTAATGTGTATCTTGTGGTGTTCTTTGCCACCCTAGGCGCAATGATAGGTGCGTTGGTCAACTATTTCCTTGCACTTTGGCTCGGTCGTCCCATTGTCTATAAATTTGCCAATAGTCGCTTCGGACACATGTGTCTTATAGATGAGGCTGCGGTGAAGAAAGCCGAGGAGTATTTCGAGAAGCGTGGTGCAGCATCCACCTTTATAGGTCGCCTCATCCCTGCAGTTCGCCAGCTTATCTCCATTCCCGCCGGTCTTGCACGTATGAAGATGGGTAAATTCCTTGTGTTCACAGCTCTTGGTGCCGGTATTTGGAATGCGGTGCTCGCAGCTCTCGGCTGGTATCTTTCAAAAGTACCCGGTATAGAAACAAAGGAACAACTTATTGAAAAGGTAACGGTTTACAGCCACGAGATAGGGTATTGCTTTATTGCACTTGGTGCGTTCATTGTGGGTTACCTTGTATATAAAGGTTATAAAAAGTAAAATTTAAAATAAGATTGAATGGTAAAAAAATAAGTGGGAAATCATCTCTTTAGGGGTGGTTTTCTGCTTTTTTTGTACTGATTGAAAATGTATGTCAATTTTGTAAAATATATTCTATATATATTTTTTTTCTCTAAAAAACGTTAACTTTGTGAAATCAAGTAACGAATGTTTGAAGTAAGTGGTATATGTTGGCTACCGGCGGATACTATAATTTGGAGATGAACATAAATTTTAGACAGTACCACTTCCTGTTAAAGTGAAAAAACTTATAAAACACAAATTAATAACCAATTAACACAATTCTATGAAAAAGTTTTTCTTAGTAGTCATTGCTATATTTGCATTTGCCTACACAATTAAAGCACAAGAGGCTGAAATGCCTAAGTATCAAAGAAGTTCATTGCACATGGTGTTGCTTACAACAGACGAGCCTGCGCTTGAAGGAACAAAGGATTTTACAAAAATGTTGGATCAGTCTTGGCAAAATTATCCCTTCCCCGACAAGTACAACGAGCACGCCATTTCATTTACACAAGCTTATGGTGGCCAGCCTAAAACCGGCATGAGAGCAATTATGGCTCAATATAGAAATGGTTTTAACGGTCTTGGCCTTGCTGATGCTAAATCTTTGTTGGAGAGCATGAAATCGTCTTCGGCATATGAGCAGGAACTTGTACAAACAATTGAGTCAATCAATGAAAAAGAAAAAATAGGTAATCAACTTATCAAGAAATGGTTCAATATTCAGGAGGATGGTTCTTGGAATTCAGATTTGATTAAGGAGCGTGCTGCATACAACGCAAACCAAGCAGCTATTGCAGAGGCCAACGCAAAAGCAAGAGGTATCCAGGCTATTATGGACGAGGGTGAAGACCTTATCTCTAATACTTTTGTAACTTACTCAAAATTGTCTTTCTATGAGAACGAGCCTGTAGCTGCTTTTACAAGAGACCTTGCATTGGTTGTTGCATCTATGACCCCCGGTCTCGCTTGCAATGTTTTGACAGCTGCTGCCGAGGCTGCATACGCTGCAACATGCAAAGGTTATTCAGCCAAAACTACTACAGCACTTTATCAGCTCGTGTGGACAGATGAGGTTAAGGCTGCATTCTACGAGATGTTCACAGCTGACAACAAAATTGATATGGAGAAATTCAACGCTTACACATTCCCTATGACTCTTGTAGGTATCCAGACTGGTAGCAGTACAACTACAGATGCTTTGGGTGGTCTCGGTGCTATGGTTGGTGTAGATGCCGGAAAATCCGATGAACTTCTTATCGAGGAGACTATTGTAAGAAACATAGACAAGTTGTTTGCCAAGATGCAGAAAATCTACGATGTTTTTGCTCCCGTTGCACAAATCGTTTCTGTTAATCCTTTGATGGCCGATATGGGTATGAAAGAGGGCCTCGAGGGTGGTGAGAAATTCAACCTTCTTGAGCCTATCTTGAACGAGAAGACAAACAAAGTTGAGTGGAAGTCTGTAGGTGTTGTGAAAGTTGACAAGAAAGGTATCTGGGATAACAGATATTCACTTACCGACGGTGCAAAAACTGAAACCGAGGAAGAGGGCGTTAAGGGAACTGTTTTGAGCGCAAACAAGAAAGCTGCCCTTGGTATGGTTGTAAAACAGGTTGTAAAGAAATAATAAGAGTTTGTATAAACTGATTAAAAACAACTTATTCAAATAAATAATTATGAAAAAGTTACTTAATGCGGCCTTTGTTATATGCGCGGCTATACTTTTGGCGTCGTGTGCAAGTTCCAAACAGAAAGCTGCCGATAAAGCCACATTGACATGGCAGTATGAGATTGAGCCCACTATTGGCCAGGCAACCCAAGGCTCAATCCTTGTAAAAGTGTGGTCTTATTCAAAGAACAAGAATGTGGCAATTACTCAGGCCGGTAAAAATGCAGTTCATGGTGTGTTGTTTAAAGGCGTTTCTGCATTGAACAATAATACAGCAAGAGTTCCTGCTCAAAAGGCTATTGTAAGAGATGTCAATGCTGAATCGACATACGAAACTTATTTCAAAGAATTCTTTGCCGATGGTGGTAAGTATATGAAGTATATTAACTTCGTAAATAATGGAATTCCTGCCCCCGGTGATATAATTAAAGTTGGCAAGCAATACAAGATTGGTGTACGAGTTTCTGTTGCAAAAGATGCATTGAGAAAGGAAATGGAAGCGGCTGGTATTGTAAAAGCTCTTGGAGCCGGTTTTTAATATAAATTTCTTATAAGAATAAGGCAATTCTATTTATTAATTATTGGGGATTGTTGCAATCCCCAATAATTATTTAACTCAACGAATAAGTTAAATATCTATATTATGAAAAAAGTTATTCTATCTTTATTATTTGTATCTGTAACATTGGTTATGTTTGCACAGGCAAAAAAACCAACTATTATGGTAGTGCCAAGTGACTTGTGGTGTAATAAGAATGGTTACACACAGACTTTTGATAACCAGGGTACTCCTATCACTGTACCTAACTATGATGCAGCATTGCAGAATGATGCAGACCTGATGTTGGCAATAAGCAAGATAAATGAGATGATGACCGAGCGCGGTTTCCCTCTCAAAAACTTGGAGTCTGCACTTAAAACTTTGAGAAACCAGGCTGCTGAAGATGCAATGCTTTCAAGCAAAGAGGGTGGTGCTGTTGCTGAAACTCCTATGGATAAACTTAAAAAGGTAGCAAAAGCGGATATTATAATGCAGTTGACCTATACTATAAACCAGACAGGTCCCAAACGCTCACTTACATTCAATTTGCAAGGTCTTGATGCTTATACCGACAAACAGATTGCCGGTGCATCGGGAACCGGCAGCCCCTCATTCACTACTGAGTTGCCTATTTTGCTCGAAGAGGCTGTGTTGTCACACATCGATCCTTTCAACTCTCAATTGCAGGGCTATTTTGAGGACTTGTTTGCCAATGGTCGCGAAATTGTCGTTAGAATTAAGACATGGGACAATATTGATTATGACCTTGAGGAGGAATTCGACGGAGAGATGTTAAGTGCAATTATTGAAAACTGGATGGCCGACAATACTGTACAAGGGCGATTCAACACTTCTGTCGCAACAGAAAATCAGATGATGTTTGAAGAGGTTAGAATACCCCTTGAAATGGAGGAAAACGGTAGGGTTAGAGCTGTCGATGCGCGTCGTTGGGTCAATATGCTTAGAAAATATCTCAAAGATACTTATGGGGTAGAATCAAAGTTGATGATGCAGGGATTGGGACAAGCTCAATTAGTGATTGGCGGAAACTAATCATCAATCATTCGTTATAAATCTGGTTTTATATAAAACATATATTTTACTTAATGCTACGATTGTTATGAAAAAGAATATTGTAAAGATTTTCTTTCCTGTCCTAGGAATTCTATGTGCATTAACTTCTTATGCACAGAATAATTTGTCAAAGACCGACGATGTGGGTAGAATTGTATTGACTCCCTATGTTGTGTCAAATGCAAATATTCCTTCATACGCAGCATCGGTTTTGAATAACAAACTTTCTCAGATTGCAGCAAAACATGGTATGGCAGGAAATGCAGCGGAGAAGAGGTTTGTTATAACAGCAAACTTGTCTGAAATATCAAAAGACTTTACAGCAACAACTCCTCCAATGATAGCACTTACATTGGCTCCAACAATATACATTGGTGATGCTGTTACCGGTGAGCTGTTTTCAAGTTGTGAGGTTCCTGAGGTTAAAGGCGTTGGTGAGAATGAAACAAAAGCTTATTTAAATGCCATTAAAGCTATTAAGGCAAATAATCCCGCAGTAGTTCAGTGTATCAACGAAGGTAAAGAGAGAATAATCGAGTACTATAACTCTCAAATAGATTTTATTTTGGCCGATGCAGAGTCTCTTGCCCAATCTCAAAATTATGATGAAGCTATGGCTAAATTAGCCGCGGTTCCTCAGGTTTGCAAAGATGCTTATTTGAAAGCCTATGAAAAAATAGGCCAGGTTTATCAACAAAAGATAGACTTGGAAGGAGATAAACTCTATAATGAGGCTTATTCACAGTGGACCACAGCTAAAAACGAGGCTTCTGCACAGAAGGTCGTAGAGTTATTGGCTCAGATTAATCCACTTTCTGCAGCAGCTCCCAAGGGCAGAACTCTGGTAAAGACCATAGAAGGTCACTATAATGCAATAGCTGCGCGAAGAAGAGAAATTGAAGAAAGAAAATGGAAATTCAAGATGCAGCAATACGATGATGAACGTTCCGACGTAATTGCAGAAAGAGAAAACAACCACGAATACAGAATGCAAAAATCTAATTTCGATTACGAGGTAGCAATGGAACGTGCACGTACAGGTGCTGATGCTGCGAAAATGGCTCTGGATGAGGTTAAAAGTATTGTCTCTGTTATGAGCAAAAATACTGCACATAATGATAGTTCAAGTGATGGCTTTTTTAATGGGCTGTCTAATAAAGTTGCAAGCTGGTTCAAATAATTTAATAACTTATGCAAAAAGAAATTAGTAAATGCCCGGCATGCGGAGCGTTGAGAAGTGCATTTGTCGCGCAATGTCCCGAATGTGGCTATGACTTTCAAAGCAAGGCATCTAAGGTTGTAGATGAACTGGAGAGTAAGTTCTTGTCTGTTTTTCAGGGGGGATATGGAGACTCTAAACGAAAGGCAATGCAATTGGAGATTATAAAATCTTTTGCAATTCCCCAGATAAAAGAGGAAATTTTGGATTTGCTTATATATATCCAGCCTAAAGCAACAGCCAAGAACTCTGTAATAACAGCTGAGTGGAGAGCAAGACAAAAAGAGGTCATTAACAGAGCCAAAATTGCTTTTGCCAATGAAAAAGCAGTTATGGCAAAAGTTTGTGAGTATGAAAATGAATTGCAAAAGCTGGAAAAACAATTTATATTGAACTGGTGGCAGAAGGCATCGATATTTGCAAAAGTTGGTGTTGTTCTGGGTTTTTTGTTTATATTACTTTTGATAATTCCTGCAAAAGATGTCTCACCCGAAGCTTATGCGGTTCGATTTGCTAATGCTGTTGAAGATAAGAATGTAGATAAAGCATTGGATTATTTAAAGAAATCACCCGAGATGGGCGAGTTGATTTCCGACCAGTATCTCACACTTATCGATGAATTGATCGCAGAAGGAAGAATTATAGAAGTTGAAAACCTCTATAATAATTTGCGAAGCTATGTGAATGTAAGAGATAATGCCACACATCTTTCTCAAACCACATCAAATTTAGTTGAGTATTATTTAGTTAACAACAACGTAGATAAGGCTGCTAAATATGCGACAGATGTAACCGGTATTATACAGATTCTAAAACATCTTATCCAAAATGCTGATAATGCAGCAGCTCTTAAATATTATAAGAGAAATTCAAGCAGGCTTACCAAATACGATTCTTCGTTAAGAAAAAGAGTTTTGGTAATTAAGGATGAAGTAGTTGAGGATTTTCTAAATTCACAAGAGTAACCAACTCGTTTTTAATAATGGTATAACCCCCAAAAGTTGTAAAAAAAACTTTGGGGGTTATAATATTATGCGGGTGTGTGGAGTAAAAAGATAATTAATTTATCACCTTTGCAAGGTAATTTTATGGGCTCTTTATTCAAGCAGAAAATTTAGAAGATGAAAACAAGTCTTCAATACGATTCTTTGGGTGAAATTCAGATGCCCGGAGATGCGTACTATGGTGCTCAAACTTTGAGAACATTGGTTAACTTTAAAGATGTTAGTGGTTTGTTAGTTGGTGAACCCCCTTTTATTATTACCGCAATGCGTAATCTATTGTGGTTACGACGCGTACTTTTTTAATCTGTGGTGTGGTCTCGTCGCTCGAGATGCTGAACTGTCCTTGGTTGGCATTGCGTATATCGCCCAGGCGGCTCTGCGAGTCCTCGGCAAATTTTTGTGCCACGGCGCGGGCATTGCGAGTGGCCTCTTCTATCATCGCCGGTTTCAGTTCGTTAAGGTTCGTGAATTCAAAACGTGGCTGGTACTGGTAGTCGGTGGTTATGGCGATGTTCACCTTCATTAGCTCCACCTGTTTTTTCATCAAGGAAAGAATCTTATCTACCTGTGACGATATAACTGTGATAACAGCCTCGGCCTGGTAGCGGTATTTTATTTCGTTGCTGCTGTAGTAGTCGGCCATGCGGTCGCGCACTTGTGGCGCCGAATTTATAATCTCGCTATCGCTTATTCCGTTTCTTTTGAGGAACGCTGTTATTGCTTCGCTGTTGCTTTCAACCTCTTTGTAAAGTTGCGCAAGGTCGTTGTTTACACACTTGTAGGGGAGATACCACACAACGCGGTCGGCCTTTACTTCACGCTCAGCAAGGCCTTTTACTGTTACATACCTGTCTTTGCTCGAATAGTTGTCAATTCCAGCTTTGATGAACCAACCGCCTATTGCAACTCCAATGGCTATGAGTGCAGCGCTAGCTATTTTACTTTTTTCCATAGTGATGCTTATGTTTGCAGTGTTTAACGCAGCTAAAGTATTTAATTTTTGTTCAAATGTCAAATATCTGCCTCTTTTTGTGTTTTTTTATTAAAAAAAAAGTCATTTTTGCATTAAAAAGATAATTAATTTATATCTTCGCAAGGTGATTTTATGGGCTCTTTGTTGGGGCTCTTTATTAAACAGAAACTTATTAAAATTATATAGAAGATGAAAACACGTCTTGAACACGATTCTTTGGGCGAAATTCAGGTGCCCGCAGATGCGTACTATGGCGCTCAAACTTTGAGAGCATTGGTTAATTTTAAAGATGTTAGTGGTTTGTCTATTGGCGAACACCCTTATTATATTAAGGCGCTTGCTATGGTCAAGTGGGCAGCCGCTCACGCCAACGTGTCGTTGGGTTCGCTCGACGAAGAGATTGGTACAGCTATTAAAAAGGCTTGTGAGGAGATTATGGAGGGCGCGTTGAGCGACCAGTTCCCCATCGACCTCATTCAGGGTGGTGCGGGTACATCTACCAATATGAACATCAACGAGGTTGTTGCGAACCGTGCGCTCGAAATTATGGGTCACAATAAGGGAGAATATCAATATTGCAGCCCCACAGAGCATGTCGACCTCTCGCAATCGACCAACGATGCTTATCCCACAGCCTTCAAACTCTGTTTCATTCTTCACAATGAGGACCTTGTTCGCGAGCTTCAGCGTCTTATAGCTGCGTTCCGTGCAAAAGGTAAGGAGTTTGACAAAGTTATCAAGATGGGTCGTACCCAGTTGCAGGATGCTGTACCTATGACTCTAGGACAGGAGTTCGAGGCGTTTGCCGTTACTCTCGACGAGGAGGTGAGTCGCTTGAACGAGGTTGCAAGCCTTTTCCTTGAGGTTAATCTTGGTGCTATGGCCATTGGTACAGGTATCAACACTGTACCAGGTTATTCACATACAGCGGTAGATGCTTTGCGTGTAATCTCCGGCAAGAAATTTGTGCTTGCAGGCAACCTTGTTGAAGCTACATCCGATGCCGGTTCTTCGGTTATGTATTCTTCGGCTTTGAAGCGTTTGGCTGTTAAGCTCTCTAAAATATGTAACGACCTTCGTTTGCTTGCCAGCGGTCCTCGTTGCGGCTTGAACGAGATTAACCTCCCTGCTGTGGTTCCCGGTTCTAACCTTATGCCCGGTAAGGTGAACCCCGTCATCCCCGAACTTGTGAACCAAATTTGTTACAGCGTAATTGGTAACGACCTCACTGTTACTTTTGCAGCCGAGGCAGGCCAGTTGCAGTTGAATGCTATGGAGCCTATTATTGTTCACTCTATGCTTTCGTCTATACGTATGATGCTCAAAGGTCTTACACGCCTTCGCGTGCTTTGTGTCGATGGCATCACCGCCAACGAGGGTCACTGCAAGGAGTTGGTACTTGGCAGTATCGGTATTGCTACTGCGCTTAACCCTGTTATCGGCTTTGAGAACACAGACCGCATTGCGAAGCGTGCGTTGAAGGAGAACCGTAGCATTTACGACCTTGTGCTCGAGGAGCAGCTTATATCGAAAGAGGATCTCGATGAGTTGTTGCGTCCCGAAAAGATGATTGCTCCTTATATGATTAAGCCTAAAAGACGCTATTGATTTATAGAATATTACAGATGGCTCGCTCTTGAAGGCGAGCCATCATATTTATTAGCTTATCCCAATGAAGAAGATTGCTTTTTTTCTTGTTTGCCTGCTCTTGACAGCATGCAATGGCAGGGTGGTGCAGGAGCAGAGTGATGTGATAAAAAACATCCCACTGCAGGCTCCGCAATTGCCTGCTGATGTGAAACTTGTGCCCGAGGCTTACGCAACAAAAGTGGTTGTGGAGTTCAAGGGTGGCAAGGTCGAGGTGTCGTCATTACCTGCCGGTGTTACGGCCGAAGTCAATGGTGCCGATGTGGTGTTGCGTTCTGCAATGCAAGGGGTGGAGTATGTGCTTTGTGGCGCTACCGACAGGGGGTCATTTACTTTGATTAGCGAGCGTTCTCCTTTGCTCACTCTCGATGGAGTTAAAATTCATTCTGTGGGGTGCGATGCATTTGCTGTCTCTTCAAAAGAGAAAATTTATATTAGTGGCTCGGTTGCCACATTCAGCGATGAGCCTTCTGTGACAGGAGTAGTTGGTAAGCAATCGGCTGCAATGATGCTGATGGGTGATGCTGTTTTGTGTGGCGGTGTCGATTTGTATTTGCAGGCTACGCGTCGTGATGCATTGTCATCGACAGGTATTATCTATGTGGATAGCGCGCGTGTTGTTGTGGATTATGCCGCGGCATCGGCGGTGAATGCAACAAAGGGTGTGGTGTTTGCACAGGGCGAGCTTGCTGCAACTGCGTTGAAGGATGTTGTTAAAGTGAAGAACGGCAATTTTATTATGCTTGATGGTACTGTTACCATTGGTTCTGCTGCCGACAAGTCCGATGCTGTTACTGCACGTAACATATATCTTTATGGTGGCACGCTAGTTGCCGATCTGCAAGGTGCTGCGGCAAAGGGACTCAAGAGCAAAGAGTCGGTTTTTCTTCTGGGTGGTGAACTTAAAGTACATACATCGGGTGGTGCAATCTATGCCGAAAAGAAGAGCGATTATAGTTCGTCGTCGTGTATAAAGAGTACACTTGATACATATATAAATAATGCAAACGTGTCGCTTGTGAGCGATGGCGATGCGGGTAAAGGCATAAATTGCGACGGTTTGTTGCAGATAGATGGTGGTGTGGTGTCGGTAAAAACTACAGGAAACGATGTGGTACATCCGATAGACCTCAACGCTCACGCATCGGCGAAAGGTATCAAATGTGACAGCACGATTCTTGTGAAGGGTGGTAACATTGAGGTGCTTGTTCAGGGCAAGGGCGAGCGATGCGAGGGTGTGGAGTCGAAGGGCAACATCATAATATCGGGCAAGGATGCAAGGTTGTATGTTTGTGCTTTTGACGATGCAATAAACTCGGGTGGCGACTTTGTGCTTGATGACGGTTGTGTTTTTGCATATTCGGCAGCGAACGATGGTATCGATAGCAATGCGAAGGTTTGTATAAATGGCGGTGTGCTAATTGCGAATGGTTCGCATACTCCCGAACAGGGTGTGGATTGTGACTTTGAACGTGATTTTACATTGCGTGGCGGTACATTCCTCACTTTGGGCGGCTCGTTTGGAATGTCGCCTTCGCTTCCCAAAAACCACGATACCGATGCTGTGGTTGTTGCGTGGTGTGGTGTTGAGGCTATACAGGGGCGTTTCTTTAATGTCGCCGATGGCGATGGCGAGGTGTTACTGTCTTATCGCTTGCCACGTTCGTTGAGCAATGCTTCTTTTGTGGTTTCTTCTCCATCTATGGAAAAGGGCGGTGAATATTCAATGTTTTTGAGTGATACCGTGTCGGGTGGCACAGCTATGGGGTGTGGCCTATATATGTCGGCTGTGGCGCAGGCTGCCGGCGATGTTGTCAGATGGCAGCAGGGTGGCTTGCTTGCTATTATAGATGGTAAGGGCGATGCCCGTTTTATAAACCCCGATACTATTAAATCTGTCGGTAAAGGCTTTCCCAGTGGTGCTGAAGGCAAGATGCCTCCACCCCCTCCCGCAGGGTTTATGCCTTTAGGGGATGTTCCGGCAATTAGTAATTTGCCGAGTGAAGGTTGGAGGTAATAGTTTTAGTGGCGTACAGGTGGTTGCGCCACTTTTTTATTTGCTTTTTGTTGTTTTTACAAATGCAATCTCGTTGTTTTCTTGTAGGGGAAACCGATGCGTGCCCTACATATTATTCTTGCGATTAAACATTTAATAGAAAGAATATATCACAAAATATCGAGCATGTAAATAGAGAATTTAACCCATCAGTCCGCTCAATATTTCAACTTACTTCAAAGCTAGTATTGAATGGATAATAAAAAAACGCCCAAACATTAAGTTTGAGCGTTTTCTGTTATGATTGTTAGCTTATTAATCTCTGCTATCCTGGTATCTCTTGTTAAGTCCGCTTATAACATCTTTGGTTATGTCGAGTGCCTTGTTGGCGTAAAGCAGGTTGTCGCCCACGCGGCTGATGATGAGGTCGTAGCCATTAACCTTGTTGTACTCATCGAGGAAAGCGTTTATTGAGTCGCGAAGAATTACATTGTTCTTCTGGCTTTCCGCAGCGAGTTCGCTAGCAAGGCGCTCCGAGAGTTTGTCGTAGTCCTCACGGCGTTTGATTATGCGGCTCTGCTCCTCTTCGGCACGTTTCTGTGTTGCATATACGTTGTTCTCGAGCTTGCGTTGGAAGTCTTCGATATCGGCTTGTATGTCTTTTGCTTTTTCGCTCAAAGTCATACGCATATTTTCTTCCTTGCGCAACATCTCTTTGTTGATGGTTACAGACAGTTCGTAGTTGCTGAGCAGTGAGTCAATATCGACAAATGCGATTTTAATTCCTTTTGCTCCTTCGCATACTGCGGGTGAAGGTGCAACTTGGGTGTTGTCTCCTTTGTTGCATTGTGTGAATGTAAATATTGCGGCTACTGCTGCTGCAATTAATGTAAGGTTCTTGAAATTTTTCATAGTTTGTTTATTGTTTTTTTCTTGTTTCATTTACTGCCATGTGGTTGTCGCGACGGGCATCTTTGTCTTGCGACTGTACGCATTTTATTCCTCTTTTACGCATGTGTTTGTTGCCGCCGACATGTGTGTTGGGGAATTTCCCGTTCTTTTTTATTATTATGGTAATTGCTAATAAAGCAAAACTTATAGCAATTATTAACAACGTTAATAGTAAAGTTTTAAACATTTCCTTTATATTTGTAAAGCAATATATTATGCTGCAAGGAGACAGGATGTTGAGGTTTGAGGCCCCTCAGGTGTGTTTCCCTTGTAATGCGGTGCGAAGATAACTTTTTTGTCTGTTTTTATGCCTTTTGTGGGCGAAAAAATGTCAAAAAGAATGTAAATATTTCGATTATTAAAGTTATTTTACAAAGAGTGATTATAAATTAACAAATTTAAACAGTAATAGAATGGAAAATATAAATTTGGAACCCAAAGCTGTGTTCGACTATTTTTTGCAGTTGTGTAAAATCCCCCATGGTTCAAAGAACGAGGCGCAGATTTCTAAATTTCTTCAGGATTTTGGAAAAAGCCTTGGTTTTGAAACTTTGGCCGATGAGGTGGGAAATGTTGTTATAAAGAAACCTGCTACTCCCGGTTATGAGAATCGTAAAACTGTGATTTTGCAGGGCCATATGGATATGGTGTGCGACAAGCGTCCCGACGTGGTACATGATTTTACAAAAGATCCTATAAAGACTTTCGTTGATGGCGAGTGGTTGAAAGCCGAGGGTACGACACTTGGTGCCGATAATGGTATTGGTGTTGCTGCGGGTATGGCGGTACTTGCCGACAAGAATTTGAAACACGGTCCCATAAACTGCCTCTTTACCATTGACGAAGAGACCGGTCTTACCGGTGCCGAGATGTTGAAACCGGAATTCTTGGCAGGTGATATTCTCATAAATCTTGACTCGGAGGACGAGGGTGATATCTTCATTGGCTGTGCGGGTGGTATGCGGACTACGGCTGTCTTTAAACACATGTGGGTGCCGGTAGCCGATGATATGTTCTATATGAAAATAGACATTTCGGGGCTTACAGGTGGACACTCGGGCGATGATATAGAGAAAGGACGTGCCAATGCCAATAAATTGCTTTGCCGTTTCTTGTCGCGCGTTGCCGATAAATATGAGTTCTATCTTTGCGATATTTCGGGTGGCAGCTTGCATAATGCAATTCCGCGAGATGCTTCGGCGGTGATAGCTGTCCAGGCTACCGACAAGGAGTCGGTGCGCATTGATTTCAATATCTTTGCAGCCGAGGTGCAGGACGAGTTCAGCGTTACAGAGCCTAATGCACGTTTTGTACTTCAAAGCACTGAACCCACCAGTCGTTGCATTGACCCTGTGGTGGCGAAAGGTTTGATAAAATCTGTGAATGCTGCGTTCAACGGTGTGTTTGCAATGAGCCAGGATATGCCGGGTCTTGTTGAGACATCGAGCAACCTTGCATCAATAAAGCGTACATCGGAGAATGCCATAACAATTGTAAGCAGCCAGCGCAGTTCTATTGAGTCGGCGCGCAATGCTGTTTCCGACACTGTGCGTGCAGCCTTTGAACTTGGTGGTGCTGCGGTAGAGTGCAATGGCGGTTATCCAGGCTGGAAGCCCAATGTGAAGTCGGCCGTGTTGAAGGTTGCTTGCGATACCTACAAAGAAATTTTTGGTCGCGAAGCGAATATCAAGGCTATTCACGCGGGACTCGAGTGTGGTCTTTTCCTTGAGAAGGCTCCCGGGCTCGATATGATATCTTTCGGTCCCACAATGCGTGGCGTACACTCTCCCGACGAGCGTTTGAACATACCTTCGACCGAGCGTTGGTGGCATCATCTTGTTGCTGTACTCGAAAATATTCCTCTTAAATAAAGCTTTTGCAATAATTCGGATTTTTGTTCGTTATTATTGTATTGTGAAATTTAAGAAAATAAGGTAAATGAGATTTTTAAATAAAATACTATCGGTATTACTCTTTTCGGCTATCATCGTTGCGTGCAACGATGATGCCGATTTTTCTACGGATATCAATCATCGTCTGACTCTTTCATGCGACTCCATCTGTTTCGATACGCTTTTTACCACGTTGGGCTCACCACGTGGCGGTGCGATGGTCTATAACTTCAACGACAAGGATTTGAGAATTCTCTCGGTAGAACTTGCCGAGGGTGGTGCATCGGGCTTCAGAATGATGGTCGATGGGCAATATGGTACTGCTGTGCGCGATATAGAGGTGCGTAGTGGAGACAGTGTTTATGTGTTTGTTGAGGTTACACCTCCCTTGAATGGTGCAGATGGCCCGGTATTGCACGCCGATAAAATACTTTTCACTCTTGAAAGCGGTGTGCAGCAGGTTATTGACCTGGTTGTCTATGGGCGCGATGTGGAGTTTATGCGTGGTGTCACTGTGCGTAGCGACTCGCTTATTACCCGCGGGCATTATGTTGTGTACGACAGTCTTGTGGTGGCTCCAACGGCGACATTGACTATTGAGCCGGGAACTACGCTCTATTTCCACGACAAGGTGCCTATGGTGGTGCGTGGAACATTGAATGCTGTTGGTGCTGTGGATAGCCCTATAACATTCCGTGGCGACAGAACCGATAACATTTTCAGTTATCTTCCTTATGACCGTTTGCCCGGGCAGTGGAGTGGTATGCAGCTTGCTTCTACAAGTAATGGTAATGTACTGGAGTATTGCGACATTCACAGTGCGAACTATGGTATAAAGGTGGAGGCGGGCGATGCTTCGGCACAACGCCTTTTGATGAATGCTTCGCGTCTGGAGAACTTCTACGGCCATGCTTTGGAACTTGTACAGGCGCAGTCCGAAATTACAAATACTCTCATAGCAAATGCCGGCGGCAATTGTGTTAAAGTGGTTGGTGGTAATGTTGATTTTACACACTGCACCATAGCAAACTTCTTTGCTTTCAAGACACGCGATGTGGCTCTTGCTTTGTATAATTACAATGGATTGGACGCTGCTCCTTTGTATGCTGCCAATTTCGTAAATTGTATAATCACAGGTTCAAAAGATGATGAACTTATGGGTTACTTCTCAGACGAGAACGAGAGTAATTGCAGTTTTGTGAATTCTCTTATAAATACTGCGGTACCCGAGGGAGATGAGCGTTTTGTGAATGTGGTTGTAGATGCGGCATCTGTATCTCCATTTGGAAAGGAGCATTTTACCACCATCAATCACGATATTTATTATTACGATTTCCACCTGACAGAAATCTCAACGGCTCGTTCGTGTGGAAGTGAATCTGTGCTTGGCAATGAGAAACTTCTCCGTGATATGGAGGGCAACATTCGCGAGCCCGGATTTGTTGATGTGGGTTGTTGCCAGTATGTGTTACCCTCACAAGGGGAATAACAATTATATTATAAAAAGAAGTTGTGGCTGTTCTAACGCGCTGCCACAACTTTTTTTATTCGTGGTGATATGGTAGGTGGTTTATGATTGTGTAGGCTCGGTATAGCTGTTCCACAAAGAGAAGGCGTATCATTTGGTGAGAAAATGTCATCTTTGACAGCGATAGTTTTTCGTGGGCTGCATCATAGACTTTTTGCGAGAAACCGTAGGGGCCTCCTACAATGAAAACTAATCTTTTTGTGGATATGTTTTGCTTGTGTTCAATCCACGCGGCAAATTCGGTGGAACGGTACTCCTTGCCACCCTCGTCGAGCAGTACCACACGATCTCCGGCTTGCAGGCTTTTGAGTATGAGTTCGCCCTCTTGTTCCTTTTGCTGTGCTTCGCTCAGTTTGCGGGCGTTCTTGAGTTCGGGTATTACTTCGGTGTCGAATTGTGCGAAGTGGCTCAGGCGTGTGGTATAGTCTTTTATGCCGGCAATGATGTTTGCATCTACTGTGCGGCCTACGACAAGAAGGGTTATTTTCATACGTGTTTTTTTATCTTTATTGGTTGCGAAGATAAGAAGATTTGTCTATCTTCGCAAAAAATATCTTCTACTATGAATATTAAAGACGAACTTATCGACAGACTTATCGACTTGTCGTTTGCCGAGGATATCGGCGATGGTGACCATACAACGCTTTCTTCTATCCCCGCCGATGCTATGGGTAAGAATATGTTGCTCATTAAAGAGGATGGTGTGCTTGCCGGAGTTGAGATGGCAAAACGAATTTTTGCCCGTTTCGACGAAAGCCTCAAAGTGGAGGTGCTCATTGAGGATGGTGCCGAGGTGAAGAAAGGCGATATTGCTATGTATGTAACAGGTAGCGTGCGCTCTTTGTTGCAGACAGAGCGTCTGATGCTTAACGTAATGCAGCGTATGAGCGGTATTGCCACTATGACACGTAGGTATGTGAAAAGACTCGAGGGTACTAACACTCGCGTGCTCGATACTCGCAAGACTACTCCCGGTATGCGTATCATGGAGAAAGAGGCTGTGCGCATTGGTGGTGGCGTTAACCATCGTATTGGTCTTTTCGATATGATTCTTCTCAAAGATAACCACGTTGATTTTGCCGGAGGTATCAAAGAGGCTATCGTACGTGCCCAGGAGTATTGCAAAGAGAAGGGCAAGGATTTGAAGATTGAGATTGAGGTGCGCAACTTCGATGAGTTGCAGCAGGTTCTCGACCTTGGCGGTGTACATCGCATTATGTTCGACAACTTCGATACCGAGAAGACACGTAAGGCAGTGGAGATGGTCGCAGGCCGTTACGAGACAGAGTCGTCGGGTGGTATCACTTTCGATACTTTGCGCGATTATGCTCTCTGTGGTGTGGATTACATTTCGGTGGGAGCACTCACTCACTCTGTTATGGGGCTAGATATGAGCTTTAAGGCAGTGAAGTAATGCTTTTGTCGGTGTTTTCGGGTTGTTTGTCGATTTTACTTTCGTAGCCGTAAGAAAATAGTTAACTTGCCACCCGAAAATGTTTCCAATGATGAATAAAAGCAGAAGAACAACAGAATATTTGATTTACTTCCTTTTTTGGGGAGCAGTCATTCTATCTCCTTTCTGGGGGCTGAATATTACTTCATCGACGGTCGATTGGGATCATTTGTTGAAGTTCTGGGTTTATCTGTTACCTGCTTTTGTATTGTTTTTCATAAACAATAATATCTTAATGCCGTTCTTCCTTTACAGAAAGGGAGGACTGCATTATGTTATATACCTTATATGTTTTATTGTATTGGTGTATTTTGCTTTCCTTCTCGTAACATCAATTGTTGATGTTCCCGAGCAAAGAGTACCACCAATGTACAAACACGAGTTCTCGTTGAACGGGCGGGATATGATGCCGCCAAGAAGAGGGCCGCGTATGTTCGCTTATCCCAAATATGAGCATGTGCAACAGACGGTACACGATGTGATGTGTGACAATGTGTGTTACACAATATCCAAACAACCACCCAGGAGGGACGATTTTATCTACCCCGAAGTGTTGATTCACCCCAACAGCGTGCAAATTCTGCTCATTGTATTTACTCTTATCTTTAATATCAGTGTGCGTCTTTTCTTCCTTACACTGCGCAAGGATGACCATCTCGACGAACTTGAAAAACAGAAACTGCGCACAGAACTCGATTATTTGAAATATCAGATAAACCCTCATTTCTTTATGAACACGCTGAATAATATTCACGCGCTCATAGATATTGACAAGGAGAAGGCGCAGAACTCGCTCATAGAGCTTTCGAAGATGATGCGCCACGTGCTTTACGATGCTTCTTCGTCGTTTGTGCCGCTTGCCAAGGAGGTGGAGTTCTTGAACAGTTATATCGATTTGATGCGTTTAAGATATACCGACTCTTTAAAGATTGAATGTTCTTTCCCCGACAATGTCGCCGGTTACGAAATGCCTTCGTTGCTTTTTGTGTCGTTTGTGGAGAATGCTTTTAAACACGGTGTGTCGTATAATGGCAATTCTTTTGTGAATGTGAATTTGAGTGTGGACGATAATTATATATCTTTCTATTGTGCCAACTCTTGCAATGCTTTGAATAATTCGGAGAGTCGTTCCACACATTCTGGAATAGGAATCGATAATGTGAAGAAGAGATTGTCGTTGATATATGGCGATGGATATAATCTCGAAATTATAAAAGACAGTAAAGAGTTTTGTGTAATGTTGAAAATACCTGTGTTGAATGATAAAATGTATATTGGTTGATGATGAGCCTTTGGCACTGATGCAGTTGCAGAAGTATGTGGAGCGTGTACCTTTTTTGGAGTGTGTACGTGCGTGTAACCGTGCAACCGAGGCTATGGAGGTGTTGGCTGCCGAAGAGGTGGATGTGATGTTTGTTGATATAAATATGCCCGATATCAATGGCTTGCAACTTGTGCGTTCGCTTCACGAACCTCCTATGATTGTATTTACTACGGCCTATTCTGAATATGCTGTGGAGGGGTTCCGACTCGATGCTGTTGACTATTTGCTGAAACCTTTCTCGTTTGAGTCTTTTATGAAGGCTGTAAACAAGGTACACGAGATGTTTCTGTTCCGTAAGAAACAACTGGTTGCGGCTGTGGAGGAGAGTTGCGTGTCGGACGATAGTATCTTTGTTAAATCGGACTATCGTATAGTGCGTATTCCTGTTGCCGATATAAAATACATTGAGAGTATGAGCGAGTATGTGCGCATCTTTGTTGATGGAATGGCGAAACCGATAGTGACGCTTGTCAGCATGAAGAAGATTGAGGACTATCTCACATCGCCGGTTTTTATGCGTGTCCACCGTTCATATATAGTTAATTTAAATAAAGTGGTTGAGGTTTCGCGTATGCGCATTGTTTACGACGGCGATGTCTTTGTTCCCATCGGCGATATGTACAAAGACAAGTTCTTTGAGTATATAGAGAGTCGTTTTATTGGTAAAAACAGTTGACGAAAAAATATTTTTTCTTTAGATTTGCAATGGTTCCTTTGTGAACCATTGCATTTTTTATTTGTTGAACCTGTGTAACAAAAAGAACAGTTATGAAGAATGAAGATTTTATGCGTCAGGCGATAGCATTGGCTGTTGAGAATGTGAAGAATGGCGGTGGGCCGTTTGGTGCTGTCATTGTGCGTGATGGCGAGGTAGTAGCTACCGGTGTCAACAGGGTTACGGCAAATAACGACCCCACGGCGCATGCCGAGGTTTCGGCTATTAGAGCTGCGTGTACAAAACTTGGGACTTTTGATTTGAGTGGCTGTGTATTATATACCTCTTGTGAGCCTTGCCCTATGTGTTTGGGAGCTATTTATTGGGCCCATATAGACAAAATTTATTATGGAGCCAACCAACACGATGCGGCAGCTGTGGACTTTGACGATTCTTTCATCTATCGCGAACTGGAATTAGAACCCCATCGCAGGAATAAGCCGGTGGAGAATATTCTCCACGATGAGGCATTAGCACCGTTCAATCTGTGGCGTGAAAAAGAGGATAAAATAGCGTATTGAACCATACTGTAAAGGTTGCCCGTTTGGGCAACCTTTTGTAATTATTTTAATGTTTTGTAGTGCAGTATATGTGCCGATATTGCTGTGGCAAGCAGAATGAATGCTATTTTGAGCCACGTTTGTTCGGCAATGCAGAGTGTGCAGTAAAGCAGTGTCCCCCAAACCAGTGTTATTGATACTATTTTCACCCGCAAGGGAATTGCCTTGTTTTCACGGAAGTTGCGTATGTATGGCCCTAAGTGGGGGTGTGCCAGCAACCAATCGTATAATCGTCTTGAACTGCGAAAATACAATGCTGCCGACAGCAAGAGAAAGGGGGTGGTGGGCAACAGAGGTAGAAAAATTCCTATGATGCCAAGTATTAGCGATATTGTTCCTAATAATGCAAGAAGATATTTCATTGGGTGTATAGAAAAACATCGCGAAGTTATCAATTTTATTCCTAATAAATGCATAAATAGTCTCCTGCGGCTTAAAAAAAGGTTGTTTTTTTTTATTTTTTCAAAAATGTGTCGTACATTGCAAATGTTTAAGAAAAAACATTAGTAACTACAAAAAATAACAGGTATGAAACGAATTATGCTACTCGTGGTGCTTGCCTTTGCAGCAGCTACTGCTTATGTTTCTGCACAACAGAAGAATGATAAGGATGTTTATGGTTTGTGGCAATATGTGGAAGAGCGTGTCGCGCCCGATGGAACAGTGCAGTATATAGGTAAACCTATATTTAAAAGCATAAACCAGGATAATACTTACTTTGCTATGGTGAGCATTACCTTTGATGTTGCGGGAAGTGAAAAGGAGAAACCTTATTCGGTTACTGAAACCTATATAACCCAGAGTGGTGAGATTGAATTTTCGGCGCAGGGAAACTATTTGGAGTATATAAACAACCATTACACCAACCCTAACCTGACAAACACAATTTCCAGTCTTAAATATGAGTTTAAGGACGATGCTAAGAAGATTATGTATGTGGAGTATCTCACCGCAAATAATAATGATACTTGGTTCGGTGAAACTTGGATAAAGGTTCAGCCTTTTGGCGAGAAAAAGTAATTATTTATTTTTGATATAGATAAAAGTGAGCAGCCCGATTGGGTTGCTCACTTTTTGTTTACAGGCTTGCTTCGCTTATGATGCGTGTGCGTCCTTTGCTTTTTACACTTTCGGCAGGGCGGTGTGGCAAAGGGTGGTTATAACATGCCCACACAAGTATGGCGGTTGCCATTACACGGTCGTCGTGGTTGCCTTCCACAGCTCCCATTTCCTTGCCGTTCTCCTTTAATTCATAAAGGTCGAGTTCATAGGTTGTGGGCAGGCAACGCTCAATGTAGAGTCCGTCACGCAGGGCTTTTATCAGAAAATTTATTACCATGGGTTTGGTGGAACTGTTTGTGTGGAAACCCCACCTGCGAGGACGGCCTTGTTTTATTTCGAGTTGTGAGGTGCGGCTGTACAGGTTGTTGTATTTACCGGCAATCTCGTTTAGTATATATTCGAAATTGTCGCCTTCGGTGCCTTCGGTTTCAAGGGTGTTTGCTTCAATAATGAGCAAAGCGTTGTTGTAGGCCCGTGCTATCTCAACAGCTTTCCACGCGAGGCGGTCATGTTCTATGTGGCCGTGCCAGCATGCTGCAATCTCAGGTACACCGCCGTCGAGCATTGCAAGGCGGTCGGCTACGATAATGCAGGAGTAATCGGCTTTGTCGCTCACACCGCCTACATCGACCGTGACAATGTAGCGGTCGCGAAGGTTTGGCTCCTTGTCTGGCATAAGCCACACCCATAGAGAGTTTTCATCGCAATGTTCACCATGTGCCGCAGGGCGAAACTCGGTGCATTCGTGAACACGTCCTAGTGAGTCGGTAGAGTGTCCTTTGCTCACAATATCGCCTTTGAATGGCGGTGGAACGCAAGTGCGGCGCATTTCGTTTACGTATGAGATGCGGAACACGCGACGTCCGGTACTTTGGAATGCCTCGGCCGCTGTTGATGGAAATTCTGAAAAAAGACGCCACTCGTCGGGCATCTCTCGGCGTTTGTCGCGGTACCATGCTATGGCTTCAATGGTTGCACCGAGTGTGAAGAGTTGTTGTTCGTACTCGTCGAGGCTATCGATGAAACTGTCATAATTGTTCTGTCCCAATGGTTTGCTATACAGGTCGATGCTGTACCACGGAATGAATACCGGGGTGAAGTTGTTTCTTTTCTCCACGGCATCAATCCAGGTTCGGTGGAAAAAGTTGCCAACGCCTTTTGCCGTTGATTCAAGTATTTTCATTGTATATGGTCCGCTTGCGATTGAGCCGAAGATTGATTGTACAAGGTCTTCGGGCTTGCGTCCTTGTGTGGCTTTCCACAAACCAACTTCGGTGAGGTGGGCCATGCTTATGTCTTCGCTGCGTAGAGAGTCGGGCTTTTGTGAAGAGCCTAACGAGTAGCGGCAGTTGCTCCAGCTTATGACGCGTGTTTTTTTGCGCTCCCTGGAGCCAGAAATTCATTCGGGAGATATCATAGGTGTGAATAGGGTGGATTCGTTACGTGATATTGACCCCGATAAAATATATATGATTGTAACGAATGAGTCGCGTATGATAAAGCGATGTCATCCCGACGAAGAGGATGAAAGCATTATGTGGTGTGTTTCGCCAAACTATCCTTCGTTCAAGATAAAAAAGAGGGATATTTGTGCAATGTTCCACGTTGTGAACAGAATCGAACGATTATAATACATTGAATATATTGCGCTCTTTGCTTGCGATTCGTTAGGAAAATTCAAAAAATAATATATCTTTGCGGTAGAAATGATTTCTATCGCATTTTTTTTGCGTGTAGGGCAAGGCAACTTATTACGGAACCTTGCTGTGAGTAGCATTGTTTATATGTTGCTGTTTTTTTGTGAACAATAAAGATATATAGAATGTCAGGAAACATAGGGCGTATTTCCCAAATAATAGGTGCAGTGGTCGATGTCACTTTCGATATAAAAGATGAAAGTGGAAAAGTGGTTCTGCCTGCGATACACGAGGCTCTTTCGGTACAATGTAGCGATGGACGTGAACTTATTCTCGAGGTACAGCAACATATTGGTGACGACACCGTGCGCACTGTGGCTATGGACCGCACCGCGGGCTTGTCGCGTAAAATGTCGGTTGTAGCCACCGGTGCCCCAATTACAATGCCTGTGGGTGACCAGATAAAAGGGCGTATGATGAATGTCGTCGGTTCATCAATCGATGGTATGCGTGCGCTCGACAAGAGTGGTGCCTATCCGATACACCGTGAGGCTCCTAAGTTTGAAGAACTTTCCACTGCGCAAGAGATTCTTTATACAGGTATAAAGGTTATTGACTTGCTCGAACCCTATTGCAAGGGTGGTAAGATAGGCCTTTTTGGTGGTGCCGGTGTTGGTAAAACAGTGCTTATCATGGAACTTATAAACAATATCGCAAAGGGACACGACGGATATTCTGTCTTTGCCGGTGTGGGTGAACGTACCCGTGAAGGTAATGACCTTTTGCGTGAAATGATAGAGTCGAACGTGGTGCGTTACGGCGATGAGTTCAAGAAAAGTATGGAGAAGGGTGAATGGGACCTTTCAAAGGTCGATTATAGTGAGGTTGAAAAATCTCAGGCAACCCTTGTCTATGGCCAGATGAATGAACCTCCCGGTGCGCGTGCTTCGGTAGCCCTTTCTGGTCTTACTATAGCCGAAGCTTTTCGTGACGCGGGTGCAGCCGAGGGTAAAAGCAATGATATCCTCTTCTTTATTGATAATATTTTCCGTTTTACACAGGCCGGCTCCGAGGTTTCTGCCCTGCTTGGCCGAATGCCGGGCTCGGTAGGTTATCAGCCTACGCTTGCAAGTGAGATGGGAGCTATGCAGGAGCGTATCGCATCGACTATAAACGGCTCCATTACCTCGGTACAGGCAGTATATGTTCCTGCCGACGACTTGACCGACCCTGCTCCTGCAACAACCTTTACCCACCTTGATGCAACAACGGTGCTCAGTCGTAAGATTGCCGAGTTAGGAATATATCCGGCAGTGGATCCTCTTGATTCAACATCGCGTATACTCGATGCAAATATAGTGGGAAAGGAACACTATGACACAGCGCAACGCGTGAAACAGATTTTGCAACGCAACAAGGAATTGCAGGATATAATATCAATCCTTGGTATGGAGGAGTTGTCCGAGGAGGATCGCATTACAGTAAATAGAGCTCGTCGTGTGCAGCGTTTTCTCTCGCAACCGTTTACTGTTGCCGAGCAATTTACCGGAGTGAAAGGTGTCATGGTGCCAATAGAGGATACCATTCGTGGTTTTAATATGATTCTCAATGGAGAGGTTGATCATATTCCCGAACAGGCATTCCTCAACGTGGGAACAATTGAAGATGCCATCGCCAAGGGCGAAAAGATGCTTGAACAGATAAAATAACAGTTTGCACACATATATACTGATGGCCGAGCGTGAAATGAAACTTATAATACTCTCGCCCGAAAAGAGTTGCTTTTCGGGCAGTGTTGCACGTGTCTATCTCCCCGGAGCATTGGAACCTTTTACTGTGCTTTATAACCACGCTCCCATTATCTCTGTTCTCAAAAAAGGAACTATACGTTGGGTGGGGGAGAATAGCGGCGAAATATCCATTAAAAGCGGCTTTGTCGAAGTAAAGGATAATGTGGTGACCGCTTGTGTGGAAACAACCGAAGAAAAATAACTATGAAAACAAAAACAATACTATTGGTAACATTGACAGTGTTCATCGCTATGCTGCTTGTTGAAACACTGGCTCACACCTGTTTCCCGAAACTGCTTTTTTCGGGCAGTTGGTTGGTGCCACTGTATTATTGGCTTTTTTATGTAGTGGCATCATGTATGGTCACTCCTTCAATGAGCGGTGCAGAGTTTACCCGCTTCATCCTTGGTCTTAAAGGCGCAAAAATCTTCGTATCAATGATTTTTGCAGTAGCGGTAGCGTTCTTTATGCGCGATAGTGTTATGGCATTGGTGTTGAACTTGATTCTTTACTATTTGTTGTTGCTTGTACCCGAGTGTGCCTACTGTATGTACATGAAGAAACATATAAAATAAGATAATGAGAAAGTTGCATTACATATTATCCCTTTTGCTCATATTCTTGCCTGCGACAAGCCGGCAATTGTATGCAGCGCAGGAGAGTGGTGCTCCTTTTGATGCTACAAAAGTTATATTTGAGCATTTGAACGATTCGTATGAGTGGCACATAACAACATTGGGCGATAAGCATATATCTATACCGCTTCCCGTGATACTTTATAGCGAAAGTTCCGGGTGGAATTTGTTTTCTTCCAGTGTGTTCCACCATTACGATACGCATAATGGTTTCTACATCGCAAGCGAGGGAGATAATGCCGGTAAAATAGTGGAACGTGATGCCGCGGGGAATGAAACACGCCCGCTATTCGATATCTCCATAACCAAGAACGTGCTGGCAATATTTCTGAATGCGGCCCTGCTTGTTGTAATTATGCTGTTCACGGCACGTTGGTACAAGAAACGAAAAACGGAATATACTGCACCGCGTGGTTTTGTGGGTGCTATGGAGGCACTTGTAACAATGGTGGTAGAAGAGGTTATAAAACCCAATGTGGGCAAGCAGGCAGGGCGTTTTACGCCTTATCTGCTCACGGTGTTTTTCTTTATTCTATTGAGCAATATTATGGGCCTTATACCCATCTTTCCCGGTGGTGCTAATGTGACAGGTAACATTGCTGTGACGCTCGCTCTTTCTCTTTGTACATTTATAGCGGTAAATGTTTTTGGAAATAAAGAGTATTGGAAAGAAATCCTTTGGCCCGATGTTCCCTTGTTGCTCAAATTCCCTGTGCCTTTGATGCCTTTTATTGAGCTTACGGGAATTTTTGTTAAGCCTTTTGCTTTGACCGTGCGTCTATTTGCAAATATTTTTGCAGGTCACACCGCTTTGTTGGTTTTTGTCTGCCTCATATTTATTACGGCAGCCGTAAACGAATATCTTGGTGGTGCAATGAGTGTGATATCGGTATTTTTTACAGTCTTTATGAATATCCTTGAGTTGTTGGTTGCCTTTATACAAGCGTTTGTGTTTACAATGCTCTCTTCTGTATTCATAGGGCTTGCGCAACCCGAACATCATAGCAACAAACACTGAACGAGATAATTATTAACCTTTTAAAAATATAAATTATGTTTACAATCTTTTTACAAGTGGCAGCAGTAAGTATGGCAAAAGCAGCAGCTGCATTTGCAGCAAGCGTAGTGGTACTTGGTGCAGCATTCGGCATTAGCCGCATTGCATCTACAGCTTTGGAGTCTATGGCGCGTCAACCCGAAGTTGCAGGAGACATCCGTTCCAGTATGATACTTGCAGCAGCTCTCATTGAGGGTGTGTCTATGTTTGCGATTCTTGTTTCGATACTTGTTATTTTGATGTAAAAAGGTAGAGGATGTCTATTTTATTACCCGATGCAGGTCTTCTCTTCTGGATGCTTATAGCATTCGGAATAGTGTTTTTCATCCTGGCAAAATATGCTTTCCCGGCGATAACTTCAATGATAGATGAGCGTAAGCGTTTCATTGACGAATCGTTAAAGAATGCCGAGGCTGCAAATGCCCGGCTTGCCGATATTAAAACAGAGGGTGAAGCAATGTTGAAGGCTGCGCGTGAGGAGCAGACAAAAATACTGCGCGAAGCAGCTGTTGCACGCGAGCAGATTTTGCGCGAGGCACGTGAAAAAGCCGAGGCCGAAGGTGGTAAGATACTGGCCGAAGCGCGTCGAGTTATCGAGCAAGAGAAGGAAGATGCTTTGCGTGAGATACGCAATACTGTTGCAGAATTGTCAATAAGTGTTGCCGAGAAGGTGTTGCGACGAGAGTTGTCCTCGGAAACTGCGGAGCAGAATTACACCGAAAGGCTTGTAGATGAGGCAATGCAACAAAGAGATCGCGATAAATAATGAACATTGGGATTATATCGAAACGATACGCCGAAGCTCTTTATGACTACGCAAAGGAGCTGGAAACCGAAGATGCAGTGTATAAGAATATGCTGCAGTTGAAGGATGTGCTGCGCAATTTCAAAGAGTTGCCGGTGATTCTTGCTAACCCCTCTTTGGCACTTAAAGAACGAAATGAACTCATTTGTAGCCTGGTGGACAATCCCTCTCCGGCCTTTTCGCGTTTCGCCACTCTTGTGGCAAAAGCATCACGTGAGGAGTATCTGTTATATATGGCATATGCGTATATAGATATTTATCGTGCTGCTAAGAAAATTGTGGCAGTGAAAATAACAACGGCAACACCTTTGTCTCCGAGTGTACAGCAGAAAATTGAAAGTATCATAGAAAAACATGATATAGCGGCAGTGGAGGTTAAAAACATTGTCGATGAAACGCTTATCGGAGGTTTCATTTGTGAAGCCGACAATACTCGTCTCGATGCTAGCGTGAAAAAGCAGCTCGACGAGATAAAGAAACAATTGGTAAGAACTAATAGAAAGATAGTATAAGATGAATATAAGACCGAGTGAAGTTTCGGCAGTACTATTCGAACAGTTGAAGGGTATCGACAATGGTGCCAAATATGACGAAGTTGGTACCGTGCTGCAGGTGAGCGACGGTGTCGTGCGTATATATGGTCTCAATAATGCCGAAGCCGAGGAGTTGCTTGAATTTGACAATGGTATAAAGGCCATTGTAATGAACCTTGAAGAGGATAATGTGGGAGCTATTTTGCTTGGCCCCACAGATAAAATCAAGGAGGGAATGACGGTGAAGCGTACAGGTCGCATAGCCTCTATTGATGTGTGTGATGGTATGCTCGGGCGTGTTATAACTCCTCTTGGCGAGCCTCTCGATGGAAAAGGTGATATTGAGGGTGAGAAGTTTGAACTGCCTCTCGACCGTAAAGCTCCGGGAGTAATATTCCGTCAACCGGTTACAGAACCACTGCAGACAGGTATAAAGTCTATTGACTCAATGATACCTATAGGTCGCGGACAACGCGAACTTATAATCGGAGACCGCCAGACCGGTAAAACGGCTATTGCAATCGATGCCATAATCAACCAACGTGCAAATTATGAAGCAGGCAAACCTGTTTATTGCATATATGTTGCCATTGGCCAAAAGGGTTCTACCGTTGCCTCTATTGTAAATACTTTGCGCAAGCACGGTGCATTGGATTACACCGTAGTGGTGGTGGCCACAGCATCCGATACTGCTGCGATGCAATATTATGCACCAATGGCCGGTGCAGCCATTGGTGAGTATTTCCGCGACACCGGACGTCACGCATTGGTGGTATATGATGATCTCTCAAAACAAGCCGTGGCATATCGTGAGGTATCTCTCATACTCCGTCGTCCGTCGGGTCGTGAAGCATATCCCGGTGATGTATTCTATCTGCATTCACGCCTGCTTGAGCGTGCAGCAAAAATAATAAACCAGCAAGAGGTTGCCGAACAGATGAACGACCTTCCTTCTTCACTAAAAGGAAAGGTGAAGGGCGGTGGCTCACTTACGGCTCTTCCCATTATTGAGACACAGGCGGGTGATGTATCGGCATATATCCCCACAAACGTAATTTCCATTACCGACGGACAGATATACCTCGAAAGTGACCTTTTCAATCAGGGCTTCCGTCCTGCGGTGAATGTGGGAATTTCCGTGTCCCGTGTTGGTGGTAATGCACAGATAAAGTCAATGAAGAAGGTTGCCGGAACACTTAAAATTGACCAGGCACAATTCCGTGAACTCGAAGCATTTGCAAAGTTCGGCAGCGATATGGATCCTGTGACAAAAATGGTGATAGATCGTGGTCGCCGTAACAATGCTCTGCTTGTACAACCTCAATATACACCTATGCCCGTAGGCGAGCAGGTTGCGATACTTTATTGTGGAGTAAACAATCTTTTGAGCAAAGTGCCTCAAAACAGAGTGCCGGAATTTGAGGAAATATTCCTTGACAAGATGCGTACCAACCATAAAGAGGATGTACTCGATGTTCTCTCCTCGGGTGTCATTGACGAAACCGTGGCAAAAACAATTGAGGCTATAGCGGGTGAGATAGCATCAACGCTTAATTAGTGCAGTGGTATGAACCTCAAAGAGATAAAACAAAGAATTCAGTCGGTGAAAAGCACGCAGAAGATAACTTCGGCTATGAAGTTGGTCTCTGCTGCAAAACTTCGTCGTGCCCAGAATGTGATAGAGAATATGCGACCCTATCAGCAAAAGCTCGATGAAATTTTTTCTGCGTTCATCAATGGTGGCGGGCAACTGAATACGGTATATACTGCGGTTCGTGAACCACGAAAGGTTGCTATCATCACAGTCTCTTCGAACTCGAGTCTTTGTGGTGGGTTCAACGCGAATATAATTCGCGAAACAAAACAGGTTATCGATAAATATGTTGCCGACAGAGTTGATGTGGAACTAATTCCCGTGGGTAAGAAAATATCCGATGCTTTGCGCAGAATGGGGTTCGAAGAGAATTCTTCACTCAAGGAGCAGGCAGCAGCGGTGTCATATAACGTGGTGGCCGATGTTGCCGCAGGGCTTATGAACCGTTTTGCTTCCGGCGAATTAGACCGTGTAGAACTTGTATATACTCATTTTCATTCGGCATCTAAACTAACGCCGGTACAGGAGCTTCTTTTGCCGGCAGATTTGAATACAATATCCAATGCCACTAGTAGTACAGGAGATTTTATTGTTGAACCATCACCCGAAACTATTTTACAGGAACTCTTGCCGCGTGTTGTTGTTATGCGTCTTTTTACAGCATTGCTCGACTCTACGGCTGCCGAGCATGCGGCTCGTATGGTGGCTATGCAGGTAGCAACCGACAATGCAGACGACCTTATAGAAGAACTTGTACGCGAGTATAACAAGGGACGTCAGCAGGCTATAACAAACGAACTTCTCGATATTGTTGCCGGCAGTGCCAACTGATTCTTTTCGTTACTATAAAGACATTTTCATCAATGAAAAACATATTCTTTCTTTTTATGTTTGCCATCATTTTTGCTTCGTGCAATAATGATAATATTCGTGTTGCGGGAGTTGTGGAGAATGGCTGTTTAAGTGATGGCGACAGCGTATATCTAATGCAGCCCGATGGAAACAATGTAGCCAAAATCAAAGGCCGTGCGGTAGTGCGTAATGGCCATTTCAAGATTACAGGAAATACATCACTTCCTGCATTTTGCAATGTTGTTGTCTTTAATCCATCCGGCACTCTTGCCCGTAAGGTCGATTTTATTGCCGAGGGTGGTGAAGTCTCTGTAAGGCTTCTTCCCGAGTATTATCGCGTGGCGGGTACTCCGCTTAATGATGTCTTGCAATCATATCGCGACTCAATGGAGGTGGCTTCACGTATCTATAAGCGTTATTATAGCAAGAAGGCCGAAACCCCAACCCTCTCCGAAATGGGCGTAAAAGAGGCCGACGATGTTATGGCCATAGCCTCGTTTCAGTATCGCACGGTGCTTTATCGTGCAATAGAGAGTAATATAGGTAATATATTGGCTCCTTATTTCATAAAAAACAACATAGACATCATAGAACCATCGCGTGGTTTGCAATTTATAGAAAAGTTGCCGGCAGAGTATAAGGATGGGGTGATTGCATATATAAACGGGCTTTTTTCAGCCCAGGCGAAATATGCACCCGGTCACCGCTATGGCGATTTTACTATGCTTGACATTGATGGATGTGAACACACTCTCTCCTCTTATGCGGGTAAAGGAAAGCCGGTAGTGATAAGCGTATGGGTTAGCGGTGATAAAAAATCAATGGCTTCTCAAAAAACTCTCTCCGCATTGGGTGAGCAATATGGCAACGAAGTGCAGTTCTTTGGTATCTCCATCGACAGGAATAGCAAAGTTTGGCGTTCTTCTGTGATGGAGAACTCTATGTGTGGAAAGCAACTTTGCGACCTAAAAGGGTGGAATAGCGCTTTTCTTTCACTTTATGGCATAGATAAGATTCCATATTTTATTTTGATAGATGGTGATGGAAATATATCGTATCGCGGAATTTCCATTTCCGACCTTTCTGCCTCTCTCCACGCTATTGCAAAGAAATATTGAAGTTGGTTTAACTTTATACTTACATAAAATTATCCAGGGCTGCATTATATGCAGCCCTGAATTTTTACCCCCATTCTGCATTCCTTTACCCTTCTATCCCTTTTAGGGTTTGTTGCAGAAGAGCACCTATATTATCCTCTCCTTGTTCCCTTTCTTTGTTTAGCTTGACAAGAAAATCGGCAGTTGTTTTCAGTGCTTGGTTAATGGTGCCCGGGTCTTCGCAATTTGCTGTCAATTTTTCGAGCCTTTGTATCAGGCGGTGAAAAAGTGACAGCGTCTCGTTGTGTACATCGTCGATTGTAACACAACCGTTTTTTCTACTTTTTACCATCGGTTCAGTCTTTAAACGCAAAGATATATTAAAGTGAAAAAAACAGGTTGTTGTTTTGATAATTTGTTGTGCCTTAACGCTTTTTGTCAAATTAGCAACCTTGTTTTTTTGTTTCGATATTTCTTTTGCACAAAAAAACGTATGGTTCTATTATCAGTTTTATCAGGATTGAATGGGGCTTTGGGGCTCTATTCCGGAGTTAAAGGAATGTTCGACTCGGCGAAAGCCAAGAGAAAACAGGAGTATTTAATGCAAAAGGCATCGCGCCTCGAAGATAGTTGGTATCGCAGAAACTATTTTGCTGACTATCTGAATAATTCTAGTTCGAGAGCTGCCATAAAAAGGGTGGAAAATACTCTGCGCAGGCAAAATGAGCAAAACCGAGCGCACGCGGCAATCAATGGCGCAACACCCGAATATGCTCTCGCACGCAATCAGCAGGGTATGAATATGATGGAAAATCTAATGACAAACATTGCTTCGCAGAGCGATGCGATAAAGAGAAATGTCGATGCTGCCCATTTGCAGAACAAGCAGGCATTAGCTGCCAATGAGATGTCAAATCTCTCGCTCGACGAAAAGATGGCGGCCGAAAGTGCATCAAACGGCTTCGACCTTTTCAAGGATGCACTGATGGGTTTGAACTGGGGTAATGAAACGGATAATTAATGGCAGCTTATGTATAAGAGTGTTTATGATGCAAATAAGGAGGCTGCGCAACAACGGCTGAACGATGCGGGAAGAGAGTACAGAAATGCCAAACGAAAAAGCGAAATAGCCGCTGTTACCGATTTTGCCACCAATCTTGTTGCGCTCATAGGTCGTAATAAGGGTGTGCGTTACAATGTTGGTGGTAAGAACATCTCAAGTGGTGCTATGGAGAAATTCGAGGATGCGCAAAAACGTTATCATCGTGCTCTTGTCGATTATAAAGGAATAATTGCTGCAGATAGTTTGAAAAATAAAGTACCTGCAACAACTCCGCAGGGCTGCATATCATCTTTACCGGCTCTCAAATATCTTACTCCCACCTCCTATATTCCTCCACAACAGACAAAGCCGTGGGAACAAAGAACTATTCTCGACAAAATAAAAAATATAAAAATTCCACAGTGGTACTCAAACTATAAAAACAGATATGATGGTAAACAATGAAGAAAAAAATGGAATTTTGGGTTACGGAAATTCCAAACGCAAGAAAATTAAAGAAAACCTGTATGGTTCCACAGAGTTCAATGCATTTCCTACTGAGGAACGTGTTGCAATAAACTCTTCCATGAGCGACTTGTCGAACTATATGAACTCCGAACAACAACGTCTGTCGGCTCCTGTCGATGCTGTGAAAAGAGAGAAAGAGTATATGGCATCAGCCCGCGATTACATTGTTCCCGAGGACAATGAATTGCGTCGCCGTCGTCAATTCGTAATGTCGGACCGTGCAGTAAAGGATGTAACCGATGGTTATTATGATAGTCGTGTGAAAAACATCTTTGAACGAGAAAAGGAGAATGCTGCCGAGAGAGCCTACGATACATATAAAAATTATCTTTCGGTTCCCGGTGCCGACCCTGTTGCTGCCACCGGGGCTATGCATAATGAAAATGACCCGCACCGTGTGGTGCGAAATACAATACAGAAACTCAACGGTGATGAACTCGATGATATTGCAGGAAGTTATGCGCGTTATGCCCGCCTTTCTCCTGAAAAATATCGCAAAAGAGTGCTTGAACCCGCCATTGAGCAACGTATAATGGGTGAGTATATCAATGAAGCTACTCCCAAAAGCAGTGCCGAATATATAGCTCGCAGCGCTTTTGACAATTCACTCACCGGTAAACTCATTGATTTGGGACAAAAGGCCTACTCTCCCAGCAGTTCGCATTTTGCAATCAACAGAGCCGGTCTTGAAGCTTACGATGCGAACAGGGGTGAAAGGCTTGCAGCCGGCATCGGTTCTTTGGTTGTAGATATGCCGGCCTTTGCAGCCATTGGCGGTGTCTCATCAAAAGCTGTCGGGGGTACAGTATCCAATGTAGCAAAAGGGTTATCATCAAACCTCGTTAAAAAATATGCTTCACGCGGTATGCAGTTACCCGAGGCCGAGCGCATAATAAAACGTGCAATCGTGGGTAAGATGGGAGCGAAAATTGCTCAAAGTTCAGCGATGCAAGGAGCGACTCTTGGTGGTTACGATGCTGCAAATTCAATGGCCGACGATCTTCTGTTCAATGATGGAATAGATGTCGGCAAGGCGGTAGATGCTTATGCACACGGCTTTACCACGGGTATTGCCGTGGGTGCTGTAGGAACCCCGCTTAAAGAGTTGTCGCGCGGTCTTACGGGCGGCAAGAAAATAGCCTCTTCAGCAGGTGTGTTAGGTGCAGAATCGGCTGTGTTTACTTTAAGCTCAAATGCCGACAAATTTCTATCAGGCGTGGATGTGGAGCCCATAGACCTGCTCTATAATTATGGTGAGAGCATGGCGACACTCGGTGCAATGAAACTTGCTCATTGGCGTCCGCGTGGTGGCAGTGTCAAGTTGGGTGCCGATGGTAAGTTGAAACATAATTTCAGACTGACAAAGATTGAATCCCGTGAACTTACGAATGCCGGTGTTGACCCGCATATCTTTATATCAGCACTTGAAGACTCTTTTAAAACATCGGCATCTAAAAAACCCGAAAGCATAGAGGCCGTGAAAAGCGATTACCTCAAGCTTATGAGCAGTAAAGAACTTTCGGCTTCAACTCGCTCGAAACTGCTGTACCTTGTGGAAAACAAGATAACATCTACTCCTCCTGTGGCGGTTGACTGTGTGGTTCAGGAGAGCGATGGAGTAAGCAGAGCTACGCTGCTCGATGCTGCCGGCCGTCGAATCTCCACAGAAGAGTTTGGCAGTAAAGCCGACCTTGAGACTTTTTTGTTGCGTATTCGTTCAGAACTTCGCAAGAATAAGATTGCAAGTTGTGAAGAGGCATTGCTTGGAAAATATGATAGCGAGAATTTCTTCCGTCAAGCAGGACGCTATGCCGAGGAAGAGGGCATCAATGTTAACGATATAGCCGAGGCAATGTATAAGAGAGCCAACGAACAACCCCTGAGCGAGGTCGAAAACAAGATGCTTGGCGATATATCCCACCGCACAAGTTATGGCGACAAAGGAGTAGGGCAGATGTTGTACAATCTGCGCAGACGACTTGAGCGTGAATACAACTTGCACGAAGGTAGTCTTCTTGCTGCCATTGACCGCAAGGCTTATCGCTGCTCACCTGCCGAGAATATGGCTCTTGATAGATATCTTGGAATTATGCAGCAAGAGGTTGAGGCTTTGAAAGATGGAACATCTGCAAACCGTCGTGCTGCCCTTGAAATCTCCGGCGCAAATTCTCCTTACGGTTCCCTTGGCAACGAGGAGATAAAGGCTCGTGAGATTGGTCGATATACAAATTTTGTAAATGACTCCGATTCTGGCTGGCTAAACAGCAATTCCTATCCGGAATTTACCGAGGGTAATGGTGATGGATATACGCGTCGTATAAAAGTACCTCAAAATTGGGATAAGCCCTACGCGTGGAGTTATTCGGGATTGCGAAACAGCTACGAGGATATGAAACGCTATCAGCAGCACGCGTCAGAGATGGCCGCCAAACTTGGTCGCAAACTGAATTTCTATTTCGATGAGAGAGATATTGAAGTGGGAACAAGTGATTTGGATTATAACAGAAAACTTGTATCAACAGGTTGGATAGATAATTATACCGGTAAGGTGTATATAAACTTGCCGAATATAAAAGATATGGGCGAACTCGAACGTGTAGTGATACACGAAGTCGTGGGGCATGGTGGTCTTTCCTATCTGTTTGGTGATTATATATATGATTTTTATGAGGATTTGTACAAGATGGCCGATAACGAGGTCCGTGCCGGAATACACGATATTGGAAAACGCTACGATGCGGGCGGTTATACAGCAGTAGAAGAGTATCTTGCACACCTTGCCGAAAAGAATGCTCCAACTTCCAAAGAACGTAATCTCTTGGGCAAAGTGAAGGAATATGTGAATAATATGCTGGAGCGTATGAATATAATTTCATCGGATAAAGCAAAGGTTACAACAAAGGAACTTTGCAATATGCTTTCGGCTCATCACCAGGCGATGCTGAATAGAACTGCACCTGCCGATTATCGTGCAAAGGTTTTTGGCAAGTTCCCCTCGGCACATCTCGGTGAAAAATACTATAATACTCACGAATTCAATAAGGAGATAGAGAAACGAATATCAGAGAATAGAATTTTTGAAGGAACCCCCGAATATCTGTTGTCTGACAAACATCTTTTATACGACGATTTCTCGCCGATTCCGAATTTTAGAAACAGTGGTAACTCTTATCGTTTCATAGGTGAGAAAGGCGCCCAAAATCTGTCGGAATCGCCTCATGGGCGTTCGTTCGAATTTATTGAACTTGCAAATGCCAAAGAGATGGAGAAAAAAGGTGTAGACCCCGATAAAATCTGGGCAGAAACAGGTTGGGCACGTGGTGCCGATGGAGAATGGCGTAGCGAGATGGAGTACAGGGATATGCAATACAACGATGTTGTTTACAATAAACTTATGTTGGAAGACCGCGACCTTGCCGATGCTTATCGAATGATACGTAACAAGCCGGTTGTTGAATATAGCCAGTCCGACAAGCAACTTGTTCAATATATATATGATAGAATACCCTCATTTTTTGATGATCTTAAAGTGAGGGATGTTGTGAACGATCCTATTTTCTATGCAGCCTATCCAGAACTTGCAAACATTCCTGTGGCAACCTCTTCGTCAATGAAAGAGACCTGTTATTACGATTATAAAAATAAAACATTGTATTTGAACAAGAAGGCACTGCTTAATCCCGAAAGAATAGCTCAGGAGATTGTTAAACCGGTGCAGCAGATGATACAACATTACGAGGGTTTTGAAAAGAGTGTTTCAATGTTGAGAGCCGACACCGAAGAGGCTTTCTATGATGAATACCTGCAAGCAGTGGGCATAGTGAATAAAATAGAGGCTTATAAGAAGAGTGGTACAAACGATGCTCTTCGACATAGGCTCGAAAATTGGTTGAGATCGACATACCATTGTACAAGTGAAAATTTCAAGAAGATGTTTCCAACAATACATGAGTATATACTCTCCAAGGTCGTAGGCAAGAATCACTCTTTTATGGGAAATGTAGAGCTGAGAAATGTGGAAAACAGACGTCTTGTAGGAAGCACGGAACGCATGTTGAACGACCCCTCAAAAACCGAAGATTTTCCTCGTGAGAAACAATTGTCGCTCGAGCTTTTCAAGGAGATGCATAAAATGCTTGAAGGGCCAATGGATGTGATATATAAGAATGTGGTTTCCGGCGGTTACGATCGTTCTATGAAGCTTTTAGAGACAAACAAAAAAGTTGAAGAACTGCACTTGACTCCCTTTGAGAAAAAAATACTAGAAAAACAATATGACGAGGCTTTCTCAAAGCTAATTGATTTGTATGTAGGCATTAAACGAAAGGGGGCAGCAAACGCACGTGAGACTTTGCGTAAGCAGACCAAACTTATTGATGATTTTATGGAAAAATACATAGAGGAGGTGTCCAAGCAGGGCTTGTACACGCTTCCGGGCGATTTGAGAAAACTTGGAGTTGAGTCATTTCCGCGAGGTTACAAAGTGAGTAAAAATGACAATGAACTTAAAGAAGAATTGTTGCGCAAGTCTTTCAATAAACCTTCCAATCTCTCGCAAGATACTCCCGAGAGTGATGGCTATTTTTATGTAAGTCGTCCTGTCGATGATGAGGCTCGTACCAACAGGGTGAATCCCAATGCAGACGATGCCGCTGTCTATGAGGGCTTGAAAAACAGAGTTGTCGATAGATATGTTCAACAGGAAAAAGAGATGCGACAGAAAATACACGATGAGGTTATGCGTAGCATAGAGGAGGATGGCGTGGAAGCAACCATGGATGAATTCCTCAAAAGATATAAAAAATACAATAAAACAGAGAACGGTAGCAAATCTCGCGATGATGATGAGTTGCTGAATTAATTTGTTGCAGTGATGAATAAATTTATAAACAGAAGAGTAAAGGCTGAACCGGCTCATCGCGATGGCGTCGTGGAGAAGAGTACCGGTAATGCCGTAGATTTCTTGAACGAGTGCGCATCCTGTTGGTACGCGCTCGAAGAGGCTCGCCGCAAATTGCGGCGAAGCCTCATGTACAGCTACGGCGACCAGTGGGGCGACTATGTTCGCGACCCCGACACGCTTGCTATGATTACCGAAGGTGAACTCATCAAAAAGAATGGTAAAGTCCCGCTTAAAAATAATATGATAGCTCCCATTCTTAGCAATATAGATGGTCAGATACGACAAAACCTGTTACGCCCTGTTTGTGTGGCACGTGACCAGGCAGAAAGTCGTGTTGGTGAGATGATGTCAATTGCCATAGAATATGTACACGATATAAACGAGATGGACGAGATAGATTCCGATACAATGCGCTTGCTTCTTAATGGTGGAATGGTGGCGCAAAGGGTTGAGTATGGTGTAAATCCGGCGCGCGGTCAAAAGGATGTCTGGGTATATGGTGTGAATCCATCACGCCTGTTTTTCAATTCCCACCTCGAAGATGTGCGTGTGTGGGACCTCACCTGTGTAGGTGAACTGTTCGATCTGCCTCTTGAACAGGTAATAGCTCTTTTCGGTCGAACGCCCGAAGCGAAGGAACGTGTGAAAAATCTCTATATGGATGTTACACATGGTTCTTTTTCTGTAAGCCGTGCAATGCAGGGAGAGGAGAATGAATCAATATCTTTCTATACTCCATCCTCCACCGGGCTGTGCCGCGTAATTTTAGGGTGGAAATTAGAGTCGCGTGATGCCTATTGCTGGAACGACAATCAGAAAGGAACCTGGGGGTATTTGCCTTACACTCCTGAAACGAAAAAGCTCCTCGATGCCGAGAACCGTCGTCGTCTCGAAGAGGCAAAGGCGGCCTCTCTTCCCGAAGAGGATTTGTTGCTTATAGATTACTCTTTTGCAACGGAGCGCTATTGGTATTATCGCTATATGACTCCTTATGGTGATATTTTGCAGGAGGGGCGAAGTCCTTATTGGCACGGCGAGCACAATTATGTACTGCATCTCTACCCACTGGTGCAAGGTAAACTTGGTAATTTTGTGGAGCAGTTTATTGACCAGCAGAGAGCGATAAACCGTACCGCCACTCTCATTGACTTTATACGTGGAACGTCGTCAAAAGGTGTACTTGTCGTCGATGACGATGCATTTGAAAGTATGAGCCGCGAAGAGGTAATAGATGAATATGTGCGCTATAATGGAGTTCTGTTTGTTAAATTGAAACCCGGACAGAGCATCGACGGAGTGGTGCGTCAATACAACAGCGGAGCTGCTGTGGCAGGTGACTTTGAATTGTTGAATCTTCAGTTGAGGCTCATAAACGAGATTTCTGGTGTAAACTCCGCAATGCAGGGGCAAGCTCCTCGCGCCGGAACACCGGCAAGTCTTTACGCTCAGCAGGTGCAGAACTCATCGCTTAATCTCAAAGGACTTTTCGACAGTTTTCGTAATTTTCGTCGTCGCCGAGATATGAAATTAATGAAAACCATCCAGCAATTTTATACCGATGTCCGTTACATAGACCTTGCCGGTAGTGAGTATAACGATGAATCAAAATGGTATAACCCCGAGAAGGTGCAGAATGCCGAAATAGACCTGACTATTTCCGAAGGGTATAATACGCCGGCTTATCAGATGCTTGCCAACGATTTTCTTATGGAACTTTTCCGTGCAAATGCAGTAGATGTGAAAACAATGCTTGAGAATAGTTCTTATCCGTTTGCTGCAAAAATCCTTGAAGCAATAAAACGTAATGAAGAGCAGGTTGCCCAAGGTGCTCCTTTGAGTGGTATATCTCCCGATTTGTTAGCACAGATGCAACAGCAGAATTTGCAGCAGAATGGGGAACACACGGTTAACGAGAATAACGATGTTGTTGAGTAAGATCGAATTTTGTACATATAATCGCGTCGGGGAACTGACGCGATTATTGTAAATATACACTAAATAATAAGTTAATGTTGGTGCGATAGAAAAGCGTTTTGTATTAAATACAAAAATACTTTCACCCGTTTTGAAAAATATCCGAAATAAGTTTCATGTTTCTCACTCGTTTATGACTATCTTTGCAAAAAGATATGTTTGCCATTGGGATTGTCTTTGTCGTGGCAGTTTTTAAACGAATAAAATAAACTTTAAAAAATAAATTATGAAAAGATTTTTTCTTCATTCTTTTATGGCGGCATTTCTTGTCGCAACTCTCACCACTTCTTGCAGTATGCAGAATATGACATTCAAGAATCTTGAAAAGAAGGGTTATGTAATGGAACAACTTACTCCTGACCAGCAGTTGGAGATGGCTCCGTTGTTGTCGGCTTTTCCAACATTTAACCTCACTGCTGAGGGATATCTTGCTTCCACGTATTCAATTACCTATCTGTACGAAGGCACAATGGCCGATTTCCAAAACTATGGGGTAATGCTTTTCAGTGCCGGCTTCACTAGTTTGAATGGTGCATACACTAAGATAGACCGTGCAGCCGGATTATCATACAATGTGTCGGCAAAGGCTGTACAGGCAACAAAGAAAAAGAGCTATTTGCTTGTTACATTTACAAGTGTTTTGTTATAATAAAACAGTTGAACAAAAAAGCACAAAAGCAAACCGAATTCGGTTTGCTTTTGTGCTTTTTTATCATTAAAAATTAGTACCTTTGCTCTCTAATAAATAAGAGAGCAGAAAGCCTTGTATGTTTATGTATAAACTGTTATATATGTGGCTTTTGTTTAAATGGAAATTAAAGTTATATGAGCCCCGCAGAACGAATATTGGAATTGCGTCGTCAATTGCACGAACATAATTACAACTATTATGTCCTCTCGTCGCCTACTATAAGCGATTTTGAGTTCGATGCTTTGTTGCGCGAACTTCAAGAACTTGAAGAGGCACATCCCGAATTGTTCGACCCCTCTTCTCCCACACAACGTGTAGGTAGTGATATAAGCAAAGGTTTCACTCAAGTGGCTCATAAATATCCAATGCTCTCGCTTGGTAACACTTATTCAAAGAGTGAGGTTGCCGATTTCTATGAACGAGTAAAACGCTTCTTGAACGATGAGGAGTTTGAACTCTGCTGTGAACTTAAATTCGATGGTTCATCCATATCTCTCACATACAAAGATGGTAAATTGGTGCAGGCTGTGACTCGTGGCGATGGTGAAAAAGGTGACGATGTAACAGCGAACGTAAAAACAATACGCTCGGTGCCACTTGTGCTCAAAGGTGATAACTATCCGCAGGAGTTTGAAATACGAGGAGAGGTCCTTATGCCTTGGTCTGTATTCGATAAACTTAATGCAGAACGTGAAAAATCCGGTGAACCGCTTTTTGCCAACCCGCGCAATGCCGCATCGGGCACGCTGAAACTTATGGATTCTTCCGAGGTTGCGAAACGTAAACTCGATGCGTATCTCTACTATATGCTTGGCGAGGAACTCCCGGCCGATGGTCATTTTGAGAATCTTATGGCTGCCCGTGCCTGGGGATTTAAAATATCGGATACCACCCGTAAGTGTCGTAATCTCGAAGAGGTCTTTGCCTTTATCGACCACTTCAACACTGCTCGTAAAGAACTGCCGGTTGCTACCGATGGTATTGTGATTAAGGTGAATTCTCTTCGCCAGCAAAAATATCTTGGATATACTGCAAAGTCTCCACGTTGGGCCATCGCCTATAAATTTCAGGCCGAAAAGGCACTGACTCGTCTTAATGACGTGACTTATCAAGTGGGGCGCACAGGTGTGGTAACTCCCGTTGCCAATCTCGACCCGGTGCTTTTGTCGGGTACGGTGGTAAAACGTGCATCACTGCATAATGCCGATATAATTGAAAAATACGACCTGCATATAGGTGATATGGTCTATATAGAGAAGGGTGGTGAGATAATTCCCAAAATAACGGGTGTTGATCTCGATGCCCGCATAATGTTGGGCGACAAGGTGCGCTTCATTACCAAGTGTCCTGTATGTGGGACTCCATTGGTGCGAGCCGAAGGCGAAGCTGCCCATTATTGTCCCAATGAGTTTGGTTGTGCTCCGCAGATGCGTACAAAGATAGAACATTTCGTATCGCGCGAAGCGATGAATATAGAGACCATAGGTCCTGAGACAGTTGAACTGCTTTTCAATTATGGTCTTGTTAAAAATGTAGCCGATTTATACTCATTGCATGAAGAGGATTTTCTGTTCCTCCCGCGTTTGGGTGCAAAATCGGCCGAGAATGTTGTTGCAGCATTGCGACAATCGAGAACCGTGCCGTTTGAACGTGTTTTGTTTGCGCTTGGTATAAGATTCGTTGGTGCAACCGTTGCCAAACGCCTTGCACGTGCTTTTGGCAATATAGATGCTCTTATGTCGGCAACCTTGTCACAACTGACTGCCGTTGACGAAATTGGAGAACGCATAGCAACAAGTGTTGTTTCCTATTTCGCCAAGCCTGCAAACATGGAAATTGTAGCAAGGTTACGTGAGGCCGGTCTTAAATTTGAGCTCGATGAAGAGGTTGTTCAGAATCGTAGCGATATACTTGCCGGCAAGAGCATTGTCATAAGTGGTGTGTTCCGTCATCATTCCCGCGATGAATACAAAGAGCTTATAGAACGCAATGGTGGTAAGAATGTGGCTGGTATAAGCAAATCCACCTCATTTGTGCTTGCTGGCGAGAATATGGGTCCAAGCAAGCTTGAAAAAGCTAATAAATTGAATATTAGTATAATAGATGAAGATGAGTTTTTGGCAATGCTCTATGGCTCTACAAATTGAAAGATAAAACAAAGATTTATTGAAAAAAATAATGTAGTTGGCAATATTTGATGTAAATTTGTCACGATAAAAAAGATTTTGAAAATATATGATGCGAAAAAGAATAACCGGCTCTGGTGTTGCATTAATTACACCGTTTACGCAGACTGGTGAGGTTGATTATGCTGCACTTGAGAACTTGGTGCAGATGCACCTCGATAGCGGTACCGATTTTCTATGTGTTCACGGAACAACAGGAGAAACCCCCACGTTGACCATTGAGGAAAAACGTGAGACACGAAAGCGCATCGTGAAGCAGGTCGCAGGTCGCATACCCATTATGCTCGGTGTCGGTGGCAATAACACACGTGCCGTGGTTGAGGAACTCAAAAACGAGGATTATACAGGTATAGATGCAATCCTTTCCATTGTTCCTTATTACAACAAACCCACCCAAGAGGGTATGTATCAGCATTTCAAGGCAATCGCGGCTGCAACCGAGTTGCCCATATATTTGTATAATGTTCCCGGTCGCACCGGTGTCAATATGAATCCCGAAACAACAGTTCGTTTGGCCCATGAGTGTAAAAACATTGTAGGTTTTAAAGCTGCGTCAGGCAATCTCCAGATGATATCTCATCTTATGGATATCAAACCTGCCGGTTTTGATGTGCTTTCGGGTGACGATGCACTAACCCTCGACATAATGAAGATGGGTGGTGTTGGTGTAATATCGGTATTTGCAAATGCATTCCCCGTACAGTTGGCCGAATTGATAAAGATGATACAGGCCGGCGATTATGAAAATGCACGTAATCTCGACGAATCGTTCCGCGATATATACAGCCTGCTTTTTGTGGATGGTAATCCCGCAGGTGCAAAGCTCGCATTGAATATACTTGGAAAATGTGAGAATGTATTGCGTTTGCCTTTGGTGCCTGCGAGCAGCAAAGTTGAAGAGGGTATGAGAAACGCAATTGCATCGTTTAATGCATAATCCATTCTGATATTGTATGGAGAGGCTGAAAAAAATACTTGACGAAAAGGCTGCGCTATACAATTGTAAAGAGTTTATAGAACACGACCCCATATGGTTCCCGCACCTGTTTACCGACAAACGCGATGTTGAAATAGCAGCTTTGCTTGCCTCTGTAATTGCGTGGGGAAACCGTAAGATGATATTATCATCGGGCAAAAAAATGCTTTTTGACATAATGCATGGTAAGCCTTACGATTATGTGATGAGCGGTGAATGGAATGAACTTGATGGCGGTGCGAATATACACCGTACATTTTTTGTTCGTGATTTTACCTATTTGTCTCGCGGTCTTAAACAGATATATGAAAAACAAGGCTCGATGGAGCCGTTTTTTGCCAATAACGATGTTTGGGAAGGTATAGCCGCCCTGCGTAGTGAATTGGCTGCAGCAAATGCCGGTACTGAAACAAAACATATTTCAAATCCGGTGGCCCGCAAGGGAAAGCCTGCTTCGGCGTGCAAACGTCTGCATATGATGTTGCGCTGGCTCTCCCGTACCGACGGTATCGTTGATTTAGGTATTTGGCACAATGTCAACCCATCGAAACTTATGATACCACTCGATGTACACGTTGCCCGCACGGGGCGCAAGCTAGGGCTTATAACCCGTGTACAAAACGACAGAAAAACTGTTGAAGAACTTACCGCTGCATTGCGCAAGTTTTCGCCCGATGACCCTGTAAAGTACGATTTTGCTCTCTTTGGAGTGGGCGTTGCCGGCGATGAGTTTTTCAAAGAATACAATATATAAAACGATTACTAACCGTGCCGCTTGGCACAAGAGCAACTAAGTAATATGGCAAAAATTAGCAAAGAAGATGCTTTGAACTACCACGAGGGTAAACGCCCCGGAAAGATAGAGGTAGTTCCCACTAAACCTTATTTTACACAGGCCGACCTTTGTCTGGCCTATTCTCCCGGAGTAGCGGAGCCTTGTCTTGAAATTCAGAAAGATGCGCAGAACGCATACAGATATACCGATAAAGGAAACCTTGTAGCTGTAATATCAAACGGTACAGCCGTTCTTGGTCTTGGCAATATTGGAGCATTGAGTGGCAAGCCCGTAATGGAGGGTAAAGGTCTTTTGTTTAAAATATACGCAGGTATCGACGTGTTCGATATTGAGGTTGATGAGAGCGACCCCGACAAGTTCGTTGAGGCAGTAAAAGCAATCTCTCCCACCTTTGGTGGTATCAACCTCGAGGATATTAAAGCCCCCGAGTGTTTCGAGATTGAGCGTCGTCTTAAAGAGGAACTCGATATCCCTGTTATGCACGACGACCAGCACGGAACCGCAATCATTTCGGGAGCCGGTCTTTTGAATGCACTCGAGGTTAACGGCAAGAATATCTCTGACGTGAAAGTTGTTGTAAACGGTGCAGGTGCAGCTGCAATCTCATGTACAAAACTTTATATCGCTCTCGGTGTAAAGAAAGAGAATGTGGTGATGCTCGACAGCCGTGGTGTGATAAACACCGAGCGTACAAACCTCACACCCGAAAAGTTGGAGTTTGTAACTTCGCGCACCGACATCCACACACTTGAAGAGGCTGTGAAAGGTGCCGATGTATTCCTTGGCCTTTCAAAAGGTAACGTGCTTTCAAAAGATATGGTTCGTTCAATGGCCAATGACCCCATCGTCTTTGCCCTTGCCAACCCCGAGCCCGAAATCACATACGAGGATGCAATGGACAGCCGCCCCGATGTACTTATGAGTACCGGTCGTTCCGACTATCCTAACCAGATAAACAACGTAATTGGTTTCCCCTACATCTTCCGTGGTGCTCTCGACACAGCTGCCGTTGCCATCAACGAGGAGATGAAACTCGCTGCTGTACGCGCTATTGCAAACCTTGCAAAACAGCCCGTGCCCGAGATTGTAAATAAAGTATATCACGTAAATCACCTCACATTCGGTCGTGATTACTTTATCCCCAAACCCGTTGACCCCCGTTTGCTTGTTGAGGTTTCTACAGCTGTGGCCAAAGCTGCCATTGAGAGTGGTGTAGCCCGCAAGACCATCACAGACTGGGATGCTTACAAAGAGCACCTCCTTGAATTTATGGGTCGTGAGTCAAAGCTTACCCAGCAAATATATGAGATGGCACGTACCGAAACAAAACGTATCGTTTTTGCCGAGGGTGCTCATCCTTCAATGATGAAGGCTGCCGTTAAAGCAAAAGAGGAGGGTATTTGCCAGCCCATTTTGCTTGGTAACGACGAAAGCATCGCAAAACTTGCAAAGGAACTCGATTTGAGCCTTGAAGGTATTGAGGTTGTAAATCTCCGTCACCCGAACGAGATGGCTCGTCGTGAGCGTTACGCCAAAATTCTTGCAGAGAAACGCCAACGTAAGGGTTATACCATTGAGGAGGCCAACGACAAGATGTTCGAACGCAACTACTTTGGTATGATGATGGTTGAGACCGGTGATGCCGATGCATTCGTTACAGGTCTTTACACCAAATATTCAAATACTATCAAGGTTGCAAAAGAGGTGATTGGTATGCAACCCGGTTTCGATCACTTTGCAACAATGCACATCCTTAACTCAAACAAAGGAACATACTTTGTTGCCGACACCCTCATCAACCGTGCCCCCAAAACCGCGACTCTTGTTGATATTGCCCGTCTTATGGAAAAGACAGTGCGTTTCTTTAACCACGAACCGGTAATGGCAATGGTATCATACTCTAACTTTGGTACCGATAAAGGCGGTAGTGCCGAGAACGTACAGAATGCCGTAGAGTATTTGCACTCAACATATCCCGAATGGAAACTCGATGGTGAGATGCAGGTGAACGTGGCTATGAACCGTGAGTTGCGCGATAACAAATATCCCTTCAACAAACTCAAAGGTCACGATGTGAACACACTCATCTTCCCCAACCTCAACTCGGCAAACTCTTCGTACAAGATGTTGCAGGCGTTGAGCCCCGATGTTGAGATTATCGGACCTTTGCAGATGGGCTTGAATAAACCAATCCACTTTATCGACTTCGAGAGCAGCGTACAGGAGATTCTTAATGTAACAGCTGTTGCCGCTATCGATGCGATAGTAAATAACAAGAAGTAATCTTTTACTTTAATAAAAATACAAGCTGCATTTAAAGTGCAGCTTGTATTTTTTATATCCACCATCTCTTTGCTAAATCTCAACCACCGGCAGGCTCTTTCTCCACCTTTCGGCATAGGAATCAAGAATTTCTCGTACGCATCTCCCTATGGTTGCATAATCCTCCTCATTCAGGTTTGCAAGAGAAACGCGTATGCTCCATTCGGGGCCATCGAAACCTCCTCCGTTTAGTACTACCAACGATGTTTCTGTAGCAAGACGGAAAACAACATCCAATGGGTTGTAGTTGAGTCGCAGATAGTCGGCAAAATCGTTGCCATAGAATTTCTTCGCCCACACAAGCAAATCAATCTCAGAGTAATACCCCGCGCGTAATGGGTCGGGTGGCAAGGTAAATCCCATATTTTCCCACAAAGTATTGAGTCGTTTGTTAATTGTCTCAATCATTTTGTTGTGGAAGGCATCGCCATCGTGCTTGTCTATAATGGAGTAGAGCGCGAAGAGTGTCATCTGTATCTGTTGCGGTAAGGAGAGTCCCGCAGTGTGGTTCAGGGCAACCTGACGGCTGTCGGCAACCATACGGTCTATGAAACGCATATTCTCGGCATCGTGGCGTATGCTGCCGTAACGCTCCTGCAACTCGCTTTTGCGTTTACGGGGCAGACGTTTAAGCAGTTCGTCGAAAATGTTGTCGCGGTGAAGAATGGTGGCAGCCACCCTCCATCCTGTCGCACCAAAATATTTTGAGAAGGAATATACGCCTATTGTGTTGTGTGGCAACACACTTATAAGCGATTGGAATCCCTCAACGTATGTAGCATATACATCGTCTGTTACAATCATAAGGTTAGGGTTCCATCTCTTTACAATATCCACAAGCAGGTCGATGCTCTTTTCGTCGAGCGCATAACTCGGTGGGTTGCTTGGGTTTACTATAAAAAGAGCTTTGTATGCAGGGTCGCGCAGTTTGCTTATGTCGCGTTCGTTATATTGCCACGTGTGCAACCCCTCCTTGCTCATTTTGCTTGCTGCGATGTGTGTTACATCGAGTTTATATCGTCGCATTACCGGTATCTCTATGTATGGCGTGAAGACAGGTGTCATAAGCGCTACCTTGTCGCCTTTACCTAATAGATGGTTCTGTTGCAGGCTGTCAAATATATAACACATTGCAGCCGTTCCTCCCTCTGTTGCGAAGATGTCAAATTCCCCCTGCGGCGAGCGTCCGGCACATAATTCCTGTGCAACATAATCGCGCACTGCCACCTCGCAGAATTTAAGAACTCTTCCCGGTACAGGGTATTGGCAACCTATAATTCCTTCAGCCCATTCGTGTATAAGTTCATCGGTATCAACTTTATGCTCGTTGAGCATATATTCGAAGCAACGCCGCAGAAATATGCTGCCGGCAAGGTTGTGCTTACTCTCAATAAAGGCTGTGAAACGCTTTGCTATGCCGTCTTTCTGTGGCAATCCGGCAAGTCCTTCGGGAGTGTACCAGGTTCTTTGGCACTCATTGAGTGCAAATTCTCCCAGTATGAAAAAGGCTTCGCGTGGCAGGGTTGCAACCCAGTTCGGGTTACCGCGTCCTGCGTTCAGCATAGTACGCGTCATCTTTCTGATACTTTCGTCGGCAAGCTCTATAAGGCGGTTCTTAAGTTCAAAAGGGCTTATCTTCTCCATCTCCTTTTCAAAAGATGTAACCTCGCTCTTTTCTGTTAACAAATTATTCATACAAGTATGGTTTTAATTACATAATAAGACTATAAAGACTCCCCAGAGTATGAGCAGAGTGTTGCCCACTGCATAAGTGACAGTGTAGCCCAGTGCTGGTGTGTCGCTGCCAAGTGTTTCCTGCAATGAACCTAAAGCTGCAGTTGTGGTACGTGCTCCGGCACAACATCCCAAAGCTATCGCCGGGTGGAACTTGAACCAATGTGCTGCAATGTAAATACCGAACAGCAAAGGAATAGATGTGGCGAAGATGCCTGCGACAAATAGCGAAAGTCCCACCTCTTTAAATCCCTCGATAAACCCTGGGCCTGCTGTAATTCCCACTATTGCGATGAATATATTCAATCCAAGGTTATTGAAAACCCACAAAGCTGCATCGGGGATTGTTCCCATTGTGGGGTGGTGCGACCGCCACCAACCAAAGACGAGTCCGGCAATAAGAACTCCACCGCTGCTGCTCAAACTTATAGGAACACCGCTTATGTGAAGTGTGAGGCTTCCAACGATTGCGCCAATGAGAACTCCCACAGCAAAGAATACCACATCGGTTGCATCGCTTGCCGGAGCAGGGAAACCTATCTCTTTTGCAGCCGGCTCCACCTCGAATTTACGACCTATAATCTCAATTACATCTCCCGCATTCAGTTTTGTGGCAGGGAAAACCGGGATACTTACTCCCATTCTTTGAATTTTCTGTATGCTAACTCCGTGCATAAAAGGTTGCGAACGTAATTCGCCCACACTCTTGCCATTGTAACAGCAAGTATGCTTACGGCTTTTGCCGGCAACTCTTGTTTTTACAACAAGCACGGGAAATTCCAAAATGTTGTCATCGTCAACCTCTTCGCCAATCCATCTTTCTTCTCCAATTACATACTCTCTACGGCCGCTAAGTACAACCTCATCGCCAATTTTCAGAATATCCTTTGGACCGAAATTGTCAACGATTTTTCCGTTTTTTCTTATCCTTTCCACGAAAATGCGTTTGCCCTCCTCTGTGAAGAAACTTTCGAGTTCCTCAATTCTTCGTCCGTTGGCAAACCATTCGTTTTCCACCTTATAGGCGCGGAAAATAACAATTCTTTTTGCCTCAATAAAGTCGGGCTTGTTGCTGTCGTTTGTACCCATACTCTCTTCGAGACTGCGGCAAGCGGCTCTCACCTTGTCGAATCCGCCAAGGAGTCGTGGCCCGAGCCTTGCAATTATCCACGCAGAGCCGGCCGTGCCGAAGATATACGTAACGGCATACGCCACTGGTATTATATTTATCATTTTTTCCTCTGCCGCCTTGTCAAGGTTAAGCCCGCGTATTGTATCGTCGGCAACACCGATAACCGCGCTTATAGTTTGCGACCCCGACAATAATCCCGCAGCTTCTCCCGGGCCATATCCCATAATAAGTGATACCATCCAAGTGGAAAGTAGTATAAAAAGAGACATTGTTACTGCGAAATAGACCTGTGGCAATCCCTCTTTCTTCAGTCCGCTGAAGAATTGAGGTCCCACCTTGTAGCCTATTGCGAAAAGAAACATAAGAAAGGCAACCGGTTTCAGTGTGTTACCTATGGGAATTTGCAGTTGTCCCACTATTACACCCATCAGAAGAACGCTCGACACGATGCCGAGGGTAAATCCTTTAATACGAATTTTGGCAATTAAAAACCCCATAGCGATAGTGAGATATATCGCAATTTCGGGGTGGGAACGTAAGAGCTCTGTTATCCAGTCCATAAAATAAATATTTTTACGAAAAGGATAACGTTGTTGGCTTATAAAATGTTCTTGTGATGTTTGTTGGTGCGTAATTTGCTTTATGCTCAACCAATGAGATCGCGCAATAACACCTGCTCAATCTCACCAATGCCTCTTACGGCAAGTGTGGGAAAGTCTTTTGTCAGTTGTGTAAAGAAGTATTCGTCATTGTTGCACAACTCCTTTGCTTTCTTGTAAAGTTCAACAGCAGTCGCGTTGTTATGTAAAATCCACTCGGTGTGAGCTGCGTTCAGGTAATCGCTGAATTTTACCTTCTTCTGCTCCAGAATCTTCTTGTAGTATGTACGTGCCTGCTCGTCTTTTCCCGTGAGGAATGAGCACCAGGCTATGGCGCGCAGTGTGTTTATGGAACCCGGTTTTATGAATTCAATTTTGAAGAAACGTGCAAACGCCTCGTCAAATTTTCCAAGCGATGCAAAACACTCTCCTGTCTGTTTCAATAGCGAGAGGTCATCGGGTGCAATATCTTCGGCTAGGAGATAATAACTTATGGCTTTGTCGGCTTTTCCCGAAAGACGGTAACATTGTGCTATGTGCGAGAGTGTCCACAATGTGTCGGGTTTGATAATGTCGGCACGGGTGTAATAATCTATTGCCTTGGCAAAATCTTTCTCCTTTTGTAGGCAGTAGCCCATTTCCTGATAGAATTGTTCGTCGGCATCGCCACCTTTTTCGTAGATGCGTCCCAGGCTTGCAGCTTCGTTATAATATCCTTTTTCTATTAGATAGTTGAAAATACGCAATATTGTCTCTCTGCTGTTTATTAGAGTGCAAAGCGACGAACTATCAAAAAGGTTCAGCGGCAGGTCGAACGGGTCTTTGAAATTCTTGCGTGAAGGCGATAGCTTGAAGAAACGATAAAGGTCCTGGATGTATTGGTTGCCTGCTGTTTCGGCAGTTTTTTCTTCACCTGCCACGGCGTCGGTCTCCGGGCCTTGCTCGGCAATCTCTCCCTCTCCTGTCAATTGCTGCATAAGCATGTCGCGTTGTTCCTGCGGCACCTGCTTAAAGGTTAGGCAGAATGAGAATTTGTCGCTGTTGCAGAAGAAACGCGATGTACATATTGCCGAAAGAAGAGTCTTTTTTGCACCACCGTTGTTTGGCAGAATTTCCAATAGGTCGGGCACTTCCGTGTCAAACGGGCGTAGCCAGTTTTTTGTTTCTCTGAAGAAAGGGTAGTTCTTCAGTTGTGAGAATGTGCTCATATAGACATCGGCTCCCTCTATTTGCCATTGTGTCATCTCCTCGAGCTTCTCTTTAATTTCATCTTTCTCCACCCATTCTTTCCATTCAGGGTTTTTGTCGTCTTCCTGCTCAATCTCCTTCATAATGTCAATACCCATTTTCTCGCTGTTGAGGTGTGGGTTTTTCATCATTGCAGGTATAATCTCCTCGCGCATTTTGCGGTCAATTTTCTGCGTCTCGCGGCAGCGGAGCAGTTGAACTTGTATTGTTGCGATGCGTGACAATATACGAGGATAGTCGTGCAACGCCTGTATTGCGGTGGCAACTTCAGGGTAATATCCTATGCGCTCGTCGTAGAGAGAGATGCCAAGAACAAGGCCTATTATGGCTCTTGTTGAGAGGGTGGGGTTGCAGTTTGTCGCAATCTTTGTGAGTGTAAGTGCTTTTGCGGGTTCAAAACAGTTTATGAGTGAGAGCGTGATGGCACTACCTATTATTGCCTTGTCGTTGTCGGGCAACTCTTCGTCGTGCATCAGGGCGGTAATTTCTTCCGCATTGCTTTTACTCCACGCAATGCTGTATGCAACTGCGGTAAAAAGTTTGTCGAGAACTCTTTCGTGTTCTTCCACAAGTTCTTTTTTTACCTTGTCACAATCTTCTTGCGGTAAAAGTTTTGTTACCTTAATGTTTGCGTGGTTTTCGCGCAGACGGCTGTGTAACATCGTAACATCATCGAGGCTTCCCCTTTTTGTTACCACATTTTCGGCTTTGCGTGCAATGGCTATTTGGTCGTTGAGCATATAGCACTCTCCCATAAGGGTGTTGTGCATATCCTCGCGTCCAGGGTCGGGCGCACCTCCTCGCAGATACTCCAACAGGTAATCGTATGCGCTTTTCATTTGGGTGAAACGTGTACGCAGAGCCCATGCCTGCAAGTCGTCAATACCTGCCGACAGGGTTTCAATAGCCTCCTTCAATCTTCTTTCTGAAAGCAGGTTAGCAACTTTTTTTCTTATCTCTTCCGTACGTTTCTCTTCCATACTGTTTTTTATAAACATAAACAGCGCGGATAACCACGCTGTTTATGAAGTATATTATAATTGATTATTCAATTATTCGCCTTTGATGGCTGCAACGCCGGGGAGTACTTTACCCTCGATAGCCTCGAGAAGAGCACCACCACCTGTTGAGATGTAAGATACCTTGTCGGCCATGTTGAACTTGTTTACACAAGCTACAGAGTCACCACCACCAACGAGTGAGAATGCACCGTTTGCAGTAGCCTTTGCAATAGCCTCGGCAATAGCGTATGAACCACCGATGAAGTTGTCGAACTCAAATACACCTGCGGGGCCGTTCCAGAGGATAGTTTTTGCATCCTCGATAGCAGCAGCAAATGCTTTGCGAGCATCGGGACCTGCATCCAAGCCTTCCCAGCCTTCGGGAATCTCCTTAACAGGTACAATTTGTGTGTTTGCCTCGTTAGAGAAGTCATCAGCCGCAACACAATCGGTAGCAAGTACAAGGTTTACGCCCTTTGCTTTTGCCTGCTCCATAATGTCGAGAGCGAGCTGCAACTTGTCATCCTCAACAATAGAGTTACCAACTTTACCACCCTGTGCCTTAGCGAATGTATATGTCATACCACCGCAGAGGATGAGGTTGTCAACCTTGTCCATAAGGTTCTCGATGATACCGATTTTGGTAGAAACCTTAGAACCACCCATGATAGCAGTGAAGGGGCGTTTGATGTCTTTAAGGATGTTGTCAACAGCCTGAACCTCTTTCTCCATCAAGTAACCGAGCATCTTGTTGTCGGCGTCGAAGTAGTCAGCGATAACGGCTGTAGAAGCGTGACGACGGTGTGCGGTACCGAAAGCGTCGTTGATGTAGCAGTCAGCATAAGATGCAAGAGTCTTTGAGAACTCTTTCTGTGACTCCTTCATAGCTTTCTTTGCGTCGTTGTATGCGGGATCCTCTTTGTCGATACCTACGGGTTTGCCCTCCTCCTCGGGATAGAAACGGAGGTTCTCGAGCAAGAGAACTTCACCGGCTTTCAAAGCGGCAGCAGCCTCGGCAGCTTTTGCGCAGTCGGGAGCGAACTGAACAGCAACGCCCAATTTCTCAGAAACAGCGTCAACAATCTGGCTCAAAGAGTACTTGGCGTTAACCTTACCTTTGGGTTTGCCCATGTGTGACATGATGATGAGCGCGCCACCATCGGCCAAAACTTTTTTAAGTGTGGGGAGTGCACCTCTGATACGTGTGTCGTCGGTGATTTTACCCTCTTCATTCAAAGGCACGTTAAAGTCCACGCGAACGATGGCTTTTTTGCCTGCAAAATTGAATTTGTCAATAGTCATAATTACTCAATTTTAATATGATTAGTATTGATATTATTTATCTCTGTTTTATGGCACAAGCCATACTCTTGCAAATATAATGTTTTTAAATAAAATTATCCGCTAATATTTTGTAAAAATTTACTCTTTGCTTTTACTTTTCCCGTACTCCTTGCAAAAACCGCTTAATCCGCATTTATGACACTCGGGTGTGCGTGCTTTGCATGTATATCGCCCGTGCAAAATGAGCCAGTGGTGTGCTTTGGGCAAAAGTTCTGCGGGTATGTGCTTTACAAGCTCTTTTTCAACGCTGTAAGGTGTGGTGCAACGCTTTGGTACAAGCCCTATTCGGTGACTTACGCGGAACACGTGTGTGTCCACCGGCATTGCCGATTTATTGAACGCCACAGCCTGTATTACATTTGCAGTCTTGCGCCCCACACCGGGGAGTGTCACAAGCTCTTCGAGAGTGTGCGGTATCTCACCATTGAATTCGTTGCATATTTTTTGTGCCATACCCACAAGGTGCTTTGCCTTGTTGTTGGGGTACGATATGCTTTTTATGTAGTTGAAAATCTCGTCGGGGTGTGCTGCTGCCATCTCCTGCGGAGTGTCGTAACGCGCAAAAAGGTCGGGTGTCACCATGTTCACCCTTTTGTCGGTGCATTGTGCCGACAATATCACCGCCACAAGCAGTTCAAAAGGGGTGGTGTAGTCGAGCTCTGTTTCGGCTACGGGCATAGCCTTTTCAAAATACTCGATAGTCAACTTGTATCGTTCGGCAGTTTTCATTATTGTTGCTTAAATAACGAACTCTCTTATTTCGCAGTTGCCCATAAGTGTTACATCGCGGTGTGTAACACCTTCAAGCTCGGCCTGTATTATGCGGCACAGGAAACCATGGCTGAAAGCAAGCACTTTTTTGCCGGGGTACTCTTTTCTCACTTTCTCGAAGAACAGGTGTGCTCTCTTCTGCATAGCCTCTTCTGTTTCCACAGTTTCGTTAAGAACCGCACCTTTTATGGGTGTGCCGGCAAGGTTGCCAAGGTCGCGCTCGCGCAAGAGAGGCTCTTTTATGAGCGTACACTCAATACCTTCGAGTGCTATAGCTGCCGTGTCGAGACAACGTTGAAGGTCGCTGCATAGTACAGTGTCGAAAGTCATTGTTGCCAGTCTGGGGCGTAGCGATGCTGCCTCTTCCTTTCCTTTGGCCGACAAGTGGCCGGGTGTCTGTCCTTGGAACAACCCTTTTGCGTTCTCCTCAGTTTCTCCGTGGCGTACAAGATAAATTGTAGTGCTCATAATATAGATATTGTTTTATTGGTAAAAAAGCCGGCTACCGATGCTCGATTGCCGACTTTTCTGTTTTATTCATTTTTTAGTTTGCGCTCTCGAACAATTTCAGGAACCTTACATCGTTCTCGCTGAAGAGTCGCAAGTCTTTCACCTGATATTTAAGGTTGGTGATACGCTCAATACCCATACCGAATGCATAACCCGAATACTCCTTGCTGTCTATTCCGCAAAGTTCAAGCACGTTGGGGTCAACCATACCGCAACCAAGAATTTCCACCCATCCGGTGTTTTTGCAGAAGGGGCATCCTTTTCCGCCGCAGATGTTACAACTGATGTCCATCTCTGCGCTAGGCTCGGTGAAGGGGAAGTATGAGGGACGCAAACGAATCTTTGTATCCTTGCCGAACATCTCCTGCGCAAAGAGCAACAGCACTTGTTTGAGGTCGGTGAACGAAACGTTCTTGTCTATGTACAATCCCTCGAGCTGGTGGAAGAAGCAGTGTGCGCGGTAGCTGATAGCCTCGTTACGATAAACACGTCCGGGAGCGATAATGCGGATAGGGGGCTTGCTTGTCTCCATTACACGGCTCTGTACGCTACTGGTGTGTGTGCGCAGTATAATGTCGGGGTGAGCCTCAATAAAGAATGTGTCCTGCATGTCGCGTGCGGGGTGGTCATCGGCAAAGTTCATAGACGAGAATACATGCCAGTCGTCCTCAACTTCGGGGCCGTTGGCAATAGAAAAGCCGAGGCGTGCAAAAATGTCCACAATCTCGTTCTTTACTATTGTAAGAGGGTGGCGTGTACCAAGTGTTGCGGGGTATGAGGGACGTGTAAGGTCAATTTCGCATTGCTCCTCATCGCTTGTTTCAAGCTGTTCTTTAAGTGCGTTTATATGCTCCTGAGCAGCGTTCTTCAACTCATTGAGTTTTACGCCAACTTCTCTTTTCTGCTCTGCGGGTACCTCGCGGAACTGTGCCATAAGGCTGTTCAACAAGCCTTTCTTGCTCAAATATTTCAAACGCAACGCTTCGAGTTCCTCTGCATTTGCTGCGGTTGTTCCTTTAATCTCTTCGAGCAATAAGTTTATTTGTTCAATCATATATTTTAATTTACTGTTTATTCTGTTTAAGTATAGCCGCCTATTTTCGCAGCCGTAGCAAAGATAGTGCCAGCGAGTTAAACGCAAAATGCTTTTGCAGTTTTCCAACGAGCGCCGCCTATTTTCGCAGCCGTAGGCTGCAAAGTTAATCAAAATAAAGCAATAAATATATGTGTGCCTCCAATTATTTGTTTCTAATTTTGATACACCTGTTGTTTTTTTTGAAAAGATGAAACAAAAAAGGATAAAACTGTTTGCATATTGACAAATTTTCACAAAATTTGCATTCGGCAAGCCTCGCTCGAGGCTTCTGTCCAAAATGTAATAAATAAAGGAAAGCTATGGAATATGTTGAAATAGATAAGAAGGTCGATGAATTGCTCACTACATTGTCGCGTCGTCTTTCGGGCGAGGATATCGCACGTATAAAAGATGCCTATGAGTTTGCGAAGGATGCCCACAAGGAGCAGCGTCGCAAGTCGGGTGAGCCTTATATAATTCACCCAATAGCTGTAGCGCGCATTGTTGCCGAGGAACTGCGTCTGGGTGCCAACCCCATAATAGCTGCTTTCCTGCACGATGTAGTTGAGGACACTGCCTGGACTATTGAGGATGTTGAGGCACGTTTTGGTGCCGATGTTGCTTTCCTTGTAAATGTAATAACAAAGAAAAAGAAACTGCATTACGAGTCGTCGAAACAGATAGACAATTACAAGCAGATGCTCGATTCCATTCATTACGATATCCGCGCTCTGCTCATAAAACTGTCCGACCGCTTGCATAATATGCGTACTCTCAACAGTATGCGCCCCGACAAGCAGATGAAGATTGCCGGAGAGACCGACTACTTTTATGCACCTCTTGCTCATCGATTGGGTCTCTACCACATAAAACGCGAGCTCGAGAATCTTTCGTTCCGCTACCGTTGTCCTCGTGAATACGCTCTTCTCGACAAACTCCTTGCCGAAGAACAGACTAAAAAAGAGGCAGCTCTTAAAGCCTTTTTGCAGAGTGTCGAAGAGATGTTGCAGAAAAATGGAATATATATGGGGCGTACCGAAATCTGTTGCCGTGGCCCATATAGTACTTGGAAAAAGATGCATGCTTCGGGTTGCGACTTTCGTCACGTCGAGGGAAAATTCTATGTGCGCATAATATATCCCAACACCCACGACTACTCCGAGAAGGATATGAGTTTGAAAATATACTCTATGCTCACCGACCGTTTCAAGGAGAAACCCGCTTCTGTAGCCAATTTTATTGATTCTCCCAAGGAAAATGGCTATCAAAGTTTTCACGTCAAGTTGCTCACCGAACAGGGTGTGTGGGAAGAGGTACACATTTCATCAGAGCGTATGGTGCGCAAGTCTCAATTCGGTTGCGTAGCCGAAAGTACCGAGACAAACATTACCAATTGGCTCGAAAAATTCAAACTCCTTTTGCAGGATATAGCCCATCACGGTAAGGAGGTGGAATATATGGAGGGTGTAACATCGTCCTTCTATAACGACGATATAATGGTCTTTACCCCCAAGGGTAACTGCATAATTCTGCCCACAGGTGCAACAGCACTCGATTTTGCCTTTGAAATACATAGTGAACTTGGTGCACACGCCCAATATGCCCGTGTCAACGGCACTCTGTGTTCTGTAAAAACCGTACTCAAACGTGGCGACTGCGTGGAGATTGGTCAAAATATGAATGTTGAACCCAAACGCGATTGGTTACAACATGTATCCACCTATAAAGCAAAATCGCACCTTAACCGCATACTCAACAAGCAACGCAAACTACCGTATGAGCGTTGCGAGAACTGCCACCCGTTGCCCGGTGACGAGGTTATAGGCTTTGTCGATGAGAAAGGAAATATAAAGGTGCATCGTCGTGACTGTAAGTCGGCCATACGCCTTGCTTCGCAACGTGGCGACGATATTGTTGCTGTAAATTTTGAAGAGGATGCCGATTTCCTCTATCCCGTAAACGTGAACATTGTTGCGGTCGACCGTTATCACTTGCTCATCGACCTCATCGACTGCATCACAAACAAACTGAAATTGTCATTGTTGCACCTTCACACCGAGTGTCACGACGAGATTGTGAATTGCTCCGTAGTGTTCTCGGTACACTCATCTGCCGAATTGCAGGAAGTCATTGCCAATGTCTCTCAAATCGAAGGTGTCGATGAGGTGAGCCAGAGAATAGAGTAAGTTATTTGTAGCATCATCAACAAAAAAGGTTTCTGCATTTGCAGAAACCTTTTTTGTTTGTTGTTATTTATTCCAAATCTCCCACGAGGCAAGGGCCTGCAAGTACCACATTTCGTATCCGCTCTTTGTGGCAGCTCCTTGCGCAGTTCCTTTTTGCAGGAATAGCGTGTTCTCTGGGTTGTAAACAATGTCGTATAACAAGTGCTTTTCGCTCAACTGCTCATACGGTATTTCGGGGCATAAATCGACCCCGTGCCCAACCATTCCGAGCGGAGTGCAGTTAATGATTAGGGTGTGGCTTTGCATAATCTCAACTGTGAGCTGCTCATAGGCTATGGCATTGTCACTTGCTTTGCGCGATACAAAGATATACTCTATACCAAGATGTGCAAGAGAGTATGCCACGGCTTTCGAAACTCCGCCGGTGCCCAGTATAAGAGCCTTTGTGTGCTTGCCTTTAACAAGCGGCTCGAGCGAGCGTGTGAAGCCTATTACATCGCTGTTGTGTCCGTAGAGGTGTGGTGTGCCGTCGGCATCGCGCTCCACTTTAACCACATTTACAGCCTGTATTCCCTCGGCTGCGAGGCTCAAACTTTCGAGATATTTCATCACTTGTAATTTGTAGGGGATTGTTACGTTGAAACCTTGCAGGGTGGGGTGCTGCTCAATTATGCCGGGTAGTTGTTCAATGCTTTCAATTTCAAAAGGGATATACTCGGCGTCTATGCCTTCGTTGGCAAATTTATTGTTGAAAAACGCAGGTGAAGCCGATTGCCCCAATGGAAAACCAATTATTCCGTACTCCTTTTTCATCTTGTTCTTTTGGTTATAAATTTAAAAGGTTGTGCCGTGTAGCACAACCTTTTTATTAGTGATTAACAGTGTTGCTTTTTAGCAACCAAGATAATCTTTTATGTTCTGCTTGATGCGGTCGTCGATGTGGTCGGTCTCGCCTTTTACGAAGGGCTTGCCCACGATGTGCTCGTAGAGCTCAATGTAACGCTCCGATACACTGTTTACATACTCGTCGGTCATCTCGGGTACCTGCTCGCCCTCGCGTCCCATAAAGCCGTTCTCAATAAGCCACTGGCGTACAAATTCTTTTGAAAGCTGTTTCTGGGGCTCTCCCTTCTCGAATTTCTCCTGGTAACCCTCGGCGTAGAAGTAACGTGAAGAGTCGGGAGTGTGAATTTCGTCGATGAGGTAAATTTTGCCATCGCGTTTACCGAACTCGTATTTTGTGTCAACGAGTATAAGGCCCTTCTCGGCAGCCATCTGTGAGCCGCGTTCAAAGAGTGCGTAGGTGTATTTCTCCATCAACTCGTAATCCTCCTTGCTCACGATACCCTGGGCGATAATCTCCTCTTTTGAGATGTTCTCGTCGTGGCCGGCATCGGCTTTTGTTGTGGGGGTGATGATGGGAGTGGGGAACTTCTCGTTCTCACGCATGCCTTCGGGCAATGTTACACCGCAGAGTGAACGACAACCGTTCTTGTACTCTCTCCATGCGCTTCCGGTGAGGTAACCGCGGATAATCATTTCTACTTTAAAACCTTCGCATTTAAGACCTACGGTAACCATAGGGTCGGGAGTAGCGAGTTTCCAGTTGGGAACAATGTCGGCAGTAGCGTCGAGGAATGTTGCTGCAATCTGGTTGAGAACCTGTCCTTTGAAGGGGATGCCTTTGGGCAATACAACATCGAACGCCGAAATACGGTCGGTAGCAACCATAATCAACTTGTCGTTGTCTATATCATATACATCGCGCACTTTGCCGTGATATACGCTCTTCTGTTTCTTGAAATGAAACTCGGTGTTAGTTAATGCTTTTGCCATATTACAATGTTTTTATTTATTCTGTTTTTCTTCTTTTTCTCTCTTTTCGTAACTCTCGTATGCATCGACTATGCGTGTTACAAGTTTGTGGCGCACAATGTCTTTTTTGCAGAGGTTTACGAAACCAATACCTTTTACATCTTTCAATATTCTGGTTGCCTGTACAAGGCCTGAACTTTGTTGCTGCGGGAGGTCAATCTGTGTCAGGTCACCTGTAACAATCATCTTGGTGTTGTTACCCATACGGGTAAGGAACATCTTTATCTGTTGCGGTGTGGTGTTCTGTGCCTCGTCGAGAATTACTATGGCGTCGTTCAACGTGCGGCCACGCATAAAGGCAAGGGGGGCAATTTGTATCACGTTCATATCCATATACTCCTTCAACTTGGCCATAGGTACCATATCTTCAAGTGCGTCGTATAGCGGTTGCAGATATGGGTCAATCTTGTCGCGCATATCTCCGGGAAGGAAACCAAGCTTTTCACCGGCTTCCACGGCGGGGCGGCTCAAAATTATTTTTCTTATCTCCTTGTTTTTAAGCGCACGCACGGCAAGGGCTATGGCCATATAGGTCTTACCCGTTCCTGCGGGGCCCACGGCAAAGAGCATATCATTCTTTTTGAACTCCTCGACCAGACGACACTGATTTTCGTTGCGTGGGTATATGGGCTTGCCGTTGATGTTATAGACGATGACGTTGCTGTCGTTGCCTTTGCCGGCTTTTTTGCCGTTTACGGCATCTATTATGGCCTCTTCGTTCAGGCTGTTGTATTTTACGCAATACTCGGTGAGTAACTCAATTACTTTATTGAAACGGTCAAGTTCCTCCTCGTCGCCAATGGCTTTTATCACGTTGTCTCGTGCTACGATACGCAATTTGGGGTGCAGGCGCTTGAGCATCTGCAAATGTACATTGTTGGCTCCGTAGAAACCCACGGGGTCGAGCCCCTCGAGTATTATATGACGCTCTATCATCTTCTCCTTTGTCCTCTCTCTCTTGCGGCTTATTTACGTTTTACTTCGGCCTCAAATCTTCTTGATGCCTCGCCACCTTCGCTGCAAGAGCAGGGACCTGTGATACAACCGCCGGGGCACGACATTACCTCTACCATCTTTGTGGGGCACTTACCGGTCTTGGCGTATGCACGCAACAGAGCGATATTCTTCTTGTTGAGGTCGGCGATGACTGTGCCTTCGAGGTCGGCCTCTCCTATATAGTTCTTCACAGCAGTGAATACACCGGCTGTCTTTGCAAAGTTATGTGCATCCTTGCAAGCGCTCTCGGCAGGTGTGTAGGGGATTGAAGTCTCAATATCCACGCCCATACCTTGTATTACAGCGTCGAGCTCGCGGAATGTCCATACGAAGTCTACGTTGTCGTCGCCCATAGCCTCGGCTTTCTTCGAAGCACAGGGTGAAACGAATACTGTTACGCAGTCTTCGAATTTCTCTTTCGCATATTTTGCAGTGTAGTGCATGGGCGAACCTGTCGATGATACATATTTAACAAGGTCGGGTATGTGTTTGCGTGCAAGGTTCACATAAGCGGGGCAGCAGCTTGTGGTCATAAAGGCTGCGCCTTCCTCTATTTTCTCTTTGAGCTCTTCACTCTCACGGCGTATGGTCTCTTCGGCACCGTAGGCAACCTCAATTACATCGGTGAAGCCCATTGCTTTGAGTGCGCCGTATACCTGCTCGCTGGGCTGGCCGAACTGTGCAAGTACCGAAGGTGCTACCATTGCGATAACCTTCTTGCCCTCGCGTATACGTTTCAGCACGTCAAAAACTTCGCACTTGTCGAAGATAGCACCGAAGGGGCAGGCGTTAAGGCACTTGCCGCAGTAGATACACTTCTCGGGGTCAATGTGCTCCACACCATACTCGTCTTTAGAGATGGCTTTCACGGGGCACGCCTCCTCACAGGGTACGGGCATATAAATGATGGCGTGGTAAGGACATACCTGGTGGCACTTTCCACAGCTGATACATTTTGTGTGGTCGATGTGGGCCTTGCCATCGTTGTCGTATGTTATGGCATCCTTGGGGCAGTTTGTGTAGCAGGGACGTGCTGCACAGCCTCGGCAAAGGTTGGAAACTTCATAGTTTGTCTTGATACAAGATGAACAAGCCTCGTCCATTACGTGGAGAATCTCATTGTCTGTCGAGATGTTCTCACGCTCTATCATACGCTCGGCGTATGTTTTCAGTGTGTCTATCTCGTCAACCTCGTCTTTCATAGAGAAGCCGAGCATTGCCATAGTCTTGTACTTGGTCACGGCGCGCTCTTTGTGAACGCAGCAGCGGCCCTGAGGTTTTTGGTTGCGGGGATGCAACAGGTAGGGTAGGCGGTCGATTTTTTCAACGAGCTCGTTGTTTTTCCACATTGCTACCAATTCTGCCAACAGACGATATCTCACAAACATAACATTGTTATTATATGCCATAGTATATATGTTTTTGTTTATATTTCGTGTGGGTTATAGTTTCGAAATACCCTTTTGTTTAAATGAAATTTAAAAGCGTTTCGAAATTTTGCCGTAAAAATAGTTAAAAAAAATGTACTTTCTTCTAATTTTGCAGTAATGTTTGCAACGAATAATAAAAAAATGAATAAAAACGAGTTTTTTTCGCTTTTGGAGCGCGTGGTTTCTGCCGAAAAGGTGGAGCCTTCCGAGTGGCTGGCTCTTCTCTCTTCCCTTTCGGTTGAGGAGCGGGAGATGTTGGCAGGCAAAGCTCGTGAGGTTGCAACAAGGCACTTTGACAATGGGGTTTTTGTGCGCGGTCTTGTGGAGATAAGTTCCTTTTGCAAAAACAATTGTTATTATTGCGGCTTGCGATGTTCCAATAAAAATGCCTCGCGTTACCGCTTGACAAAAGAGGAAATACTTTCTTCCTGTCGCGAAGGTGCTGCAACGGGCTTCAATACATTTGTGTTGCAAGGTGGTGAAGACCCGGTGCAGAACGATGTTTTTATTGCCGATGTGGTTGCGGCTGTTCATGCAGAGTTTCCCGAAAAGGCAATAACACTCTCGGTGGGCGAGCGCAGTGAAAATGCTTACAAGGCTTTTCGTCAGGCTGGTGCAGCTCGCTATCTTTTACGCCACGAAACTCGTTCCGATGAACATTACTCTCACCTGCATCCCTCGTCTATGAGTGCCGAAAGGCGACGTGCTTCCCTTTTTACTCTGCGCAGTTTGGGCTACCAGGTTGGCAGTGGTATGATGATAGGCTCTCCGGGGCAAACTCTTGAAAATCTAGTGGATGATATACTCTTTCTGGAGGAACTGCAACCTCAAATGATTGGTATAGGCCCATTTATACCTGCTGCCGGAACTCCTTTTGAGGACTCTCCTGCCGGCAGCGTAGAACTTACACTTCTTTTGCTGTCGATTTTGCGTTTGCGTTTCCCGCAAGCACTCATTCCGGCCACAACAGCGCTTGCCACGCTTCTGCCCAATGGTGTTGAGCGCGGCATACTCGCCGGGGCAAACGTAGTTATGCCCAATCTCTCTCCTGCGTGTGTGCGTGGGAAATATTCCATTTATAATAATAAGAAGACAAGCGGCAGCGAGTCGGCTCAGCAACTTGCGTTGCTCGAAGAACGCTTGCGCGCGATTGGTTATCGCGTGGATTATGGCCGTGGTGATTATCCTGCGTGATTTTTTGAACAAACTTTTTCGCCATCTTAAAAAAAACTTGTAACTTGCACAGGTTTTGAAAAGTTGCCGGGTATGTGCCCGGTGGCACGATTTAAGAAAAAGTTATGTACAACGCGAAATCACAGAAAGCCGAGGAGTTTATATGCGACAGCGAGATACGCGAAACAATGGCGTTCGCTGCTGAAAATTCGGCCAATAAGGAATATGTAAAGAAAATTATAGAGAAAGCACGTGCCTGCAAAGGAATTACTCATCGCGAGGCTGCTGTCTTGCTCGAGTGCAACGACCCTGAACTTCTCGAGGAGATGTTTGCTCTTGCACGTGAGATAAAACATAAATTCTATGGCAACCGCATAGTGATGTTTGCTCCTCTCTACCTCTCCAATTACTGTGTAAACGGTTGTGTCTATTGTCCTTATCACGCAAAGAATAAAACCATACGCCGTAAGAAACTCACCCAGGAAGAGATTCGTGCCGAGGTTATAGCATTGCAGGATATGGGGCACAAACGCCTTGCTCTTGAAGCAGGCGAGCATCCGTTGATGAACCCCATAGAGTATATTCTCGAAAGTATTAAGACCATTTACAGCATCAAACATAAGAACGGCGCAATACGCCGAGTGAATGTAAATATAGCTGCAACAACGGTAGAGAACTATCGCCGTTTGAAAGATGCCGGCATTGGTACATATATCCTTTTCCAGGAGACATATAACAAAACCAATTACGAACTTTTGCACCCCACCGGCCCCAAGAAGGATTATGCTTATCACACCGAGGCTATGGACCGCGCAATGCAAGGCGGCATAGATGATGTGGGTATTGGTGTTCTCTTTGGTCTCGAAACATATCGTTACGATTTTATAGGTTTGCTTATGCACGCCGAACACCTTGAAGCAACATACGGTGTGGGGCCTCACACTATAAGCGTGCCCCGTCTTTGCGCTGCCGACGATATTGATACTGCCGATTTCAAAAATGCCGTGCCCGATGAGGTGTTCCACAAGATTGTTGCAATAATACGTATAGCAGTGCCTTACACAGGTATGATTATATCGACCCGTGAGAGTGTTAAGAGTCGCGAAAAGGTTCTTGAACTTGGCGTTTCGCAGATAAGTGGCGGTTCGCGTACAAGTGTGGGCGGTTATGTTACCGAAGAGAGTGAGGAAGAAAACTCTGCGCAATTCGATATTTCGGACCAACGTACTCTCGACGAGATTGTTGGTTGGTTACTCGACCTCGACCACATCCCCAGTTTCTGCACGGCTTGTTATCGCGAAGGCCGCACCGGCGACCGTTTTATGACACTGCTGAAGAACAGCCAGATATCGAACTGTTGCCTCCCCAATGCTCTTTTTACCCTTAAAGAGTATTTGAAGGATTATGCCTCTCCTGAAACACGCGAAAAGGGTGAAGCTATGATTAAACGCCTTTTACAAACAGTGCCCAATGAGAAGGCGCGCGCAACGGCGGCAAAATATCTCGATGCAATAGAGGAGGGTAAACGCGATTTTCATTTTTAAGGAGTATGACAACCATTGCACGCTCAAACAGGTATCATATAGGAATCTTCGGCCGTCGCAACGCCGGAAAATCCTCTCTTGTAAATGCGCTGGCGGGGCAACAAGTTTCCATAGTGAGCGATGTTGCCGGTACCACAACAGATGTGGTGTGGAAAAATATAGAACTTCCCGGAATAGGTGCGGCTGTAATAGGTGACACTGCCGGTTACGACGATGAAGGCGAGCTTGGCGCGATGCGCGTGGAGAGTGCCCGCAAAACAATAGCTCGCATAGATGTTGCAATATTGTTGCTCACACCGGGAGTGACCGATGCAACACTCGAAAGAGAGTGGCTCGCAATGTTTGATAAAGCGGCGGTTCCCGTAGTTTGCCTGCTTGGTAAAAACGAAACAGCTTCGTTGGCCGATATTGCTTTCTATGAAAACGAACTGGGCCGCAAGGTCTATCCCTTCTCGGCGGTTACGGGCGATGGAAAAGAGAGTTTGCTTGCAGTTTTGGCAGAGTATTATCGACAGGATGAAAATATCGACGACATAACTCACACGCTTGTGAAAGCCGGTGACACGGTTCTTTTGGTTATGCCGCAGGACGCGCAAGCCCCGCAAGGGCGTTTGATATTGCCGCAGGTGCAGACATTGCGCAACCTCTTGGACAAGCATTGCCTCTCTTTCTGCTGCGCCCCCGAGGAACTCCCACAGATGCTCGCTGCTTTAAAAGAGCCGCCATCACTTGTAATCACCGACTCGCAGGTTTTTGCACAGGTCGAAAAACAGATACCTCCGCAAAGCCGTCTGACATCTTTCTCGGTGCTTATGGCGCGTCACAAAGGTGATATCGAGAGTTTTAGAAAAGGAGCAGATGCGCTGCTTGCGCTTCCACTGAACGCACGCATACTTATTGCCGAGGCTTGCTCTCATATTCCGCAAAACGAGGATATTGGCCGAGTGAAACTTCCTCGCCTGCTACGCAAGCATTTTGGTGAAGAAATAGTTGTGGATGTTGTCTCGGGTAACGATTTTCCCGCCGATCTCTCACCTTATAACATCGTAATTCACTGCGGAGCCTGTATGTTCACCCGCCGTCACGTGATGTCGCGTCTGCGCCAGGCCAAAGCGCAAAATGTTCCCATAACGAACTATGGAGTTGCCATAGCTGCTCTTACCGGTATTTTGCCAAAGGTCGTTTATTAAAGTATTATCGAAAATAAATTATATGAAAATAGCAAAAATTGCATCGTTCTCTTTGTTTCTTCTTTTCCTCGTAGCCTGTGGCGGTACCGAGGAATGTTATACCCCGCGCGTACAACGCCCCGAAAAACCTCACAGATTGAAATATGTTAAGTTCCGCCGCGATTTTAACGATATGAACGATACGCAGCTTGCAGCAGCACAGGTGATTGGTATAGAGCCTCTTGCAAAACGTGACGATGTTGACAAGGCTACCCGAGAACTTGTTTTTCTCGACGATACAAAGGCTTATATATTGGACGACCTTACTCACTCGGCACCTTTGCTTGTCCCTGAAGCAGCTGCATTGCTGAAGGAGATTGGAGAGAGCTTTCAGGATTCATTGGTTATGCATCACTATTCTCCTTATAAAATAATAGTTTCTTCTGTGCTGCGTACCGACGAGGATGTGAAAAGCCTCTCTCGCCGAAATATAAATGCATCGAAACGCTCTGTTCACTGTTATGGTACAACTTTTGATATAACATACAAACGCTTTCATCGTGTCGATGAAAATGAACCCGAAGTGTCGCAGGCAAAATTGCAGGCTGTTCTTGGTGAGGTTCTTTATGACTTGAAGAAGCAGGGACGCTGCTATGTGAAATTTGAGGTAAAGCAGGCATGCTTTCATATAACTGCTCGCAAGTAATAAGTTTGTATCTCTGTTTTAGGGCAAAATTTTGTAATGACTAAAAATAACACCGGGTCCACCCGCAGCGGCGCGGGTGGACTGCTTTATGCCCCTACGACTGCGTAGGGTGTATTCGTGTTTAGGTGTACACATCTTTGTTCTCGCATGTTGTTTTTGTTTTGTAAAATAAATTTACCAAGCAAGTGCTCCGTTTCTTCGTATTTCAAGAGGGTGGGGAATATGTAAAATGAGCGCGGGATGCTCCGCGCTCATTTTATGAATACTTTCTAAAATGTTTTATGCGAAAAGTTCGTCGCGCTGAATGTAGGCGATAATCTCACCACGGTTAACGTGGGCTCCCTGCGCCGCACATATCTCCACCACGCGGCCACCCAAGCCGGTCGCAACCGGTTGAAGTTCGCCCCATGGGGTGATTATGCTGCAAAATACATCGTCTGCCTCGTAGCGACGACCAATGGCTGGTGCTTGTGATTCGCCGTCTGTTGCAACTTCCCAAATCAATTGTCCTTTCGCAGGTGCAACAATTGGGTCGGCTTTTGCGTGCTTAATAGCTTTGATATCTTCTATGCTTACACCATTTTTAGCCATCTCTCCCTCTTTGGCCTTCTCTATGTCGGCAAGGAAACGCTCTTTGGCAACACCGCTCTTGTAGTCGCGATACTGACGCTCGTGCATAGCAAACTCCCAAAGTTCTTCTTCATCCTCGCCGGCATCCCAGCCAAGTTCTTCCATCTCCTTGCGGTATTTGTCGAGTGCGTCGGGGTAGAAACTCTGTGGGTCGGCTGTGGTGAATTCATAGCCTTTCTCTTTGGCGAGTTCAATGATTTCCGGAGCAAGCTCGCCGGGTAGGCGACCGCTCTTCCCAAGTATCATACCCCACATACTCTCGTCCATACGGCTGAAACGAGGCTCGTCTTGCGCGCGGCTCAACAGGTTCATCAAAGCGATGTTCTTTACATATTGGCTGAATGGGGTAACGAGTGGGGGATAGCCCACGCGAGGCCATACGTATGCCACTTCGTTGAAAAGTTCCACCATAAGTTCGTCGAGGGTGTATGTGGGTTTGCCTTTACTTTGCAAAATACCATTTATACCTTTATGCACGCCGGCAAGGTCGGACATCATTGAGCCCATCATACCTCCCGGGAGTCCGCTGGTAAGCAGCAAAGAACTCATTAGTTTGTTGTTGTTGTCCATAAACACGCCCAACCAATCGTCTATAAACTCTTGTGTAAGGCTGCGCGCCTTCATATAAGCGTTCATGTTTATCTCTGGAACATCGAACCCGGCATCTTTAAGCATTGCCTGCACGCTTATGATGTCCGGGTGTACCTTACCCCACGATAACGGCTCTATGGCTGTGTCTATTATATCGCAACCGTTCTTGCATACTTCCAGGATAGAGGCCATTGAGAGACCCGGGCCACTATGCCCGTGGTATTGTATAACGATTTCAGGGTGTTTCTCTTTTATACTTTTTACCAAGCGGCCAAGGAAGTCGGGGCGGCCGATGCCTGCCATATCCTTCAAACATATCTCTTGTGCGCCCGCAGCAATAAGTTCGTCTGCCATGTTGCTGTAATACTCTACAGTGTGTATGGGAGAACTTGTGATGCAGAGTGTGGCCTGCGGTATCATACCGGCTTCAAGAGCATATTTTATAGAAGGTATAATGTTACGAGTGTCGTTGAGTCCGCAGAAAATTCGTGTTATGTCAACTCCTTGCGCCTTTTTTACCTTGTACATCATGCGGCGTACATCGGCGGGTACCGGGAACATACGTAGCGCATTTAGTGCGCGGTCGAGCATGTGAGTCTTTATGCCGGCATCGTTGAAAGGTTTTGTAAATGTGCGTACAGCTTTATTGGGGTTCTCTCCTGCCATAAGATTGACTTGCTCGAAAGCTCCTCCATTTGTCTCGACGCGTGCGAAACACCCCATTTCGATTATTACCGGTGCAATTTTCTCCAATTGCTCGGCCAGTGGTTGAAATTTACCCGATGATTGAAACATGTCGCGGTAAACCAAACTGAATTCAATCTTTCTTCCCATATCTGTTTAGTTATTTAGGTTCTTCTCTATTGCAAAGTTAGTCGCATTATTGAAAAAAACTAATTATTTGGGTTTTTATTTTCTTTTATTTCATTTTCGTTTCTATATTTGCGATAGAGACTTTTGAAAAGGTTTTCCAAAAAGCTCTTTTTCTTTATTTCAATGTCATTTTTAGTGAATTTTTAGTTCGAACTTCGCCCCAAAATATACAATTTCACCCCTAAAATTGCGTTTTTGCCACGAAGAACCCCTCTATATCGCTAAAATTGTGGAAAATAAAAATGAAGAGCGACCTTTGCGGTAAAATAATATAATAATAGAGTTCTCGTGCTATGCCGGATGCTTGCAATTTAGCAGTATCGCTTGTGTGGAATTCTTGTATAAACGCAATAGATATCTTTTTATGAAGCATTATTTGACCTATGTCGAAGAGACAATCAAAAAACACTGGTCCAAACCTGCAATCTCTAATTATGGTGCAAATACTTATACCTATGCTCAGGTAGCCGAACAGGTCTATAAACTGCATATCCTTTTTGATAAGTATAAAATAAAGGAGGGAGAACATATTGCAATTTGTGCCCGCAACTCAGCAGAGTGGTGTATTGCCTTTTTCGCTATTACATCTTATGGTGCTGTTGCAGTACCTTTGTTGCCCGATTTCCTTCCCCAAAACATTGCCGACCTTACCAATTTGTCCGATAGTCGTCTGCTGTTTGTTGACAAAAACATTCTTGGTGGTCTGACAAGAGACAAGGTGATTGGCCGGTTTGCAGCTTTTGAGAAACTCGATGGTATATTGGATATTGTAACTTGCGAAACAATAGAAGATTGCGGTTCTGGCGTTAAAGTTTTACACGATGACGTTGAGACTCTTTTCAACAAACGTTATCCTGATGGCATCTCGGTAGCCGATTTCAAATTGTCGGCTGGTGACCTCAATAATGTGAACGTGATAAGCTATACTTCGGGTACAAGCAGTTCTCCCAAGGGTGTTATGTTGGCAGCAAAATCCCTTTCAGGTAATCTTGAAATTGCGCGTAAATTGGTACCTATAAACGAGGACGAAGAGAACAATACGCTCTCAATATTGCCTTTGGCGCATATTTTCGGCCTTGCTTTCGATTTTATATTCCTTTTTTGCAGTGCATGTCACATTCACATCTTTACCGAGCGTCCCGTGCCTGTAAGGTTGCTGAAAGCTCTTTCCGATGTGAAACCCGTGATATTCCTCACAGTGCCTTTGTTAGTTGAAAAAATCTTCCGTTCAAAGGTTATACCCACTCTTAACAAGCCTGTGATGAAGTTCCTTACAGTCATACCGTTTGTGCGTCAGGCTATATTTAAGAAGGTGCGTTCGAAGATACTCGATGTATTTGGCGGCAATCTTGGCAAGTTTGGTTTCTTTATCGGTGGTGCGGCCATCAGTCGTGATGTCGATAGCGTGATGCAGAAGATTAAAATACCCTATGCTGTTGGTTATGGTATGACAGAATGCGGCCCGCTTATCAGTTATAAAGGCTGGGCTCACCCCACAATGCAGAATATAGGTGGTATTACATCACCGACACTCGATTTGCGTATCGATTCGGATGCTCCCTCACGCGTTCCCGGTGAAATTCAGGTTAAGGGCGATGTGGTTACCACCGGTTATTATAAGAACGAAGAGGCTACAAAGGCTTCTTTCACATCGGATGGCTGGCTTAAAACAGGTGATATGGGTATTCGTGACCGTGCTGGTGTTGTTTACATCAAAGGACGTTGCAAGAATATGATTCTAACCGGTAGTGGCCAGAATGTTTATCCCGAGGAGATTGAAGACCTTATAAATCAGTTGCCCTATGTGCTCGAATCGCTTGTTGTTGGTCGTAAACACTCGATTCTTGCCCTTGTGGTGCTTAACCAAGATGCTGTTAAAGCTGCGGGCATTACCGAGGCTGAGGCGCAGCAGCTTGTGGAAAAAAGCGTGCTTGCGCTTAATGACAAGTTGCCCTCATACAGCCAGTTGAGCCGTTGTGAGTTGCGTAACGAGCCTTTTGAAAAGACTCCCAAATTGAGTATTAAGAGATTTATGTATAATTGATTATAACACAATAATTTGTTATTTATATGAAACACTATTTGTCTTACATTGACGAAGCTATTAAAGCTAATTGGAATGGTCCTGCGTTGACAAACTATGGAGCTAACACATTGACTTATGGAGATATTGCATCGGAGATTGAAAAGATGCATGTTCTATTTGAGAAATGTGGAGTAAAAAAAGGCGAGAAAATTGCTTTGTGCGCGCGTAATCAAGCAGAGTGGTGCGTTGCTTATCTTGCTGCTGTAACCTATGACGCGGTGATAGTACCCTTGTTGCCCGATTTTCTTCCCCAGAACATCGCCGACCTTACCCGCTTGTCAGACAGCCGTCTTTTGTTTGTTGATAAAACAATTATGGGTAACCTTGATCGCGACAAGATTACACCCCAATTCGCCGAGTTCGAAAACTTCTGCGGTATTATTGATATCATAGATATGCAGGTGCGTTTGAACTGCGATGGTAAGCTCGATAATATTAAAGAGGATGTCGATAAAACCTTTGCAACTCGTTTCCCCAATGGCGTGACACCTGCAAGCATCGATTATACAAAAAGTGATTTCGATTCTCTCAACGTTATCAGTTATACATCGGGTACAAGCAGCTCACCCAAAGGTGTAATGCTTACAGCCGGTTCACTTTCTGCCAATGTTGAATATGCACGTGTAAATATTGGAGCAACAAGTGAGGATGCTTTGTTGTCGATATTGCCTTTGGCGCACATTTTCGGCCAGGTGTTCGACTTCCTTTTCCCCATTACAGCGGGAACACATGTTAATATTTTCACAGAGAAGCCCATTCCTGCGCGTCTTTTGAAAGCTCTCGCCGATGTGAAACCCTTTATGTTCCTCACCGTGCCTTTGTTGATAGAGAAGATCTTCCGTATGCGCGTAATGCCTCAGTTAAAGAAACCTGTTATGCGTGTGTTGCTTTCTATCCCCGGTATCAAATCAATTATTTTGGGTAAGGTGCGCGAGAAACTTATTGCAACCTTCGGAGGCAAAATAGTTAATGGCGGTGGTGTTATCATTGGTGGTGCTGCCATAAGCAAGGATGTTGAGCAACTTATGCGTCAAATGAAATTTCCTTATACAGTAGGTTATGGTATGACAGAGTGTGGCCCCCTTATCAGCTATATGCCTTGGCAGGCTTCGGTAGCCCGTTCTTGCGGTGTTGTAGCTCATCCCGGTGTTGAGGTGCGTATCGATTCTGAGGATCCCGAGCGTATCCCCGGTGAGATTCAAGTAAAAGGTATCTCTGTTATGGCAGGTTACTACAAGAACGAGGAGGCAACAAAAGCAACATTTACAGCTGATGGTTGGTTGAAGACCGGTGATATGGGAACAATGAACAAGAAGGAGAATATCTTCATTAAGGGTCGTTGCAAGAATATGATTCTTACAGCAAATGGCCAGAATGTATATCCCGAGGAGATCGAGGAACTTGTAAATCAGTTACCCATGGTTATGGAGTCACTTGTTGTAGGTCGTAAACATGGTCTTGCAGCCCTCATCGTTCCCAACCCCGATGCTGTTAAAGAGGCCGGTGTTACAATTGAGGAACTCCAAGCTATAATGGAGGAAAATGTTGCAGCTCTTAATGAGAAACTGCCCGTTTACAGTAAACTCACTGTTTGCGAGCTTATGGATGAGCCTTTTGCAAAAACTCCAAAACTTAGCATCAAGAGATTTATGTACAAGTAAGCAAAATTTGATTGTAGATTATTTCTTTGGCAGGCGGATAAGTTTTACTTGTCCGTCTGCTTTTTTTGTAAACGAATGTTAAAATATTAACACCAAAAGTCCTGCCTTATTGGAAAAATTGCACAAAACGAGTTAATTTGTGCAATTTTCTTTTGTATTTTAAGAAAAAAGAGAGATATTTGCGTCGGTTTTTTTGAGCATACCAAATGTTTTGGTATCTTTTTACTACATTCGCACAATAGAAATAATCAAATCATACAATCAAATTTAATATGAAACACTTTTTAAGTTACATCAACGACTCAATCAAGAGTCACTGGGATATGCCTGCTGTAACAAACTTCGGAGCAGAGACATATACCTATGGACAAATGGCTGAAGGAATTGAAAAGTATCACATTTTCTTTGAAGAGGCCGGCATTAAAAAAGGTGATAAAATTGCCCTTTATGCTCGTAACTCAGCAGAGTGGGCGATAGCATATTTTGCCACTCTTACGTATGATGCTGTAACAGTTCCATTCCTTCCCGACTTTATTCCTTCGGCAGTTGTTGAGCTTTCTTGCTTCTCGGATTGCAAGGTAATCATTGCCGACGAGATCGCAATAAACGGATTTAAGTCCGATGAGAAATTGATACAACAATTGGAGAGTATTGAAGGCTTTGCCGGTATTATCAATGTGAAGAATATCAATGTGGTACACGCTGCGATAGAAAGCTTTGCGAATGCTGGTAAAAACATTGAGTCGTATTACTCTTCGCGCTTCCCAGACGGTATATCTCCCGACCTTGTAAACTACTATAAGGAGGAAAAGGATATGGAAACTGTCGTTGAGATCAGCTTTACTTCGGGCACCACAAGTGCAACTTCAAAAGGTGTAGTTCTCCCTGCTCGTTCTTTGTCGGTGAACCTCGAATTTGGTCGTCGCGAAGTACCTGCTTGTGTAGGTGGACACATATTTGCTATACTACCTATGGCTCATATGTTCGGTCAGACATTTGATGTACTCTTCCCCTTGTCAAGCGGATGTCACGTATATGTAATGCCCGGTAAACCCACACCCGCTCGCCTTATGGGTGGTCTTGCAATTGTTAAGCCTTTCATGTTTCTCACAGTTCCTATGGTTGTGGAGAAAATCTTTAAATCAAAGGTGTTCCCTCAATTGCGCAAGTTCCCCGCGAAATACCTGCTTAAAGTTCCTTTCCTTGATAAGATTGTACTTAATAAGGTGCGTACAGCATTGCTCAATGCATTTGGTAATAGTTTCACAGTAGGTTTAATTATTGGTGGCGCAGCTCTTAATAGAGAGGTGGAAGACCTGCTTAAAAGAATGAAATTCCCCTATGTAGTAGGTTATGGAATGACAGAGTGCGGCCCGCTTATTTCTTATCGCGACAAGAGCGAGTTTGTTAAATACTCTTGCGGAACTCCTGCACACCCCATTGAGTTGCGTATCGACTCTTCAAATCCTCGCCGTGTGCTTGGTGAAATTCAGGTTAAGGGCGATGCCGTAATGCTTGGTTATTACAATAACGAAGAGGCTACAAAATCTGCTTTTACAGCCGATGGTTGGTTGCGCACAGGTGATATGGGTATTCTCGATGCTAAACAGAATCTCTTTATCAAAGGCCGTTGCAAAAATATGATTCTCACCGGTAGTGGACAGAATATCTACCCCGAGGAGATTGAGGATAAGATAAACAACCTGCCTTATGTTATCGAATCGCTTGTTGTGGGCCGCAAGAACGCTATTGTAGCGTTGGTTGTTCCCGACTACGATGCAGGAAAGAAAGATGGTCTTTCCGAGGAGGAACTCAATAAACTTGTCGATGCAAATGTTCTTGCTTTGAACAGCGACCTTGCTGCATATAGCAAAATTGGTTATACCGAGATGCGTCGCGATCCGTTTGAGAAAACTCCTAAGCAGAGTATTCGTCGCTTTATGTATAGCTGATCCAACAAATATTTTTATAGTCAAAGGCATATCAATTCTGATGTGCCTTTGATTTTTTTTATGTGCTTATATGTAAATAAAATTTACCAAAATGCAGCTCGATTTAAAGTGCTTTATTGCAGTGTGGAAAGGAAGAAAAAAATGGTGTTGTTTCTCGCCATCTATGTGCAATCGAGGAAGTATTTGTAAAAAGTCTATTTGCAGAAAAGCGCTGTTGCTGCTGTTGGTGGAGGATAAATAATGCCAAATGTTTTTGTGCAGTTGCAAAAAAGAGTATCTCTTTACCTTATTTATAAAAAGTTTTTCTAAATTTGCAATTCACATAAAATTGCGTGGCGGTAATGAAACGCCGCCTTGAATGATGAAAATAACAATTATACAACAAAATATAGCGTGGAAGGATATTAATGCCAATCTCAAAGAGATGGAGCAGCTTATATCAAAGGCAGAAAAGGCTGATATATATCTTTTCCCCGAAATGTGCTCGACAGGCTTCTGTATGCAACCGCAAGGTGTGGCTGAACCTGTTGACGGCCCCACCGTGCAACAATTCCGTCTTTGGGCAAAGAAGTACGATGCAGCAATTGCAGGCACGGTTATGACGCAGGAGAGCGATACCGTTTTTCGTAATCGTATGTACTTTGTTACTCCCGACGGCGAGGTGCGTTACTATGACAAGTGCCATCTTTTCGAGTATAGCGGCGAGGACAAGGTTTATGTTCCTGGTGACAAAAAGGTTATATGGGAATGGCGTGGTGTGCGTGTGCGCCCTGTAATATGCTACGATATTCGTTTTCCTATATTCCTGCACAACAGAGGTGACTACGATGTGTTGCTTATATCGGCCAATTTCCCCGAAAGCCGTATGCTTGCCTGGGATACACTTATAAGAGCCCGCGCAATAGAAAACCAATGTTACGTGGCTGCATCGAACAGGGTGGGGACCGACGAGTTTGGTTCATACGTGGGGCATAGTGTTATAATAAACCCCTATGGCCAAACAATTGCACGTTGCCGCAACCGTTACCGTGGAAGTGCAACTGCGGAGCTTGAATGGACTATGATGGAAAGGCTTCGTCGTTATTTTCCGGTTCTTAACAACGACAAAGAGTTATAATGAATTAGTACAAAGAATAAATATATATAAAAAATGAAGAAATTACTTTTAGGCGATCAGGCAATAGCCTTGGGAGCATTGAATGCAGGTATTAGCGGTGTTTACGCGTACCCCGGCACTCCCTCGACCGAAATTACAGAATTTATACAGGCATCACCCATAACCAAAGAGCGTGGAATACATTCACGTTGGTGTACAAATGAGAAAACTGCTATGGAGGCCGCTCTCGGTGCCTCTTATGTTGGCAAGCGTGCTTTGGTGTGTATGAAACACGTTGGTCTCAATGTTTGTGCCGACCCCTTTGTGAACTCGGCGATGACCGGCGTGAATGGTGGTCTTGTGGTACTTGTTGCCGACGACCCCTCTATGCACTCGTCACAGAATGAGCAGGATTCTCGTTTCTATGCAAAATTTGCTATGATTCCCTCATTGGAGCCCTCGAACCAGCAGGAGGCTTATGATATGATGAAGTATGCTTTCGACCTTTCTGAGCAGCAAGGCCTTCCTGTGCTTATGCGTGTAACCACCCGTATGGCGCACTCTCGTGCGGCTGTTGAGATAGACGAAACTCCCCGTGAAGAGAATGCACTTGCATTCCCCCAGAAGGCCAAAGACTGGGTCCTTCTCCCTGCAAACGCTATACGTCGTAACAACGAAGTTACCAAGCAACTTGTGGAACTTGAAGAACTCTCTTGCAAAGCTAAATACAACGAACTCATTTTGCCTGCCGGCGGTGAGAAACACTACAAACAGGGAGTTATCACTTGTGGTATTGCATACAACTATTTGATGGATGCTTTTGAAAGCAAAATAGATTTCCCAGTATTGAAAATAACACAATACCCCATACCCAAGAAACTCATCAACGAGCTTGCGGCTATGTGCTACGAGATTGTTGTGCTAGAAGAGGGACAACCCATTGTTGAGGAGCAAGTGCGCGGAACACTTCCCACCCCCGTAGTTGTAAAAGGTCGTTTGAGCGGCGAGGTTAACCGTACCGGTGAGCTTACCCCCGACGGTGTGAAAGCAACCTTCGGCCTTCCTTGCAAAGAGGTATATGCAAAGAGCCAGGTGGTACTTCCCCGTCCTCCTGCATTGTGTCAGGGATGCAGCCACCGCGATGTATATACAGCTCTCAACGATGTTATTAAAGAGTATCCTAATGCAAAAGTGTTCAGTGACATCGGTTGCTACACTTTGGGCGCGTTGCCTCCCTTCCGTACAATATCATCGTGCGTGGATATGGGTGCTTCAATTACAATGGCAAAGGGTGCTGCCGATTCCGGTCTTTTCCCTGCTATTGCAGTTATTGGTGACTCAACCTTTACACACTCGGGTATGACAGGCCTTCTCGACGCTATCAACAGCAAAGCCAACATCACCGTGATAATTTCCGACAACCTCACCACTGCAATGACAGGTGGCCAGGATTCTGCCGGTACCGGTCGCATAGAATCCATCTGTCTTGGTCTTGGTGTTGAGCCAGAGCACCTCCGTGCAATGTTGCCAATCCCCAAAAATCACGACGAGTTGTGCAGCATCATCCGCGAAGAGATAGAGTACAACGGCGTTTCGGTAATTATTCCCCGTCGCGAGTGCATACAGACAATGAACCGTAAACTCAAACAGAAAAAAGCCAATAAAGAATAAGTATATGAAAACAGATATAATTTTGGCCGGCGTAGGCGGTCAGGGAATTCTCTCTATTGCAACCATCATCGGCGAGGCGGTGATGAACGAAGGTCTTTACATTAAACAGGCCGAGATACACGGTATGAGCCAGCGTGGCGGTAGCGTGGAGTCGAGCTTACGCATCTCCTCGGAACCCATATATTGCGACCTCATTGCCAAGGGTACTGCCGACGTGATAATCTCGCTCGAGCCTATGGAGGCTTTGCGCTACACTCCTTACCTTTCACCCGAAGGCTGGATAATAACATCGAGCAACCTTTTTGCCAACGTACCCGACTATCCCGAGGTGGAGGTGCTTAAAGCGGAGCTCGCAAAATATCCCAACGTGATACAGATTGATGTTGAAGGCCTTGCTGCAGAGAACAATATGCGCAAGAGCGGTAATATGATATTGCTCGGTGCAGCATCAAAAGCTCTTGGCCTCGATTACTCATTGCTCGAGAAGGCTGTATCTACCGTTTTTGCTTCCAAAGGAGCCGAAATTGTGGATATGAACATCAAAGCGCTTGCGATTGGTTTGGAAAATGCAAAATAATATTTCCTAATTATTCGCGTTTATAAATTAAAAGATTATATTTGCCATACGGCAATCAGATGAAAAATATTAACTAACTAAAATCATACTCCAATGAACACAATTGTTTCTCAATTCAACATTCAAGGTAATGTAGTAGAAGTTGCGCCTCTTGGCAATGGTCTCATCAACACAACATATCGTGTGAAAACCGAGGGCGATGCTCCCGACTATGTATTGCAGCACGTAAACAACGCTATTTTCCCCGATGTGGATATGCTTATGAACAATATCGTAGCAGTAACAAACCACATCTATGGCAAGCTCGAGGCTGCAGGTGCCGACGATATCAGCCGCAAGGTTCTCAAATTTATTCCTGCGAAAGATGGTAAATACTACTATTTCGACGGCGAGAAGTATTGGCGTGTTATGGAGTTCATTCCCGAGACAGAGTCAATGACAGCTGTAACTCCCGAGACATCTTACATCGTGGGTGAAACATTCGGTAACTTCCAGGCTATGCTTGCCGATATCCCCGTACAGCTTGGCGAGACAATCAAGGATTTCCACAATATGGAGTTCCGTTTGAAACAGTTGCGCGAGGCAGTAGCCGAGAACAAAGCCGGTCGTTTGGCCGAGGTTCAGTGGCTTGTAGATGAACTTGAGAAACGTGCCGAGGAAATGTGCAAAGGCGAGCGTCTTTATCGTGAGGGCAAGCTCCCCAAACGTATCTGCCACTGCGATACAAAGGTCGATAATATCCTTTTCGACAAAGCAGGTAATGTACTCTGCGTAATCGACCTCGATACCGTTATGCCCAACTTCATCTTCTCTGACTTCGGTGACTATCTCCGTTCGGCTGCCAACACAGGTAAAGAGGACGACAAAGACCTTGACAACGTAAACTTCAATATGGAAATATTCAAGTCTTTCGCAAAGGGTTATTTGAAATCGGCTGCATCGTTCATTACACCCCTCGAGGTTGAGAACCTTCCCTATGCTGCCGCTCTCTTCCCCTATATGCAGACAGTGCGTTTCTTGGCCGACTACATCAACGGCGATACATATTATAAAATACAGTATCCCGAGCACAACCTCGTTCGTTCAAAAGCACAATTCAAGTTGTTGCAGAGCGTAGAGGCTGCTCAGCCCGAAATGCAGGCTTTCATCGCATCACTTGTTTAATGCGTAAGAGTCAATACGATAAAGAGGTGAACACCGCGGTGTTCACCTCTTTATCGTATTGACTCTTACTGTGCTATGACCTCTTCGTATGTTGGTATCTCTTTAAGGAAAACGTAATTGTTGTTGGCATAATCCATTTTGCAACAAAAATGCTGTAACCCGTTGCTCATAATAAGGAAATCCACTTTCAGCACCAGGTTGTAACGGGCTATCTGCGCAAAGACCTTTGCATCGATTTTCACGCTTGGTGCTTTGTACTCTACAATAACCCTTGGCTGTAACTGCTTGTCGTAAACAACAGTGTCGCACCTGCGGCTCATGCCATTGAGGGTTATACCCACTTCGTTTGCCGTGAGCGTGGCTGGGTAGCCTTTGTGTTCGAGCAGCATGTGTACAAAATGCTGTCGCACCCACTCCTCTGGGGTGAGTGCCACGTAACACTTGCGAAGGCAATCAAAAATTTGCTCTTTGCCGTCGTGGTTTTGTGTTTTTACATCGTAACGTGGTAAATTTAACGATAACATTTTGTATATTTGCCGTTCAGTAGGGCAAATATAGTCCAAAAACGTAATATGGCAAAATATACATACGAATCAATAATGTCGGAACTGAAAAGCGGAACTTTTCGCCCCATCTACTACCTTATGGGCGAAGAGGGCTATTTTACCGACAAGATAACTGATTATATAGCGGCAAACGCACTCACCGAAGATGAACAGGGCTTCAACCAATCGGTTTATTACGGTCTCGACAGCAATATCGACGATATAATAACCGCGGCGAAACGCTTTCCAATGATGGCGGAGCGACAGGTGATTATTGTGCGCGAAGCACAGATGCTGAAAAATATAGACAATCTGTTATACTATCTTCAAGCACCTGTGGCTACAACCGTGTTGGTATTTGCCCATAAGAACGGTTCACTCGACAAGCGTAAAAAAGTAACCACCGAACTAGAACGTGTTGGTGTTGTGCTCGACAGCAAAAAGTTGCGTACCGAGCAATTACCCTCTTTCATTAGTGGATATTTGCGTGAGAAATCTCTTGCTGCCGACAATAAATCGGTGATGATGATATGCGAGTCCATAGGTTCCGACCTATGTCGCATTGCAAGCGAGATTGACAAACTCTCAATCGCCTTGCCAGCAGGAACATCGGCTCTCACTCCCGAACTTGTCGAAGAGCACATTGGTATAAGCAAGGAATTCAACAATTTTGAGTTGCAGAATGCCATTGTGAACAAGGATGTATATAAGGCCAACAAAATAGTTAAATATTTTGCGCAAAATCCCAAGAAAAACCCCATTCAGATGACTCTTGCTTTGTTGTTTGGTTTCTTCTCCAATGTTATGATGGCTTACTATGCTCCCGAAAAGAGCGAGCGTGGCATTGCTGCCTTTTTAGGGTTAAAGAATACTTGGGGTGTTAGCGATTATATGAAGGCGATGAAGAATTATCGTGCCGTTCACGTAATGGAGGTTCTTCATCTCATACGTCTTGCCGATGCTCAGTCCAAAGGTGCCGAAGGTGCTACTGCTCCCGACGGAGAGATTATGCGTGAACTGTTGTACAAAATATTACACTGATAATAATATCTGTTTGATTATAACATAAAAAGCATATGCCACACGGCATATGCTTTTTATGTTATGTGTGTGGTACAAGTCCTTATTTTTTTACCTTGCTCTTGAATCCGTTGTTGTCGTCGAGTATAAAAACATTTCCAAGAATGCCGAGTGTGAGTTTTTTTTCTTTATCGTTGCTCTGCATTACACCAATGTTCCAAATATAGTAGTCTTTTATGTCGATAAGGCTGTTTATGGAGTTCTCTATAACGCTTTTTACTTTGGTGTTATTGTTAAGGTCCACCTTTGAGTTTTTGATCATAACCTCAATTATAGCCTTGGTGTGTCTCTTTTTTTCGGGACGAGTGGCCACGCAGATACCTGCAAAAACAAGTATGGCCAATAGTGTAAATGATAGTTTTTTCATATCTTATTATCTTATATACATATTATAATCCTTTTCGTAACCAATGGTTGTTTCCTCGCTGTGCCCGGGATAAACAATGGTGCAGTCGGGTAGTGTAAATAGACCATCCTTTATGCTCTTTATCAGTGTAGCGTGGTCGCTGTCGGAGAAATCGGTGCGGCCAATGCTGTCCCTGAACAACGCATCGCCTGTAAACAAAACATTGTGCTCGGGAATGTGGAATGCCAGGCTGCCGGGTGAGTGTCCGGGTACGGCAATTACTTTAATGGTCTGCTTGCCGAAGGAAACTTCGTCGCCGTTGCAAAGCACTCTTCCCGGTCGCGAAATTTTCTCGGTATATCGCAAACCGAAACGTGCAACGCGTTCCGCAATGTTCTCGGCCCAAGCCCAATCGCCCTCACTTGCTTCGCATTTGAGCCCAAAAGCCTCTTCCACAAATGGGTTGCCGAATATGTGGTCGAAGTGCAAGTGTGTATTCAAATAGTGCTTAATGGTTATTCCGTTGTCGGCTACAAAAGTTTTAAGTTCCTCCTTTTCAGCAGGGAACAATGCGCCGCAGTCAATGAGTACAGCCTCTTTTGTTTCGTCCCACAATAGGTAGCAGTTTACACCAACGGGGTTGAATATGAATCTCTTTATCTCCATAAAAACAATTATCCAATTGGAACGTAAACTATTTTCTTGTCCTTGAAGAATTCCTCCTGGAAATATGTTGTAAGGTCGGTTATCTCAACATAATTTCTGAAAGGCTGTATCTCACCCTCTATGTTTCCACCTTTGAGGCATATCACTCCGTTGGGCAGAGCATTAATCTGTTCTTTGGCAATATTCTTGCGACAGATTTTTATAAGTTCGGGTAACAACATCACGGCACGGCTCACCACAAAATTGTATTTTTCTTTTATGTCCTGCACGCGGCTATGGGTGGCGGTAACATTGGTTAATCCTATGGCCGAAGCTATCTCCGTTGCCACGCGAACTTTCTTTCCAATGCTATCCACAAGGTGGAATTTTGTTTCGGGGAACATAATGGCGAGAGGAATGCCGGGGAAACCACCTCCGCAACCAAAATCCATCACAGTTGTGCCGGGGCGGAATTGTACAGCCTTTGCTATTGCCAACGAGTGAAGAACGTGATGCAGGTAGAGGTTCTCTATATCCTTACGCGATATTACGTTTATCTTGTTGTTCCAGTCGTAATAGAGGTCGTACAACGCTGCAAACTGCTCTTTTTGTTTCTCTGTGAGCGAGGGAAAATATTTCAGTATTCTTTCCATTTATTTCAATAAATCTTTCAGTTCGTCGTATTTGAATCCAATGTGGCTCTCTCCAAGTGCGTAGGGCGCAATCTCGTAAATGTTGTATATGAAGAAGATGCTGTCCTTTTCAAGCTTAAAGTTGTTTGTAATGAACATATCGCACATATAAAGATAGCCTTTGTCTTGCAGTTCCTGTAGCGAAGCAACACCTTGTTGCTCGGCAAGACGGCGTGTGAGGCGGTTGGTGAGCAGGCTGTCGCAGTTTTCGGTGAATACATCCTGCAAAGTGATTTCTTTACCGCTTTTTTCTTCGAAATTAACAACGCTCGTTATGTGGTAGGGGTGTGCGCCGCCTTCGTACGCCTCATAGTTCACAGTGTAGCACACAATGCCGTCCTTTCCGTTTTTTGCATCGCTTTTCAGGTAGTAGTATGCAGTGAAGCGTGGCGAATCGGGGTATATATCCTTCTCATTGATATATTCGTCACGCATAGAGTAATAATTCTCTTTCAGTGATGTTATTATTGAATCAATTGCGGCACGTGGGGTAATATTTTCATAGCCGAAAGCAGCATATGTTATGCAATTGTTCTTGTTTGCAAGGCTTTCGGTGTCACTCTCTCGCGGAACAAGCAAAGATATCTTTACCTCTAATTTGGGTGAGTTGCTGTCGATGGTGTCCATGGGGAACTCCTCAGCCACCGTTATGGTATCGAATACAGCTACAGCATCTGTGTTCTCGCAGCCCTCGGCCTGTTTGGCGTTTTTGCAACCGGTGAAAGCTACAAGTAATGCGGCAACAAATAATGTCAGACTCTTTTTCATACTTTGAAAATTAAAAACGTAATATTAGGGCATTTAAAAAGTTGTCCTCGTTGTCGTTTTATCGAGCGAAGATAACAAATTTTGTCGGTAAACATCCAAACAAAGGGTTTTTGTTTTTCATTGCTTGCAAAAAATGCCATTAAATATTGATTTTTGGGTGGTATTGTACCTTTGTTACTGCGTGACATCACTGCAATATGTGGGTGTTTAATTGTCTTGACGATGTAAAGGAAAAGGGCTTCAAGGTGAGCCAAAATCGCGATTTACCCGAAAATTGATATCGTCGGTAGATGTATAAATAACAGAAAGCCACCTGCGGGGTGGCTTTCTGTTATTTATAATGATGCTTTGCTTAAAGTAATTTCTTTACAAGTCCCCACATGCGGTAAGGCATATAACGGAAGGGAAGGTCGAGCAGAGTGGTGGTCGTGACCACAGCTCTCAGGTGTGAGAACGCCTCGAAACTGCGGCGGCCGTGATAACACCCCATTCCCGAATTACCCACACCGCCAAATGGAATATTTTCGTTTGCAATGTGCATTATGGTGTCGTTTATGCAAGCGCCTCCCGACGATGTTCTGCGCAAAACCTCAGCACCGTCGCTCTCTTTTCCAAAGTAGTAGAGGGCAAGCGGTTTTTCTCTCGATGTTATGAACTTCAAAGCCTCTTCGCGCTCTTCAAATGTAATCATTGGCAACACCGGGCCGAAAATTTCCTCTTGCATCACAGGCGAAGATGGGCTCACATCGTCGAGCAGAGTGGGCTCTATATAGCGTTTATTTGCATCTGTCTTTCCACCAAAAACAACCTTGCCATCCTTCAAGTAGCCACTAACTCGTTCAAAGGCTTTGTCGCTTACGAGGCGTACAAAGTGCAGGCTTTTTTCAATCTCCTCTCCGTGCAGTTTCTTTATCTCCTCGGCAAAGGCTTTTATGAAATTTTCCTTTTGTGAAGAGTGTATCAACAAGTAGTCGGGGGCAATACAGGTCTGTCCGGCATTCAAGGTTTTTCCCCAAGCGATGCGACGTGCCGCAATCTTGGTGTCGGCATCTTTGTCAACAATGCAGGGGCTCTTGCCGCCAAGTTCCAGAATAACGGGAGTTAGATTCTTTGCAGCCTCCTGCATAACTATTTTGCCGAGCGCGGGGCTGCCGGTGAAAAATATAATGTCGAATCTCTCTTGCAACAGAGCCTTGTTTACCTCGCGGTTGCCTTGCACCACAGCAATGTATCTCTCCTCAAAGGTGGCTTTTATCATCTTTTCAATTACTGCCGAAACAGTAGGCACTTGTGGCGACGGTTTCAATACAGCGGTGCAACCTGCCGAAATTGCTCCCACCAGCGGGTTTAAAAGCAACTGCACAGGGTAGTTCCACGGCGATATTATAAGTGCGTTGCCAAGCGGTTCGCTTATGGTCCGGCTGCGCGACGGCATCATTTTCAGCGGGGTGGTGGCGCAACGGCTTTTCATCCACTTGCGAAGGTTAGCGATGTGGTTCTTTATTTCACCACTTACGATACTTATTTCGGTAAGTACAGCCTCTTGCGGTGATTTGTGAAGGTCGGCCCAAAGGGCATCGCACAACGGTTTTTCCCATGTTGCAAGTGCTTTCTGCAATTTCTTGAGCTGGTCGCGTCTGAACTTGTATTCAAGTGTTGCGCCACTTGCAAAAAAGTCGCGTTGTGCAGCGATAATCTCTTTAATTTCTCCTGTACCGGTGTTTGTTATACTCATAACTTTGCTGTTATTTACGTCCTTTAAAGTTGTCCATTGCGTGGAAAATGCCGACAACCTCGCCAAAGATATAATCGAAAATCGAGGTAGGCAACAAAGCCTGGCACGAACGTATGAAGTGATAACTGAATGGGATTCCTTTGAAGTTCCTGTTTTTCTCTATCGCGTTTATGATTTTACGCGCAGTGGGCTCTGGTTTCAATATGGGGAAAAAGCGTGATTTTACACCATCGAACATACCTGTGTTTATGAAATAAGGTGTAATGGTACTGAAACGCACTTTGCTCTTCATCTGTTTGAGCTCTATGCGCACCGAGTCGCTCCATCCAATCACAGCCCATTTGCTTGCGGCATATACGGCCATTTTGGGGTTCGAAAGCATGCCGGCTGCCGATGCGATGTTGCAGATGTGCCCCTTGTCGCGTTTCAGCATCGCGGGCAGGAACTGTTGCGCAATAATCATGGGAGCAATGGCATTTATGTTCATAGTGCGTTCAATGTCGCGTGTGCTCTGTTGGTCGAAAGTGTTGTTGTTGGCTACTATGCCGGCGCAGTTTATGAGTATATCCACCTGTCCGCACTCCTTTTCGGTGAGTCGTGCGGTCTTTTCCACCTGCTCCTTGTTCGAGATATCTATTTTATATCCTTCAACACGTCCAATTTTGCTGTATTCCGCTTTTGTTGCAGCAATACCATCCTCGTTTATATCCCAAATTACAAGGCATCGTGCGCCGCGTTCAAGGGCTATTCTGCCCATAATTTTTCCTATACCCGATGCACCGCCCGTGATGAGCACGCAACAATCCTTAATCTTTGTCATAAATCTTAGTTTTTGTTCTTTTTGCTCGGCAAAAGTAGTGTATAATGAAAAAAGATTATTGACCTTTTTCTGCACATTTTAGTCCTTTTTGTGCAAAAAACGTTAAAATAGTCAATAGTGAATAGCATTTATTCTTTTTGAACATATGAAATGCGGGCAAAAAGTAGTTTTATATATATTAGTAACACTTTTTTTAGCCAAATTGCTTAAGAAACTTTTGTATTTTGAGAATTTATATAGTAGATTTGCGTTCAACTAAAAAAAAATGTAAAACTAAACACCAGAATGGGGTAAAACTATGACAAAATATTGGAACAAAGAGGTTGAATGTATGGGGCGCGAAGAGATGCGCCGCCTTCAGAGTGATAGGCTCGTCAAGATGGTCAAGCACGTCTATGCGAACTCCACATTTTATCGCAAACGTATGGATGAACACGGTGTTACACCCGACGATATCCGCAGTATAGACGATATATCAAAGTTGCCGTTTATGACAAAGCAGGATTTGCGCGACAACTATCCTTTTAATCTCTTTTGCGTTCCTATGGAAAAAATCGTGCGTTTGCACGCATCATCGGGAACAACTGGTAAGCCCATTGTAGCGGGTTACACCCGTGAGGATTTGCAAATGTGGAGCGATGTTACAGCACGTTCGCTCATAGCTGCCGGTGTTACCAATGAGGATATTATGCAGGTATCATACGGTTACGGTTTGTTCACCGGTGGTCTTGGAGCTCACGACGGTGGTACACTCATCGGTGCTTCTATCGTTCCCACAAGTAGCGGTAACACAGAGAAGCAGATTACACTGATGCACGACTTTGGCAGTACAGTACTTGCTTGTACCCCCTCTTATGCATTGTATCTTGCCGAGACCATTGCAAAAAGCGGTCTCGATATTAACGACTTCAAATTGCGCGTTGGTATTTTCGGTGCAGAGCCCTGGACCAACAGCATGCGTAAGGATATAGAGGAGAAACTTCACATAAAAGCATACGATATTTACGGCCTCACCGAGATGTGCGGCCCCGGTGTTGGTTGCGAGTGTGAATGCCAGAACGGTACTCACTTGTGGGAGGATCACTTCTATCCCGAAATCATCGACCCTGTAACATTGCAGCCTCTGCCTCCCGGCGAGAAGGGTGAGCTTGTCTTTACCAACCTTACCAAGTGGGGTATGCCTATGATGCGTTACCGCACACGCGACCTCACCTCTCTCATTTATGAGAAATGTGAGTGCGGCCGTACCGCAGTGCGTATGAACAAGATTCTCGGTCGTAGCGACGATATGCTTATTATTCGCGGTGTCAACGTTTTCCCCTCAACCGTTGAGTCTATAATACTCGAGTTCCCCGAGTGCGAGCCTTATTATCTCATCGAGGTCGATCGCGTGAACAATGTCGATACTTTCGACATTCTTGTAGAGGTACATCCCGAATACTACACCGACAAAGTCAACGAACTAGTCGATCTTAAAAAGCGCATAACAGCACGTTGCCAGAGTGTAATGGGTATTAAACCTAATATTAAAATTGTGGAGCCCAATACAATCGAGCGCAGTATGGGTAAAGCCAAACGTGCAATCGATCGCCGTAAATATGAATAATAACGCAAAAAGATTACAACTATGTTTATAGAACAATTATCGATATTCTTGGAGAATCGTCTTGGCCGCTTTACACAGATAGCGAAACTCTTTGGCGAGAACAACATAAATATGAAAGCCTTCACAGTGTCAGAGAATGCTGAGTTTGGCGTGTTGCACATCATTGTGTCCGACCCTAAAAAGGCGTTGGAGGTATTGCGTGCCAATAGTTTTGCCGCATCAATCAATAAGGTGATCTGCTTGCAGACTCCCGATGTTCCCGGTGAACTTGGTAAAGCATTGGAGATAATAAGCGATGCAGGTGTGTCGGTTGAATATATGTACGCCTACGCGCAGGATACTGTGGCCAATGTGTTTATTCGTCCCGATAATCTTGAAGTTTGCGCAGCTGCACTCAAAGCAGCCGGTTACCCCGATGTAACCCTCGAAGCTCTCAACAGCAAGTAAGGAACATAAGTGAAATACATAAGCATAAGCGTGCCATGTGGTACGCTTATGCTCGTTTACTAGGTGTTATAAAGTGGTGCGATAGGGCATGCCCTCGATGTGTTCAATGGGGAAATTTCCTTCAAGCAGTCCGCTGATAATAGTATCGCGCGCACCCGAACTCTGAAACGGATAGAGCCCGAAACGTGGCATCATAGTAGCAAAATGTTCCATAATTTCCGATTGTATGCCCTCGTACTCACTCCAGTCGGTGGTGGTAGTGAAACAATAGAATTGTACAGGCAACCCCGCTTCTGTGGGAGCAAGTGTGCGCACCATAATAAGCATATCCTTGCGAATGAGAGGGTGGCGGCGAAGGTACATATCGGCATACGCACGAAAAAGTCCCAAGTTGGTCTCAACAGTGCCGCTTGTGAGCTCTTCGGGTGTTAACTTACCTTCTATGTTATGCGCCGTTTTTTGTGCAATCAAATCATCAAATTCAGCATCTATTCCCTTTACCTTTTTAAATAATCTCTCGTTGCAGGGTCTAATGTTGTCAAGCTTCACGCTATATCCCCGCGCTATGCGTCGCCCTCCACTTTCAATCATTCCTCGCCAGTTGGTGAAACTGTTATTTATGAGTGAGTAAGGCGGTATTGTCACTATGGTGTTGTCAAAGTTCTGCACCTTTACAATGGTGAGCGAAATATCGGTTACCGTGCCGTTAATTCCGGTACCGGCAACCTCAATCCAGTCGCCCAGCCTCACCATGTCGTTTTCAAGGAGCAGAAAACCTCCAACAAAGCCCATTATGCTGTCTTTGGTTATCAGCATAAGCACTGCCGCAAAAGCACCCAATCCGCCAATGAGGTAGAGTGGTGATTTGTTGGTGAGTATGGAAATTACAACTATCGTTGCAATTATGTATATAATCACCTTCGTTATTTGTATGAAACCCTTTATCGGGCGGTCGTGATATTTGCTGTTGCTGTAAGCCGACTCACCAAGCGAGTTCAGTATGGCATTTATTGAGAGTACAAGCGCTACCGTGAAATAAATCCACACAATATTTTCAATGTACCGCATGGCAAGAGGAGTTGTTTCAAGCAGTACAGGAAGCACGGCATTGATGAATATCGGCGGTATCAGATAGCTGCTCTTACGCAGAACCTTGTATTTGAAAAGCAGCGATATGAATTTATATTCTTTGTGCCGCGTTAGTCGTTTAAGTACAAAGTAGGTAAGGCGGTATATAACTTCGGCAACTACAAATGCCGTGGCAATAATAACAAGAAATGATATTATGGGGTCCCACCCTTCGAGTCTATGCTCCGAAATTCCAAGCATCTGTAAAAGTTTTCTAACCCAAACAACAGGTACACGCGTTATATCCATATTAGAATAATGTTTATATTCTAAACAACTGCCTGCTGTTTTTTCTTTCAGCCACGCAATAAAAACATTTTAAGGAATATTAACGTATGCTCCTTGAACAATAAACAAACCACAGGGGTTATATTATTGCAAGTCGGCCGAAGCAAAGTTTGCGGATAAACCAAAATCGGCCTCCGCACCTTTACGAAAGCCGATCTATTGCATAGTAGTTTTGTCGTGTTTTATTTTGTGTTTGTGTTATTGTTGCCCCCTGATGTGAATCACGGGGCAACAGCATTTTCTGTATAATGTCTTACACGCACTTATTGCACCAACAGAACATTCCGGGGAAGATGCTCTTTATATCTTCAACCTTTTGCTCCTCCTTGAAAATACCAAAGAACGAAGAGCCCGAACCCGACATCGACGCATATACAGCTCCCATTTCATAGAGCTTCTCCTTTATAGCTTCACACGACGGGTATTTCGCAAACACACTCTTTTCAAAATCGTTTTTCATTGCTCCTTTCCACTCTTCGGCAGTGCGGGCTGCTATTTCTGTGAGTGGTGTTTCGGGCGCAGCAGGCACCACAAGCGAGTAAGCCTCTTTGGTGGATATATGTATATCGGGCTTCACAAGTACAAGGTGGTAGCCGGCAAGGCTGCATTCAGTGGGGGTGAGTATGTTTCCTATACCTGTTGCGTATGCAGGTCTGTTTTTTATAAAGAAAGCGCAGTCTGCACCAAGGCGTGCTGCGTAAACCTCCAGTTCCTCGTCGGTGAGTGCAAGAGTAGCCATTTCGTTGAGCATTTTCAGTGCAAATGCGGCATCGGCCGAGCCGCCTCCCAAGCCCGCTCCAGTGGGTATGTGCTTGTAGAGCGATATATCCACTTTTGGCAATTTGTGGTCGGCTGCAAGAATCTTGTATGCCTTTACCACCAGGTTGTCATCGTCACTGCCATCGAAGCGCGCGTTGAACATCTTGAATCTATATTCGGGTGCATCTTCCTCTGTGGCAGGTGTTATTTCAAGGATATCCTGCAACGGAATGGGGTAGAAGATAGTCTCTAGGTTGTGATATCCGTCGGGACGACGTTCCACAACATCGAGCCCCAGGTTTATTTTTGCATTGGGAAAAGTTATCATATTGTTGTATTCTTTTCTGCGAAAATACAACAATTATTTCTATTCTTCAATACATATAGCTTTGCTATAGGCTTGTTTTTTACCAATCTTTTAAAAAAACGGTAAAATGCAAGATGTCTCTTTCGAAATAAAAGATTGAATCTTTTTAATTGCAGGTCGTTTAAAATACTTTTGTGAAAAAGACGAGTGACTTTTGTGACATTGCAATATCCTTTACCGTCTTACTATAAAGTGCGATATATAATATGTGGAAATTAGAACTGTAAAATATGAAAAAAACACTTACAGCCATTTTACTTACATTTGCCACCGTATGTGGCTTTGCACAGGAAATAAAGAGTGTTGATGCAAAGTACGAAGACTACCTCCTGTTGGTCTCGACGTTTGATGATTACAAGTCGCTGTTGCAACAGGCCGGTTACAATATGTTTGTCTATGATATTTCGTCGTTGAAAGATAAGGCAACGCATGTTGAATTCTGTGTAAAGGAATATGAGAATGCTAATTTGGTGGAAGTAGGTGATTCGCATTCACGTTCATCAGTATTTGAATTAATCCGTAGAATAAGCGAATTCAGTGAGGATGAGCAAAAAGTGATAATGGCGTCGGCAATTGCCGATGACGAGGAGAATGATATCTTCCGTCTTGCAACACGATTGAGGATAGGCTTTACTCCTGTAGATAAGGACATGGGACAGAGGGTACAATTCGAGGTTGCAGGAAAGGAGCTGATGGGAAGTGCTCGCAGGCTACTGATGTTGCGTGACTGCCGTGTAGATAAATCGCATCGCAAACTTGATTATATTATAAGGCCTTTCAAAGTTGATGGTTTTGAAAAAGGCAAGTTTGTTCCGCTTGTTCTCTATGCGGCTCCTTGGTGGGATGAGAATTATGAAATCTACCGTTTCTGTGGCGAAAATGAACTATCGCCCGAAATGACAAGTGAACTGTTGAAAGATTCTCCGCACTATTTCGTAATTGGAGTAAAATTTGAATAATCGATGCGAATAAATGTGTTTGTTTTAACAAATATTAACAGGGGGGGTAAATCTGTCAGCCGATATTATTATAATTGCAAAATTTTAAACAGATTCAAAGTAAATCGAATAATATGAAAAAACTAATTTTAACCCTCATCGTTGCATTTGCCACCCTGTGTGGCTTTGCACAGGAGATTGTGAAAAAGGATGCAACCTTTGAAGATTATCTCCCTTTGTTTAACGAAGCAGGATATAATGTGTTTAGCTACGATATATCCTCGCTAAAAGATGTTGCTTCCTTGGCAACTTTAACCGTGCTCGAGTATGTAAAAGGTGAAGAGGTCGAAAGCAAATATGCTAACGAGGCTCTTATATCTACCTTGCTCAAAATAAGTGAATTTGACGAGGATGCACAGCGCAGAATAAAAGAGAAAGGGAGTGCCTACGACGAAGAGAATGATATTTACCGCCTGGCGACCAAACTTAATATATCATTCACTCCTCTCTTTAATGACTCTATCCAACAGGTGAGTTTCGAACTGACGGGAACAGAAAGTATCGGTAGCTTTTCGTCGTGGATGATTTTGCGCGACAACCGTGTAGATAAATCTCACCACAGACCCAACTATTATCTGCGTCCGTTTAAATTGGAGATATTTGAAAAAGGAAAGTTTATTCCGCTTTTGATATATGGCTCTTCTTGGTGGGACGCCGATTGTGAGTGTTATCGTTTCTGTGGCGATAGTGAACTCTCGCCAGATATGACAAGTGAGTTGTTGAAAGATTCTCCGCATTATTTTATCATAGGAGTAAAATTTGAATAATCGGTATGAAAAAACTATTTTTAACCCTCATTATAACATTCGCCACCGTTTGTGGCTTTGCACAGGTCATTGACCACGGACAGTTCAATGATTATATGTTCCGTGGTGGTGATGTTGTTTTTAAAGGCCGTTTCGAGAACTATCCACAGGGCGAAATGCCACAGTATGTAGTGGCAAACGTTATGGATTACTTTTCTTTGCAAAACCAAAACCAACTCGTCAAGGTGAATGCAGACGGCACATTTTGCGGTACTGTCAAACTGCCACACTCGCAAATATGTTTTATTGATGCATCGCCACATACTATAATTCCACTTCTATCCGTCGGTGATACATTAGAAGCGGTATTCACTCCTAATGACTATGTTTTGAATAGCAGGAATAATCATTTGGCGGATATCTTTACGGAGTCGCAGAACGAGATTTACAAGCGTTACGCAGATAGCCCCTATGGCGATTTGTCACAGCCATATATCTATTCCAAAGACGGAAATCGCGATACAATACAATGGGCTATAGAGCGTAATATTGACATCATGGAACAGGCGATAAAGGATATACGCCGTGACAGAATTATGCTTCCCGATTCCTTGTCGCCACTCGCGTGCGAAATGGTAAAGAGTAACATCCTTTTTAAAGGCTTGTCCAATATAGTCGAACTCTTGGAAACGTGGCGTTTCTCGTCGGGCAAGCCGCTTGACCTACGCAAGTTAAAGAAGTTCTTTAAGAAATACGAAAAGGAACTGTTCGACAATCCTTCTATTCTGTACAACTCAAGTACATTCTGGGCACTTTTCAACTCTTTGAGAAATACCATTTATGCACCATTGTACCATGGAGCTACGGCCTATGCCCCTGCCGGTACAGAACAGGATGTCGCTGATTATGCTTTGTGGCATATATTGCCACGTGAGTACCGTGATGGTTTCTTTGATAAGGCATTACCATTAAGTGGCGATACCCTGTATACACAGGAAGATAAAATTCGTCAAGGATTTGAAAAGATATACGAAATGTATGGTGTATCTTCATCCTCGTTCCTGTCACAAATGGCATTGACCTTATATGTATTCGGCCAGCACTTCGATGGGGTTGACGGTAACAAATACATTACCGAAAAAGCAAAGGCTGCAATGCCGTTTATAACACACCCCGTTGTGGCACATCATTTCCTTGAACTCTATCGCAAGCACGCTGTTGCCAACGAAAATACTGTTGTTCCTATGTTGAATGCTTTTGCCAATGAGGTGGCCGACCGTGTGCTTTCGCCATACAAGGGCAATGTAATGTTCCTTGATTTTTGGTCATACGGCTGTGGTCCTTGCCGTGCAGGTATGCTTGAACAACGTGAACTTGTTGAACGGATGAAAGGAAAACCGGTGAAATTCATCTATATTGCCTCTACCGAATATGACGATGTAGAGCACTCAACACAATGGTTGAAAGAGAAAGGTATAAATGGAGAATCCTTGTTTGTTGACGAACGCGATTGGACTGCCTTAAAAGGGTTGTTCAATTTTACAGGCACGCCGGCCCTTGTGCTCATTGGAAGGGATGGATTTGTACACGACGCATCGCATGATGTCAACGCCCTTGAAAAGGAGATTGAAGAGTTGTTGAAATGATAAAATGTTTGAATAATCGATATGAAGAAACTTGTATTAACCCTAATCGTTGCATTTGCTACCCTGTGTGGCTTTGCACAGGATAAAGTATGGGAAGATGTTGTGACAGGCTACAGAACGAGCACTGTCTTTGATGTCAATAAGGTTTGGTTCTATCCCGACAGGACCGATGTGCTCTTGCACATAGATTTCCTTGCCGGCCGTCAGGCGAGGATAGCATTGGGTACTACACTCAGTGATAGTGCAAACAATTATGCTTTGAAAGGCAAGAACTCTGTGGAGTACGATGGTGCTCTTTGTGTGGAGTATGAGACTCCTTTTGTCGTACCCGAAAGTGGTGAGTTTGATATCCTGCTCTCTTTTGAGCCGTTGCCTGTGGGCACTGAACGCTTCACGCTTAATGGTTACGACGGTTGGGTTGTACGGAATATACGCAGTAGTGCCGATTTACCCAATGGCATAACTGATACCTATTGGCGTAACGAGGCCACTGGCGATTGGCTCGTAGGCTTTGCAACCGAGCACGTAATCTATGACTCACGCTTTTGGGATATAAAGTCAATGACAGAGAAGCGTGGCGGTTACACTCTTACCGTTGAGAACGGCAACGATGTGCTCGACATTAAGGTGGGCAAGATGAAGAAGGGTACACGCACAATCAAAGTAGGCGGTTCAAAAGCTGTGAAGTGCAGCCCAATAACCACAGCCACGTTACCCGATTACCCTGTGAAAGACAACCGTATTGGAATAAAGGACAACGGTTATCGTTCGGGCGACAGTGTAACAATAATCGGTTGGCTAAAGGATATGCCTGCCGAGGCCTTGGAAAGAGGTGGCAATGAGTTTGAAGTTTCCATTGAGAATGTAATTTTAGGGGATGAAGAGAATTTCTATGCACGCTTGGATTCAATAGGCCGTTTTGTAATAAAGGTTCCTGTGATGAACTCAACCGATGCCGCTCTCGATTGGAGCAGAAGTAAAGCAACTGTAGTACTTGAACCGGGTGAGACATATCTGTTTGTAAATGATTTTACTACAGGCCAGCAACTTTTTATGGGTAATGATGTCCGCTTGCAGAACGAAACGCTTGCTTATCCTTTCAAATGGTTTTCGACACCCCGATTAACGAAAGGGGCTAGCCACGAAGAGGCAATGATGTATCTTAAGGGAATACAAACAGAACTTGGAAATTTTTGTGAAGGGTTGGTTGAGTACGCAAAAGAGCGCCCGAATCTTTCAAGGCGTTGTGTGGATTTTGTCAAGGGTTACTACCAGACAGGTGCCGGTCGTGAACTTATGCAGGGTAGGTTTTATGTAAAGGAGTGGTTGCCCGCAGAGTATTTTGCCTTTGTACGCGATAGCCTCTGGTGTAAGGAGTGGCAAAAGCCTTACACAATGTATCGTGATTTTCCGGGTTTGTTGCAGGATTATGTTCATTATGGCATTGAAAGGGAATATACGGGTGGCAATAGCTATGTACCACTGCTCAAGCTGTTGGCAAGCAGGGGAGTTATAACATTGGATGAAAGGGAATTTGCTGCTGTGGAATCATACGACTCGGAGCTTGAGATTTTTCGTGCCAGGATGATAGCATTGGAAACGGTAGAGGAGAGAAAGGCTCTTTTAGCAGAGTTTAAAGCGAGAGAACAGGTTGCTATCGTAAATTCTTTGATGGAACGCTATAATAAGGAAATTGAAACGGAATTATACTGCGGTCTACCGTTGAAAATGGCCGAATCTATTGCCGATAATGCTGAATTATGTGATATCAGTCTTGCTTATTGCCTGCATCGTTATACAGAAGATAATAGCAAGCCACTTAATGATGTTATGGTTACTACCTTGCAGGAAAAGATAGCATTACCGTCTGTAAAAGAGAAAGTTTGGGAAAAACATAACAAGTACCTTGCGATAATGAACAAGGAGATTTCATCGGATGCCAATCTTATGTCATCGAAAGATGTTGCAGATATGAGCGACGGCGAAAAAATCCTCTGCAAACTCATTGAGCCATACAAAGGCAAGATAATCCTTATCGACGTTTGGGGCACTTGGTGCAGTCCTTGCCGTAAGGCTCTGTCAAAGAGCAAGGAAGAGTTCGAAAGGCTTGCACCGTACGATGTGATATTCCTCTACCTTGCCAACCGCAGTGATGAAGAATCGTGGAAGAATGTCATCAAGGAGTATGATGTTACAGGTGAGAATGTAGTGCATTACAACCTGCCCAATGAGCAGCAGAGTGCGGTAGAGAACTTCCTCAAAGTAAACCAGTACCCCACCTACAGACTAATCGACCGCAACGGCAACCTGCTCGATGTCAATGCAGACCCTCGCAACCTTGATGCTTTGGAAAACCTTTTAAAAGCATTGTAATTACAAGAAAAATAATTTATCTTTACGGTAATCCGCGAACATATACTGCACTCGCTTTGAAAAATATTGAAGCAAGCTTCATATTTCTCGTTCGCTTGTGTTTATCTTTGAAAATCACTTGAAAACTTTAACAGCTATGAAACCAAACCGAATTATTGTATTTATTGCTATTGCAGCAATGGCTTTATCATTGTTCTGTATTCCTTGCCACGCGCAGGATAAGTGTGATAAACCGTTTGAAATCGATCTTCCAGCAGAGGGGAAGGATGTCATGCTTGTTTGTGAACAACAACCTGAGTTCCCCGGCGGAATGCGTGCTCTTATGGATTATTTGAAAAAAGAGATACGCTATCCCAAGAAGTGCAGTGTTTCGGGAATAGAGGGAAGGGCATTTGTAAGATTCATTGTTGATAAAAACGGTAAAATCAAAAAAGTTGAGCTCTTCAAGAGCAGCGGTAACCAACTGCTCGACAAAGAGGCTATTCGCGTGGTAAAGAAGATGCCTCGCTGGAACCCCGGTAAGAACAATGGCAAGGAGGTGAATGTGATGTTTACATTGCCGGTAAACTTTAAGCTTGATAAACCCGCCCCCAAAGTGAATGAGGCGGGCGATGATTTTACTTTTGTCCATTATGATACGCAACCCGAATATCCGGGAGGTATGAAAGCCTATATGGAATATATAAAACAGAATAGACATTATCCCGAAGAGTGTGTAAAAAACAGAATAGAGGGGAGGGCGTTTGTGCGTTTCAGTATTGATACCATTGGCAATGTGGGTGCTGTTGAAATAATGAAAAGCAGTGGCAATAAACTGCTCGACGAAGAAGCTATGCGCCTAATAAAGGAAACCCCCGAAAAATGGTATCCAGCGAAGGACTTTCGTGGAGATGGAAAGTGGAGCCCGAGGGAATGTTTTTTTGTAATGCCCATACTCTTTAAGCTCGGCAATGATGAAAACGGTGGCAATATAAAAAGAAGTAAAGAACTGCGGTAAGGAATAAAATCGGATATAAAGTGTTATAAAATAGATTTTTTCGTAGTTTCGTGGTTCCCTGCCCGCTTTGTTGCCGGGTGGGGAACTCTTTTTGTTTCCGTAATTGACAATCAAGAGCCGGTTATTGAAAAAGGGCAAGAGGTTTGTTTGTCTGCTGTGGTAATATGGAGTATCTTTGCAGGAGTAAATGTTATGATATTTTTATGGAGCTTTTCAAAAAGAACAGCGGTGTGATATATGTGGCTGTTTTGTCGCTAATAGTGGTGTTTTTGTTAATGGATTATGTGCCTAAAATAAGCGTGGTTTCTTCGTGGGTTACTCCACCTTTGACACTTTTTTTGGGGTTGGTTTTTGCTCTTTTGTGTGGGCAACCATTTCCTTCTTTCAATAAAAAAACATCGAAGATGCTGTTGCAGTATTCGGTAGTGGGGCTTGGCTTTGGTATGAATCTGCACGCTTCATTGGCTTCGGGCAGAGAGGGAATGCTGTTTACAATTGTGTCGGTTGTGGGTACAATGGTCGTGGGTATGCTCATTGGGTATAGGCTGTTGAAGATTGATAGGAATACCTCTTATTTGATAAGTTCGGGTACGGCAATTTGTGGTGGAAGTGCTATTGCTGCGGTGGGGCCTGTCATAGGCGCTCGCGATGGTGAAATGTCTGTGGCTCTTGCTACGGTTTTTATTCTTAATGCCGTTGCGCTTTTCCTTTTCCCTGTTTTAGGCCGTTGGTTAGAACTAGATGAGGCGCAGTTTGGTACTTGGGCTGCCATTGCTATTCACGATACAAGTTCGGTGGTGGGTGCCGGCGCGGCATACGGTGAGGAGGCTTTGCGCGTGGCTACTACAATAAAACTTACCCGTGCTTTGTGGATTATACCATTGGCGTTGGCTACATCTGTTATTTTTCGCAGTGGTAACAAAAAGATAAATATTCCGTGGTTTATTTTGTGGTTTGTTTGTGCGGTGGTGGCGAATACTTATCTTCTTGATGGTTGTCCGCAGGTTGGTGCGTTTGTTTCGGGAGTGGCGCGAAAGGGGCTTGTTGTAACGCTCTTTCTTATAGGTGCTTCCTTGTCGCCTTCGGTACTGAAATCTGTGGGATTGAAACCTCTTTTTCAGGGAATCTTGCTATGGATTGTCATAAGTGTAGGCTCTCTTGCTTATATCCTTTGGTGTTGAAATTGTTCCCGGTTGATAAGTAGGCGTAATTTGTTGAAAATCGGGAAAAAGTTTTTTTGCAAGGTACAATTAAAGAGAGTATCTTCGCGGTCGAATTTCAAGAATTATAATGGAAAATACAAATACACCGAAGAGAAACACGCGTACTCGCAAGGATTCAACCCCTGTGTTGAGCGAGTATGGTCACGTGCAGCCGCAAGCATTGGAACTTGAAGAGGCTGTACTTGGCGCGTTGATGATAGACAGCGATGCAATTGGACGCTTGGGCGACATCCTGAAACCCGAGTCTTTTTATGACAAACGCAACCAACTGCTCTTTAGAGCAATACAGGAGATGGACCTCAACGACCGTCCAATTGACATTCTCACTGTTACCGAATACTTGCGCAGTCGCGGTATTTTGGAGGATGTGGGTGGCCCTGTATATATTGCACAGCTCACCAGTCGCATAGTTTCGTCGGTGAACATTGAGTACCACGCCAATATTATTGCGCAAAAGAAACTTGCTCGCGACCTCATAAAATTTACAAGCAAGACACAGGTGCAGGCTTTCGATGAAACGCAGGACATCGAGGAGCTTATGCAGCAGGCCGAAAGTGAGCTTTTTGAGATTTCGCGTCACAATATGAAGAACGACTTCACACCTGTGAGCGGAGTTTTGAAAGATGCTTATAAGGCCATACAGAAGGCGGCGGAAAATACCAGTGGTTTGAGTGGTTTGAGTACCGGTTTTACCGACCTTGACAAAATGACTTCGGGTTGGCAGAATACCGACCTTATAATTCTTGCAGCCCGTCCAGCGATGGGAAAAACCGCTTTTGCCCTCTCTCTTGTTCGTAATATGGCTGTTGACCAAGGTATCCCTGTGGGTATGTTCTCGCTTGAGATGGGTAACGTGCAGCTTGTGAATCGTCTTATCTGTAACGTGTGTCAGATAACCGGTGATAAAATCAAGAGCGGACGTCTCGAAAAGTATGAATGGGGACAGCTCGACCGTAAAATCGTTGCGCTCGATAATGCACCTATTTATGTCGATGACACCCCGCAGTTATCGGTATTCGAGTTGCGTACAAAAGCCCGTCGTATGGTGCGCGAGCACGGCGTTAAGATGATTTTCATCGATTACTTGCAGTTGATGACTGCAAACGTGGGTAAGGGTAGCCGTCAGGAGGAAATCAGTACCATTTCGCGTTCACTCAAAGGACTTGCCAAGGAGTTGAATATTCCAGTGATGGCGCTCAGTCAGTTGAACCGTAACCTCGAAGGCCGTGAGGGTGTCGAGGGTAAGCGTCCGCAGTTGAGTGACCTTCGTGAGTCGGGAGCCATTGAGCAGGATGCCGATATCGTACTCTTTGTGAACCGTCCCGAATATTTCCACATTTACAAGGACGGAGACTTTGACTGGCGCGACAAGGCCGAGATTATTATTGCAAAGCATCGTAACGGTGCTACGGGCGATGTACGTCTTACTTTCCGCAAGGAGTATGCCCGTTTTATGAATATGAACGATGAATCGTTGGGAAACATACTCCCTTCGGATATACCGGTTGTTCGTGCTTCAAAGATGAATGCGAACATTGGTCCCGAACCTGTTCCCGGCGAGATGCCCGACTATTTGCAGCAGTCGCCCGGCACACCCGTGGATTTTATTGGCGGAGGAAATCCCGGCGATGTACCATTTTAAATGGAATTTTTTACTATCTTCGCGCAATTAAATTAAAGAACTGAAAAAATGAGCAAAATAATATTGACAGGTGACCGTCCCACCGGCCGTTTGCACTTGGGACACTATGTGGGTTCTCTGCGCCGTCGCGTGGAACTGCAAAATTCCGGCGTTTACGATAAAATATTTATAATGATTGCCGATGCACAGGCACTTACCGACAATGCCGATAATCCCGAAAAGGTGCGTCAGAATATCATTGAGGTGGCTCTCGATTACCTCTCTGTGGGTATAGACCCAGCAAAGAGCACCATCTTCATACAGTCACAGGTAGCCGAGCTTTGCGAGCTTGCATTCTACTATATGAACCTTGTTACCGTGTCGCGTTTGCAGCGCAACCCCACAGTGAAAACCGAGATACAGATGCGTAATTTCGAAACAAGCATTCCAGTTGGTTTCTTCACATATCCCATCAGCCAGGCTTCCGATATCACAGCATTCCGTGCAACAACAGTTCCTGCCGGCGAAGACCAACAGCCTATGATTGAGCAGGCTCGTGAGATTGCGCGCCGTTTCAATGGTATTTATGGCGAGACACTTGTGGAACCCGAAATTCTGTTGCCCGACAACGCAGCTTGTTTGCGTCTGCCCGGTACCGACGGTAAAGCAAAGATGAGTAAGTCGCTTGGTAACTGCATTTACCTCTCCGACACAGCCGAGGAACTTCGTCAGCGTGTTATGGGTATGTACACCGACCCCGACCACTTGCGTGTTCAGGATCCCGGTAAGGTAGAGGGTAACACTGTGTTTACTTATCTCGATGCATTCTGCAAACCCGAACATTTTGAAAAATATCTTCCCGACTATCCCTCGCTCGACGAGCTTAAGGCTCACTATCGTCGTGGTGGTCTTGGCGATGTTAAAGTTAAGAAATTCCTTATCGCAATTCTTGAAGAGGAACTTGCGCCCATCCGTGCGCGTCGTAAAGAGTGGGAACAGAAGATACACGAGGTTTACGCATTGCTCGAGGAGGGTTGCAACGTGGCGCGTGCTACTGCGGCCGACACTCTTGCCGATGTACGTCGTGCAATGAAAATCAACTATTTCGAAGATAAAGAACTTATTGAGGAGCAGGCTCGTCGCTTCCGTGGCGAGTGATTGCTGTTCCTTGCAATAAAAAACAACAAAGTGGGTGCCTGCCCACTTTTGTTGTTTGTTGTAATGTATTGTTAATAAAGTTTAAAATTTGTGACGTTTGTTTATTATTCTCGTCTTTTAAATAGAGAATATTATTTAAAACAAAAAAAATGAGAAACTTACTGTTGTTGTTATTTTCCGTTTTTGCCTGCCAGGCGATAATGTCGCAAAAAAGAGTAGTGGATTACCCTTATTACGAAGAGAGGAACTCTTATACAATGTATGACGATGTTTCAAAACTCGTGCTCGATGAAAAAGAGACTCTGTTGGTACTGCACAAATTTTCTTCTGGTAATTCTTTGCTGATTGACAAGGGAACCGCTCTTGTTGGTAATACTACCGGAAAGAGATATAAACTACTCTCTGCCGATGGGGTGGTTCCGGGCGATACGCTTCTTCTTGAGAAGGACTTGTATAAAAGTATTACTCTGCACTTTGAACCCCTTGATGCTACTGATACTTCTTTCGATTTGGTAGAGGGTAAAAGCGTAATAAACGGAATTTCCACACTTGCCTACGATGTCGCAGAATTGCGTGCGTGGGGCAAGGATGCTCTTTCTCCCTTTAAAAGCGCTTATGTTTGTGGTAACATATATATAAAAGGAAAGGCAGAGGGTTACACCTATAAAGGAGTTAAAAGTAAATTTTACAGTCGCTTGGCCTATCCTGCAATAACAGGCATACAGGAGGAGATAAGTCTTAAAGGTGAGTTCTTTCACACAATTCCCGCCTATAACACAACAATGCTCGATTTATATTCCAGAAAGCACTATTTAATAATAGCCGAGCCTGGTGACACTGTGGAGATAAATTTCGACGGCAATAATTGTGAAATAATATCAAATAAAAAGTATGATGCTCTCTGCAAGGAGATAAGTGATTATTATAACAAAAGTTACGGTCTACACGATGTGCATAGTCTTATGGTAAAAAATGTGAGAATGCAGGGAATGTACGACTGTATGCAGGGAATGTTGTGCCGCAGGTTGCTATCGTTGCAAAAGTATATGGAGAAGAATCCCTCTCTTTCTCCCGAGGCTGTCTATCTGCTGCGTTCGGGTATAAAGAGTGAAGTGCTTGCGCTCTTGAGCGGGTATGTATCTTATGTGGCATTTGAAAAAGACAGAAGTCTCTCTCCCGAATATATGGAATTTATAAACGAGCTCCTTGCTGCATCAACAGTGCCTGCGACTATGAACATCTCCCCCTCGTACGCGCCAGTCAGAGCTCTACTTTCATACGAGGAAAGTTATTATCGTTTTTACCAATATCGCAATGATGGTTTTTCGTCTGGTGCTTGGGTATCCGATATTCCTGTGATGTTGCTCGAAAAACAACGCAAGGGCGATATTACAATGAGTGAAGAAGAGGTGGAGATTGTGAAGAAATACCCTCTTTGCTATACTCTTAAACGCGCGAGAAAAACGGTAGAAGACAGTATAAGATACGCCTGTGAAATTGCCGAGTGCGATGCTGTTATAGAGGCCTACAAAGGAGTTGTTGCAAAGTATCCATTTGTGACTCCTACGGAAAAAGATGTTGCAGAAGCACGAGAAAATCTTATGAGCGACCGCTGCAGGAAAGTTATTTCACGCTTGCCCTTGCCGGCCGAAGAGATTAAGTACATACGCACGGTGTTGCTTTGCCGGCGATTGGATGGAATGGCCGGGGCTTCAATAAGAAGTGGCGAGGCTCATAAAAGAGGAGAAGATGCATTGAGCCCAGCGGTGCTTAAGCTGGCAATGGACGGGCTTGAGAATTTTCCCCTTGCACCGGTAATAGTGGAGTATAACGAAAGGCTGCGTCGCCCGGGCTCCACCGAGGAGTAATCTCTTTGCTGCAATGCACAAGTGGGGGATATCTCTTTCTTGTGAATTCGTTTAACCACCCTTTTTCTCTTTGTGGAAGGGTGGTTTTTCTGTTTTATCTCTCGCGCCTGTACATTATTATAAAATAGTTGCTTTCAACACTTTCTTAATTCATAAAAAAAGTGTAACTTCGCAGTCGCTTGCGCGACTGCAAGAAAAACACAGGGTAAAAGGCTGCTTTGTGGCTGTTTGCTGTGTGTAAAGAACGAAAAAACAGATTAAGATATATGAATATTTCCTACAATTGGCTAAAAGAGTATGTCGCTTGCGACCTTGCTCCCGAAGAAGTTTCAGCAGCCCTCACCTCTATTGGTTTGGAGACCGACGGCGTTGAAGAGGTACAGACTATAAAAGGCGGTCTCGAAGGACTGGTGATTGGTGAGGTTCTCACTTGTATCGACCACCCCGACAGCGATCACCTTCACATAACAACAGTGAACCTTGGCGATGGCAACCCCACACAAATCGTCTGTGGTGCGCCCAATGTGGCTGCCGGCCAGAAAGTGGTTGTGGCAACAATCGGTACAAAGCTTTACGATGGTGAAGAGTGCTTTACTATAAAGAAAGGCAAAATTCGCGGCGTGGAGTCTTTCGGTATGATATGTGCTGAGGATGAGATTGGTGTTGGTACAAGCCACGATGGTATCATAGTTCTCCCTGCCGATGCAGTTCCCGGAACACCCGCGAAAGAGTATTATAACATAAAGAGCGATTACCTTATAGGTGTGGATATTACTCCTAACCGCGCCGACGCTTGCTCGCACTATGGTGTTGCCCGCGACCTTTATGCTTACCTCACACAGAATAAGGGTACAAGCTCAATCACACGTTCTTCGTGCGATGGTTTCAAGGTCGATGACAACTCACTGCCCATAGAGATTGAAGTTGAGAATACCGAGGCTTGTATGCGTTATGCCGGTGTAAGCATAAAAGGTGTAACCGTAAAGGAGAGCCCCGAATGGTTGAAGAACAAACTTCAAATCATTGGTTTGCGCCCCATAAATAACATTGTGGATATTACAAACTACATTCTCCACGCTTACGGTCAGCCTATGCACTGCTTCGATGCCGACAAAATCAAGGGCGGTAAAGTGGTAGTGCGCACCTTCCCCGAGGGCACTCCCTTTGTTACACTCGACGGTGTTGAGCGCAAACTCTCGGAGCGCGACCTTATGATATGCAACGCCGAGGAGCCTATGTGTATTGCCGGTGTATTCGGTGGTCTTGAATCGGGTACTACCGAGGAGACTAAAAACGTATTCCTTGAGAGTGCTTACTTCCATCCCACTTGGATAAGAAAGACTGCTCGCCGTCACGGCTTGCAGACTGATGCTTCGTTCCGTTACGAGCGTGGTACCGACCCCAACAATGTAATCTATGCCCTCAAACAGGCTGCTATGCTCATTAAGGAGCTTGCCGGCGGAACAATATCTATGGAGATTAAGGATGTTTATCCCACACCCGTAGAGGATTTCAAAGTGGAACTTGAGTACAGCTATGTAAACAACCTTATAGGTGCAAACCTCTCGCCCGAAACCATAAAGAGCATCGTTGCTTCATTGGAGATGAAGATTACCGCTGAGACAGAGAACGGAATAACTCTTATGGTTCCTCCTTATCGCGTGGATGTTCAGCGTCCCTGCGATGTCGTTGAGGATATTCTTCGCATCTATGGCTACAACAATATTGCCATCGATACCACACTTCACTCATCAATCATCACCAAGGGTGCCGAGGATAAATCGCACAAATTGCAGAACCTTGTTTCGGAGCAGTTGGTGGGTTGCGGCTTTAACGAGATTATGAACAACTCGCTCACAGCTGCTGCTTATTACGATGGTCTTGAAACCTACAAGAGCGAGAATCTTGTTCGTTTGATGAACCCCCTGAGCAACGACCTTAACGTGTTGCGTCAGACATTGCTTTTTGGTGGTCTCGAAAGCTTGCAGCGCAATATCAGCCGCAAATATACCGACTTGAGCTTCTTTGAGTTCGGTAACAGCTACCGTTTTGATGCCGACAAACGTACCGAGGAAAAAATACTCAGCCCTTACAGCGAGAGCTATCACCTCTGCTTGTGGCAGACAGGTAACAATGTAGCATCTTCGTGGATGGAGCAGGGACGCGCCCTCACCGTTTACGACCTTAAAGCACAGGTTGAGCACATCTTTGACCGTCTTGGTTTCAAACCCGCTATGCGCGTGCTTTCTACATTCAGCGACGATGTCTTTGCTGCGGGCTTGCAGGTTCAGGCTGCTAATAACAAAAAGGTTGTGGCGCAGCTTGGTATCCTTCGCAAGAAGATAACCAAACGCTTTGATATCGATAGCGAGGTTCTTTATGCCGACATTAACTGGACAGAACTTATGAAGGCAGTGAAGAATGCAAAGATTGGTTATGCCGAGATAAGCAAATATCCTGCTGTTAAACGCGACCTTGCTCTCTTGATAGACAAGTCGGTTACATTTGCCCAGATAGAACAGGTTGCTCGCGAGACCGAGAAGAAACTGCTTAAGGCGGTTACTCTCTTCGATGTTTACGAGGGTAAAAACCTTGAGGAGGGCAAGAAGAGCTATGCTGTCAGCTTCATTCTTCAGGATGACACTCAAACTCTTAACGACAAAGTGATAGACAAAACTATGGCACGTTTGATGGATAACTTCCAGAAACGCCTTGGTGCAATACAACGATAAATAATAATAACTTTAAAATAAAACAGATACTATGGGAAGAGCTTTTGAATACCGTAAAGCTGCGAAACTTAAAAGATGGGGTAATATGGCTCGCGTATTTACCCGTGTGGGCAAACAGATTGCAATTGCTGTGAAGGCAGGTGGTCCCGACCCCGATACAAACTCACATCTTCGTGCTATCATCGCCAATGCAAAGCGCGAGAACATGCCAAAGGATAATATTGAGCGCGCAATCAAGAACGCGATGGGTAAGGACCAGAAAGATTATAAGGAGGTTCCTTACGAGGGTTATGGCCCATTCGGTATTGCTATCTTCGTTGATGCTGCAACAGATAATACAACACGTACAGTAGCCAATGTACGCGCAGTTTTCAACAAGTTCGGTGGTACACTTGGAACACAGGGTAGCCTTGACTTCATGTTTACACAGAAGAGTGTGTTTACATTTACAAAGAAGGATGACCTCGATATGGATGAACTGATTCTTGAGCTTATCGACTTCGGTGTAGAGGATGAGTACGATGAGGAGGAGAACGAAATCACTATCTACGGCGATCCAAAGTCATTCGGTGCAATCCAGAAGGTACTCGAGGAGAAGGGCTTTGAGATTACAGGTAGCGAGTTTACACGTATTCCTAACGACCTGAAGGACGTTACCGAGGAGCAGCGTGCTACAATCGACAAGATTGTTGAGCGCCTCGAAGAGGACGATGACGTTCAGAACGTATATACAAATATGAAGCCATTGGAAGAGTAATCAAATCTTTTATTATAAGAACAACGACGGACAAGTATCTTGTCCGTCGTTTGTTTTGTTCAAGGTACAAACCCGGGAGGTCCTTGAGGTCGCGGTGGCATTGGTGGTCTTGGCCTGGGACGTCCAAAAGCGGGAGGGCCTCCGAAAGGTGGTCTTGCTACGGGTGGCGCTCCGAACATAGGTGGACGTGGCCGGGGTGGTGGGGCAACTACCACCGGCGGGGGTGGAGCAATTGTCACAGCGTGCGGAGCAAACCAGGCATAAACACTGCCGTTGAAGGAGTTCCTGTTTCAGTAGCCGGGGGTTCCTTCGAACACCCCGGCAGTACTATAAGGATAAATGGTTCCTGTCATAGTCATATTTCTCCCGCTGAAGTTAGGGCTTACATAAGCTGTTGCGCTGTTGCCGCCGGCATCGAGCGTTATGTGAACGGTTGCCGATATATAAGGCCCTTGTATGCCGTATGTGTAATAAACATTACCGGCATTGTCTCTGCTTATCTCGGCACCGGTTATGCCGCCTTCAAGCGTTACTCCTCCAAGTCCGTTAGGCGAATATATGTTGCTGTTGTCAAACGCAGTCTGTACAATGCCCTTTCCTTCGTCTATCGATACAAAATTCGTACTTGGTGTTACATATTCCGTATAACCATTGTTAAATGTGATGCTTTGCGCCTCCAAAGCCCATGAGCCATTCTGCAACGCTTGTACTGCCTGTACGAAGTTTATGGAGTCTTCCATGGCTTCTCTGGCCTCCCTTTCGGCTCTTTTCTTTAACCTTTCGGCTCTCCACGCAGCTTCGCGTTCCTTGCGTGTCATCTTTTTACTCTCTTGCGCGTTGGAAGACAAGCACCATCCAACCGCTATTAAAAATAATAGCAAAAACAACTTTTTCATAACTCTCTATATTTTATGAACACGACAATAAAACAAACGGCGTGGAACAGAGACTCGCAAAAAATATATAATAAAATATAAACGACCTTCCGGCCCGGTTGGCGGGGATATTCTGGTGCTGCAAAAATGTTCTTTATTGCAGAGTGAGAAAAAAACGTATAATTTGTCTTTTTTCTTGCTTAAGATATTTTGTTTATATAAATTTGCTTATCTTTACGAAGAAACATTTAAAATAGGGTGAAAAAGGTGGCTCTGACATATTTTGTATTGCTTCTTCTCTTTGTTTCGTGTACACCGGGTAACAAAGAGACGGCTGATGTTCCCGTTCAGAAGGTAGCCATCGATACAATGAATATTACCAGCCCCTATATCATTTACGACAAATCTGCAAATCTCTATTATATGACAGGCGACGGCGGTGCTATGTGGCATAGCCGTGATATGCAGGTGTGGGAAGGGCCTTTCGATATCCTTCAACACAGTGAAGAGTCGTGGATGGGAGCAACCCCCAAGGTTCTTTCACCTGAAATTCATAAATACAAGGACAAATATTATTATATGGCCACATTCACCTCGGCCAATGCTCTTTCGAGTGAAGAGGAGAGTGGTACTGCTCGCCGCACTTCGTGCGAGGTATTTGTTGGTGACAAAATCACCGGGCCTTATAAACACATATCGCAAGGTGCCCCCTTGCTTAGCCTTGAAGAGACATCGGAACATCCCACTTTCTGCACCGACGAGTATAATGTAGGTTACCTTATCTACAATCGCAACTGGGCCGATAAAGGTGATGCCACAGTGCAGATTATACGCCTCGGTCGTAAACTGGATACACGTGTAGGAGAACCGTATATTATGTTCCGCGCATCGCAGAACCCGTGGGCGAGCGATTGCCGGGGATATGCGTCACCTTACCTTGTCTCGCCTTTCTTCTTTGAAACACTCAGCGGGCAACTTGGCATTTTGTTTACATCGGTTGAGGGTGGTGAAAAGGCGATAGGTGTGGCTTATTCCGAAACCGGCCATCTCGATGGTCCCTGGATTATTGAGCCACAGCCTTTGTTGGTTGGCAATGTGAGCAATGCAATGCTTTTTAAAGATTACGACGGCAAGCAACTTATGGCTTACCAAAAAGATACAGTTATCGACGGGAAACCATTGTCTCAACCGCGTTTTATGAGAGTAGATACACAGTTTGACAAACTAAAACTTAAAGGACACTATAAATTTTAAGAATTATGCGTTTAATTATTGAACCCAACTATCAGCAACTTTCATGCTGGGCTGCATCTTATGTAGCAAAGAAAATCAACGAGTTTAAACCCACAGAGGAGAGACCTTTCGTACTTGGTCTTCCCACCGGCGGTACTCCCCTCGGTACTTACAGAGAGCTTATCAACCTTTATAACAAAGGTCTTGTAAGCTTCAAGAATGTGGTTACATTCAACATGGACGAGTATGTAGGTCTTCCCGAGGAGCACCCCGAGAGCTACCACTCATTTATGTGGAACAACTTCTTCAGTCACGTTGACGTGAAGAAAGAGAATGTGAACATCCTCAACGGTAATGCCGAGAACCTTGTTGCAGAGTGCGCTCGCTACGAGGAGAAAATCAAATCTTACGGTGGTATCGACCTCTTCCTTGGTGGTATCGGTCCCGACGGTCACATTGCTTTCAACGAGCCCGGTTCTTCACTTGCATCACGCACACGTATCAAGACTTTGACAACTGATACTATCATTGCAAACTCTCGTTTCTTTGACAACGATATCAACAAAGTTCCCAAGACTGCGGTTACAGTGGGTGTTGGTACTGTTATGGATGCAAAAGAGGTACTTATCCTCGTTAACGGTCACAACAAGGCACAAGCTCTCTATCATGCAGTTGAGGGTAACATCACAGAGATGTGGACTATCAGCGTCCTTCAGATGCACCCCCGCGGCATAATCGTTTGCGACGATGCTGCAACTGCTGAACTTAAAGTAGGTACTGTAAACTACTTCAAAGATATCGAGCGTGAGAATCTCGATCCTGCATCAAACCTTAAATAATTAAAGTTTAATGCTTATTTAAAAACACAGCCCCGCCAAGCTTGGCGGGGCTGTTGTTTGTATATTTCTAAATGTCGTAAAAGTCGAGCATAAGATATTTCGAGGTACATTCGGCACGATACTCTGCATTGTGGAGTCTTGCGTGACGCAACGGCAACGGCAGTCGGTCGATAAGGCTTTTTCCAAATGCTTTCCCCCATGCCGCGCTCCAATAGTGCTCTCGCTTGTCAATCTTTGAGCGCGATTTATGAGGGTATTCGTCACTGCCCTCAATCCACGCCGAAAGCATTACGAAATGCGGTACACAATAATAATCCTTGATATCCTTTACAAGTTTCAAGAAGAGTTCACGCTCTTGCCCGCAAAAGAAATTCTTGTTCAGGTAGAGCTGGAAGTAAATAGGCTCTTTTTTTCTTGCGGCTGCACGCATAATTCCAAGTGCTTCAAAAAGCTTCTCTTCATATATGCATAACCCGTGGCTGAAGTGCCACTCGCCCTTGTAGTATGTCACTTGCAGGTTGAAAAGTTTTATACCATCTTTAACCTGCTCGGCAATGCTCTTTCGCTGGCAACGGCTTGTAAGGTCAAGTATGCTTGCGAATGGCCTTTGCCACCATATAAGACGGCCGCCTGTGCCGCTGTTGTGTGTTCCTTGTATCATTTTAATCTTCTTATAATTGCGGTTGTGAAATCTATCCATTCTTTCTGGTAAGGAGCAATCATCTCCATTGTAGGGTTCAATTCCTTGATTTTTTGTATCTGTTGGGCATATCCCACGCTCAGAGGTATCCTCTTTATAAACTCCTTGTCGTGCTTTTCAAAGAAATTTATAATATCCTCGGCACACAAGGCGCGAAAAAGCGCGTATTCAAACGATGATGCTTTGTGTGTAAGGCTCTCATTATGCATTCTATAGCTGTAACCTGTGTTATCGACATACACTACCTTGTTGGCAAAGTATAGTTGTGGAATTATTGTTGGGGTATCTTCTATAAATCTTCGTTCGCAGTAAGGTACCAGCTCGTGAAGTTTGCGATGTATGAGTTTGTTGTTCATAAAGACAACCTTCTCGCCCCAGAAACGTGCGACTTTATCTATTCCCTCACAGGTGCAATTGCCATACGATGTTGCTTCCCACGCACCGTTTTCGCGTACAATCTTAATGCCGCCACTCACAATATCGGCACCGGTTTCAATGGCTTTTTTGTGGAGAGTAGTCACAAAATCACTTTCCAGCCAATCGTCGCCGTCGAGTAGAAGAATGTATTCGCCACGTGCGGCATTGATGCCTTTTCTTCGTGAAGCGCCGGCACCGATGTTTGTTGAGTTTCTTATCACGCGGCAACGCTGGTCTTTTTTAGCAATCTGCTCAATGATGGCTGCAGTGTTGTCGGTGGAGCAATCTTCTACAACAATGCATTCAATATCGTCAATCTCCTGTGAGAGACAACTTCTTAATGCCTGTTCAATAAAGCGTTCCACATTATATGCTGTTACAACAATGCTAACCATAATTTTAATTGAATTGTACGCCAAGGGAAATAAGATAACTCTTGAATGCAACCGGCTCTATCACAAAACCGTTCTCGTTTATGGCGATGCCGCAATCGCATCCATTGTTGCCTGCAACCTGTGCCGTGCCAAAGCAAACAGCAAGTTTTCCATTCTCGTCATCGCACAAAACTCCTGTGCCAAGGTTTATGGCAACCTTTCCATTCTCGTCGAAAAAGATACCACTTCCCAAATCAATATTTACAACTCCGTTCTCAGCACTTAATGCTGTGCCCAGTTGTGGCACAATGTCGTACTCGTTTTCGTTTACTTTTATTTTGTTTATCTCTGCCATAATATTGTTTTTTTGTTTTCTTTTCAAAAGTACTGTGCGGAACAGGGCATAAGGTTGCCGAATTGCCACTTATGCAAATAATATAGGTAAAACAACAACTTGCTGATGTCGCTATGCGATAAACTTTTTTGTGATGAAACGGTTATAAATATTTAAAATAAAAACACTAAAATTTGATTTTATCTATAAATTCAATAAATTTGTAACCATAGACACTGTTCATCATTCAACGATGATATACGTCGCACTTCCCATAGAAAAAACACGTCCTTTGCCTTTCTATCTGGCAATGGAAGAGTATATAGCCCGCACAATGCCTGCGCGCGACTACTTCTTTATGTGGCAAGTGAGCCCCACCGTAATCTTCGGGCGCAATCAACTCATAGACAGTGAAGTAAATGTGAACTATTGCCGTGAACAAGGCATAGAATTCTATCGCCGCAAAAGCGGTGGCGGTTGTGTCTTTGCCGATTACAGCAACATAATGCTTTCTTATATTACCCCCGACAGTAATGTCAACTTTACATTCAACCGCTATATGCTTATGGTGGAGCACGTGTTGCGCAAGTTGGGGATAGATGCTCGCACCACAGGACGCAACGATATACTTATCGACGGCAAAAAGGTATCGGGTAATGCCTTTTATCATCTTCCCGAAAGAAGTATAGTACACGGCACAATGCTTTATGATACCGACATTGAAAAGATGTTGCAAGCAACAACCCCTTCACGAATGAAACTCGAGAGTAAGGGCGTAGAGTCGGTACGCCAGCATATTACAACTCTTAATAAATATATCTCTTTATCCATTGATGAGTTTAAGCAATATATGCGCGATACGCTATGCGATGAGGTGATAACTCTAACCCCGTTCGATGTTGAAGAGATAGAAACCATTGCACTTGAATACAATACACCCGAATTTATATATGGCAACAACCCTGCTTACACCACAGTGGTGCGCACACGTATTGAGGGAGTGGGGGAGTTTGAAGCCCGTATAGAGGTTAAAAACTCAATAATAAGAAAAGTGAATCTTTTGGGCGACTATTTTGTAACCGGAGATATAGATACATCCATGCTCAATAAACTGCGCGGAGTAGAATATACCCCCGAAGCGGTATCTCTTGCTCTTTCAACCACCGATGTTGAGGAGTGCATACACAATTTGAAAAAGGAACAACTTATAAAAATATTATTCAACTGACCTATGGAAAATAAAAGAACCTGCCTTTACGACAAACACGTTGCGCTCGGCGCGTTGATAAGCCCATTCGGTGGCTTTGATATGCCTATACAATACAGCAACATTGTTGATGAACACAACGCAGTGCGTCACGCTTGTGGTATATTCGATGTATCGCATATGGGTGAAGTGCTTGTCACCGGTGCCGACAGCGAGAAGTTCGTAAACTACATTTTTACAAACGACATAACAGATGCTCCCGATGGCAAGATATACTATGGTATGATGTGTCACCCCACTGGTGGTGTGGTCGATGACCTTCTTGTTTACAAAATGGGCGAGAAACGCTATTTCCTCGTCATAAACGCATCGAACATTGACAAGGATGTGACTTGGATAATGCAGCACGCCGCTGCTTTCGATGTAACAATAGAGCACCAGAGCGACCGTTATGGCGAAGTTGCAGTTCAAGGTCCCGCAACAGAAGCCATAATAGAAAAGGTGCTTGGAATTCCTTGCAGCGATATGGTTTTCTATACTTGTAAGGAAGTTGAATACAACGGTGAAACTATAATAATAAGCCGCACCGGTTACACCGGCGAAGATGGCTTTGAACTTTATGGCTCTCACGCCTTTACCAACGAGGTGTGGGATAAACTTCTCGCCAGTGGCGAAGTGAAACCCTGCGGTCTTGGTTGCCGCGATACTCTCCGTTTCGAGGTTGGTCTGCCACTTTACGGCGACGAACTCACCGACGAGATAACCCCGCTTGAAGCCGGTCTCGGAATCTTTGTCAAACTTGAAAAAGAAAACTTCATTGGCAAAGAGGCACTCGTAGCGCAAAAAGCCGAAGGTCTTAAACGCAAGATTGTGGGTATAGAACTTTATGACAAGGCTATTCCGCGTCACGGCTACGATGTTGAAGTCAACGGCGAAGTTGTGGGTACTGTTACCACCGGTTACAACTCAATATCCACCGGCAAGAGTGTTTGTATGGCACTTGTGAATATCGACTACACAAAACTCGATACAGAGGTTGCCGTGCGCATACGCAAAAAAGTGTTCCCCGGCAAGGTTACCAAAAAACGTTTTTACGACAAGAACTACAAAAAATAAAATTTATAACTTATAACAACCTAAAAAACAGAATTATGAGCACTATTATTGAAGGACTTTACTATGCAGAGTCACACGAGTATGTAAAAGTAGAAGGCGAGTTTGGCTATGTTGGAATTACCGATTATGCACAGCACGAGCTTGGTAATGTGGTATATGTTGATATGCCCGACGAAGGCGACGAAGTAACTGCCGGTGAGGATTTCGGTGCAGTTGAGAGTGTGAAGGCCGCAAGTGACCTCATCTCGCCTGTCAGTGGTGAAGTTGTCGAGGTTAACGAAGCCCTTGCCGACAGCCCCGAACTTATAAACAACGACCCCTATGCCAATTGGATAATAAAGGTGAAACTCTCCGATGCTTCGGAAGTCGAATCTCTTATGGATGCGGCAGCATATAAATCACACATTAACGAATAGACCACAATGAAATATTTTCCCCACACAAAGGAAGATATTGAACAGATGCTCGCGGTAGCAGGGTTAAAGTCAATGGACGACCTTTATTCCGAAATCCCCGAACAACTGCTGTTCAATAAAGAATTTGCGCTCCCCGAGGCTATGTCCGAGAGTGAGATACGCAAGTTTTTTGAAACGCTCGGCAACCGTAACGGCAAGCTCGTATGCTTCGCCGGTGCAGGAGTCGAAGACCACTATTGGCCATCTGTAATAAATGCAATAATACAGCGTGGAGAGTTCCTTACTGCATATACTCCCTATCAGCCCGAAATATCACAAGGCACCTTACAGTATATCTTTGAGTATCAGTCAATGATAACCGAACTCACAGGCATGGATGTTACCAACGCATCTATGTACGACGGTACCACAGCCACAGCCGAAGCTATGATGATGACTATTGCCGCTGCCAAAAAGCGCAATAAGGTTCTGCTCTCGGCAACTTTGAATCCCAAGGTAAAACGCGTGGTGGAAACATACGCAAAGTATCAGGGTGTAGAGGTTGTTACAATTGCCGAAAAGGATGGCGCGACCAATCTTGGCGACCTCGAAACAAAGCTCGCAGGTGACGATGTTGCAGGTGTTATTCTTGCACAGCCCAACTTCTATGGCATTGTGGAAGACTATACCGGTGTTGCTGATATGTGCCACGCAAAAAAGGCACTTATGGTAATGAATGCGAATCCATCGACACTCGCTGTGCTTAAAACACCGGCGGAGTGGGGTGCTGACATTGCTTGTGGCGACGGTCAACCGCTTGGCATACCTATGACCTACGGCGGCCCTTATGTAGGGTATCTTGCAACAACCAATGCACTTGTGCGTAAACTGCCGGGACGCATTGTGGGAGCTACCACCGATGTCGATGGCAAGCGCGCTTTCGTGCTCACTTTGCAGGCACGCGAGCAACATATACGCCGTGAGAAGGCCAACAGCAACATCTGCTCCAACCAGTCTTTGATGGCACTCTATGTAACCATATACCTCTCGCTTATGGGACACAAAGGTCTTAAAGAGGTTAATGGTGCATCATACGGTGGTGCGCATTATATGGCCGAAGCTCTTGTGGCAACAGGCAAGTGTACCATGGCTTTCGACAAACCGTTTATGAATGAGTTTGCTGTAAAGACCACCATTCCTGTTGACACAATACAGCAGGCTTTGCTTGCCGAAGGAATCCTTGGCGGTGTCAAGATTGCCGATGATTTGTTGCTGATATGTGTAACCGAGCAACGCACAAAGGCCGAGATTGATAAGTATGTGGACATAGTAAGAAACATTTGATAAAGGGAGGAGAGTAATATGATACGTAATTACGATAAACTTATATTTGAACTCTCGAAAGAGGGTCGCGAAGGATATTCCCTTCCCAAAAATGAATTCAAAGAGCAATATTGCCCTTGTGCTCTGCCTGCAACTCTGAAACGCGAGAACGCTCCCATGCTGCCGCAGGTTACAGAGTTCGATGTGGTGCGCCACTACACAAATCTGTCAAACAAGAACTTTGGTGTCGATACAGGTTTTTATCCGTTGGGTAGCTGTACAATGAAGTACAATCCCCGTATCAACGAGGAAATATCTGCATTACCGGCATTTAACTTGCACCCTGCAACCCCCGATGCTGTTGCACAAGGAGCACTCGAAGTCTATTACAATCTCGCAGCCTCGCTTGCCGAGATAAGCGGTTTGTCGGCATTCACCCTTAACCCCTATGCGGGAGCACACGGCGAGCTTACCGGTCTTATGATTATGCGTTCTTACCACGAACAACGTGGCGACTTTAAACGTACAAAAGTAATTGTTCCCGACAGTGCCCACGGAACAAACCCTGCCAGCGCAGCTGTTTGCGGCCTTGAAATTGTAGAGGTTAAATCCACAGCACGTGGAACTGTTGATGTTGAAGATCTCAAACCTTTGCTCGACGATACCGTAGCTGGTATAATGATGACCAATCCCAACACTCTTGGTATCTTTGAAACAGAGATTCCCGAAATTTCACGCCTTGTACACGAGGCGGGCGGTCTTCTTTATTACGATGGAGCCAACCTTAACGCAGTGCTCGGCAAGTGTCGTCCGGGAGATATGGGTTTTGATATTATGCATATAAACCTGCATAAGACATTCTCTACTCCTCACGGTGGCGGTGGTCCCGGCGATGGTCCTGTTGGTGTTCGTGCCGGTCTTGAACATCTGCTTCCCAATCCCCAGGTGAAGAAGAACGATACAGGAGAGTTTTACCTCTCGTGCGACGAGAAATCTTCGGGCAACGTGTCGGGCTTCCTTGGAAACTTTGGCGTTTTATTGCGCGCATACACCTATATCCTCACCCTCGGTCGCGAGAATGTGAAGATGGTAGGGCCTCTTGCAGTGCTTAACGCAAACTATGTTAAAGAGTCGTTGAAGGAGGATTATTATCTGCCCATCGAAGGGGTGTGCAAGCACGAATTTGTTTTTGACGGCCTTGCCGACAAATCGACCGGTGTAACCACCCTTGATATAGCAAAACGTCTTCTCGATTATGGCTATCACGCTCCAACCATCTATTTCCCTCTGCTTTTCCATCAGAGTATAATGATAGAACCTACTGAAACTGAAAGCAAGGAGACACTCGACGAATTTATCGATGTGATGAAAAAAGTTGCCCGTGAGGCTATTGAGAACCCCGATGTGGTGAAGAACGCTCCATACTCGACACCCGTGCGCCGTCTCGACGAGACAACGGCTGCACGCTCGCCAAAAACAACATACAAGCAGTTGACGGCAGAGTGATGCTCGTTCTGAACCTTTTATAAAACAAACAGGCTATCGATTGGGCAGCCTGTTTGTTTTATGTTTAAGCGTAAATATTATGCTTGTACGTTTCCGGAACTTCCCTTGTCACGTTTAGGGCGGTGATGATAGCGCTTTCGGTTGTTCTTTTTCTCACCTTTGTTGCTGTTGCCTTCGGATTGTGGAGTAGTGGGCTTTTGCTCTCCTTTATTCTCACCGGCGGTTTTGGGCGCATTGTTCTTTTTCTTGCCTTGTCGGTGGTTGCCGCCCTTTCCTCGTCCTTTGTCGCCTGAGCGTTTGTTGCCACCACGGCCTCCCTCTCTCTTCTTTTTGGGAGCATATTCGGGTGCGGCGCCAAGCTCTTCGGGAACTGGGACTTTTGTCACATCCTGCTCCATAAAATCCTCTATGCGCTTGAAGAAGGCCTGGTCCTCTTCTGAAACGAAGGTTATTGCTCGGCCTTTTGTATTGGCACGGGCAGTACGTCCCACACGGTGTATGTAGTCGTCGCAATCTCGTGGAACATCGTAGTTTATTACAATTCGTATATCGTCAATATCGATGCCGCGTGCGAGAATGTCGGTTGCAACAATAATGTCTATCTTGCGACTCTTGTATTGGAACATAATCTCGTCGCGTTCGCTCTGGTCAAGGTCGCTATGCATTTCGCCCACATTAAAGCCTTTCTTTTTAAGTGCGATTGAGATATCTTTAACCTTGTTCTTGCGCGATGCAAAAAGTATCACTCTTTCGGTACTATCCTTCTCGAATATACTCTTTATAATACCCATCTTTTGCCCCTCGTGACATATGTACGCCTCCTGTGTAATGCCGTCGGCAGGTTTTGCAAGCGATAGTGTTATCTGTAACGGGTCGGTGAGGATGTTCGCGGCCAGTTTGCGTATCTCTTGTGGCATTGTTGCCGAAAACAGCATTGTCTGTCTGTTCTTGGGCAACTTGTTTGCGATGGTCATAATATCGTTATAGAAACCCATGTCGAGCATGCGGTCGGCCTCGTCGAGAATGAAGAACGATACCTTTGAAAGGTCTATGTTTCCGAGGTTTATGTGGCTTATGAGGCGGCCAGGAGTTGCAACTATAATGTCGGCACCTCGCGCCATTCCACGCAATTCCTGTTCGTAGCGTTGTCCGTCGTTTCCACCATAAACTGCTACACTTGAAAAAGGCATAAAGTAAGTGAAACCTTCGAGCTGGCGGTCAATCTGCTGGGCAAGCTCTCTCGTTGGTGCCATTACAATACAGTTTATGGCATCTTCAGGGTAGCCGCCTTTACACAACTTGTTGAGTACGGGCAATAGATAGGCGGCAGTTTTACCGGTACCGGTCTGTGCCACACCTATAAGGTCGCGCCCGTCCATTAACGGTTGTATGGTTTGTTCCTGTATTGGAGTGCAAGTCTCGAAACGCATCGCATCGAGCGCATCGAGAACTTCATCTTCAAAATCAAAATCGGTAAAATACATAAATAGTCGTGTTGTTCTATTTCGGTGCTTTCTTGTAAAGATAAAGTGCTATGAATGTAAATAGTATGTTGGGTATCCACACAGCAATTACAACCGGCATCTGCTCGGCGAATGCCGACGATATTGTCTGGAATAGAATGTAGGAGAAACTGAGTCCCAAGCCTATACCAAGTGAAAGCCCCATACCACCTTTTGTCTTTTTCGATGAAAGTGATGCTCCGATAATTGTTAATATAAACGCTGCGAAGGACATAGCTATGCGCTTGTGATATTCAACTTCAAAAGGTTTAATATTTGCCATGCCTCGTGCCTTTTGTTTATCGATGTACTCGCTCAGTTTGGGACTGGTCATTGTTTCCTGCTGTCCCTCGGAGATTAGAAAATCCTCGGGCTCAATTCTTATAATAGTGTCAAGCGGTTCTCTTCGGCTCGAACGTATAATCTCTCTGTCGCCTTGCAACTCGCGTATAGTCCAGTCGTGCGCAGTCCATTTATACTTCTCTTCGGGGTGGTACTTGATGCTTTTCGCAGTCATATGCGATATGAGTTTCTTGTTCTCGAACTTGTCGAGCGAGAAACTGGTTCCCAGGTTGTTTCTTGTGTTGAAAAAACCAATGAAAGCCACTACATCATCCTCAACCTGTATCTGTATGTTTTCGGCCGATGTCGTTTGTTTCTTTTTGTTGTGCTTTACCTCGAACTCAATTCTCGTTTCGTTACCAACAGGTATTATGTATGCGCTCAGGAAATATGTCAGCAATGCAATGAAAGCTGCCGAAATCATATATGGGCGCAACATACGCTTGAAACTGACACCCGATGCGAACATTGCTATTATTTCCGAGTTTTCGGCAAGTTTCGAGGTGAAATATATGACCGAAATAAACACGAACAACGCGCTGAAAGTATTTGCATAATAGGGTGCAAGGTTCAGGTAGTAGTCGAACAAAATTTCAGATAATGTCGCATTTGATGTTGCAAACTTGTCGATTTTTTCATTGTAGTCAAAAACTACAATAACGGTAATGATAAGTGCCAACGAGAAGAAATAAGTTCCGAGGAATTTACCTATGATATACCAATCGAGGCGTTTCAGTTTAAAGACATCTAACCATTTTTTCATAGTAATACTCAATTTTTTATAGTCGGCGTGTTACTTGTTCAAGCATATTCTTTTTCCACTCGGCATAGTTGTCGGTGAGTATGTGTTTGCGTGCTTCCTGTGTGAGCCATACGTAGAAAGCAAGGTTGTGGAGTGATGCAATTTGTAACGCAAGGTATTCTTGCGCAGCAAAAAGGTGACGCAGATAAGCGCGACTGTATTGGCGGTCAACAAACGACTCTCCATCCTCTTCTATAGGGTTGAAGTCGTATTTCCACTTTTCGTTGCGCATATTCATAATGCCTTGTTTTGTAAAGAGCATAGCATTGCGACCATTACGGGTAGGCATTACACAGTCGAACATATCCACGCCTCGTTCAATGCCTTCGAGAATATTTGCGGGTGTTCCCACTCCCATAAGGTAACGTGGCTTTTCAGTAGGCAGAATTTCGTTTACAACCTCAATCATCTCGTACATCTTCTCTGCCGGTTCTCCCACTGCAAGGCCACCGATGGCATTGCCCACGCAATCTTTCGATGCAATGTACTCGGCCGATATGCGGCGCAAATCGGGGTAAACGCATCCTTGTACGATGGGGAATAGCGCCTGTTCGTATCCATACTTAGGCTCTGTTTCGGCCAAGCGTGCCACACAACGGTCGAGCCAGCGGTGTGTGCGCTCCATCGATTTTTTTGCGTAATCGTAGTCGGCAGTACCGGGGGTACACTCGTCAAATGCCATAATAATGTCTGCGCCAATGCTGCGCTCGATGTCCATAACTCTTTCGGGTGAGAAGAAATGCTTTGAACCATCGATGTGTGAGCGGAACTCCACACCTTCTTCGTTCATCTTTCTTATGTCCTTCAACGAGAAAACCTGAAAGCCACCGCTGTCGGTAAGTATAGGTCGCTCCCAACTGTTGAATTTGTGAAGACCACCAGTTTTTTCCAGCACATCGAGTCCGGGACGCAGATAAAGGTGATATGTGTTCCCAAGTATTATTTGTGCTTTCACATCACTTACAAGGTCGGGAATCTGCACGGCTTTTACCGAACCCACTGTGCCAACGGGCATAAAAATAGGTGTCTGTATATCTCCGTGCGCTGTGCTCAATACGCCTGCACGCGCCTTGCTGCCTTTGTCGGTGTGTAATAGTTGAAAATTCACCTTGTTCTCAAATTAAGTTTATAGGTTTTTTAACTTTCTCTTTAAGAAGTGCTATTTCCAGTACTTCGTTTATCTCATCCACGTAATGGAATGTGAGTCCTTTAAGGTATATTTCGGGAATGGCCTCTATGTTTCGGCGGTTCTCCTTGCACAATATAATCTCTTTTATGCCGGCTCGTTTGGCTGCAAGAATCTTCTCTTTTATACCACCGACAGGCAATACTTTACCACGCAAAGTTATCTCGCCGGTCATAGCAATGTTGGGCTTTACTTTGCGTTGCGTAAGCGCCGAAACAAGTGCAGTGGTCATTGTGATACCTGCCGAGGGACCGTCTTTGGGTATTGCACCCTCGGGAACGTGCAGGTGTATATTCCATTTGTCGAACACTTCGTAGGGTATGCCGAGGCTGTCGGAATGTGATTTTATGTACTCGAGAGCAAGTATTGCCGACTCCTTCATAACATCGCCAAGGTTACCGGTAAGTGTAATCTTCTCGCCTTTGCCACGGCTCAAACTTGTTTCAATGAAAAGAATCTCTCCGCCTGCGGCAGTCCAAGCAAGCCCCACTACAACACCGGCATATTCGTTGCCTTGGTAGCGGTCGCGTGTGAATTCCTTCGGGCCTAAAAGCTCTACAAGGTTTTGGGGTTTTACAGTGGTTATATCAAACTCTCCTTTGCTTGCTTTTTGGCAGGCAAGACGGCGGAAAATTTTGCTTATTTTTTTCTCTAGGCCTCTCACACCCGACTCGCGTGTGTAGTCCTCGATTATCTGCTCTATGGCAGCTTTATTTATTGTAACTTTCTCTTTGGCAATACCATTAGCCTCCTTTTCTTTGGGGAGAAGGTGGCGTTTGGCAATCTCAATTTTCTCTTCGGTGAGATAGCCGCTTACCTCTATAAGCTCCATACGGTCGAGTAGTGCGCTTGGTATGTTGCTCAGGTTGTTTGCAGTAGCAATGAAGAGTACATTGGACAAATCGTAATCCACATCGAGGAAGTTGTCGTGGAATGTGCTGTTCTGCTCGGGGTCAAGAACCTCCAATAAAGCCGACGATGGGTCGCCGTGGTTCGAAGCCTGTCCCACCTTGTCAATCTCGTCGAGAATGAATACGGGGTTATCGCTACCGGCTTTTGCCAGGTTTTTGAGTATGCGGCCGGGCATAGCTCCGATATAGGTCTTGCGGTGTCCGCGAATTTCCGATTCATCGTGAAGACCACCTAATGAAACACGCACGTATTTACGGTTAAGCGCCTCGGCAATAGAACGGCCTAGCGATGTCTTACCAACTCCGGGAGGACCGTAAAGGCAGATGATGGGCGATTTGAGATCTCCTCTCATCTTTAATACGGCGAGGTGTTCTATAATTCTCTCTTTCACCTTCTCCAAGCCATAGTGGTCTTTATCAAGAATCTTGCGGGCGTTCTTGATGTCAAGGTTGTCGGTGGTACATTTTCCCCACGGCAGGCTCACGAATAGTTGCAGATAATTGAGTTGTACGTGATAGTCGGGTGTCTGTGCCGGTATGCGCTCCAATTTGGCGATTTCCTTGTTGAATATCTCCCCAACCTCTTTGCTCCACTTTTTGTCTTTTGCCTTGTTTTTGAGAATGGTAGAATCCTGGTCATTGACATTTATTCCCAACTCCTCCTGAATGTTCTTCAAGTGGTGTTGCAGGAAGTACTCTTTTTGTTGCTTGTTGAGTTCTTGTGTTGTGCGTTTGTGAATCTTTTGTTGCAGCTCCGAAAGGCTTATCTCCTCCTTTATGTGTGTAAGTACCTGGTAAGCTTTCTCTTTGAGCTCATCAATTTTGAGAAGGTCTATCTTCTTATCTATGTTTGCGTTGATATTGGTGCAGAGGAAGTAAAGCAGAAGGTTGTTGTCCTTCATGTTCTTTAAAGCAAACTCTGCATCGCCCTGGCTGTTAGTGTAAAGTGTAAACAACTTCAACGCCTTCTCGCGACAGTTGTCCATGATTACGGCAAACTCCTTGTCATCGGGTTTGGGTAGAAGTTCTATGACCTTTTCAATTTTTCCTTGGGGGTATTTGCCTGAAGTGTCGAGGTGTGTAAGTCTTACTCTATGAAAACCTTGCAGTATGGCAGTGGTCTTGTTGTCGTTCATATTGAACACTCTCACAATCTTTGCCAGAACTCCGTAGTCGTAAAGGTCTTCGAATGTGGGGTTTTCAATATTCTCGTTCTTCTGACAGAATACACCAATGTAGTTCTTCTTTTCAAATGCTTCCTTTACCAAACGCAATGAACTCTCCCTTCCGATGCCGACAGGCAGTATGGCGGTAGGGAAAAGTACTGTGTTGCGCAAAGGTAATATAGCTATGTTGTCTAAGTTGACCTGGGCTGTAAGCGATGTTGTTTCGTCAATGTCTCGGAACTCGGTTATCAGTGAGAAATCCTCGTCTTCTCTCCCGTCGAGTTCAATGAAATCGAAATTATCTTTGTCGTCCATTCTCTGTATCTTTTTATAAATGCTTTTTTCTCTACTTTAAAACGCGAATTTACGACTATTTGGCGATATAATAAAATATTTTCACTTTAATTATAAATAAATATAGCAGTGTTGCCTCGTTGAATGCTGGTGTTAATTAAAGTTGGTTGTTATTTCTTTTTGTCCGGCAATTGTTATATCTTCGCAAAAGAAATGCAATTGAAGCCTTGGATACTAAAAAGAGCATATTGTTTTTGATAAATCCTAAGTCGGGAGTGGGGGGTAAACGCTCTGTTCCGCGCTTGGTGAGAACTCTTGTGGACAAGAGTAAATTCAATGTGACTATAAGGCAAACACAATATGTTGCGCACGCTTGTGAGCTAACCCTTGAAGCGGTGAAGCGTGGGGTGGATGTAGTTGTGGCTGTTGGTGGTGATGGTACGGTTAATGAGGTGGCGCGTTCTCTTGTCGGTAGTAAAACTGCTCTAGGAATTGTTCCTTGTGGTTCGGGTAATGGTCTCGCTCGCCATTTGGGTATTCCTTTGGATATCAAACGTGCCATAGAATTTATAAACACAGCTGAAATTACGGCGGTTGATTATGGTAAAATAAACGGACATCCTTTTTTTTGTATCTGTGGTATCGGTTTTGATGCTCTTGTAAGCAATAGTTTTGCTCATTGTACACGTCGCGGGCTTTTGGGGTATATGAATCAAACGCTTGTCGATTGGTTGAGTTATGAGCCTGAGGTTTATGAACTGGAGAGTGAGTCTTTTAAAAAGAGTTACAAGGCATTCCTTGTTGCTTGCGGTAACGCGGCGCAATATGGTAATAATGCGTACATAAGCCCCAATGCGTCTATGCGCGATGGACTTCTTAGCGTGACAGTGCTGGAACCTTTCCCGGTGGTCGATGTTCCGCTTATTCTCGGGCAGTTGTTTGGTCGTTCTCTTGATAAGAATGGTCATATTAAAACGCTTGAAGCAAAGTGGCTTAAAATAAAAAGAAATGCTGCCGGACCTGTGCATTTTGATGGTGAACCGGCGATGATGGATGCGGAGATTCTTGTGGAAATGGTTCCTCTTGGCCTGAATGTGCTTGCTTCTCCTGGTTGGGACGGTTTGAGTGCGGTGGTGCCCATGTATAAGCAGGTGTTTGAACTTATAAATGTTCCGGTTCCCGATGTGAATATAACAATGCCCAAACTTGATTTGTCTAAACTCGATTTGTCAAAAATGGAACTGCCAAAGGTTGAAACTTTGTTGCCAAAGATAAATATAGACGAGATAAAGGGTAGGTTGCCGCAGATATCTGCGTTGAAAAACATTCGTCGAAATACAAAAGACAAATAAATTTTTATATTGAAAAATATTTACATTTGTAATTTGTTTGTGCGCATGAAAAATGCGAGGCTTTAAACTATTTTCAAATAAAAATCCCTTAAAAGGCTTTTTGCTTTTTCGCTGTATTCTCCGGGGTGGTTTTCGAGTATAAGCTCTTCGGTTTTTGGAGATGTACACACCTCTCTGCCGAATTCAACCAATATTCTTTTTGCCTTTTTGCGAGGTGTCGTGCGTACAAATGTGATTTTGTGCGTTGAAAATCCTTTGAAAATAGCTTCTTTTTCCCACAATTCAAAGATGTCGTCGGGTATGATGAGTGAAATGCTCCCGTTTGTGTTTAATATCTCTTTGGCGTGGGTAAAGAAGGCTTCGGGTGTCAGGCTGTCGTTGTGGCGCGCCAATGTGCGTTGCTCGTTATCGCATTTCAGGCTGTTGTTGAAATACGGCGGGTTGCTTACAATGCAGTCGTAAAGTGTAGTGGGCTTGTGCGTGAGAAAATCGCCGTTGATAATCTTGATTCTCTCGCTCCATGGAGAGTTCTTTACGTTTTCTTTCGCTTTTGCCGCAGCGGTAGGGTTAATCTCGATGCCGGTGACTTCTGCTTTGCTGCGTTGTGCAGCCATGATTGCTATAAGTCCGCTGCCGGTGCCTGCGTCGAGAATCTTTTTTCGTTCCTTTGTGTCGAACCATGCGCCAAGAAGGCAACCGTCAGTGCCAACCTTCATTGCACATCCATCCTGCTCAATAGTGAATTGTTTGAATTTGAAATAGTTGTTCGACATTTGTATTGGTTAAAACGACAAGAGACTGTTTAATAACAGCCTCTGTTTTTATTATTTAGAGCCAAATCCGGGACTCGAACCCGGGACCTACGCATTACGAATGCGTTGCTCTACCAACTGAGCCAATTTGGCAAGGAAATCGCGTGCAAAGATAGATGATAAAAAGATTTGTGCAAAATAATCGCATTAAAAAACATTGGAAAATGATAATAAAATATCGTTTCACGCGCTTGTTACTAATAAATAATTTTTATACCTTTGTGGCTGATTAAAACAATACTCTATGAACGTGGTTTGCGGTAATATAAAACAGATGTCGGTAAAGGAACACGCCGGTGATTCCTTTTCGCTTGTTTGTCTTGTTGCAAAATCTACACGTTTCCTGTTTTTTTTATGATAGTCGTTTCGTTGAAACGGCTTTTTTTGTATCTTTACGGAAAATAAATAAGAAAACGGGGTAGTAAGAATATATTAAATTAACGATAAATATTATGGAACCTTTATTGCACGAATGTGGCGTTGCGATGATACGCTTGCGTAAACCCCTTGAATACTATAAAGAAAAATATGGTACCTGGGCCTATGGTATGAATAAACTATTTCTGCTTATGAACAAGCAGTACAACCGTGGTCAGCAAGGTGCCGGTATAGCTTGTGTCAAACTTAAAGCATCTCCCGGTGAGGATTATATGTCGCGCGAAAGAGCCGAGGGTGCCGGCGCAATCTCCGAAGTGTTTGCAGCTGCAAATAAAGATATGCAAGCTCATCCCAAGGATAAGAAAGGCAATGCAGAATACGCTTATCGTCATTTTGGTTTTGCCGGTGAGCTGTATATGGGCCACTTGCGATATTCCGGTACAGGAAGAACCGGTATGCAATATGTACACCCGTTCCTGCGTCGTAACAACTGGCGTGCCAAGAACCTCGCTCTTTGTGGTAACTTCCACATAACAAATGTTGATGATGTGTTCCACGAACTTGTTTCTCACGGTCAGCACCCCCGTGTTCATGCCGATACGTATATTATGCTTGAACTTATGGGACACCGTCTCGACCGCGAGGTGGAGCGCATATTCAAAGAGTGCGAGCAGGAGGGTCTGCAGGGAATGGATATAACCAATACGATAGAGGAACGTATGGATATCTCGAACGTACTCCGCACATCGGTGCCTTTGCTTGACGGTGGTTATGTGTTCTGCGGAATAACCGGTAGCGGTGAGATGTTTACAATGCGAGACCCCTGGGGCGTGCGTACAGCTTATTGGTATGCCGACGATGAGATTTTTGTTGTAGCCAGCGAGCGTGCTGCTTTGCAGACTGCATTGAACCTCAAAGCCGAGGATGTTATAGAGATGAAACCAGGTGAAGCGCTCATTGTAAACAAACGCGGTGAGTTGCGTAGAGAAATTATCATAGAGCAGAAAGCTTTCCTTCCTTGTTCATTCGAGCGCATATATTTCAGCCGCGGAAACGATGGTGATATATATAAGGAGCGCAAAATGCTCGGTTCAAATCTCAAGGAGCAGATTTTGAAGGCTATCGACTACGACCTCGACAATACTGTTTTCTCATTCATTCCCAATACTGCCGAAATGGCATTCTACGGAATGGTAGAGGGTATGGAAGAGTTCCTCAACGAATGGAAAATTAAGGAACTTACATCGGGCAAGCAGTTAAGCGAAGAGGAAATTCTCAGTATAGTATCTAAAAAGGTGCGTCAGGAGAAGGTTGCAAACAAGGATATAAAGATGCGTACCTTTATTACCGCCGGTGACAAACGTAACGACCTTGCCGCACACGTTTACGACATAACTTATGGCACAATAAAGCCTAAGGTTGACAATCTTGTTGTGATAGACGATAGTATTGTGCGTGGAACAACTCTCAAACAAAGTATCTTGAATATACTCGATCGTCTTGAACCCAAAAAGATAATTGTAGTATCGTCTTCGCCTCAGATTCGTTATCCCGACTATTATGGCATAGATATGGAGAAGTTCGACCACTTTGTGGCGTTTAAAGCAGCTCTTGAACTCTTGTACGAGCGTGGCAAGAGAGCCATTATAGACCAGACATACAAAAACTGTATCGAGGAGCTTAAGAAACCCGACAGTGAGCAGGTAAACTGCACACGTGCAATTTACAAACCATTCACTCCCGATGAAATATCGGTGAAGATTGGTGAGTTGCTCAAACCTGTTGATCTTAAAGCCGATCTTGAACTTGTATTCCAGTCACTTTCGGGATTGCACTCGGCTTGTCCCAATCACTTGGGCGACTGGTATTTCAGCGGAATATATCCCACTCCCGGTGGTAATCGCCTTGTGAACGAGGCTTTTGTTGAGTACTACGAAACCTACTTGTACCGATAAAAACAATCAAATATAAATTTAAGGATATGAAAGAACAACTTAAAAAAGTATTATTGCTTGGTTCAGGTGCTTTGCGCATTGGTCAGGCTGGTGAGTTCGATTACTCCGGTTCACAGGCCCTTAAAGCTCTTCGTGAAGAGGGCATACAATCGGTGCTCATCAACCCTAACGTTGCAACCATCCAGACATCGGAAGGTATAGCAGATAAAGTTTACTTCCTTCCTGTAGATGTACACAATGTTGAGGAGATTATTAAAAAGGAGCGCCCCGATGGTATTTTGCTTGCTTTCGGTGGCCAGACTGCCCTCAACTGCGGTACCGAACTTTATCAGAAAGGTATTCTTGAGAAATATGGCGTGAAAGTTCTTGGTACATCGGTAGAGGCTATCATGTACACCGAGGACCGCGACCTCTTTGTAAAGAAACTCGACGAGATACCTATGAAGACTCCAGTGAGCCAGGCAGTAGAGAGTATGGAAGATGCTCTTAAAGCCGCACACAAGATCGGTTTCCCCGTTATGGTGCGTTCTGCATATGCTCTTGGTGGTCTTGGTAGCGGAATTTGCCGCGATGAGGAGAGTTTTATCAAACTCGCCGAGAGTGCCTTTACATTCTCTAACCAGATTCTCGTTGAGGAGTCGCTCAAAGGTTGGAAGGAGATTGAGTTCGAGGTAATCCGCGATGCTAACGACCACTGTTTCACTGTGGCAAGCATGGAGAATTTCGACCCCCTCGGTATTCACACCGGAGAGTCAATCGTGGTTGCTCCCACTTGTTCACTTACTGACGAGCAGGTTAAGTTTATGCAGGAAATATCTGTAAAAGCTATCCGTCACCTCGGTATTGTGGGTGAATGTAATATACAGTATGCTTTCAATGCCGAAACAAACGATTATCGTGTAATTGAGGTTAACGCTCGTTTGAGCCGTTCTTCAGCGTTGGCATCAAAGGCTACCGGTTACCCCCTTGCTTTTGTAGCAGCAAAAATTGCTCTCGGATACACACTCGACCAGATTGGCGAGATGGGTACTCCCAATTCAGCATACAAAGCTCCCGAGCTCGACTACCTTATATGTAAGATTCCCCGTTGGGACTTGACTAAGTTTGCCGGTGTATCTCGTCAAATCGGTTCAAGCATGAAATCGGTAGGTGAGATTATGTCAATCGGTCGCACTTTCGAAGAGGTTATCCAGAAGGGCTTGCGTATGATTGGTCAGGGTATGCACGGTTTTGTAGGTAACGAGCACACACACTTTGAAAACCTTGACGAAGAACTTGCCAACCCTACCGATATGCGCGTCTTCTCAATTGCATCGGCTCTTGAGCAAGGTTACACGGTAGAGCGCATCAGCGAACTCACAAAGATTGACCCTTGGTTCTTGGGCAAGCTTAAGAATATTGTAGACTACAAGAATGTTTTGATGGGTTACAATACTCTCGAGGAACTTCCCGAAGAGGTTTTGCGCAAAGCCAAAGAGCTTGGTTTCTCTGACTTCCAGATTGCACGTTTCGTTCTCAAGAATGAGAAAAATATGGAGGCCGGTAACCTTGCAGTTCGCACCCGTCGTAAAGAACTCAATGTGTTGCCTGCAGTTAAACGTATAAACACAGTTGCGTCGGAACACCCCGAACTTACCAACTATCTTTATATGACATATGGTGCAAAGGGTTACGATGTAAACTACTACAAAGCAGACAAATCGGTTGTTGTTCTCGGTTCGGGAGCCTATCGTATCGGTTCATCGGTAGAGTTTGACTGGTGCTCGGTTAATGCTGTACAGACAGCTCGCAAACTCGGCTATAAATCGATTATGATTAACTACAACCCCGAGACCGTATCTACCGACTATGATATGTGCGACCGTCTTTACTTCGACGAGCTTTCACTTGAACGTGTACTCGATGTTATTGACCTCGAACAGCCCGGTGGTGTAATTGTTTCAGTGGGTGGTCAGATACCTAACAACCTTGCGATGAAACTTCATCGTCAGTCAGTGCCCATTCTTGGAACATCGCCCCTCTCAATCGACCGCGCAGAGAACCGTCACAAATTCTCGGCTATGCTCGACCAGCTTGGTATCGACCAGCCTGCTTGGAAAGAGCTTACCAGTATCGAGGAGATGGAGGATTTTGTAAACAAAGTTGGTTACCCCGTACTTGTACGTCCCTCTTATGTGCTCTCGGGTGCAGCGATGAATGTTTGCTACAACGAAGAGGAGTTGCGTGAATTCCTTAAGATGGCAGCCGCTGTCTCTAAAGAGTTCCCCGTTGTTGTGTCACAATTTATGATTGAGACAAAAGAGATTGAGTTCGATGCTGTAGCACAAAACGGTGAGGTTGTAGAGTATGCAATTTCAGAGCACGTTGAGTTTGCCGGTGTACACTCTGGCGATGCAACACTCGTGTTCCCTGCACAGAAAATATACTTTGAGACAGCGCGTCGTATTAAGAAGATAAGCCGCAGAATTGCCAAAGAGCTTAATATCTCTGGTCCCTTCAACATTCAGTTCCTTGCAAAGAACAATGAGGTTAAGGTTATCGAGTGTAACTTGCGTGCTTCTCGTTCTTTCCCCTTCGTTTCTAAGATACTTAAACGTAACTTCATTGAGACAGCAACCCGCATTATGCTCGGTGCTCCTTACAGCCAGCCCGACAAGTCGGCATTCGATATCGACTGGATTGGTGTTAAAGCATCGCAGTTCTCATTCTCACGTCTCCATAAGGCCGACCCAGTACTTGGTGTAGATATGTCATCTACCGGTGAAGTCGGTTGTATTGGCGATGACTTTGAGGAGGCACTTCTCAATGCAATGATAGCAGTAGGGTACAGCGTTCCCGAAAAGAACGTAATGGTATCTTCGGGTGCTTCAAAATCAAAAGTTGACCTTCTTGAGTCAACAGCGATACTCGCTCAGAAGGGTTACAACATCTTCGCAACATCGGGTACTGCAAAATTCCTCAACGAGAACGGAATAAATGCAACTCCTGTAATGTGGCCCGACGAGGATCCCGATGCAGAGAACAATGTAATGCAGATGATTGCTGATCACCGTTTCGATCTCATCATCAATATTCCCAAGAACCACACAAAACGCGAACTTACAAACGGTTATAGAATACGCCGTGCGGCTATCGACCACAACATTCCGTTGATAACCAACGCCCGTCTTGCAAGCGCATTCATACGCGCATTCTGCAAAATAGATGTTAATGCAATGCCTGTGAAGAGTTGGGACGAGTATAAGTAATATCTTATATCTTATTTATATAACATCAGCACCGGATGCGGTGCTGATGTTATTTTATGCTATTTTGTAAAAAAAATCCTCAAACTGTTGCACGATAAAAAAAAATATCCTACCTTTGCAACGCTTTAAGGGAATTCCTGGAGCTGAATGGTGGTTATAGTTCAGTTGGTTAGAGCGTCAGATTGTGGTTCTGAATGTCGTGGGTTCGAGTCCCACTATCCACCCCAAGAGAGAAACAAATGTTTCTCTCTTTTTTTGTATATAGATTTGTTATCTCTTTTTTTTACCTTATTTTCGCAGAAAACAATTAAGAATATGCGTACAATAGCTTTGCTTTTGTTTATAATGCTTTTTTCTTTTGATATATCGGCACAGAAGAACGATGAAAAGAAAAAAGAGGATATAATTGTGATGCCGCAATACCCCGGTGGTCACGAAGAGATGGTTGAGTATCTTTTTGTGGAAACAAATTATCCCGAAGAGGCCTATGTAAAAAACGAGACTGGCGAAGTACTCGTAGGTTTTACTATAGAGGCCGACGGATATATCTCTATGGCACAAGTGTTGAAAGGTGTTTCACCATCACTCGATGCTGAAGCAGTGCGTGTCGTGCGCAGTATGCCCAAGTGGATTCCCGGTACACGTAATGGTCGCCCGGTGCGCGCAGAATTGTCGATACCCATTAACTTTAAACTGATACTTAAAAACCATTACTACAACGCCAAAGCCCTTGAAAACGGAATAACAAAACCCAAGGCACGCGAAAAACGTAAAGCTGCAAAATGGTGGCACGGCGAGTAAATATAGCAACGTATGAAACAAGAGATAAGAAATAGGGTAGATGCCTTGCGTGAATATATGTCGTCGCAAGGGTTGGCGGCTTTTATTGTGGTAAGCAGCGATGCTCACAGTAGCGAATATGTAGCCGATTATTGGAAATCGCGCGAGTGGCTTACAGGTTTCGATGGTTCGGCAGGAACTGCTGTCGTGACAATGAATGATGCCCGTTTGTGGACCGACTCCCGTTATTGGCTTGCTGCCGAGCAAGTGCTCGACGGTACTGGCATCTTTTTAATGAAAGCCGGTGATAATAACACCCCTTCTATCACAGAGTGGCTTTGTGAGGTACTCGGAGAGGGTGTAACCGTAGGTATAGACGGTACGGTTTGTACAATCTCCGAAACAGAATCCTGGGCAGCTGAATTTGCACCTCACAATATAACACTGAAAACCTCCTGCAAACCTTTTGAGGAGATATGGCACGCACGCCCATCAATTCCCATGAACGTAGCGACAGTTATGCCTGTGGTACTTTCCGGTGAAGAGGCTTGCGATAAGATAAATCGCCTGCGTAGTGAATTGTCGAATAAAAATGCTGCCGGTATGCTTGTCACAATGCTCGATGAGATAGCCTGGCTTACCAACCTGCGCGGCAGTGATGTCGATTATAACCCTGTTGTGGTCTCTTATTTGCTTGTAACATCAGCAAATGCAACACTTTTTGTCAGCCCCGAGAAACTTACTCCTGAGGTTGTGGCACATCTCTCTTCGGCTGGTATATCCACAGCACCTTATAACGATGTGTGGAACGCGCTTGCAAACTATGAACATGGCACAATTCTGCTCTCACCCGCACGTTGCAACAGTGCCGTGCAAGAATGTTTGAATGATGCTTGTAAAATCATATATGCCGATTCTCCCATTGCTGCAATGAAGGCAGTAAAGAACCCAGTGGAAATTGATGGTTTCAAGAAGGCAATGCTTGCCGAGGGCGTGGCTATGGTAAAACTTCTTCGATGGCTCAAACCGGCTGTGAAACAGGGCGGTGTAACCGAACTTTGTGTAGATGAAAAACTCACAACTCTTCGTAGCGAAGCATCGTTCTTTAAAGGTTTGAGTTTTGCTACAATTGCGGCTTATGGCGCGAATGCGGCTATTGTACATTACGAGCCCACTCCCGAGAGTAATGCAACTCTGCAGCCGCGCGGATTCTTGTTGCTCGACTGCGGTGGTCAATATACTTGTGGCACTACCGATGTAACCCGTACCATTCCGCTCGGCGCGCTTACCGATGAAGAGAAACGCGACTATACCCTTGTCTTGCGTGGTCATATATCGCTTGCCCAGGCGCGTTTTCCATTGGGAACATGCGGAACACAACTCGATATTCTCGCTCGTCAATGGCTGTGGCAGGCGGGTGAAAATTATCTTCACGGCACAGGCCATGGTGTAGGGCATTACCTTAATGTTCACGAAGGCCCTCACCAGATACGCATGAACAATATGCCGGCTCCACTTCTCCCAGGTGTTACCGTAACCAATGAGCCTGGGCTTTACAAATCCGGTCGTCACGGAATACGTATTGAAAATACAATGCTAGTGAACCATTGCCTGTCAACCGAGTTTGGCGATTTTTGCTCTATGGAACCGCTGACTCTTTGTCCCATTGATACCACCGCCATTGTGCCCGAACTTTTGGGTACCGATGCCATTGCTTATCTCAATAGCTATCACGCAGCGGTTTATGAAGCATTGTCGCCATACCTTGAAGGTGATGATCTTGAATTCTTGAAAACAGCTTGTGCAGCAATTTGATATGAGGCGGTTATTGGTTGTTATAGCGAGCCTGTTGTTACTTGGATGCGGCGGCAAGCCTGCTGTCGAGCCGCTTGTTCTCATTGCCCACGCCGGCGGTGAGATAGAGGGCTATGTATATACCAACTCCCGTGAGGCTCTTGAAAAGTCGGTGTCCGAGGGTTACCGTTACATCGAGTTAGACTTGCAATATACTGCCGACAGTGTGCTTGTTGCTGCTCATTCCTGGGAAGATTTCAATACAATGACTGGGTTGTCGCATAAGGGCGATACGGCCCCAACCTATGCCGATTTTGTGTCTCGTAAAATATATGGTAATTTTACACCTCTCACAGCTGCGGATATAAATGCCTTTTTCGAGAAGGATACTGCTTTATTGTTGGTTACCGACAAGATATCTTCTCCCGCCGTACTAGCCTCAAATTTCCCTAACCTTAAAAAACGAATGGTGGTAGAGGCTTTTAATTATCCCGAATATATAACTCTCATTGAACAAGAATATAACCGTGTTTTGTATTCGTGCCTTGCCACCGATATTGAAGAAATGCTTGTTAAGCATCTTGTGCTGCATCGTTTTTTCAAAGGTCGCAAAATAGAGTGGATAACAATGTATGCAGGGGAATTCAATAATCCTCTTTTCCGTTTGATAGATCACCTTTCCACTTTCAAAATGGCACTGTTTACAATTAACAATCTTGATGAAATACCAACGGAACACCGCGCAAAGACCGGTATGATATATACCGAAAAGCTTAAGCCTTAATCTGTCTCAAAAATCAGCAAAAAAAACGGAGCGAACTAATCACGATGGTAATGTTTGCGAGGTTTTGCACGGCGATTAAGGTAGTTTGAAAGTTGTTTTTGGTGTACGCTTGTAATACGTTACATTACTATCGATGAAGTAAAATTATAAAAAAAAGTTATAAAATTCTGTGAATTTTATAACCCGTTGTAAGTATGTTGCTCTTTTTATTTGAGTGACATTGAATGATGCTAAAAGATAGGGTAGGTTACTCTTCTTCGTCGGGAGTGTGAAGAATAAGCGTTGTTGCACCAAGAGTGATTATTGCTCCCGCCTCTATGCGCAGACGCTCTTTATCGCCTAATATGCGATTCATAACAAAAGTACCGGTAACACTTCTGTTGTCGCGAATGGTGTATATTAGTTCATCGCCATAACCGCGTTTCACATTTACTATACAGTGACGGCGGTCCATACTGGGGTCGCTTGTCTCGATGGGCAGAGTGACAATGGTGCCTTTGTTGTAGCGTCCTATGAGGTTGTCGCCCTCTTGTAATGGGAGTACTTGCTTGAAACAAAAACGGTTCTCCACAACTACAAGGTAGCCCAAATCTTCGGTTTCCACCTCTTCATCCTCGCCTATGCGTACAGTGAAACTTTTGCGGCAATGCTCGCACTCGAACACCAACGATTGTCCCTCATCGTATCCGCTTGCGTCGAAATCAATGGGGTGGTCACATTTTGGACAGATTATTTTCTTCATTATTGGGCTGTAGTTTGTAGAATCCACGCGTCGGGGAAAGTGCTCTTGATTTCCTTAATAGCCGCCGTCGCGTCGTTGTTGCTTTCGTATTCTCCTATTGAAATTCTGTGACGGCCACCGCCTTTTACCACGGTATATTCGGCTGACATCTTTCTTGACAACTCTTCTATAGCCAGTTTGGCATTGTTCTCGTTGGGAGAGCTTGCAACAATTATATGGAATACTTTTTTATCTTCAACAGGTGTTGCCACCTCTGCTGTTTCCTGTGTTGTTGTTACCTCGACAGGCTCCACGATGTGCAGAATTTCCATATTGCCGTTTGCGTCAATGGGTGAAATTTCGCAATTCTCAATCTCATTTAATGCCTGTATAGGTGCGGGTGCCCCAACCTGCTGCATAAGAGAAATCTGTTCTCCCGATGCAAAACCGGTGAATGAAGCCTGCATATTCTGGTTGAAAGCGCTATCGCTCATCGGTGTCACGAAGATGAATGTGAGTATAATAGCTGCCACTGCGGCTATGTATTTGCCAAGTTCGCTGCGGCGTATTACAATATTCTTATCCTCGATTTTGCGTAGTTGTGCTATTGCGAATGGCTCGAATCCAAAGTTGTCGGCATCATCAATACCATTGGCATCAACCTCAAAAGAGATGTTGCCGTTAATGTTCATGTAGAATGTACCGAGCTCGCCGAAACGTACAACACTGCTCTGCTCAAGAGTGCTACGCAGTTTGTTTACATCGTTGTTCATCAGCTTTGCCGCATCCTCGTAAGGGAGCTGTTCGCGGTCCATATACTCTGAAAGCAACAAAGCATCGTCAACCGTTACTTTGGGGTTGAAACGCATTGTGCGATAGGGAGGCATAAAAATCTGCTCCTCGGTATTGTAGCGCGCTGGCACCTCCTCGGCAAGGAATGCACCCAAGCCGGGGATAATTACGCAATTGTGACGCGCAACAAGGTACGATATATGTTTTACTAACTTTTCCACGTTACAAAAATAATAAAAAATGCAGTCTTGGTCAATATCTTTAATATAATTTTTACAAAGAAAAATTTTTAATCTCTTCCGTTGGGGTTTAGCTGCCAAAAAAGCACTATCTTCGCCAAAGATTAGCAATAAAATGGGAACAACAGAGCAACCGCGTAAAATAGAGTTATTGTCGCCCGCGCGCGACCTTGCGACAGGTATCGCCGCTGTGAACAGTGGTGCCGATGCAGTGTATATTGGTGCTGCGCAGTTCGGTGCGCGTCAAGCAGCAGGCAATAGCGTGGAGGACATTGCCAACCTTGTAGCTTATGCGCATATATTCGGTGTAAAGGTTTATGTAACGCTTAACACCATACTCTCTGACGCGGAGATACCCGAAGCAGAAACACTTATCACAGAACTTTATAAGGCCGGTGTCGATGCGCTCATTGTACAGGATATGGCGGTGCTCAAAATGAATATCCCTCCCATACCGCTCCATTGTAGTACGCAGATGGATAACCGCACTATTGAGAAGGCTCGCTTTCTCTCGCAACTTGGTTTTCCCCGTGTGGTGCTTGCGCGCGAACTCACTCTGCAACAGATAACCGATATTCATAAGGCTGTTCCCGAAACAGAACTCGAAGTTTTTGTACACGGAGCTTTGTGTGTCAGTTATAGTGGCCGTTGCTATGCCTCGCAACACTGTTACGGCCGTAGTGCCAACCGTGGTGCCTGTGCGCAATTCTGCCGTCTTTCTTTCGACCTTATCGACAGTGAGGGAAACATCATCTGCAAAGACAAGCATCTACTTTCATTAAAGGATATGAATCGCAGTGCGATGCTCGAAGATATGCTCGACGCCGGTGTTACATCGCTGAAAATTGAAGGTCGTTTGAAGGATGCCTCCTATGTAAAGAACATTACGGCTTACTATCGTCAGAAACTCGATGAAATATTTTTGCGTCGCAGTGAATACACCCGCGCATCGCACGGCAAAGTGGCACTGCAATTTACACCGGCGCCTGAAAAAAGTTTCAATCGTGGTTTCACCGATTACTTCCTTAAAGGTACACGCGATGGAATTACATCGTTCGACACTCCAAAATCAAAAGGTGAGTTTATGGGGCGTGTAAAGAGTGTAGGGCGCAACTTTTTTGTAGCCGATACAACTTTGTTCAACAATGGCGACGGAGCCTGTTTCATAGCCTCCGACGGCAAGTTGCAGGGTTTTCACATAAACACAGTGAGCGGTAACCGAGTGTTCCCGCAAAATATGCCGCCGATACATCCCGGTGCAGAACTTTATCGTAATTATGATTGTGATTTTGAGCGCGCCCTTGGTCGCCCCGACAATCCTCGTCGTCTTGCTCTCACCCTTATCTTTACCGATACTCCTGCGGGCTTTTCCCTTTCTGCCACCACCGAAAGTGAAGTGATTGCCACCGTGGAAAAAGATTTTGAAAAGGCTCCGGCTCGTTCACCTCAACACGATAACATACTGTTGCAATTAAGCAAGTGGGGAAACACACCCTTCGAGGCCATTGCAACGGAGATTAAATTGAGTGATAATTGGTTTGTACCCTCGTCGGTGCTTGCCGATATGCGTCGCTCCCTCGGCGAAATTCTAATAAACAAATTGCAACAAGCCGATGAGCGCGAGAATATGCCCGCAATAAATCCCGCAGCACTTTGTGGGCAGGAAACAATTGATTACGGTGGCAATGTCTATAACAACCTTGCTCGTGCTTTTTATCTTGAACACGGCGCAAAAGAGGTTGCTCCCGCCTATGAAACACAGCCTGTGGAAGGTGCTGCGCTTATGACTTGCCGCCACTGCATAAAATATTCATTTGGCTGGTGCAGTAAAACAGGCACCCATCACGGATATAAAGAACCTTTTTACATAGTATCGGGCGATGGGCGTCGCTTCCGTCTGCATTTCAACTGCCGCGATTGTGTGATGACTGTAACCGCCGACAAAAAATAAGAGTTGTACCTAAGGGGAAAAGTACAACTCTTGTTTCGAGTAAACGCTTTTACTCGTCGGGGTGCCGGCTTTCACAAGTGGACACGCACGATAAAATCTATTACTATGAAAAACACATATATAGAACACGTGCGCATCTAAATTGTTCAATCATTAATTGTTAAATATTGTTTTCTGCCGTTTTTTTTGTGGTTTTTATTAGTGTAAAACTGTGCAAATTGGTTGCAAATTATGAAAAACACACTTTTATCTGCCACAAATACCACGATACTCGCAGAACTCGCAACGTTCCTTCTCCTCGGTGGGTGTGAACGGTTTTTCTGCATCAAAGATATCCAACAAGGTGTTCTGTAAAAGTTCCTGGAATTTATCTTTGAAATCGGCCACATTGGTAATTGGCTTTTTCTTCATATCCACAATAAATTCCTCTCGTGTGGCATCGTTCTTCTTGTGTATATAAATGAGCGAAGGAACTACCGCTTTAATATTTGCCGGTGCAAGTTCTTTTATCCACGCAAGTCTTTCGTCGTTTTCAATGTTATTTACATTTTTCAGCAATTCTATTATAGCCACAGAGTAGAGGAATGCCTGGAAACGATATCCCGAACTTGTTCCTTTATGTTCAAAAATCTCCTCCAATGAGTTCTTTTCATCGCTCTTTCCACCTCCGGTTTTGTAATCCACAATGTTCAGCACTCCATCTTTCAAATCAACTCGGTCTATAGTTCCACCAATGTTCAGCAATATATCCATTCCGTCGCGACCTTTCATTGCATAAGGGAAACGTACCAGTTTCTCGCTGCCTACATATTTGAAAGGAGTATAGGCGTTGTCCATTTTCACCAGGCGGTGCAGGAAGTCGTGCAACACACCTTTGTTAATGAATTGTTCGCCGTTATACACTGGCTTGTTGCCTTTCTTGAAGAACTTCTCAACAAATGCATCATCAATGAACTTGTACAGATATTGCGGAACTTTCAAATATTTTTCAAAGTCCGATTTGTCTATCGTACCATTGTTCTTCTCCACTATATCATCGTACATCAGTTCGGCAGCAGCGTGGAATATATTACCAAAGTCGGTAGCTTTGAGTTCTGTATCCACCTCCTCAATTTCCGAAAGGTTTAATATGTAATAGTAGAAGAATTTGAGTTTGCATGCAAGGTAACGGTTTATTCCCGAAGGAGTTAGTATTGATGCATCTTTGTTCACCGCACGGTTGAAACGGTGGTGCAGTTTCTTCATAATCTCTTTACTCTTTTCAACCGATACTGCTGATGTTGTACCATCGTTCTGTTCAGCATCAAGTTTCAGGCGAGTAACATTTTCGTATATGTTGCTGCCAAGTATCTGCATAAGGTAGCGCGAGCACTCGCCTTTGGTTTTGCTCTCAGTTGAACTGTTGTATAGTATTGTAATCTTTTCGGCACGTTGCAGCAGACGGTAGAAGTAATATGCATATATAGCATCGCGGTGTTCGCTCATAGTGAGCCCGAATGCATAACGCAGGTTGTAAGGGATGTATGAGTTGTCGCTGCTGGTTTTGGGAAGGTTGCCCTCGTTGGCTGCAAGAATTATTATGTTCTTGAAGTCGAGGTTACGTGTTTCAAGCAAGCCCATAACCTGCAATCCAACAACAGGTTCACCATGGAAAGGCATAGTAAGCCCCGATATTACTCTTACCAACAGGTTTCCTATTGCCGAAGGCTGCATCTCAATCTCTCCTTTTTCGAGAAGTGATAGCAAACGCAAAGTTTGGGTGTGTGCTTTAAGCAACGCCTCGCAGAATAGTTCTTCGTAGAGGTCATTTGCAATGTCACTCGTCGTAGCACGCTCGTTTGCTATGGCATAAATAAGTTCTGCTATGTTTCTCATCCATTCGGTGTTGTCGGCTGGGCGTGTAAAAAGCATTGTCAGAATTTCGTCGGCACACAACTCTTCGTTACTGGGGAAAAAGCGTTTCTCGGCCAGTAATTTTTCGCGTAATTTGAAAGCATTTGGGCTGCAAGCTACAATGTAGGGATGTTTTAGCACAGTTTCCACTGCCGAAAGGGCAAATTTTCCCTGTTTTTTATCCCACCCACGTGTCTGTAAATCCACAATTTGCCTTACAAGTGTATATATGGGCGTGTGTGAAATGGGGAATCCCATTGTTACGTTAAGGTTTTGCAGAGGTCTGCCGTTAGCCTCGTCGGGCAAAGCGTGCAGAACAGGTTCGAGCATAGTTTCGTCGCACAGAACAATAGCTGTGTCAACCTCCTTTTCGCTCAAATTATTCTGCAGCCAGGTTGAAACATAACGCGCCTGAATGTTGTCGGTATTTGCCGACACAAACGTAATATCTTTCTTGCCTCCGAGGTTGTTGAATAGTTCCTTAGGTAGTGCGTTGGGGAAGCGTTCGAGGTTCTTGCGCATAAAGTGTCCCGCTTCGTGCTTGTTGTTCTTTATGTAAAACTCGTCGTAATCCCAGTAAAAGAGCGTCTCTTTCTCACGGCGAAGTGTGTCGAATAGTTTGTTCTCAACGCCGTTCAAAGCGTTGAAACCTATAAACACATATTTGTCGTAAGCAAAGGTCATTGTATCGCTGTGCTCAATAACATCGCGATAAAGCATACCTTCATAAGCGAGATTTTCTTTATTCAGGTTCTCTTTGAAGGATGTGTAGATGGGGTAGAGCACTTCCCACATTCTTGTGAATTTCTCTTTCAATTCACTCTCCTTTTCGGGCTCGAAATTTTTAAAGAAGCGCATAACGGCTTTCTTCTGTTCCTCGTCGAGAATATCCTTGGCTGTTCCCAGTTCTCGCAAATCCTTTATGTTGGCAAACAGTTTGTCGGCAGGCGCAAGGTTCTTGTCAACATCGTCAAAATCCCTTATGAGCATCTCGCCCCAGTAGTAGAAACTGTCGAGTGTGTCGTTGCTTCCCGTGTGTTTTACATACTCCTTATGCAGTTTGCTGACAAGCAGTATAGGGTCGGCAATTACACTTTGCGAACATTGCTCAAAAAGCTCACTGATAGTTATATATGCAGGGCTCCATATAGCCTTGTCACCAATCTTCTGCAACAGATATTCATTGAAGAAGAGGCTTGCGCGCTTGTTGGGGAACACTATGGCCATTCTCTCGAAGTTGCCGTTGTAACGGTCGTATAAATTGTCGGCTACAAGTTTTAAAAATTGTGTCATGTTCAAACCTCCTCTATTTCGTTTCTATCAACATACCATACATATCCTTTTACACCTGCATATCCCATCATTTTAAGCAGTTCCATATAATCTTTTACCTGCTTAACGTGTTCGGGGTTCTTACGTGCAAATTTATAATCGACCACAATAACCTCTTCGTCGCTTATCATAACACGGTCGGGGCGGTAGTTATTCTTTTCCTTATTATAGCTATTGCAAAGAATGGCACATTCGTTGAAAAGCTTGTATTTACCGCTGAACCACTCCTTGCTTTCTGGCAATTCAATGGCGTTTTCTATTTTGTTCTTTATATAAGCCTTTTCATTCTCTGTGGATATAAGTCCCTCAATATGCATCTTGTTGAGCAGTCTGGTTAGTTCCTTTCCTGTATTCAGTTGCGCAAGTATGCTGTGCATAAGTTCTCCACGTGCGGCAGAATCGTAGTTACGCTTTTCACTATCGTCGCTTGCAAGAAAGCGTGCAAGTTCTCTCGATTGCTTGAATGTGAGCTTGTTTTCATAGTATGCGAAACCTTGTTTGATAACCTCTTCGTTGGCAATGAAAGGATTTTCGTTTGTTTTCTTTTCTTCCTTTTTATTTGCCACCACAACCTCTCCGTAGCGGTAAACGAGCTCTGTATCGTCATAGGTTGCTCCGGTGAGTTGGCTCAACTGTCTCATAGTATTGCGGAATACTCTCGACATTGTAAAGCTCTTTCCCTCGCTGCTTCCGCTTACTGCATCGGTGAATATGTAAAGGTTGTTTTTTGCACGCGTCGTTGCCACATACAATATGTTCAGGTTGTCCACTATCTGGTATAGCAATTCTTTATTGTAATCCTTGGCATATATAGATTTAAGCATACTCTCCTGCCTGTTTATGGGCAACAGGCTCATCATATTGTAAGGCTCCTGTGTGGGCTCACACCACAATGTGCCATTAGCTAATCCTGTGAGTCCCCAATCGCAGAAAGGTATTATAACCGTGTCAAACTCCAGACCTTTGGATTTATGTATGGTCATAACCGTTACGCTGTTGCTGCTTGCCGAGGGTATTGTTTCGTCGCAGAGTTTTTCGTCCCACATTTCGAGAAAACCGTTTATGTCGGCACATCTGTTGTTTATGCATTGCGATGCGTGGTCAAGGAATGAGAAAAGATAAGCCTCTTCACCTTTTATTTCCGAAATGCGCAGTAGCGATATTATTTTCTCAATGAGTTCATATATAGGCAAGCCTTTAAGGTAGGGTAGTTCCTCTATATACTCCTCGGGCAAGAAACTTGTGCGTCCCTTTTTGTCAATGAGTTGGCAAATATCGGGGTTTATGTTTTTTACAACCCTTTCGTAGAGTGTTACAAAGTTCACAAGGTTAATATCATCTTCGGGTACAGCAATGTGTCTTAACGCTGCAATCACAAGCTGCACCGCCATTGATGCCGATAATTTATATGCTTCGTTCGATACAATTTTCAGGTCTTTGAACTCTTTCTTGAACTCCTCAACAATATCGGCTATGACATCGTTGCCACGTAGCAGAATGGCTATATCCTTCGGCAACACACCTTTCTCTTCTATAAGTTCGTGCAGGGTTTTCATAAGTTGAAGAATGGCCTCCTGTTTCATTGAACCTCGGGCATTTTCTTTCTTAATCTCCCTGATCTCTACATAACCTTCCTCACCGCGTTTTTGAGAAACAGCCTGTTCCACATCGAAATAAGCACGGGTGAGTTTTGTTATATCATCGCCTACTTTACCTTTGAAACTTGTATTTATAACCTCGGTGGCACTGCTGTAAAGTTTGTTGTTGAAAGCAACTACACGACGGCTGCTGCGGTAGTTGGTCGATTTATATGTCACTCCGTCTTGTTCCACCTCTTGCGATGCTATCTTTATGGTTTCGGGGTGGAATTCCTCGATGTTGTTCATTATATTCCAGTCGCTGTTTCTCCAGCGATATATGGATTGTTTCACATCGCCCACGATTAGGTTGTAGTTTCCGCGTGCGAGTACTTCGTCGAGTAGTATGCTGAAACAATTCCATTGAAGTTTCGATGTGTCCTGGAATTCGTCGATGAAAATATGGTTTATTTCCGTGCCAATTTTCTCAAAGATGAACGATGTATTGTTCGTTATCATACTGCTGAGAAAGTATGTGGTTTCGGCAAGCAGAAAGCGGTTTTCCCTTTCGTTCTCCTCCTTTAGGGTTTTGGCAATTGTGTTCAGCAGCCCTAATTGGTGGTATTTGTTTAGCGACAAGCGACAACTGTTAAGTGTTTCCGTTTTTTCATCCTCAATTTCTTTTGCCTCGGCAAGCAGGCTTGCCACTTTGTCGTTTATGCCTCCAATGGACGAAATTTTATCGCAGTTGTCAATAAGAGCTTGTATCTTGTCGCCCATAGGGTTGATGTCGCCACTCTTCATCTTTTCAAAGAAGCCCCACACACCTCCGCGTGTCTTTCCGTAAAAATCGTTCGGGCCGAATCCCTCGGCAAGAGTGAAAAACTGTTTGGCTATTCCTTTCAAGCGGTCTGTTATTTCCACTTCCATCGCTTTGACCTTCTGGTAGAACTCTTTGAGATGGCCACCATTGTCTTTTTCAATTTCCTGGCGCAGTGCTTCGCCACGCTCCTGATACTCCTCTTTGAGCAGGTTGCGTGCAAAATCCTTTATGGCGTATGTAACTTTCCACGTCTTGTTGTTGTTGAGGTTGTCCTCAATGAAATTTATTATCTGTTTTATTTCGTTCGAGCCCTCTTCGAGTCTTTTGATAAATAAATCAATAGCTTCGTCGAGCAAGTCTTCACCTTGGAGTGAAAACTCAACATCGCCGTTAAGTTCCAACTCTTTGGCAAGACTGCGCAGCACCGATTGGAAGAAAGAGTCAATTGTTTGTATGCGAAAGTGCCCATAGTCGTGCATAATAAGGTTCAGCGCAGTGCGTGCGTTTCTGCTTATCTCCTCACGGCTCTTGGAAGGGTAGGCTGCAAGCATCATATTCATATAGTCGCTCGATGATGGTAGGTCGTAGGCGATACCATAAAGCTGGCTCAAAATGCGCTCTTTCATCTCGCCTGTTGCCTTGTTTGTAAATGTAACAGCTACTATGTGCCTGTATGCATCGGGTTGCTTAATGAGCAATGTAATATATCGCACGGCCAGAATAAAGGTCTTTCCCGACCCGGCCGATGCCCTGAATACTTCCAGATTTTTTCCGTTTTCCATACTTCCCTTTCTTGCAAATTTTATGAAAAAGCCGCAACAGTACAACTTTTTATTATATATGTGACTATGCGCTATCTCTTTATATTATCCCATCTCGTTCTTATGTTTGCATTGGAATAATTATTGCTAATTTACTTTAAAAAGCCCAAATTATCCATTTTTCTTTCTAATATTTATCCACAATAAAGTAAAATTCTCAATAAATTCTCTTATTAAATAATTTTACCATAACTTTGCAAAGTATTTGAGGCTTAATGCCGGGAAACAGATAAATAAAACTTTAAATAATATGTCGAAATACATAGTTGAAGACCCCCGAAAAGTAACCACTCACCGTTTTATTGAAATGAAGCGCAAGGGTGAGAAAATAGCAATGCTCACTGCATACGATTATACAACAGCGATGCTCATTGACGGCGCCGGTGTCGATGCCATACTTGTTGGCGATTCGGCGTCAAATGTTATGGCCGGTAATGTGACTACACTTCCCATCACTCTCGACCAGATGATTTACCACGCAAAGTCGGTAGTTCGCGGAGTAAAACGTGCTCTTGTTGTTGTTGATATGCCTTTCGGAACTTACCAGGTAAATGCCGACGAGGCTGTGAAAAATGCCATTCGCATAATGAAGGAGAGTCACGCCGATGCTCTCAAACTTGAGGGTGGTGAAGAGATACTTCCCTCTGTACGCAAAATTCTTGATGCAGGCATACCTATTATGGGACACCTGGGCCTTACTCCTCAAAGTATTAACAAGTTCGGTACCTACTCGGTACGTGCGAAGAGCGAAGAAGAGGCTGCCAAGTTGCGTCGCGATGCTCAATTGTTGCAAGAAGCCGGTTGCTTTGCCATTGTTCTTGAGAAAATCCCTGCAGCGCTTGGTGAAACAGTTGCTAAAGAGCTTGAAATTCCTGTGATAGGTATTGGTGCCGGCGGTAATGTTGATGGACAGGTACTTGTATATGCCGATATGCTAGGTATGACAGCCGATTTTACACCTCGTTTTCTTCGCCGTTATGCCGACCTTCATACCGTCATTACCGATGCAGTTGGAAATTATGTGGGCGATGTAAAGGCTTGTGACTTCCCCAACGAAAAAGAGCAGTATTGATTATATATTATAAGGTATATAACATAAGATTACCTCTTACTTATATAACAATAAAAAAGGCGACTGTAAAGTCGCCTTTTTTATTGTTATGTACTTCTGATATTTTTATTCAACAATATCGGTGTTTGTCTCATCGGATATATTATCACCTTCTTCCTCTATCGAGTTCATCAACTCATCAAAAGTAGAGGGGTTGTTGCGATACTCCTGCACTTCGAGTAGAATGTCGTACAACGGGTTGTTGTCGCTGTCCTGGCACTCTTCGGGAACTGCGGCAAGTAACGTAGCCAATTCGTTATCATCGAAAAGATCGTTGTATTGTGCAAGAAGGAAGAGGCCTACCATGTTGTCAATATTATCTCTTATTACGCCCTGTATGTATTCCATAGCCTGGCGTTGTATGAGATTGTTCTTGTTGCTGATTTCGGCATAGTTCTCTTCACTCATTGTGCTGTCGCGGTAAAGAACATCCTGCAAGCTCAACATTTTCATCACATAGCTTTCCAACGAGTCTTCTACCTGTATGTTCAGGTCGTTCATCGGAGTTCCGGTGATATAGCTGTAATCGGGTGCTATTTCGGCTTTAATCTCACCTGGTTCAAGGAAGAAGAGAGCATAAATGGGAGCCTCTTCGGTCTCGTAGCCAATGTAGTAGATTTTACAACCATCCTGTTTGCCATTAAAGACAAACTCTCCGTTTTCAATGGTTGTTTTTGCAACCGTTGTAAAGTCGATACCGTTGCTCGAATAACCAAGCATAACGCTGTCGCCATCCTCTGCACCATCAATTACACCTGTAATCTTGTACTCGGGTGTGCTGCATGCAAACAAGGTTATTGCTGTAATGAATAATATCAGTAATTTTTTCATACGATATTAACAAATTAGCAAATGTATTGTTTGCTGATAGATTGGTTGTTGAGCACGCACTCAATAGCCTCGGCAAAGATACCTGCGATAGAGAGCTGTTTTACTTTGGGGCAACCACGGTCGTAGGGGATACTGTTTGTGAATACAATCTCCTCCATAGAAGACTCGCGTACACGCTCCGAAGCGTTACCCGACATAATGCAGTGTGATGCAATTGCGCGAACCGATTTTGCACCGTTCTCCATCATCAAGTTAGCAGCTTTTGAAATTGTACCGGCTGTGTCCACGATATCGTCAACCAAAACAACGTTCTTGTCTTTTACATCACCAATGATCTGCATAGTGTCAACCACGTTTGCTTTTGCACGTGTCTTGTGGCAAAGTACCAGAGGTACACCCAAGCATTTAGAGTAAGCACTTGCACGTTTTGAACCACCAACGTCGGGAGTTGCAATTACAAGGTTGTCGAGTTTCAAAGAGTTGATGTAGGGGACGAATACCATTGATGCATACAAGTGGTCAACGGGTATGTCAAAGAAACCCTGAATCTGGTCGGCGTGGAGGTCCATAGTGATGATACGGCTGACACCTGCAACGCTCAAAAGGTCGGCAACGAGTTTTGCACCGATAGAAACACGGGGTTTGTCCTTGCGATCCTGACGAGCCCAACCGAAGTAAGGCATTACTGCAATGATGCTCTTTGCCGATGCACGTTTAGCGGCATCCACCATAAGGAGCAACTCCATGAGGTTGTCCGAGTTGGGGAATGTCGATTGTACAAGGAATACATTCTTACCGCGGATAGACTCTTCGTAAGATACAGCAAATTCTCCATCGGCAAAATAAGTGGTGTTCATCTGTCCGAGTTCACAACCAAGTTCTTTGCAGATTTCTTCGGCAAGATAACGCGATTTTGTGCCTGCAAACACCATGTAGGGAGTATTGTTCATAATACAGCTAATTAAATGTTTTGTTATTTATTTTGTTTTTCAATTTTCTCTGTTTGTGTTAAAGCTTGTCCACAACCTTTTTTAATCTAATGAAACGGTTTACAAGTTCTGTGTAGTCGGTCGAGCGGCAAGCGTCAAAGTTAGCCCAAAGCTGCTCGTCGAGAATTACACCGCCGAAACCATAAGCAGGCAAGCGTTTGAGGTTGGCTTCGTCTATGTTGCCATAGGCCCAGGTCTTTTTGTTTATCATCTTTTTGCCAATCTCATTGAGTTCGGAACTCTGGTGGAAAGTACGACCAAGAGGGCCGAAACATACAATGTCGTATATGTCTCTCAAATCCTTCAACTCTTTCAAGTTGTGAGCATAACCCACTAACTTACCCTTTTCGTTACCCATAGGCGGGTTCGAAGTGAGTGAAAACAAAGTACCGGCCAAGTTGTACTCCTGCATAAGACGGCCGTTACATGAAAATATGCGTTTGTGGTATTTTTTAGGGATAAGACTCAGCAATCTCTCAATGAACTGAGGATGCGGATAGGACTTGTAAAGGAAAAGATAATCGAGTCCCTCGTCGAAAAGACGGGTGATAATTTTATCTTCCTCAACAAAGAAAGTAGGTTTTGTGGCTACAGCCAGTTTCATATCTTGTGCGCTATATGTTGTTTCTTCTGCAAAAGTAATAATTTTTATTATAATGAACACGAAGAAAAATAACAATTATTCCAATAATTTATATAATATATACTCTTTTTTGGCACAAATTCGCTTTTTCCCTCAATTGGGGCTTTTGAGCAAAGAACAAAAAAGTTTCAAACTATGTTTTATGGTGGAATAATAACCCCAAAAAATTCAGTTATGGCAAAAGAGAGTGTTCTGATATTAAGACAGCGTATTGAAATTCCCGAGTTGTTGAACCAGCTTAATGCGGCCCTCAGTGAAGAGTGGCTTGCCTACTACCAGTATTGGATAGGAAGCTTTGTTGTTGAAGGCGCCATGCGCTCCGATGTTCAGCGCGAATTTGAAGAGCATGCCCTCGAAGAGTATAATCACGCAAAGATGCTTGCCGACCGCATTATTCAGCTCGAGGGTGTTCCGGTGCTCGACCCTGCGCAATGGATAACACTTGCCCGTTGCAAATATTCCCCACCTTTGAAGAACGATGTGCTGACACTTTTGAAAGAAAACATCGCAGCCGAGCGTTGTGCCATTATCCGTTATGAGGAGATTGCCCAATTTACCAATAATGTCGATTTTACAACTTGTGACATAGCCAAACGCATTATGGCCGAAGAGGAGGAGCACGAACAGGACTTGCACGATTGCTTGCGCGATGTTGAGTGGATTATGCAAGCTGTGGAGATTAAATGTTGAATTTAAAGTAACTATTTAATGTAAATATTGCGAGAGAGGTGAGTTGATCTCTCTCGCTTGTTCTTTCTTAGAAAGGCGTGTTAATAGATGTAGCTCTTTTTGTTGGGAAAAGTGCGTTTGGTTTTATTCACTTTAAAAAATGTTGTTTTGCTAAATTGTTCGCTTAAAAAGTGTATTAATATATCGTTTTAATCTTTTTGCTTCTACTCAAAAAAACTGCTTAATTATTCGGGCTCCATAAAAAGGTATTTATATTTGCAGTGTAAAGTCGCCGCGTAGCGCGAGAGATCAAGCTTGGGGCTTTGTGTAATTGCGAAGTTGTAAACAACCTCGCAATTTTCGTTATTAGTTTAATTATAGCATTCTTCACTTCTTTTTTTTGCCGATATTGAAAATGGTGATTACTTTTGCACCAACAAATATAGGGTGTGAGTGCTTAAAAGGCGCGAGAGATCAAGCTGCACCGCCCGTGAGCCGGAGAACTCCGGCTCATTTAATATATCTTTTAGGCTTTTTCCATACCTATTTTAACATTTCTTTTTTCGTTGTGAATTGCTTTTAAATAACTATCTTTGAGGTGAACTCGAAGATATACTGCACTCGCTTTGAAAAATATTCAAGCAAGCTTGGCATTTCTCGCTCGTTTGTTTGTATATTTGATGTAGTTTGATTAAGAATCTTTGAGTATCAAACCATTAAGAAGAACTTGCATGAGAATGGGCAATGGATAAGAAATTGCTAACTTGTTTTGTTACACTATATTCCTCATGCTTTTCAAATAACTCTTTTATAAGTACAAAGATACGATTTTTTCTCCAATTATAAGAATCTATCCCTAAAAACTCTATATGAGATAAAGAAAATGACATAACAATTTTGTAGCTGGACTAACAAGAAATATATAATGTTATGTCACAATCAGTATTTAACAACATTCAGAGAGGTCACACCGACCTACTATCAGGTATTGCCTTTGGTTGAGATGATGTGCTCTGTGGAAGTATTGAAATGATTATGGGACTCGATACCCGTAATGTCGATATCTCCCGATGGTACGACCTGACAACCACCAATGCCCTGAGCATAAAGTTCTATGCCAATGGCCGCATTGATGTCAAGTTCAAGGACAGCGCTGCGGTAGAAAGTTGTTTCAAGAGACTCCGACTAAGCGAAATCAAACTGAGAGATGAGAACTGATGACAACACGATATGTATGACACTCCGTAGACTATGCTTGCGGACACACTTTTTATTTAATTGAGTTTTTTCCACAATTGAACATGATTACTCAAAAAAAATATCTAATTTTGCATTGATTTTTTGGTTCCATTGAATTTAATCAGTGGATGTGTATTCCAGGTAACCACATAAAAAACAGGAAATATGAGACAAAAAGTATCAGTATTATTTATGCTGTTGGCTGTCGTATTTGTCGTTTGCCTAATTACAGCGAATCTCTTAGAGACCAAAATCCTTGATTTTTTTGGCATAACAACCATCACAGCAGGAATGTTGATTTTTCCAATCTCCTATATCATCAACGACTGTATAGCTGAAGTATGGGGATTCAGACGAACTGCTCTTGTTATATGGATTGCATTTGCCATGAATTTCATGGCAGTTTTAGTTGGTCTGCTTGCAGTACATTTACCTGCAGCTTCATATTGGGAAGGAGCAGACCATTTCAATTTTGTTTTCGGTTTTGCACCACGTATTGTTGTTGCTAGTTTGCTGGCATTCCTCTCGGGCTCATTAACGAATGCTTATATCATGAGTAAAATGAAGGTATTCCATAATGGAAAGTATTTTTCGGTACGTGCGATTATATCTACAATAGTAGGTGAAACTATCGATTCAATCATATTTTTCCCTATTGCGTTTTGTGGAATTATTGCATTTGAAGATCTACTTGGATTAATGATCACCCAAATTATCATGAAATCAGTATATGAAATTATAGTGCTTCCAATAACCATTAAGGCTGTGAAATCTTTAAAACATATAGAAGGCATGGACGTATATGATAATGGAATATCATACAATATTTGGAACCTTAGTCAGAACTAAACATTCATAACTTTTAATCGTAATATCATAATATGAATAAGATAAACAATGATGACGTTCTGGTTCTATTCAGTGGCGGTCAAGACTCTACAACATGTCTTTATTGGGCAAAGCGTAAATTTCGTAATGTTTATGCACTAAGTTTCATTTATGGTCAGAAACATCAAAAAGAAGTTGAAGTTGCAAAAAAAATAGCAAATAAGGCCTCAGTAAAATTAGAAATAATGGATGTTTCTTTTATTGGTCGATTAGGGAATAATTCGTTGACAAACGATAGTCTTTCAATGGATATGGAAAAACCGTCAGAAGGGTTTCCTA
>JAZQUI010000029.1:0-9156 GCA_045631205.1 Bacteroidaceae bacterium
CACAAGGTTCGAATACCGATATTAAGGCGATTGATAGCGTTGGGGTTCCACCTCTTCCCATCCCGAACAGAGAAGTTAAGCCCAACAGCGCCGATGGTACTGCAAATGTTTGTGGGAGAGTAGGTCATCGCCACTTTTTTAGAAAGAGGAATTCTTGCAAAAGAGTTCCTCTTTTTTTTGTATGTATACGTTTCTTTTATGGGCGATGGACTCCTTTTTAAACTGAGCCCTCTTCTTATGTCACAATATATAAGGTAAATATCCCTCTCTGCCCCTATGCAACCCTGGCATAAAAAATTAGAACAGAAGATAAAAATGAAAACCAACCTTTGAGGGAAATAAAAAGTGAAGGTTCCTGATAAAGTATTTGCTTGATAACCCAAATTTGAAATAACGTTCTAAACTCCAATGTGCGGTACAATTACGTACCAAGCAATACCTTTCTTTGGCTTTATTGCTAGTACCAATCTTCGGTGCCTTAATAATAAGGTATCTTATCTGCTTTTCCATAAAGCTGTGTATCTCCCTTTTATGTTCATCTACAGCCTGGCGGTTCAGCGTATCACTACTGTACAGGAATTTGAGCATACTTATTTGTACGTTAAAGAGGTTTTCCTGGTGAAATTCTTCGCTGTGCGAGCGTTCGGTGGAGTTTTCTCTAATGTGATAAGTGTAGGTCTTTTTTTGTGTGATGTATATATTTTCAAGGCAAAAGGCGCTGCAAAAGCTCCATAGATTGTCTTCGTGTATAACACCTTCAAGGAAATATAGCTTGTGTTTTGTAATGAACTCTTTTTTTATGAGTTTATTCCATACCATTGTATATATTTTCCAGTCGAGTTGGAGTGGAATTATTGTGTCGGCGTGGTATTCGCCCTCTTCCAGTGTGAATGCACCTATGCTGTTTTGCTCGCCTTTTATTTCGTAGTTACCTATTACCATTTCGTGTTTGTTGCAGTGTTGTGTGAGGGTTTCGAGGCAGTCGGGAGTTATTTCGTCGTCGCTGTCGAGGAAGAAAATCCACTCGCCTCGTGATGCTTCTATTCCTATGTTGCGCGAAAATGATTGTCCTCTGTTTCCGTTGTTGCGGAGTAGTTTTATTTTGCCTTGCAGAAATGGTGGTGCTTCTGCTTTTAATTGTTCTATCCTTGATATGCTGTCGTCGCTGCTGTGGTCGTCGATTAAAATTATTTCAAAGTCCTTGTATGTTTGGTTGAATGCCGACCTCAGGCTTCTTGCAATGAATTGTGATGAGTTGTAAACCGGGATTATTATTGAAATTTTCATATTTGAACAAATTGTTTGTATTATAACATCTGCTAAGGTTGTTTGTAAAGTCTAAAATCTCGGTTTTGTGTATTTTTGACACAAATGTTAAAATAATGATAAAAAGAGCTGCCCTTGTTGCTTTATTTCTTGCACGCAAAGAGATGCTCAATATCGTTGAGCCATTTTATGCGTTCTTCTTTTGTGGTGTTTTTTATATTGGAAAGGTTTATCCACTTGCAGTTATCAATGCCAATGGATTTGAATGTACCCTCTTTAAGAGCTTTCCACACTGCGTTGTTTATCTTTTCCTCATAGTAATTGCCGGGTGCTCCCATTGTGGTTATTACCGTTACCTGTTTTATGTTACGCAAAAGCCCTTCCATCTCATCTTTTTCATTGTATCTGTATGCTATGCCCGGGAGAAATACTTTGTCGATGAAGCCTTTTGTGAGTGCGGGCATAAGCATCCACCATATTGGGAAGATGAATACCAACTGCTCGGCGTGCTTGATGCGCTTTGCGTAGTCGAGTACTTGTGGCGACAGCAATTTTTCTGCTTCTTGCGGCTGGGTGTGGGCTATTGCAAAGGCTTTAAGTTCCTGTTCTGTCATTACAGGGTTGAACTTCTCTTTGTCGAGGTGTATTACATCGATCTCTTTGTGGGCTTGTGCAAGGCCGTTGGTGCAGGATTTGAGTATTGCATTGCAGAAGCTGTCGTCGTAGGGGTGGTTGAATATTACAAGCGTTCTCATATATTACATTTTTTATAATAACATCTGATGGCTTGCTTTGGTTTATGGCACGAAAAAAGAGTGACACTTGCTGTGCCACTCTTTTATGGTATATCCAATGTATTTGTTTTAGAGTATATTTTTAATTTCTTCCAGTGTTCTTACCGTATAGGTTGGTTGGAAGGGTAGAGTGTCTATTCCTTTGCGGTTGAAGAATATCTGCTCCATTCCCACGCCTGCTGCTCCTGCAATGTCGGTGTCGAACATATCACCTATCATTATGCTCTCTTCGGTGGTGGAGTTTGTTACTTGCAGCGCGTGTATGAAGAGTTCGGGACGGGGCTTGTTTATGCCTATATCGTCGGAAAGTACCAGGCGTTTGAAGTATTTGTCGAGGCCTGCTGTTTGCATCTTGTGTGCCTGCAACTCTTTGAAACCGTTTGACAATATGTAAAGGTTGTACTTCGGATATAGATATTCGAGCAGTTCTATGGCTCCGGGAACTACTTTGTTCTTTGTGGGTATGCGGCCGAGGGCTTCGCGGCAGAAGGTGTCGGCGAGTTCCTGGTTGTCTATGCCTACCATCTTCAACGGGTAGGCGTAGCGTTTGCGGTTGAGTTCGGCTTTTGTTATTTTACCTTCGCCGTATCGTTTCCACAGTTCAAGGTTATAGGGCTCGTAGAGTGACATAAAGTGGTCGAAGGAGCGGAAGTATTTTTCGTAGCCCAGGAGTGTGTAGGTTTCCTGGAACGACTCGCGCGATGCTGCTGCAAAGTCGTAAATGGTGTCGTCGAGGTCTATGAATATGTTTTTGTATTTGTGCATTGTAGCGGGTGTTAAAAGAGTGATGCGCCGCGGTGGCGGCGCATCGGGGGATTATCGTACTTGTATTACAAGGTAGCGGCTTGTGCTCCAGAAGGCGTCGGGCGCGGTGATGGTGAGAATGTATTCTTTCTCGGCGTTGCGCTCGAGTGTGTAACTCTCGTCGGGGTGGTTGGTGAGCAGCTTGGCTCTTTTGGCGTGAGTGTTTATCTCTTTCAGCTCGCGTTTGTCGGCTTTGGTGAAATATTTAAGGTTAATATCCTTCTCGCGCATTACATCGCCGCTGTTGAGTATGTTTTCTCCTTTAAGTTCGCTCTTTGTGCCTATGGCGTACCACACGCTGTTGAGCTCCTCTTCCTGGGCAATGAGTTGTAGCTCCTGCCCGGTGTTGGCTCGGGTGAGGTCGACTATTATGCTGTCGAGCTTGCCAATGTATATGTTCTTGTCGGCAAGTGATTGGTATATCTCTGCGAGTTCAAGGCTCTTTTCGTTGAGGAGCTTTTCGAGGCCGGCGATTTTTGTTTTGAGCTCTTTTGATATCTGTTTTCCATCGAGCAGCTGTTTCTTCAGCTTCTCAATCTCTTCTTTGTTCTTTTTTAGAGTGCTGGTTATGTACTCTATGTTGCGCTCGATGCTGTTTTGGTTGCCTTCGCTTGTGGGGGTGTTGAGGTTTATACGCCCCTGCATCTCATTTATCTTTTTAAAGCCCTCGTCTATTGAGTTCATTGTCTCTACGAGTTTGGCGATGGCTGCATCTTTTTCGTTGAGTTCGCTTTTGAGGGCTTCGTTGCTTTTTTGCAATTCATCGCGGCCGGGGCCGTTGTTGCAGCTTGTGATGATGGCGGCTATTATCAGCAGCAGAATGGTTGCTTTTTTCATAATTGTATGCTTTTTAATCTGTTTTATTACTCTTTTTCTTTGTTATCTTTTTCATCGGCACCGCCAACGAGGAGTACAAATTCGCCGCGCGGTTCGTTCTTGGTGAAGTGTTCCACAAGTTCGCCCAGAGTGCCTCGCACGCACTCTTCGTGTATCTTCGATATTTCGCGTGCGGCGGCCGCCTGTCTGTCGTTGCCGAATACTTCGGCAAGTTGTGTGAGGGTTTTAAGCACGCGGTAGGGCGATTCGTAGAAGATGATGGTGCGCTGTTCGTCTTTCAGGAAATTGAGGCGTGTCTGTCGTCCTTTTTTCTGTGGGAGAAAGCCTTCGAATACAAATTTCTCCGAGGGTAATGCCGAACTTACAAGGGCGGGAACGAAGGCTGTTGCTCCGGGGAGACACTGCACTTCGATACCGTTTTTAACGCTCTCGCGCACGAGAAGGAAACCGGGGTCGGAGATGGCGGGAGTGCCGGCATCGGACACGAGTGCCACGTGACGCTCACTGTTCTGTATGCGTTCCACAAGGTGTTTCACCGTTTGGTGTTCGTTGAATTTGTGGTGCGAGTACATTGGCACCTGTATGTCGAGGTGCTTGAGCAGCTTGCCCGATGTACGGGTGTCCTCGGCGAGTACAAAATCGGCCTCTTTAAGTATTCTTATCGCACGCAGTGTAATGTCTTCAAGGTTGCCCACAGGGGTGGGTACTATGTATAATATGCCCATATTGTTTTTCTTCTTAATCTTTAGCAAAATAAATATAAATATGTGTATAAACAATGTGGTTTAGGTTATTTTTAGCAAATTAAATATTTATTGATAAACTGCTGCCGGTTGTTGATAACTTGTGCTGTGTTGGTATTTGTTTTTCTTGTGGGTTTAATTATCTTCGCAAAGCAGAATGTGAAAAAAGGATAAACACAAATATAAATGAACCGATTTACAGAATTTAATCATCTTGAAACTGTGCGCCGTGGCCGTATAGAGGTTATTTGCGGCTCAATGTTCTCGGGAAAGACCGAGGAACTTATACGTCGCTTGAAACGTGCGAAGTTTGCCCGTCAGAGGGTTGAGATTTTTAAGCCTGCCATTGATACCCGTTATTCGGACCAGGAGGTGGTGTCGCACGACAGTAACCACATTCTTTCCACTCCGTTGGAGAGTTCGGCAAGCATATTGCTGCTTGCAACCGATGTAGATGTTGTGGGTATAGACGAGGCGCAGTTCTTCGACAATGGTCTTGTTGAGGTTTGTAACGAACTTGCACGCCGTGGTACACGTGTGATAATCGCCGGCCTTGATATGGACTTCCGCTGCACTCCTTTCGGCCCTATGCCGGCTCTTATGTCCATTGCAGACGAGGTTACAAAGGTACACGCCATTTGTGTGAAGTGCGGTAACCTGGCCTATGTTTCGCACCGCAAGGTTGCCGGTGACAAGCAGGTGTTGCTTGGTGAAACAACCGAGTATGAACCGCTGTGCCGCGAGTGTTACTATGCTGCACTTGCCGAGGCCGAGGAGAAAAACAAGGCAGAGTAATAAATCTTTTATATAAAGCGAACAAGAAGAGGGTGACCAAAGTCACCCTCTTCTTGTATATTACCACTTGCGTTTTGTGGTTGAATGTTTCTATTTATTCGTAAACTTTGCCGCCTTTGTGCTTCTTTTTCAAAGCCTTTACGCTAAGGCGTTTGCCCAGGCAACTATTGTCGATGGTGCTTCTGTTGCTGGGTTTCAGGTCGTCGTCGTGTCCTTTGCTGTATACATCAATGTATTTAACCTTGCGACGGAGTTTTGGAAAGCGTATGGGAATGAGAATGTTTTTGTAGTTACATCCTTTTACAATGAGAAGTTTATCCATTGTGAGCCCCTCCATAGCATAGTCGCGCGCCTTGTAGACATCGCCGCTCTCGCAATCGACAAGTATGATGCCTTTGCTGAATGTAACCCACTGCGAATCGAAGTAGATGGAGTGGGCAAATGTAACGATGGTTTCATCGCCTTCGTTGTGTATGCTATATACCATTTTGGGGTGTTGGGTATCCCAGGGTGTTCCTTCGCTTGCAAATTGCAAGTCGCTCTTTGTGAGTACCTGTCCTTCGTTGAACATCTTGCGGTCGTTCTCGTTGAATGTCTGCGCAACAGCATTGCTTGCAATTATTATGCAGGTGAGCAAAAAGAGTGTTTTTTTCATAATTATAGTGGTTTAGAAGTTTATAATCGATGGTATATCTTCGGCTCTGAATGTACCGCCTATTAGTATTACGCGTGCCTGTTTAAGATAAGATTGCTCTGTTGCCTCATCAAACTCTTTCAAGGTGCTTATCACAAGTATTGAGCATAGACCACCCTCGCCATATTTATAGAAGAAGTAATTGCATTCTCCACCTCCCTCGTTTGTAGTGAGCAGGGTGGTGTAGTTGTATTTCTTGTATGTTTTTGTAGCCAATAGTTCGGCTGCGGCAAGCAGTTCTTTTTCCTGTCTTGTCCTGTTGGTATTTATATTTACATTGCGTATAAAGTCTATCTTATTGATGAAATCTTTAACTTCGAATCCTGTAACAGCAAGCATTAAGCCACAATTGTCGGCGGCGAGTGTGAGCATTGCCTTTGAAATGTAAAAGTGGTTTATGCCGGGTGAATCGGCTGCTGTGGCGGTGGCAAAGAAGTTGTCTATGTCGTCGTAATTGTTCTCATTCGTTTTGTTTGCGCTCGCAGTGAGTGAGAAAGTTAGTATTGCAAGCAGTGCGAAAATCCTGGTTTTCATATATTTGTTGTTTTTAGTTACTTGATGGTGATTTGCTTTGTAAGCTGGCTTTTTGCCGTAGCGCCTATACTTTGCAACTGTGCAGCGGTGTTTATACTGTTTTCCCTTCCGCTGTTCATTACCATTGCAAGGTGGGCAAAGGTGGCGTTTATGTGTATGGCGGCCTCTTCGGGGGTGCTGAATGTGTCTTGCGGCCGTTGCTCTCTGTTGTGTAACATAAAGATGAGCACGACGGTAGCCGCGGCTGTGGCAAGGCTGCCCCAAAGTGGGCGCTGTGGTATTTTAAGTATTCTGCGGCGTTGCCCCATGGGTGTAGTTGTATTTGTACTCGGGGCACCTTTCTTTTCTGCAAAGTTGTCAATGAGGGTTTCGAGGCGTGCTTCGAGCCCCTCGGGTATTTCACATTCGCTGGGCAACATTGCAAGCAGCAGCGCTTTCTCTCGCTCTATCTCTGCGGGTAACTCCTCTTCGCAGAGTATGCGGCGCAACTCGTACTCTTCTTCGATGGTTGTTGTGCCGTCGTAGAATTTGTTTATAAGTTCTTTTATGTTGTCCATATATCTATGTGTTATAATATTTCCTTAACTCTTTCCTTACTCTCGATAGTATTGTGCGTATGTTTGTTGGGGTGAGGCCTGTGAACTTTGCTATCTCCTCGGTGCTTGCTCCCTGCATACGCATCTCTAACATAAGCCGTTGTTTGTGTGGCAGTTTGTCTATGTATTTCTGTGTAAAGTCGGCAAAGTCGGTAATCTCATAGTCGGTGCAATCGGTGTCGGGAAGCTCTTCGTCTAGTTCATCGGTTGCTTGCCTGTTTTTCTCTCGCCACCGGTCTGCGCAGATGTTCAAGAGTATTTTTGCGCAGAAACTCCATCGGTTTTCAATATCGTCGAGTTGCCGGTGCCTTTCCCAAAGTTTCAAATAGAGTGTCTGCACGGCATCTTGCGCCTCGCAGCTGTCGCCCAGTGATTTTATGGCAAGGGCATACAGCCTGCGGTGCAGTGGCAGATACTGTTTTTTGAACTCTTCTGTTGTCATCCTCTTTTTTGTCGGTTTTATGTGTTTCTGTAAGTGTGACGGTTGAACGGGTGGAAATGTTACACGCAATGTGCATTTTTTTTGAAAAACTGCTACTAAACTTTTCAGTGTGGTGCAAATTAAATAAAAAAAGGTAAAAGCTTGGTTCGAAAGGTGGTTTTTTAAAAACTATGGTTATATTCGCAGAATAAAGTTGATGTTTATATGAAATATCAGGAAATTACTTTGGGGCGTTTTCTGCGCATAGTGTTGGTACTGGCGGTGATGACTATATCTTATTTTGTACTCAACAGTCTTAGCAGTGTGCTGTTGCCCTTTGCTGTTGCGTGGTTGCTTGCCTATCTGCTGTACCCTATGGTATGTTTTGTGCAGAAGAGGCTGCGTTTCACATATCGTTTGCCGTCGATAATTGCGGTGATGCTTTTTGTACTTGTGCTTATAGCGGCTGTATTTATGCTCATAGTTCCCTCTATGGTTAGGGAACTTGCGCAGTTCAACAGTATTGCAATCTCTTTTTTGAGCGATAATATAAAGAACCCATCTATTCCGCCCGTAGTGGTGGAGTACTTGCGTGGCGTTGCAAATGAAGAGGGGGTGATGGCTTTGTTGCAGAACTCCGGTGTTCAGGAACTGCTGAGCGAATTTGCACAACGTACACAGATGCTTCTTGTGGGCACTGTGAACGTTGTTGTGCAGCTTTTTGGTGTTTTCATCACCTTGCTTTATATGTTCTTCATTCTTCTCGATTACGAGCGTCTTTCCGAAGAATGGCCTCTCTATCTGCCTGTGCGTTGGCGAGGCGTGGCGGGCAAGTTGTCGAGCGACCTTGTACACGGAATGAACCAATATTTCCGTGGTCAGGCTCTTGTGGCACTATGCGTGGGTGTACTTTTTGCTGTGGGTTTTGTGATAATAGATTTCCCCATAGCAATTGGTTTCGGTATCTTCATTGGTGTGCTTAATCTTGTGCCTTATATGCAGATACTCTCTCTCTTGCCCATGGTGCTGCTAGCCTTGATGAAGGCTGCAAACACGGGCGACAATTTCTGGTTGGTGTTTGTGGGCGCTCTCACGGTGCTCTGCATTGTACAGGTGATACAGGATTTGCTTCTTGTTCCTTGTATTATGGGACGTCGTATGAACCTGCACCCGGCATTGATTTTGCTTTCGCTTTCGGTGTGGGGAAAATTGCTTGGTGTGCTTGGGCTTATTGTTGCTCTGCCGCTTACAACTCTTTTGCTTGGCTATTTGAAGCGTTACCACGAAATAAACAGTGAACTCCCTGCGGGGTACGAAAATCCGTTGGAAGAGGCGGTAGATAGTGTCAATTTCAGTAAAAAAACACACGAATAGAAGAAAATTCGGCATTTTAAGCAAAAAAACTCCCAAATTGTTTGCAGGTATAAAAAAAATGCATACCTTTGCACTCGCTTAACGGCACTTCAGGTAGATTCGCTAGCTCAGCAGGTAGAGCACATCCCTTTTAAGGATGGGGTCCTGGGTTCGAGCCCCAGGCGAATCACGAAGAATTAAGGGGAAAGTTAAAAGCTTTCCCCTTTTTGTATATATCAGAGTGGGCAAATCGGTGGTTATCAAATGTTTATTAGTTAGATAGTAGAGCAAATTGTTTAACAAACAACGCGACCGTTGA
>JAZQUI010000030.1:0-39019 GCA_045631205.1 Bacteroidaceae bacterium
TTCGCCCTCTCAGGCCATTCTTGACCACATTGGAGGAACCACAAAAAAAGCATTTTTTTTAGCATATCAATGATAATCTTTGCAAAGATATGTATATCAATCCATTACAAAGATTTTATCCTACTTTTTGTCCACCCTGCCCAAAATTTTGAAACAAAAAACGGAGAGAGTTTTTCAACTTTCTCCGTTTCAGTAGCGAGACCCGGGATTGAACCGGGGACCTCATGATTATGAATCATGCGCTCTAACCAGCTGAGCTATCTCGCCATCACATTTTTGCGGTGCAAAGATACGTTTATAAATTTAAACTCACAAATTTTTTGCCGTTTTTTACTCAAAAAAATATAACAGCCACACATAAATTACAAAAAACAGGGGCGCGGTGCAATGATTTTAACTACACAAAATTGCAATGCCGGGTTATTTAACTAAATATAACATAGCGATTTATTTGTTTTTTAAAATATTTTTTCCTATCTTGCGGGTGATAAGAATTGTGTGCAACTATATTTATGATTCCGCAAAATGATGAATAAAGAAAAATTCAGTATCGAATACTCTATGAAGGGCAGCGCAAGTATGATATGGCGTTACATTGGTACTGCAGCCGGGTTATCGCCCTGGTTTGCCGACCGTGTGGAAAGTACCGGAAAATCCTTTATCTTCAAGTGGGGAAAAACCGAACAAAGAACTGCACACATTGTAACTCAAAGAAACGGAGTTTATGTGAAGTTGAGATGGGACGATGAGAACCCGCAAACATTTTTTGAGATGCGCATAGCATTCAATGAACTCACAAGGGAACACACTTTGGTTATAACCGACTTTGCCGAAAAGGGAGAGGTTGAGGACCAAAAAGATTTATGGGACTCACAAATTGAACTGTTAAGAAGACAATCGGGGATGTAAAAAAACGAATACAACAGGTACCGGCTTTGTTCGGTACCTGTTTGCGTATTATAGAATATATTAAGTTATATATAAAAACAAAGAATTTCTTTTGTATTGCTCATTGGTTGCATTATCTTTGCGTAGTAAAAACTGCTGAAACAGATTTACACCGCTTGGCGGGAAATGTTTTGCAGTAGTGGATTTTAACATAACGATAAAGTTGAACTGCACCGACTATGAAATTATCACAATTTCGCATAATTAAAAAACTGGATTTATTCATCATAAAGAGTTTTACCCAGCTGTTGATGGGTACATTCTTAATTTGCCTGTTTATTTTCATTATGCAGATGTTGTGGCAATCGGTAGATGAATTTGTGGGTAAAGGACTCGACATTACCATTATTGCACAATTTTTCTCATTATGCTCGATTGCACTTGTAAGCGAAGCACTCCCCTTGGCTATACTCCTGGCATCGCTTATGACTTTCGGAAACTTTGGTGAACGTCTTGAATTGCTTGCTATGAAGGCTGCGGGTATCCCGCTCATAAGAATTATGATGCCTATCGTGGTGTTATGCATAACTCTTGGCTGTGTCTCTTTCTATTTCCAGAATGTGGTTGCTCCTTATGCCCAAGTAAAGTTATACACTATACTCTACTCCATTAAACAAACCTCACCCGAGGTGGAAATACCCGAAGGAGTTTTCTATGACCAAATAAAGGGATATAACCTTTATGTGGAGAAAAAGAACAAAGACAACGGAATGCTCTACAAGGTTATGATATATGATATGTCGAGCGGCTTTGAAAATGCCAATATCCTTGTAGCCGACTCGGGAAAGATATCAAGCACACCCGATGAAAAGAATTTGATGATACAACTTTTCACCGGAGAGCAGTTCTCGAACATTACCGACCAAAATATAAACAAAAAGAATGTACCCTACCGCAGGGAAACATTCCGCAAGAAAGTGGTGGTAATACCCAGTGATGGAAAATTTGAAATGAAAGATGGCGAGGTATTCAAATCGAATGCAAAAAGCCAGAATATGCGTGAACTGCAAACTACCATCGCTACCCTAACACACTATAACGATAGTCTTGGAATGAACTATTGGAAGGGAACTATAAGAAGTGTATTCAACATTAACACAGAATACACAAACGAGGACTCTACATATATGAGCCGAAACGACTTGTACTCTATAAACACCGACAGTATATACAACACTGCGACCAATTTCGACAAAACAGCTTGGAAGAAGGCGCAACTTACAAAAGTAAGACAGCTTAAAAACGATTACGAGATAAAGAACAATTTATTACAAGGACTCGATAAAGAGCTGAATAAATGTATTATAAACTGGTGGAAAAAGATTACCCTGTCACTAGCCTGCATACTCTTCTTCTTTATTGGAGCCCCGTTAGGAGCCATTGTGAGAAAAGGTGGTCTTGGATACCCTGTGCTTATATCGGTAGCAATTTTCATTTTATACTACCTGCTTAACACATCGGCATTCAAAATGGCACGCGAAGGAGAATGGAATACTTTTATCGGTAGTTGGTTGAGTACATTTATTATGATGCCATTGGGTATTTTGTTCACCTATCAGTCGAACAAAGACTCGGCAATATTCAACATGGACGCTTACAAAGCGTTTTTCAGAATGTTGTTCTGCTTGCGCGAAAAACGCAACGTTACCTTGAAAGAGGTTATTATAGACGACCCCGACTACATTGCAGGGTATAAAAAACTTGTGGAAATAACAGAAACTGCCAACAAGTTTACCAAAGACAATAACCTCGACAAATTACCCTCGATAAAGGATGTGTTCTTTAAAGAAAAGGACAATACCATATACGATTTGAATGAAAAACTCGAAAGTTTGATTGAGGAGTTCGGCAACAGCAGAAACAAGAAGGTAATACAGAAGATAAACGATTACCCTGTTTTGTCGATAGATACAATTGTATCGCCTGCCGAGAAAAAATGGATAAACATACTGCTGCTTGTTATTGTACCGGCAGGAATTTTTATATACCTGAGAACTTTGAAATTCAGATTGCGCTTGGCAAAAGACCTTGCCAAAGTTCAAGAGACTTCAAATGTGATTATGGAGATTTTAAATAAAGAAAAACTTGTATAAACAATATATGGAAAATTTTAAACTGAGTTCTATCGAAGACGCTATAAAAGATTTTAAAGAAGGAAAATTTCTTATTGTCGTTGATGATGAAGATAGAGAGAACGAAGGCGATTTTATAATAGCAGCCGAAAAAATAACACCCGACGCTGTAAACTTTATGTTAAAAAACGGTCGTGGTGTATTGTGTGCGCCCATTACAATGTCACGTTGCAAGGAGTTGCAGCTCGACCCTCAGGTAAGCTCAAATACCAGCCTTTTAGGCACACCGTTCACAGTAACCATTGACAAGATTGAGGGTTGCTCGACAGGTGTATCAACAGCAGACAGAGCTGCCACTATTAAAGCTCTTGCCGACCCTGAAAGCACTGCCGAGACATTTGCACGCCCCGGACACATCAACCCCCTTTATGCACAGGATAAAGGTGTGTTGCGCCGTGCCGGCCACACAGAGGCAAGTATTGATCTTGCCCGTCTTGCAGGTCTCTACCCCGCTGCCGCACTCATTGAAATTATGAACGAGGATGGCACCATGGCGCGTATGCCTCAACTTATTGAGATAGCAAAAGAGCACAATCTTAAAATTATATCAATAAGCGATCTTATACAGTATCGTCTGCAACAGGAATCACTTGTGGAGATGGGCGAAGAGGTAAGTATGCCCACTGAACACGGAAATTTCCGTCTTATACCTTTCAAGCAGACATCAAACGGTCTTGAACATGTTGCTCTTATAAAAGGAGAGTGGGAAGAGGATGAACCCATTCTTGTACGTGTACACTCATCGTGCATAACAGGAGATATCTTCGCTTCAAAACGTTGCGACTGCGGATCGCAATTGCATAAAGCAATGGAACTTGTTGACAAGGCCGGAAAAGGTGTTATTGTATATCTTAACCAGGAAGGCCGCGGTATAGGTCTCATGAATAAAATGAAAGCTTATAAACTGCAGGAAGAGGGTATGGATACAGTTGATGCAAACCTTTGTCTTGGTTTCAAAGCCGATGAGAGAGATTACGGCGTTGGCGCAGAGATTTTGAGAAAGGTTGGAGTACACAAAATGCGTCTTATGACCAACAACCCTGTAAAACGAATAGGACTTGAAAGCTATGGCCTTGAAGTGGTGGAAAATGTGAGCATAGAGATTGAACCTAACAATTTCAATTCACGCTACCTACACACAAAAGCCGAGCGTATGGGACACACATTACATTTTGACAAAAAATAAAAACAATATTATAATATGAACAAACTATCAAACCGTGTCAACAGATTAGCCCCTTCGGCTACATTGGCAATGTCACAGAAAAGCCAGGAGCTTAAAGCACAAGGCGTGGATGTTATAAATATGAGTGTGGGAGAACCCGATTTCAACACACCCGATGCCATTAAAACAGCTGCAAAACAGGCTATCGACGATAACTGGTCACGTTATTCACCCGTACCCGGATACCCCTCATTGCGCAAAGCTATTGTTGAGAAATTGAAAAAAGAGAACGGGCTCGAATTTACCGAAGCACAGATTTCAGTTTCAAACGGTGCAAAGCAGGCTGTCTGCAACGCTATTATGGCACTCATTGACGAAGGTGACGAAGTTATTATACCTGCACCTTACTGGGTTAGTTACCCCGATATGGTGAAGATGGCCGACGGAACACCTGTTATTGTGAGCGCAGGCATTGAGCAAAACTTCAAAATCACAGGTGCACAGCTCGAAGCTGCCATCACACCTAAAACAAAAATGCTTATCCTCTGCTCTCCCTCGAACCCCACAGGATCGGTATATACAAAAGAGGAACTTAAAGAGCTTGCCGACGTGCTTGCAAAATACCCCAATGTATTTGTTGTTGCCGATGAAATTTACGAGCACATCAACTATATTGGCAAACACGAGAGCATAGCACAATTCGAGGAGATACGCGACAGAGTGATAATCATCAACGGAGTATCAAAGGCATATGCTATGACCGGTTGGAGAATTGGTTTCCTTGCTGCTGCCGATTGGATTGTAAAAGGCTGTAACAAGCTCCAGGGACAATATACAAGCGGACCTTGCTCTGTATCACAGATGGCATCGTTAGAGGCTTACAACGGTTCACAGGAGCCAGTAGAGGAGATGCGTAAAGCATTCCAACGTCGTCGCGACCTTATTGTAAAACTTGCAAAGGAGATTCCCGGTCTTGAAGTCAATGTTCCCGAGGGTGCATTCTACCTCTTCCCCAAATGTAGTTCATTCTATGGTAAGAGCTACGGCGACCAGGTAATCAACAATTCAGACGATCTTGCAATGTATCTCCTTACAGAAGCTCACGTAGCAGCTGTTGGTGGCGAATCGTTTGGTGCTCCCGAGTGTTTCAGAATGAGCTATGCTACAAGTGATGAGAATATCATAGAGGCTATAAGAAGAATTAAAGAGGCACTTGCAAAACTCAAATAAGTTCTTTTACAATATATATTAGAAAATGGTTGCTTTTATTGAGCAACCATTTTTTTATGTTGACAACTGTGGTGATAATTGTTGATAAGGTGTTAATAAATGGTGAATAAATAGATGGAAAAAAATGTCAATTTATCTTGGAAAGATTTGGTTTATGATTATACTCGAAAGTATATTAAAAAGCCAAATTATTTTGCCACTTTTTATATCGCGATTTATCAGTAGGTTTTAAACAGATATTCATTAAAAACAGAGTTAATTTTATCCACAAGTTGGTGGTTGCAAAGATTGTTAATAAAGTATATAAACCACACATTACAAACATTTTAACTTGTTAATATCTTGTCAATAAAGATATATCTCAATATAATAACTTTAAAAACAACTATTTCTCAAAAAAATTATCCCCACTATCAACCGACTTTGTTATTGTTGTTGATTTATTTTAATTTTTTAAAAAAGAGAATATATATAATAATGATTGTTGATAGCCGGTATTCTTCCGCTGCAATAAAAATGTTACAATAGGTAATGCTCTCTTCATGGCTTCTATTATACAAAATGTATGGGAGTTTATTTATAGCGCTACAGTTGCTTTGCTATGCCCCTAAAGAGGTGGTTAAGATATATTGCCCTATTGTATATATAAAAAATTCGAGCTATATGATTATAGCCCGAATTCTGATTGATATCTAATCTTTACTCCTTTATCGAGTAATAAGTATTTTGGTTGCAAGGCTTTCATCGCCGTTGGCATCGTACATCAGCACATAGTAAATTCCACTTGATACTTTTTCGCCCGAAGCGTTTCTTCCATTCCAGGTGAACTGTCCGCCAACAGATGTACCCTCTGTGATTAAATAACCAGCCATATCAACGATTTTTATCTCACAACCGTGTGTGAGTCCTATAATAGATATAACTCCGTTGTACGAGCTTTTTACGGGGTTTGGATAAGCGTGTACTGCACTCTCTTGGAGTGTGAGTTCTGGCTCTGTTGCATCGCTCATATAACTTACTATTCCTTCACTTGTTCCAATGAATACTTCACCACGTGTTTTATGTATGGCAATACTTGTAATTTCGTTTGAAGGAAGTACTGAATTGTCTTTTGTAAAATGGTGCAATGTCTCTTGTCCGTCGGCACTTACAAGGTATATACCATTATTTTTTGTACCCACCCATTTTCTGTTGGCTCCGTCAACTTGCAAAGCCGAAATAGGGGCACTTGCAAAGAGATAGTCGGCAAGCCCGCTACCATCGTTGCGTGAAACCTTAATTTGGGTAAAAGTACCATCGTTAAAGAACTTATCGGCATCGTCAATTACAAACAATCCGTTGTTTGTACCCACCCATATTTCTCCGTTCTTGTCTTCTGTGATGCAATATACTTGGTCAATTGTGTAATCTGTATCATCCTGGTTAGTGAATGTGTTTATAACCAATTTTGTGCGGTCGTCGGCTGTATCGAACGGTGTGTTGTTCATTTTAGCGCAGAAAATACCTGGTACTCCTTGGTACGATGTTACCCACAACCATCCTCTAGCATCTATAATCAAATCGACCATAGTCGGGAAATTGGCTATATCGCTATAATTCAACGATACCCAGGTTCCATCTTTTTTAAGTATCTTCACAACCTTTTCGGCATTGGTATTTACCACCCACAGGTTACCAGATGTATCAAATTTTACACGAGGTATTCGCACATAATTCAATGACGATGGTACAGGGCTTTCTATGGGGCTGTTCTTGTGGTTGTAGTGTGCTACGAATTTTCCATTGCGGAATTCATACAAACCTTGTCCGAATGAGCTTGCAAAGTAATGTCCGGGTTCTGTTGGGTCCTCATCGATAGAACACATATTTACGTATTTTACTCCTGTAGCGGTTTTAATCTCATCCTCGGGGAAATTTGTCCACTCTTTACTTGCGTAGTCAAGTTCCATCAATGTTCCTGGCTGGAATATATTGTCGAAGTAGTTGAGGGTACCGCCTGCAACAAGCAGTTTGCTATCGCCTATAAAGGTCATATATTCGCAAAGGTTGCGTACAGGGCTGTTGGGAATTATGTAGTTTTCCCCGTCAGTAAAATTATTGTCTGTAATTTTACTTTCCACAATACCTTTATATCCTTTACAATTCCAGAATTTATTTCCGTCAACATAGAGGTATTTGCTTTCGCTCGATATAGTACAGGTCTTGTAATTTGTGGTACTGTTTACTACTGCGAATGTTTTTTCCCAGCCAATGTATAAGGTATTGTTTTCTTCGTAAGAATATTTATATGCCTGGGTTGTTGAAATGGGTGTCGATTCTATCGTTCCGTTTTCATTTACAACGCAAGCACCTTTTTTGTCAATAACACACACCAGCTTGTTATCTTTTTTGTTTATGGCCAGTGTTTTATTACTGTTTATTTTTGTCCAATTTGATTTATCAAGCAGATTATCGCTGAGTGAACCTTTCAATATACCATTCTCTGTACCAATGTATATATTGTTGTTTAGAGTGCAGGTACTGTAAGCCTTTACACCCAAATTATATGTGTTTGTAAATTCAAGGTCGGCAAGGTTGAGCACCACAACACCAAAATCAGTATTCAGGTATGCTGTTTTACCCGATATATCTATTCCGTTTATGTTTTTATTCGATAGAATCTTATTCTTGAAATCGGAAATGTTATACACATAATCGTTGGAATACAATATATCGATATTTGCATTCTTATATACAATTACAAGTGCATCAATCTCTTTGCAATAATCTATGTATGCAATATTGAAATCACTTAAACTGTTCAGTTTATCGTAAGTGGTGATAGAATTGTCGTCCTTGTCGTAAACAAAGAGTGAATTCGATGCAAGCACATATATTTTATCGCCTGCAACGCGACAACTTGTGGCATCATGGAACGAAGTGTAAATTTCCCAGTCACCAATACCTGCTCTGCTGTTTATGGCAATAAATAATACCAGTATTATTGCAAAAAATCTCTTAATCATAATTCTCGTTTAAGTAATTACTCAATTTTTCGGTGGCTCTATATCTGTGGCTTATCGAATTTTTTGTTTCACTGCCCATTTGTGCAAAACTTTCGGAATAACCTTCGGGAATGAATATAGGGTCGTATCCAAACCCAGCTTCTCCCATTTTTGTTTCACTTATAGTGCCTTTTACAATTCCGTCGAATAAAATCTCTTTATTCTTTATAATTAACGCGATAACTGTACGAAATTGTGCGTTACGGTTATTTTCTCCTGTTAAATTTTGTAACAACTTCTCCATATTGGCCTGTGAATTGCACTCTTCGCCTGCGTAACGTGCCGAATATACACCCGGAGCACCATTCAATGCTCCAACTTCGAGACCGGTATCATCGGCAAAGCAATCACAACCATATTTTTCACTTATCCACCTTGCTTTTATAAGGGCGTTCTCTTCTAGTGTTTCCCCGGTTTCGGGTATATCGTCGTAGCAGTTTATATCGGCAAGTGACATTACCTCTACCCTGCTGCCTAGAATATCCCTAACTTCTTGCAGTTTGTGTTTGTTGTTTGTTGCAAATACAAGTTTCATTATCTGTTACTGTTTTACTTCAGTTTCCAAACTATTAAATTCCACCTCTTGCAGTTTAATTTTCTTGGCTTTTATTTTATCGAAGCCATTACCATAAACTCCCATAACTTTTGATTGTGATATAAGTGCATTGGGGTCTATTTGCTTAACCATACTGAAAAGTTGGTTCGATTGATTGGCACGTGTGAGTGTGGTAATAACTTTTCCCTCTTTTTTAGAGTAGAATCCAACAGAATCGAGCAGTGTAACACCGCGTTTCAGTTGGCGTGTAATATAGTAGCCAATCTCCTCGTACTTATTGGAGAAAATGAAGAATTGCACCATTTGGCGGTTACTGTTCACCATATAGTCTAGTGCAAGGTTTACCACCACAAGGGTTATATAACCATAAAACATTCTCGAAAGGCTTACAGCTATATTTTCCGAAGGAATAATAAAGAAACTACTTGTCACTATGAATGTGTCAATGTACAACATAGCGCGTCCGAAACTTACATCCTTGTATTTGTTAACTATAGCAGCTATAATATCAACACCACCGGTGCTTCCATTGTTTAAGAAACATATTGCAATTGCAATTCCTGTGAATATAGAACCCACAAGACAAGCTTCGAGTTGCTTGTTGGGGCCTAAAATGGTGAATGCATTGTAGTTTTCAAACAAAACTTCGGTTATACTTAAAAAAAGTGTCATACAAAAGATTGCATAAATTGTTTTTAAGCAAAACTTCCACCCGAGTATTTTAATTGCAATTATTATGAGTATTAAGTTTATTGTAAAATAGATATATTGCATTGAAATACCCACCGAGTATTGTACTATGGCTCCAATACCGGTTACTCCACCAATAAGAAATTCATAGGGACTCATAAAGAAGTTCCATATAAACGCATACAAAGCCAGTCCCACAGTAATCATAATGTAATTTTTCACCTCCGAAATTACAGAAGGGCGTGGAAAAGAAAATTTAGCCATAATATACTTTTTATAAGTGTTTATATTGCAGTTTTTATATCACTACGTTAACAATTTTCTTGGGTACAATGATTACCTTCTTAATGGGTTTGTTATCGATGTACTTTTTACTGTTATCGTCGGCAAGTACCGTTGCTTCAATATCGGCATTTGTAGCATCGGCTGCAAACTCCATAGTGAAACGGGCTTTTCCGTTGAATGATATAGTGTATTTTATTGTATCCTCTTTAAGGTACTCTTCGTTGAAGATGGGCCACTCAGCGTCGCAAACGCTTGTTGTATTTCCAAGTTTTTCCCACAACTCCTCGCTGATGTGAGGAGCGAATGGTGCAAGGAGTATCACAATCTTCTCTAGTATCTCTTTTTTATTGCATTTGAGTGAACTTAACTCATTGGTACATATCATAAATGCACTCACAGTTGTGTTATACGAGAAAGCAGGTATATCGTCTGTGGTCTTCTTTATTAGTTTGTGCAGTGATTTGAGTTCCTCTTTTGTAGCGGGTTCTTCGCTCACAATGTAGTTGTCGTTCTTGTCGAAGAAAAGTCCCCAGAACTTTTTAAGGAAACGGTGGCATCCGTCGATACCGTTTGTATCCCAGGGTTTAGACTGCTCAACGGGGCCAAGGAACATCTCGTAAAGGCGGAGTGTGTCGGCACCATATTTCTCTACAATGGTATCGGGGTTCACTACGTTGAACATTGATTTACTCATCTTCTCAACAGCCCAGCCACAGATATATTTTCCATCTTCGAGTATGAATTCGGCATCGGCATATTCGGGACGCCAAGCACGGAAGGCATCAATATCGAGAATATCGTTCGATACAATGTTTACATCCACGTGCAAGGGTGTTACATCGTACTCTTTTGAGAGGTTAAGTGATACAAAGGTATTTGTATCCTTAATGCGATATACAAAGTTACTGCGGCCCTGTATCATACCCTGGTTAACGAGTTTTTGGAAGGGCTCTTCCTTAACGCTTACACCAAGGTCGAAGAGGAACATATTCCAGAAACGTGAGTAAATGAGGTGACCTGTTGCGTGCTCTGTACCTCCAACATACAAGTCAACATTCTGCCAGTAGTTGTCGGCCTCTTTTGAAACAAGTGCCTTGTTGTTGCGGGGGTCCATATAACGCAGATAGTATGCGCTTGAACCTGCAAAACCGGGCATTGTGTTGAGCTCGAGAGGGAATATAGTCTTGTCGTCTATATTGTCTTTGCTTGTTACTGTGTTGTTTACAGTATCCCAAGCCCACATTTTAGCGTGTCCCAATGGGGGCTCTCCACTCTCTGTGGGAAGGAATTTCTCAACCTCGGGAAGTTCCAAAGGCAAGCATTCTTCGGGTACAGGTGTGGGTATGCCGTTCTTGTAGTAGATGGGGAAAGGTTCACCCCAGTAACGTTGTCGGCTGAAAATTGCATCGCGCAAACGGTAGTTTACTTTTACGCGGCCGAGTTTGTTTTCTGTCACATATTTTTTGGTGGCTGCAATAGCCTCTTTCACTGTGAGTCCGTTGAGGTTGAGCTTGCAGTCGGCAAAAGCTGCTGTGGGTGAGTTGGTCATAATACCCTCTTTTGCATCGAAGCTCTCTTCGTTAACATCGCAACCTTCGATAAGGGGACGTATCTCAATACCGAAGTGTTTTGCAAATGCGTAGTCGCGGCTGTCGTGTGCAGGTACAGCCATAATGGCACCTGTACCATAACCTGCAAGCACATAATCACTAACCCAAACAGGTATCTCTTCACCTGTAAGAGGGTTAATAGCGTATGCTCCGGTAAATACACCGCTTACATTGCGGTCTATCATACGTTCGCGCTCGGTACGTTTCTTGGTGCGGTCGAGGTAAGCTTCCACAGCCTCTTTTTGGTCGGCAGTGGTAATTTGTGCCACAAACTCACTCTCGGGTGCAAGTACCATAAATGTTACTCCGAATACGGTGTCGGCACGAGTGGTGAAGATTGTGAATTCTATATCACTATTCTTTATGTGGAACTGCATCTCTGTACCCTCGCTGCGGCCAATCCAGTTGCGCTGTGTCTCTTTGAGTGATTCTGTCCAATCGATATTATCGAGTCCGTCGAGCAGGCGTTGTGCATACGCCGATACACGCAGACACCACTGTTTCATCTTTTTCTGTACAACGGGGAAACCACCACGCTCAGATACTCCATCGACAACCTCGTCGTTGGCAAGTACGGTTCCAAGCTGGGGGCACCAGTTTACCATTGTTTCATTGAGGAAAGCTATACGCCAGTTCATGAGCATGTCTTGCTGCTCTTTTTCGTTCATAGCGTTCCACTCGGCTGCCGAAATGTTGATATCCTTTGTGCAGGCTGCGTCGATGTTTGCACTACCCTCTTTACTCAATTTCTCAACAAGTTCTTCGATGGGTTTGCAACATTTTGCTACGTTATCGTAATAATGGTTGAACATTTTAATGAATGCCCACTGTGTCCACTGGTAATATTCGGGGTCACAGGTTCTTATCTCGCGGTCCCAATCGAAGCAGAAACCAATCTTATCGAGCTGCTCGCGATAACGGTTAATGTTCTGGTCGGTTGTTATTGCAGGGTGCTGTCCTGTTTGTATTGCATATTGCTCGGCAGGAAGTCCGTAAGCATCGTAACCCATAGGGTTGAGCACATTGTAACCTTGAAGGCGTTTGAAACGTGCAAAAATATCTGATGCTATGTAACCAAGAGGGTGACCTACGTGAAGACCTGCTCCCGAGGGGTAAGGGAACATGTTAAGGACATAGAATTTCTTTTTGTCCTCGTTTTCAACTGTGCGGTAGGTTTTGTTATCTCTCCATTTCTGCTGCCACTTTTGTTCAATCTCGTTAAAATTGTATCCCATTTTTGTATTGTTTATTTTTTTAGTTTCACTTTCAAATGTATTATCATCTACTTTGTAGATGTAATAACTTACAAAAATATACAAAAAAAACAGTAATCATTCATTTATATCGTGAAATTGTTTTTTACTTCCCTTTTTTGTTTTTTATTGCTTAAATTATCGGTAAAAAAAGTTATCTTCGCGTAATATTTTAAGAATTTTCTATGGTTGAAAAAGATAATTCCGTAACCCCGATGATGCGCCAGTTCCTGGAGCTTAAAGCAAAGCACCCCGACGCAGTTCTGTTGTTCCGTTGCGGAGATTTTTATGAAACATATTGTTCCGATGCTGTTGTAGCTTCGGAGATACTGGGTATAACCCTCACCAAGCGTTCCAACGGAAAAAACCCTGCGGCACAGGCTACCGAAATGGCTGGTTTTCCTTTCCACGCACTCGATACATATCTTCCTAAATTAGTGCGTGCAGGCAAGCGTGTAGCTATTTGTGACCAGCTCGAAGATCCAAAGATGACAAAAAAACTTGTCAAGCGTGGTATTACCGAATTGGTAACTCCGGGTGTTTCCATAAACGATAATATTCTAGACTATAAAGAGAATAACTTTCTTGCTGCCGTTCACTTTGGCAAGCCTATGTGCGGTGTCTCTTTTTTGGATATATCAACCGGTGAATTTCTTATAGCAGAGGGAACTTTCGATTACATAGACAAACTTATTGTAAACTTCCGCCCCAAAGAGGTTCTCTTTGAGCGTGGAAACAAGAAGCGTTTTGAGGATTGTTTCGGCAGCAAATTGCTTACATTCGAACTCGACGATTGGGTTTTCACCGAAGAGTTTGCCAACGAAAAACTTACCAAACATTTTGAAACCAAAAACCTTAAAGGATTTGGTATTAGTCACTTGCGTAGCGGTATAGTGGCTGCAGGTGCTGTTCTCCATTATCTTGGAGTAACCCTTCACACTCAAATTTCGCACATACGTACCATTTCCCGTATTGAGGAGGAGCGTTATGTGCGTCTCGATAAATTCACCATACGCAGTCTTGAACTTTTGGGCAGCATGCACGACGGTGGTTCGTCACTCCTCTCGGTTATAGACAAAACCGTAACCCCTATGGGAGCGCGTCTTTTGAAACGCTGGATGGTATTCCCATTAAAGGACAAGAAACCCATTGACGAGCGTCTCGATATTGTGGAGTATTATTTCCGTGAACCGGAATTCCGCGACATCGTCGAAGAGCAATTGTACAAGATTGGCGACCTTGAACGTATAATTTCGAAGGTTGCTGCCGCACGTGTTTCACCGCGCGAGCTTGTGCAGTTGAAGATTGCTCTCCAAGCAATAGAGCCCATAAAAAAGGCTTGCGAGAATTCATCGAACGAAATTATAAAAAGCATAGGTGCGCAACTCGATTGTTGTGCTGATATACGCGACCGTATAGCTCGTGAAATAGTTCCCGAGCCACCACTCCTTCTCAATAAAGGCGGTGTTGTTGCCGACGGAATCAATGAGCAACTCGACGAGCTTCGTGCCATAGCTTATCATGGCAAGGATTACCTTATGCAGTTGCAGCAGCGTGAGAGTGAGCGTACTGGTATTCCCAGTCTTAAAATTTCGTTCAACAACGTATTTGGTTACTATATCGAAGTGCGTAACACTTATAAGGAATGTGTTCCCGAAGAGTGGATACGCAAGCAGACACTTGTAAATGCCGAGCGATATATAACACAGGAACTTAAAGAGTACGAGGAGAAAATCCTTGGTGCCGAGGAGAAAATAATCTCACTCGAAAGTCGAATATTTGGTGAAATTGTAACCGAACTTGCTTCGTACATACCCTCTATTCAGTTGAATGCCACATTGTTGGCTCGTCTCGATACCCTACTCTCTTTTGCCAACGTATCGCGTGCCTATAAATATATCCGTCCCGTTATAAGCGAGGAAAATATTCTGGATATCAAGCAGGGCCGTCACCCTGTGATTGAGCGACAGATGGCGGTGGGTGAGAATTATGTACCCAACGACCTTTATCTCGATGGCGACAAGCAGCAGATTATCATTGTAACCGGTCCCAATATGGCGGGTAAGTCGGCTCTTTTGCGTCAGACAGCATTGATAACTCTGCTTGCTCAAATTGGTTGCTTTGTGCCGGCCGATAGTGCTCACATTGGTCTTGTTGATAAGATTTTCACCCGCGTGGGCGCAAGCGATAATATTTCGGCAGGAGAATCTACATTTATGGTTGAGATGACCGAGGCTGCAAGCATACTCAACAACCTTTCGGGGCGCAGCCTTGTGTTGTTCGACGAGCTTGGTCGTGGAACATCTACCTACGACGGTATGTCAATTGCATGGGCTATTGTGGAGCATATACACGAAAATTCGCGTGGACGTGCCCGCACTCTCTTTGCTACTCATTATCACGAACTTAATGAGATGGAGAAGAGTTTTTCACGCATAAAGAACTTCAATGTGTCGGTGCGTGAAATTGACGGTCGTGTAATATTCCTGCGTAAACTTCAACCCGGTGGCAGTGAACACTCTTTCGGTATTCACGTTGCAAAGCTTGCAGGTATGCCTAAAAGCGTTGTAAAGCGTTCTGAGCAGATTTTGAGCAAGTTGGAAGCCAATGATAACCGTGGCGAGCTGAAAAGCGCTCCCACAACCTCAATTGCCGACAGTCGCGAGGGTGTGCAGCTCAATTTCTTCCAACTTGACGACCCTGTATTGTCGCAGGTGCGCGATGAAATTCTTGGAATAGATGTCAATAACCTCACTCCGTTGGAGGCTCTTAACAAACTCAATGAAATTCAGAAGATTGTAAAATAAATTCTATTATTATTATACAAAACAAAAAAGCGGCTTATGCCGCTTTTTTGTTTTTCAGTATTCTTATTCCGTTTATTATGTTTACCGCTCCAATTATTATAAATGGGATGCTTAACCACTGTCCCATATCAAGTGTCATACCTTGCTCAAATTCCACCTGTACCTCTTTGAGGAACTCGATGAAGAAACGGAAGGTGAAAACAGTGAACAGGCAGTAGCCGAAATTCAGTCCGGTGCCCACCGATTGCGGATATTTCTTGTACAATATCCATCCTCCAATGAATATCACAATATATGCGATAGCCTCATAGAGCTGTGCCGGGTGGCGCGGAACATTGTCAACCTGTGCAAAAATTATGCCGAGCGGGCTATTGGTAGCACATCCCAAAATCTCCGAATTCATAAAATTACCAATGCGTATGAAGGATACTGCCAGAGGGGTAGCGATACATATATTGTCGAATACCCACCTAATGGATAATTTTGTCTTGTATCGGTATAATAAGAGTGCTATAATGATACCTATTGTACCACCGTGGCTGGCAAGTCCTTGATAACCTATGAATTTCCACCCGTAAGGGGTTATTTTTATGGGCAGAAGCATTTCTGTTATATTGTTCAGGTAATACTCCGGCTCATAGAAAAGGCAGTGTCCCAAACGTGCACCCACAAGTATTCCTATGAAACTGTACATAAAAAGCGGTTCAAAAAGTTCCTCTTTAATGTTTTGTTTCTTGTATAGGTAATGTACCAAGTGGTAGCCTATCATAAGTGATATTACCCAGCACAGCGAGTAATATCGCACTTCGAACCCGAATATGGAAAAAGGGCTTGCATCTGGGTTCCAGATTATGTGGCAGAGGGTGTTCATTATGCTTTATACATTGAAACGGAAGTGCATGATATCACCATCCTGTACTACGTACTCTTTACCCTCGACGCTCATTTTACCGGCTTCGCGCACAGCTGCTTCGGAACCGTATGCTATGTAATCGTCATATTTTATTACCTCGGCACGTATGAATCCCTTCTCGAAATCGGTGTGTATAACACTTGCACATTGGGGAGCTTTCCATCCTTTGCGGAATGTCCACGCTCTCACCTCAATCTCTCCCACTGTGATGTATGTTTGCAGTGTAAGTAGGTGGTAGATAGCTTTAATAAGGCGGTCGCAACCCGATTCCTTGAGTCCCATATCCTCGAGGAACATCTGTTTCTCCTCGTAGCTTTCGAGTTCGGCAATGTCGGCTTCGGTTTGTGCCGAAATTATCAAGAGTTCAGCGTTTTCATCCTTTATGGCCTCTCGTACGGCATCTACATATTTGTTACCGTTGGCAGCCGATGTGTCATCGACATTACATACATAAAGCACGGGTTTTGATGTGAGAAGGAAGAGGTTTTTAGCCACGGTCTGTTCGTCTTCTGTTTCAAAAACTACGGTACGTGCCGATTTACCAGCTTCAAGAGCATCTTTGTACTGCATAAGCACATCGTATTCGAGTTTTGCTTGCTTGTCGCCACCAACACGAGCCTGTTTTTCAACACGTTTAATGCGGTTTTCAACAGTTTCAAGGTCTTTCAACTGCAATTCTATGTCGATAATCTCTTTGTCGCGTACAGGGTTCACAGAGCCATCGACGTGAACGATATTGTCGTTGTCGAAGCAACGGAGCACGTGTATTATGGCATCGGTTTCGCGTATGTTTCCCAAGAATTGGTTACCGAGTCCTTCGCCCTTGCTTGCACCTTTTACAAGGCCTGCAATATCTACAATATCACAAGTAGCCGGTACAATGCGGCCTGGGTGTACTATTTCGGCAAGTTTGTTAAGTCGTTCATCGGGAACGGTAATTTGTCCCATTTGTGCATCGATAGTACAGAAGGGGAAGTTTGCTGCCTGTGCTTTTGCACTTGAAAGGCAATTGAAAAGGGTTGATTTTCCTACGTTGGGCAAGCCCACAATACCTGCTTTTAGAGCCATATTTTTATGTTTTATTGTTTATCGGTTAATGATATGTTACAGGCTTTTGCGAAAAGCCGTTGCAAAAGTACGGAATAATTTTGGAAGTAAAAAGCGGCTTTCCGTAAATAGGGTAGAGCGTTACCCCTTGATTGACAAAAAATAGCCAAGTTTGTATATTTTAAGTATGGTAAGCGATGGTTTTTCTCCCAGCAAATTGTTTCTCATAAGGTGCTGTGTTCTTTTCCACAATGCAAGGAATATCTTTTTAAGGTGCAGTTGCTCTATTTTTGCTGCACATTGCAGAAGGGGAGTATTTTTTATCTCCTCTTTTATGTCGTTTAGTGTGGCAAGAGCCTGTTCCACCTTTGCGAGGTAAATTTCGTTGCATTCGAGCCCGTTGTGCAGCAACATATTGTTTATGTGCATTATTTTCACGTTACGTTTCTCGAGTTCTTTACCAAAGAGTGTGTCCTCGTAGCCATATCTTTTTATCTCCTCGTTGAATTGTATTGAGAGAAATAGTTCGCGATTTATGGCAAAATTAAAGGTGGTGAATTTGTCATACGGGGCAAGGTTGCGTATTTCGGCCTTGCGCTCTTTGTCGGCTTCTTTTTCGTATTTGTAACGCAATGTGCAACTCTTGTCACTTAGTTTATTTGCGTGGTAGAGCCCGCCGCACACAACTTCACATTGCTTTATAGCTTGTATGTAATTACTTATAAATAAACTATTTTCGGCTATGGCATCACTGTCTATAAACAGAATATAGGGGTATTGTGCCTCTTGTGCAAGAGTGTTGCGCATAGCGGCTCGCCCGGTGTTCTTTTTTTCTATAATCCGTCGGCAGTGGTTGAGTGTGTCGGCGTTTTTGTTGAGTTGCAGGTTCTGTGTTCCATCTTCGCCAACTAAAATTTCAAAGGGCACACCAAGGGCTTCACCTTGCTTGTGAAGCTCTTCAACAAGCAGGCTGCAATCGTAGTCTTTTGTGGGTATAAGTATCGATAGCATTTTTAAATATGGTGTGGTTTGTAAATCAATGTGCTTCTAACCAGTTTGCTCCCCAACCATAGTCGGCAACAAGTGGTACACGCATTCTGAAAGCTCGCTCCATCTCCTCAATAACGAGTGCTTGCAATCTCTCTTTTTCTTCGGGTACTACGTTGAAATTCAACTCATCGTGTACTTGCAGAATCATTGTCGAGTGCATTCCTTCATTTTTCAAACGGTGGTATATGTTTATCATAGCCACCTTTATAATATCGGCAGCGCTGCCCTGTATGGGGGCGTTTACAGCATTTCGCTCGGCATATCCACGTACCACGGCATTGTGTGAGTTAATGTCGGGGAGGAAACGCTTGCGATGGAATATGGTTTCTACATATCCTTTAAGCTTTGCCTCTTGTTTACATTTTTCAATGTATTCGGCTACGCTTTTATAGGTTTCGAAATAGTTGTCTATGAGTATTTTTGCTTCGGGGCGGCTCACGTTCATTCTTTCGGCAAGACCGAATACCGATATTCCATAAATGATACCAAAATTGGCTACTTTTGCCCGGCGACGCTCATCTTTTGTTACCTCTTCTATGGGTTTACGGTATATTTTAGCAGCGGTGGCTGCATGTATATCGTGTCCGCTGCAGAAGTCTTCAATCATATTCTTATCGCCGCTCAGGTGAGCCATAATGCGCAGTTCTATCTGTGAATAGTCTACCGACAGGAACAGGCATCCATCATCTGGAATAAATGCTTTACGCACCTCTTTTCCATCCTCATCGCGTATGGGTATGTTCTGCAGGTTGGGGTTGCTCGAACTTAATCGTCCCGTGGCTGTCACCGTTTGGTTGTACGATGTATGTATCTTTCCTGTGCGCGGGTTTACGAGTGTGGGAAGGCTGTCGATATATGTACTCAATAGCTTTTTTAGTCCGCGATATTGTAAAATATTTTTAACAATAGGGTGGCGGTTTTGAAGTTGTGCAAGTACCTCTTCCGATGTTACAAATTGTCCGGTTCTTGTCTTTTTGGGTTTTTCTACAATTTTGAGTTTTCCGAAGAGAATGTCGCCAACCTGCTTTGGAGATGCAATGTTGAATACCTCTCCCGCTTGTGCGAATATTTCATTCTCAATCTCCTCGAGACGTTTCGACAGTAATAGAGATGTTTCTCTTAGTGCCTCGCTGTCTATGCGTGCGCCGTTGCGTTCCATATATGCAAGTACCGGTATAAGCGGCATTTCTATATTATAGAATAGATCCTCAACTCCCTCTTTCTTTATTTCCTGTTCAAGTATGTTTTTTAGTTTAAGAGTAATGTCGGCATCCTCGCAGGCATAATCGCAAATTAGGGTAGGGGAGAGGTCGCGCATGTTTTTTTGGTTCTTGCCCTTCTCTCCTATAAGTTCTGTTATTTTTATTGTTTCGTAGTTGAGGTAAACTTCGGCAAGGTAATCCATTCCGTGGTAAAGCTCGGGTTGCAGAACATAATGCGCAATCATAGTGTCGAACAATTTTCCGCGGAGTTCCATTCCGTAGTTGGCAAGAACAGTAAGGTCGTATTTTATATTTTGCCCCACCTTCATTATTTTTTCATCTTCTATGATGGGTCGCAAAATTTCGAGGCGTTGCATAGCCTCTTCCCTTTTTGCGGCTATGGGTATGTAAACTGCTTCATTTTCCTTCACTGCAAACGAAATTCCAACAAGTTCGGCTTCAAGAGCGTTGGTACTTGTTGTTTCTGTGTCTATGCACACTATTTCGCTGTTTTTTACAGCAGAAATAAAATTATATATATCTACTTCTGTATCAAGTAGTTTGTATGTGTGAGCTATGTCTTTTAAGCTCAAATGGCTCGATTTTTTTTCTTCGCCCGTATCTTCGGTCGCAAAAAAATCAAAGAGAAAACCTTGTTGCGGCTCGTTTTTTTTCTTTTTCTCGTCGACCGCAATATTTTCAGTTTGCTCCTCACCAAAGAGTGATGGTGCGAAGTTTGTTTTTCTCACTCGTTCCTTTAATGCGCGCAATTCATAAAAGTCGAGCAGTCGGGTGAGTTCCTCTTCGTTTGCGCGTTTGCGTTTCAGAGTCTCCATATCGAGCTCAATGGGAACATCTGTTTTTATGGTTGCAAGGAATTTGCTGAAAATTATTTTTTCACGGTTCTCTTCGACTTTTGTTTTTAGTGCACCTTTTAGTTGGTCTGTGTTGGCAAGCATATTTTCTATATTGCCGAATTCGGCAATAAGTTTTTGTGCTGTTTTTTCTCCAACGCCGGGGCAGCCGGGTATGTTGTCGCTTGCGTCACCCATCAATCCCAGGAGGTCTATCAACTGTTCTGTTCGCTCTATACCGAACTTTTCTTTAACCCTTTCAACTCCCATAACTTCGAACTCCTTGTCGCCATATTTTGGACGGTATATGAATACGTTGTCCGAAACAAGCTGTCCGTAGTCCTTGTCGGGAGTCATCATATATGTCAAAATTCCCCTTTTCTCCGCTTGTTTTGCGAGTGTACCCACAACATCGTCGGCTTCGTAGCCGGGAACTTCGAACACAGGTATGTTGTATGCTTTAAGTATTTCTTTAATAACTGGTACCGACTCACGTATAACCTCGGGAGTCTCTTCGCGCTGTGCCTTGTATTGTTCAAAAGCTTCGTGACGGAAGGTTTTTCCTTTTGGGTCAAAGGCAACACCCAAATGGGTTGGGTTCTCTTTTTTAATAACATCCTCAAGGGTATTCACAAAGCCTAAAATAGCCGATGTATTGAACCCTTTTGAGTTTATACGAGGGTTCTTAATGAATGCGTAATAGGCACGATATATGAGCGCGTAAGCGTCGAGTAAAAAGAGTTTTTCCATCTTCAATAAAATATAACCGAGTGTAAAAATACAAAATTTATGCTACTATCCATATTCTTTTTTATTACTTTTGCACAAGCGACGCGAAAATAGTATCTGTCGTTTGTTGGTTTACTATGCCGGCAGGTGTTGTTTTGTGTTCCACGTGTTAATATAGTAATGTCGATGAAGAATTTATTATCTGTCATACAGGCTCCGATAAAGCAGGATATAGAGCTTTTCAAGGAGTTTTACAATGCGCAGCTATATAGCGAGATTCCCTTGCTTGGTGCAGCGTTGCAGAGCGTGTCGGCATCTGTAGGCAAGATGATGCGTCCTATGCTTCTGTTGCTTGTTTCACGTGCTTGTGGCAATGTGTCGCAGGAGACTTATGCTGCAGCTTCATCGCTTGAATTGTTGCACACAGCATCTTTGTTGCACGATGATGTTGTTGACGAGAGTGATATGCGTCGCGGTCGTCCCTCCTTGAATACTCTTCACGGTAACCGTGTTGCAATTCTCACCGGAGATTATCTATTTTCACTTGCTTTGAAAAATGCTGCAATGACAAAAAATATCGAAGTCATCGAGCAATTATCGTTGCTTGGCTGCATGCTTTCGAGTGGTGAAATCATTCAGTTGCAGACACAAAGAAACTCCGCTTACAATGAGAAAAATTACTTCGATATAATAAAGGGCAAGACTGCATCACTCTTTGCTGCGTGTGCCTATATAGGTGCTCTTGCTGCCGGTGCTCCCGGTGAACTTGCAGCGGCTCTGCGCCGTTTCGGTGAGCTTATAGGTATCTGTTTCCAGATAAAAGATGATATTTTCGATTATTACTCTTCCGACATAGGCAAACCCACAGGCAGCGATATGCGCGAAGGTAAGATAACATTGCCTGCGATATATGTTCTTGAAACATCTTCGTCACCTGTTGCAAAGGCGGTAAAAGAAAAGCTTGCAGCCGGTAAAGAACCCGATGAAAAGGAGATAGAATTACTTATTGAACTTTCTAAAAATGAGGGTGGAGTAGAGTACGCTCTTTCTAAAATAGAGGAGTTGCGTGCCGAAGCTCTTGCTGTGTTGCCCCAGTCGCTATCGAGTGATTGTCGTGAGGCTTTGGTTGCTTATTTGGATTATGCCATACAGCGCGAAAAATAGATTTGAATCACATATATAGGTATAAAAAAAAGAGCCACACGGCTCTTTTTTTTATACCTATTGTTTCTTAGAAGAATTTCACCTCTTTTCCTACAATTTCGCTCAAACACAAGTTTGCGAGGCGGCTTGTTCCCAAGCGGAAAAGTTTGTTGGTGAGCCACTCTTCACCCAAAATCTCTTTTACAATGGTGTAGTATACAAGTGCGTCGTTTACTGTGTTTATGCCACCGGCGGGCTTGAAACCAATCTTGCGACCTGTCTTCTGGTAGTATTCCTTAATGGTGCTGCACATTACATAAGCAGCCTCGGGAGTTGCAGCAGGCGACTCTTTACCTGTTGAGGTTTTAATAAAGTCTCCACCAGAATAAATCGATAAAATGGAAGCTTTTTTAATGTTCTCTGCACTCTTCAAAGCGCCTGTTTCAAGAATTACTTTCAAGTGTTTGTCGCCGCACACACTTTTGAGTTCCTGAATTTCATCGCACACGCCCTCGTAGTCGCCGCTGAGGAATTTTCCAACACTCAGCACAATGTCAATCTCTGTTGCACCATCGTGTATTGCCATAGCTGTCTCTGCCACCTTAATCTCTTGGAAGGTTTGTGACGAGGGGAAACCGCCCGAAACACAAGCGATGCCCACATTGTCGGCCTCCAATGTCTGGCTTACAATCTGTGCGAAATTAGGGTACACGCATATCGCGGCAACGTTGTCGAGTTCGGGATATGCCTCCTCGAAATCGTTTACGCGCTCGGTGAATTTGAGTACGCTTTCCTCGCTGTCGGTGCATTTGAGGGTGGTGAGGTCGATGCAGTTAAAGAGGAATTTCTTCACCTCAATAGTGTTGTTCTCTTCTACTTTCTCTTCGATAAGTTTCTTCACTGCTGCTGCCACCTCTTCATCGGTTGCGGCTTTTGTGTATTCGCTCAACACAAAATCGTATTTGCTCTCTTCTTCGGTGTGGTGCTTGTGCCCTTCGCATCCACAGTTGCATTTATCGCTCATTATGGTAATAATTTAGGGTTATTTATATGTCTTTTATTATCTCTTTTTATCTTTTTATCGAAGTTTTTTTCGAGTGCTTCGGTAAGGTCGGTACCTGTTTGGTTGGCTATGCAGATAAGTACCCACAGCACATCGGCTAGTTCGTCGGCAAGGTTGCTTTTCTCACCCTCTTTGAATGATTGTTCGCCGTACTGGCGTGCCATAATGCGCGCTACTTCGCCCACCTCTTCGGTGAGTATTGCGGTATTGGTAAGTTCGTTGAAATAACGCACACCATACTCCTTTATCCAGGCATCTACTCGTTCCTGTGCCTCCTTTATAGTCATTTATTCTCTGTTTTTAGAATCTATATATATAGTAACGGGTCCGTCGTTAATTAGTTCAACTTTCATATCGGCACCAAAAATACCTCTTTTTATCGTTCTGTTGGCGGCAATCTCCATCTCTGTGCAGAATTTCTCGTATAGTGGTATTGATATATCGGGTTTTGCCGCTTTAATATATGATGGGCGGTTTCCCTTTTTGGTCGATGCCATAAGTGTAAATTGGCTCACTGCTAAAATCTCGCCATCGATGTCGGTTACCGAAAGGTTCATAACGCCGTTTTCATCATCGAAAAGGCGTATGTTCGCAATCTTTTTGGTGAGCCACTCGATATCTTCGTCACCATCCTCCTCGCAAATACCAATAAAAACAAGCAAACCTTTGTTAATCAATGATATAAGTTTGCCTTCAACTGTTACTGATGCTTTTTTTACTCTCTGGATAAGTACTCTCATTACTTTTCTCTCTTTTATGCAAAGTTATTAAAAACTTTCTTTATTTGAGCGCTTTGAGTAATATTTCTGCTTTTGCCACTCCTATAATGGTGCTTATCTCTTCCAAGGTTGCTTCCTTTATGCGTTTCACGCTCTTAAAGTGTTGTAAAAGAAGTTGTTTGCTCTTTGGGCCTATGCCTTTTATGCTGTCAAGTTCCGACGCTGTCTGTCGTTTGCTGCGTTTGTCGCGGTGGAAGGTTATGGCAAAGCGGTGTACTTCGTCCTGTATCTGCGTCATAAGTTTAAAGAGAGCACTGTGCTGTTTAAGTCCTATTGTTGCTTCGCCTATTATTAATTCCGATGTGCGGTGTCGCCCGTCTTTTACAAGTCCTGCTATTGGAATTCTAAGGTTCAGTTTATCCTCTATTACACTACGCAGTGCTTCCATTTGCCCCTTACCGCCGTCGGCTATGATAAGGCTTGGGAGCTCGCCACCTTCGGCTATTATGCGGCTGTATCGCCTTTCTGCGACCTCGCGCATTGATGCGTAGTCATCGGGGCCTTCTACGGTTTTTATATTGTATTTACGGTACTCTTTTTTCGATGGTTTTAACTTGCGGAATACAACGCAAGCTGCAACGGCATCGGCTCCTTGTATGTTGGAATTGTCGAAACACTCAATGGTTATCGGCATTTTTTCCAGTTGCAATTCTTGTTGAATTTCTTTCAACAGGCGTGTGCTCTTTTGTTCCGGGTTTAGTTTCTCCTCCTGTTTTAATCGGTCGGAACGATACTGTTTTACATTTAGTTTCGAGAGTGAAAGCAGGCGTGCTTTTTCTCCTTTCTGTGGCAGGGTGGTGGTTACACCGTCTATGGGTATATCAACCGGGAATGGCAGTATAATCTCTTTTGCGCAACTTTTGAAACGCTCGCGCATTTCCACTATACCCATAGATAAAATATCCTCATCGCTTTCATCGAGTCTTTTTTGATATTCTATGGTGAATGCTTGTGTGATGCATCCGTTTGTTATGTGCAGGAAGTTTACAAATGCATTTTTCTCATCGCTCTCGATAGAGAACACATCAAGGTTATTTAACGATGAACTTACGACCTCGCTACGTGTGCGGAAATTCTCAATAAGTTCGTATCTCTCTTTTATCTTTTGCGCTCCTTCAAAATCCATTTTTTCGGCTTTTGAACGCATTTCCTGGAGCAATGTTTCTTGCAGAATACGTATATCACCTTTAAGAATTGATGTCACCTGGGCAATATATTTTGCATATTCCTCCTGTGAAATTTTGCCTATGCATGGTGCGCAGCAGTTGTGTATTTGGTATTCGAGGCACGAGTTCAGCTTGCCGCTTCTCACCGCTTCTGGTGTTATTTTAAGATTGCAAGTCCTTAAAGGATATAGCTCTTTTATTAGTGCAAGCAAGGCGTGAAGTGCTCCGCTGTTTGTGTAGGGGCCAAAGTATCGCCCTGCATTTTTTACTATTTTTCGTGTCTTGAATATTTTGGGAAAATAGTCGTTGCTGATACAAATAGAAGGATAGGTTTTGTCGTCTTTAAGCAAAATATTATAGCGGGGCTTGTGCTGCTTTATGAGGTTATTCTCTAAAAGCAATGCATCGGCCTCGCTATTTACTACAATGTATTTTATGTCGGCAATCTTTGAAACCAGTAGTTGTGTTTTTAAAGATTGCTGTTCTTTGTTGAAGTAAGAGGATACTCGGCGTTTAAGATTTTTTGCCTTACCAACATAAATAATCTTACCGCTGTCGTCGAGATATTGGTAACAGCCGGGTGAGTCGGGCAGGTTGTTTACTATGTTTTTCAGTAACTCTTCCCTCTTTGTCCTCTCCTCTTTTTTCATTATTTTCCTTCCAATATAAGCAGGCTGTCAACCTCGGCATCGGCTGGGAAAATCTCGCGTCCTTTCAAACCTTCGAGCTCGATAATGAAGTTTATCATCACCTTCTTTGGGTTGAGTTTTTTTACAAGATTGTATGCTGCAAGCATTGTACCGCCGGTTGCGAGAAGGTCGTCGTGAATGAGTACAACATCGTTTTCGTCTATAGCATCCTTGTGTATCTCTATGGTGTCGCGACCATACTCTTTTCCGTAACTCTCGCTAATGGTCTCCGCGGGTAGTTTGCCGGGTTTACGTATGGGTACAAAACCTGCGTTGAGTTTAACGGCAAGTGCCGATGCCATAACAAAGCCTCGTGACTCAATACCCACAATTTTAGTAATGCCGCAGTCTTTGTATTTTTCGTACAAAGCCTTGTCGAGTTCTTGCATACAAGCGGGGTTTTTAAAGAGTGATGTCACGTCTTTGAATTGGATGCCCGGGATGGGGAAGTCGGGAATGTTTCTCAAATTTGAGAGCAGTAATTCTTTGTTCATAGGTCTATGTTTTTTGTAATGTTTCACGTGGAACAATGTTATTTTCTCATAAGCACAAGCAGAACATTTACATCGCTTGGTGATACTCCGGGTATGCGGCTTGCCTGTGCAAGAGTCTCAGGGTTTATAGCTGTGAGCTTTTGTCGCGCTTCGGTCGATAGCGAGTCGAGAGTGCTGTAATTAAACTTTCCTCGTATGCGTATATTTTCGAGTCGCAACATACGCTCGGCCTCTTCGCGTTCGCGTTCTATATAGCCGCGATATTTAATTTCAATCTCCACAGCCTCTGTAATCTCTTCGCGTTTGTCGCCAAGTTTTGCAAGCTCTTTTTCCAGTGCGTTTATATAAGGCGCAATGGTGTTTATGGTAACTTGCGGGCGTTCTATTATTGCCGACAATTTACAACCGCGAGTGAGCGGTGTGGTTCCGAGTTCTTCTAGCCCCTGGTTTATGAGGTGTGCTTTTACCGAGAAGTTTTCAATGAACTCGGTAAGCTGTTGCATAAGCTTTTTCTTTTCTTGCAGCAGGGTGTAACGCTCTTCTGTTGCAAGCCCTATCTCGTGGGCTTTTTGAGTCAGGCGCATATCGGCATTGTCGGAACGGAGAAGTATGCGGTACTCGGCGCGTGATGTGAACATACGGTAAGGTTCGTCCACGCCTTTTGTCACAAGGTCGTCGATGAGAACTCCAATGTAAGCTTCGTTTCGGTGGAGTACAAAACTCTCTTTTCCGTCAATTTTAAGTGCGGCGTTTATACCCGCAATGAGTCCTTGTCCGGCCGCCTCTTCGTAACCGGTGGTGCCGTTAACCTGTCCTGCAAAAAAGAGGCCATCTATAACTTTCGACTCAAGTGTGTGGTTCAATTGAGTTGGGTCGAAAAAGTCATACTCTATGGCATATCCTGGGCGGTAGGCTACGGCATCTTTCAATGCGGGTATCTTGCGAAGTGCATTCAACTGTATGTCCATTGGCAGTGACGAAGAGAAGCCGTTTACGTAAATCTCCTGTGTGGTTTCTCCTTCGGGCTCCAGGAAGAGCAGGTGACGGTCGCGCTCGGCAAATGTCACAATCTTTGTTTCTATGCTAGGGCAATAGCGCGGACCTATGCTTTGTATCTGTCCGTTATAAAGCGGCGAGAATTCGAGCCCGTCGCGCAGAGTCTGGTGAACTTCGGGGTTGGTGTAGCACGCCCAGCAAGGGAGTTGTGTCAATTTTCTCTCGTTGCTCAAATATGAGAAACTGTGAAAATCGTTGTCACCTTGTTGAATATCAACCAATTGCATATTTATACTGCGCTTGTCAAGGCGTACAGGAGTGCCTGTTTTCATACGCCCCACGGTTACGCCGTGTTTTTTTATGCTTTCAGTGAGTCCTTTTGCGGCAGGCTCTGCAATGCGGCCACCCTCGAACTGCACTTTGCCCACGTGCATCACACCGTTAAGGAATGTACCGGCAGTGATGATTGTGCATTTCGCGCGAAACTCCGCTCCCAGTTGTGTCTTTACACCAACAGCCTTTCCATCTTCAACAATGAGCTCGTTGGCGCAGTCCTGCCACATATGCAGGTTTGGAATGTTTTCGAGTGTCTCTCTCCAGTACTGGCTGAATTTCATACGGTCGCACTGTGCGCGAGGGCTCCACATTGCGGGACCCTTCGAGCGGTTGAGCATACGGAATTGTATCGATGCGCGGTCGGTGATTATACCCATATATCCACCAAGTGCGTCAATTTCTCTCACAATCTGTCCTTTTGCAATGCCACCGATAGCAGGGTTGCAACTCATTTGTGCAATCTTGTTCATGTCAATGGTCATCAAGCAAGTTTTCTTGCCCAAATTAGCGGCAGCGGCTGCAGCCTCGCAACCGGCGTGTCCGGCGCCAATAACCAATACGTCGTACTCGAATATCATTCTTTATCTATTATTCTTTTGCAGTATTACTATGCAAAGATAGTTACAAACGAGCGAAATATAAAACTTGCTTTAATATTTTACAGCGAGTGCCGTATATCTTCGTCAATTATGACAAAAATAGTTACAAACGAGCGAAATATAAAGCTTGCTTTAATATTTTACAGCGAGTACCGTCTATCTTCGTAAATTATGACAAAGTTAGTTACAAATGAGCGGAAATTCTTGTAGTCGGGTTTGTGAAAAATGTTTTTACACGCACGGAGTGTAGAAACGTAAGTCAAATGGAATTGCCACCTTAGCTATGCGTGTGTGTTAAAAGTTTGAAAATATTTGTAAAGAAATATTTAAAAATCTATATTTGCGTTATATCGTTCAAATAACATTATCAATATTTAATATATTAACACTAAAATAAACAACTAACCATGAAAAAAATCTATCTATTACTTCTTGCCTTTATGCTCGCAGTGAGCACAAATGCACAAACAGTGATGGGCGATGTCGATGGTGACGGCATTGTTGATGTTGCCGATGTAACCACGCTTGTCGAGATTATTCTTAACGGCGGTTCCGATATGCAGTATGGCGATGTCGATGGTGACGGCACTGTTGATGTTGGTGATATCACAGGGCTTGTCGATATCATTCTCAAAGGTGGTGCCGACAGTAACGATGCAAGAGTCATTGACCTTGGTTTGCCTAGTGGCATTAAATGGGCAAGCTGCAATGTGGGTGCATCCCGCTCGTGGGAGAGTGGTGGTTACTATGCTTGGGGAGAAACTGAGGATAAGGAGGACTACTCTTGGCTCACATTGAAATATTACGACTATAACACCGATAAAATAACCAAATATTGCACTAATAGCGATGGTGGTGCTGTCGATGGAAAAACCACTCTCGAGTGCGAGGACGATGTTGCCTCCGTTCAGTGGGGCGGCAAATGGCGTATGCCAACTTACGATGAATTGGTCGAACTTATAGACTACTGCACTTGGACGACTGAAACTCTTTGGGGTGTTAACGGCTACCGCGTAACAGGCCCCAATGGTAACAGCATATTCCTGCCGGCAGCAGGTTTCCGTTTCAATACAGATGCTGGCGATTTTAACACAGCCGGCTATTATTGGTTGAGCACATTGGATAATTACGGTTGCTACGGTGCTTATTGTTTCGTTTTCGACAATACCCAATATTTGCAATACAACGATCACCGTGTATATGGCCAATCGGTGCGCCCGGTGTATGACGAATCCATTCAAATAAATTACACCGTAACAATTACAAGCAGCGGTAGAGGTACTGTTAACATAGATGGTGAAGATGCGGCAAACGCTACATTTGCCGAGGGCAGCAGCGCAACAATAATTGCCACTCCCGGCGATGGAAGGGATTTTGCAGGTTGGTACACCAATGGCGGTGCAACACTTGTTAGCAACGATGAAACGTACACATTTGTGGTAACCGGCAATGTGGAACTTATGGCAAAATTCACTCTCCCAACAATACCTGCACAAGCTATTGATCTTGGTCTTCCCAGCGGCTTTAAATGGGCAAGCCACAATGTGGGCGCTACTGCACCCGAAGAGTATGGCGGTTACTATGCCTGGGGAGAAACCGAAGAGAAGAACAAATACGACTGGCAGGGAACCACCTATAAATATTGCGACGGCAATATGAATGCCCTCACAAAATATTGTATCGACAGCAATTATGGCACAGTCGATGGCAAGACAAAGCTCGATGCCGACGACGACGTTGCCACCGTTCTGTGGGGAGGTGAGTGGCGTATGCCCACCATTGAAGAGCAAAAAGAACTTTTAGACTACTGTAATTGGGAGTGGACATCTCTTTACGGTGTCAATGGCTATAATGTAACGGGCCCCAATGGTAACAGCATCTTCCTGCCCGCTGCCGGTAATTACAACGATACAGAGCTACGTGACTGTGGCGAAGATGGTTATTATTGGTCAAGTAATACAGGTAATTACAACTATGCCCAATATCTTTTGCTTATACATGACTATGAATGCCTGCTTCAATCTACGACTCGCACTGGTGGTTGTACCGTTCGCCCCATTCAGGCACCGCGCGTAAATTACTGCGAGGTAAAGGTTACAAATATCGGTCTTGGCACAGTGGCCATAGATGGTTACAACGATAAAAAGATGACATTTGCCGAAGGTCGCACAATCACAGTGAAGGCTGTTCCCGTTGAAGGAAGAAAATTTATCGGTTGGTACACCGATGGTAGTACGACACTTGTGAGCGCCGATACGGTGTACACATTTACAGTAAGCAGCGATGTGGAGCTTGCTGCAAAATTCTCTCTCCCTGCCACACCGGCCGGCACAGCTGTGGATCTCGGCCTTCCCAGCGGTCTTAAATGGGCAAACCACAATGTGGGTGCCACTGCGCCCGAGGAGTATGGCGGCTATTATGCTTGGGGAGAAACCGAAGAGGTGAGCGAAACTTATAAATACTATGTATACAGCAACTACGGTTGGCTCGATTCGGTAACCAAATATTGCACCGACAGTTATTACGGCGCCACCGATAATAAATCACTCCTTGAACCAGTCGATGATGTAGCAAGTATAAAATGGGGCGGTGATTGGCGTATGCCTACCCTTGCCGAGCAGATGGAGTTGTTCTATTACTGTACCTGGACCGAGGAGACGTTTAATGGTATTAAAGGTTTCCGCGTAACCGGCCCTAACGGCAACAGCATATTCTTGCCCCTTGCCGGCTATTACAGTAAAGGATATACAGCTTTTAGAAACCAAGGAAATGAATATTGTTCCCATTCATCAATATTGAATGTTAACAGTTGTATGTCTGCTTATGGTTTAAGTTATAGCTCATATAAATATTGGTCCTCTCATAATAGAGAGGATGGCTACCCGGTGCGCCCGGTGTGTGGTGCAACCCCTGTTGACACAGGGCTCTATCCTGAAAGCTATCCCGAGTTGTGGGTTGTCAATGCCGATTATGGTGGTGGTATCTCTTTATTCGGGAAGATCCTTACTTCTCGCTTTCGTGATAATATGCCCGAAGGCTACACCATTACCATAACAGCCGTTCCCGACGAGGGATATGAATTCGTGGGATGGTACGATACAAATTACGAAACACTTGTGAGTACCGCTGCTACATATACTTTTGTAATGGGTGAAGAGAGCGTGAATTTGCGCCCGAAATTCAATTTGGATATTACCGAGGGCGAAGTCATCGACCTTGGGCTCTCCACCAAGTGGGCAAGTTGCAACCTTGGTGCCACAATACCCGAAGAGACCGGAACCGGCTATGCCTGGGGAGAAATTAAGGAGAAAGAGACATTTAGTTGGCAAAATTACAAATTCGCAGCCGACCCAAACTACTTGTATTATAGCAAATACTGTCTCAATAGCGATTATGGCACAGTTGATGGCAAAAGAACCCTTGAACTTATAGACGATGTTGCACGAGGCAAATTGAGCGGCACCTGGCGCATTCCCACAAAAAGGGAGATGCAGGAACTTGTCGATAACTGCTCTTGGATAAAAGGATACTTTAACGGTGTTGAAGGTTGGCGTGTAGCCGGCCCCAATGGCAACAGTATCTTCTTGCCTTACACTCACAAAGTAATAAGCCACGCACCTGTTACCGTTGTGCTCGATGCCGGTTGCTATTGGACAGCTTCTCTTGAATCTTCTCCCAATGCTTATAGACTTTACTTCGTCAACGATGTTAGTGGTGTAATTTCGACAGAACATCGCCAAGAAGGTCTTGTTATACGCCCAGTTTGTGAATAAACTAACCCTCGCCCGTTTGTCGGCGAGTCCATAAACACGAAATTCTTTACCCGTCTGCCATTCTTGGCAGGCGGGTATGTTTTTGAATGCCCTGCAACCCATCTTTCAAAAATATTGTTATTTTCATAGTGTCGGCAAGGGTGATAAGTAGTATTGAACTCTCTTTTTTTTGCCACTCATTACCCCGGGCTCCTTTGCCAGCCACGCAAATGCCTTTTATATAAAAGAGGTAATTATTTTGTGAAATGATATTGTTTTTAACAAAAAAAAACTATTTTTGTCAATTAGTTAATGTAAAATACCCTTAAAGGGAATATGCGGTAATAACAATTTATTTATTATATAATTTAATATCAATTTATTATGTGGTTATTTAATTCTTCAGTCGGAAAAAAAGTAATCATGAGTATCTCGGGTATTGCTCTTGTACTCTTCCTTCTTTTCCACATGTCAATGAACTTGGTTGCTATCTTCAGCGCCGAGGGGTACAACATGATTTGTGAGTTCTTGGGAGCTAACTGGTATGCACTTATCGCTACTGCCGGTCTTGCAGCTCTTGTGGTATTGCACTTTGTGTATGCCATCATCCTCACTTTGCAGAACAAAAAGGCACGCGGTGGCCAGGGTTATGCCTACACTGTGAAACCTAAGAATGTAGAGTGGGCTTCGCAGAATATGTTCGTACTCGGAGTTATTGTTGTTTTGGGTATGGCATTGCACCTCTTCAACTTCTGGGCTAATATGCAGCTCGTTGAGGTTTTGCATATGCTTGGTGCCAATGTTGATGCTTCACATGCAGCCGACGGTGTTTACTACATCGAGCAGACATTTGCTTGCCCCGTGTATGTTGCTCTCTATGTTATCTGGTTGGCAGCTTTGTGGTTCCACCTCACACACGGTTTCTGGAGCGCAATGCAGACACTCGGCTGGGCTAACCAGTTGTGGTTCAACCGTTGGAGAATTATCGGCAATGTTATCGTTACCGTTATCATCCTCGGCTTCTTGGCAGTAGTGGTTGCTTATGCAACATTGCCCTGTTGTGCAGGAACTTGCTAATAACCTTTATTTCGAAATTTATAAAAATTAAATACTATGGCTAAAATAAGTTCAATAAAAGTGGATTCTAAAATTCCCGAAGGCCCCTTGGCCGAGAAGTGGACGAACTACAAGGCGCATCAGAAATTGGTGAACCCTGCCAACAAACGCAAGTTGGACATCATTGTTGTAGGTACCGGTCTTGCAGGTGCTTCGGCTGCCGCATCACTTGGTGCTATGGGTTTCAACGTGCTTAACTTCTGTATTCAGGATTCTCCTCGTCGTGCTCACTCTATTGCAGCACAGGGTGGTATCAATGCAGCAAAGAACTATCAGAACGACGGTGACTCTGTTTATCGTCTTTTCTACGATACAATCAAGGGTGGTGACTATCGTGCACGCGAGGCAAACGTTTATCGTTTGGCCGAGGTTTCAGGTGCCATCATCGACCAGTGCGTAGCACAGTGCGTACCTTTTGCACGTGAGTACGGCGGTCTTTTGGCTAACCGTTCTTTCGGTGGTGCTCAGGTATCGCGTACATTCTATGCCCGCGGCCAGACCGGTCAGCAGCTTCTCTTGGGTGCTTACTCGGCTCTTAACTATCAGGTAAGCCAGGGCACAGTTAAGGTGTTCACACGCTACGAGATGCTCGACCTCGTAATCATCGACGGCCGTGCACGTGGTATCATCGCACGTAACCTTGTAACAGGTAAAGTTGAGCGTTTCGCTGCTCACGCTGTGGTTATCGGTACCGGTGGTTATGGTAACACATACTTCCTTTCTACCAACGCTATGGGTAGCAACGGTTCTGCTGCATTGCAGTGCTACCGCAAGGGTGCATACTTTGCAAACCCCTGCTACGCACAGATTCACCCCACCTGTATCCCCGTTCACGGTGACAAGCAGTCTAAGTTGACACTTATGTCTGAGTCATTGCGTAACGACGGTCGTATCTGGGTTCCCAAGAAACTCGAGGATGCAAAGGCTCTCCAAGCCGGTACAAAACACCCCAACGATATTCCCGACGAGGATCGCGACTTCTACTTGGAGCGTCGTTATCCCGCCTTCGGTAACCTCGTTCCCCGTGACGTTGCATCACGCGCAGCAAAAGAGCGTTGCGATGCCGGTTTCGGTGTAAACAACACCGGTCTTGCCGTGTTCCTCGACTTTAAATATGCTATCCAGCGTTTGGGTGAGGATGTAGTTCGTCAGCGTTACGGAAACCTCTTCGATATGTACGAGGAGATTGCCGACACCAACCCCTACAAAGAGCCAATGATGATATTCCCCGCTATCCACTACACAATGGGTGGTATCTGGGTTGACTACGAGTTGCAGACATCAGTTCCCGGTCTCTTCGCTATCGGTGAGGCTAACTTCTCAGACCACGGTGCAAACCGTCTTGGTGCTTCTGCTCTTATGCAGGGCTTGGCCGACGGTTACTTCGTTCTTCCTTATACAATACAGAACTACCTCTCTGACCAGATTCAGGTTCCCCGTTTCAGCATCGACGCTCCCGAGTTCATCGCTGCCGAGAAAGCTGTTAACGACAAGATTGCCAAACTTATGGCTATCAAGGGTAAACGTAGCGTAGATTCTATCCACAAGGAGCTTGGTCACGTTATGTGGGATTATGTAGGTATGGCACGTACCGAGGAGTCTTTGAAGACAGCGTTGAAGAAACTCGACGAGGTTGAGAAACTCTTCTGGAGCGACCTCTTCATCCCCGGTTCAGCCGATACTTTGAACATTGAGCTCGAGAAGGCTCTCCGTTTGCTCGACTTCATCGAGATTGGTAAGCTTATGGCCTACGACGCACTCAACCGTGAGGAGTCTTGCGGTGGTCACTTCCGTGAGGAGCACCAGACCGAAGAGGGCGAGGCTAAACGCGACGACGAGAACTTCTCTTATGTTGCTTGCTGGAAGTTTGCCGGCGAGGGACAAGAGCCCGAACTCATAAAAGAGGATCTTAACTATCAGTACATCAAAGTACAGCAGCGTAACTACAAAAACTAACCTGAAAAATTTTTAAAACAATGGATAAAAATATCAGTTTTACATTGAAAGTATGGCGCCAGAGAGGTCCTAAAGAGAAAGGTGCTTTTGCAACTTATCAGATGAAGGACATCCCCGGTGATACCTCGTTCCTCGAGATGCTCGACATACTTAACGAGACATTGGTAAACAAGGGCGAAGAGCCCATCGTGTTCGACCACGACTGCCGCGAGGGTATCTGCGGTATGTGCTCTTTGTACGTTAACGGTCACCCCCACGGTCCCGCAACAGGCGCAACAACCTGTCAGCTCTATATGCGTCGTTTCAAAGATGGCGACACCATCACAGTAGAGCCCTGGCGTTCGGCTGCATTCCCCGTGATTCGCGACCTTATGGTCGATCGTACAGCCTTCGACAAAATACAGCAGGCCGGCGGTTATGTATCAATCAACACCGGTGGTATGCCCGATGCTAATGCAATACCCATCGGCAAGGATGTTGCCGAGGAGGCTATGGACGCAGCAGCCTGCATTGGTTGCGGTGCTTGCGTAGCAGCTTGTAAGAACGGTTCTGCAATGCTCTTCGTTTCGGCTAAGGTGAGCCAGTTCGCTCTCCTTCCCCAGGGTAAAGCCGAGGCTGCAAAGCGTGCAAAATCAATGATTGCAAAGATGGACGAGCTTGGCTTTGGTAACTGTACCAATACACGTGCTTGCGAGGCAGAGTGTCCCAAGTGTATCTCTATCAGCAATATCGCCCGCTTGAACCGCGAGTTCATCAAAGCAAAGTTGAAAGACTAATGCTTTTGTGAACAGCACAATAAATGAAAAGTGGCAACCAAACGGTTGCCACTTTTTTTATGCAGTCAAAAAAAATAATATCTGTTACAGTATATGTTTCTTAATGAACGGAACCTTTGAAATTATATATGCTCCGGCAAACGACAAGCCCAAGAAGCAACAGAAGAGTAGTAGTATGGCTGTTGAAGGGTAGGCATTGAAAAGGTTCAAAGGGGTGATGTTAAGCATCTTGTAGCTTATGTTTATAAAGAGCGGGTGTATAAGAAAGACTCCAAAGCAGTAGCCCGATGCTTTTTTTGCCACTTCCCAGTCTGTTTTGCTTAATTTTGCCAGCATAAATATCGCAATGGTTATAGGTAGGTAGGCTATCTCACCACACCCTTTCACCACACCCTTGCTGAATATCTCTGTGGCAACAAAGGCAATGGAAGCAACAAGAACCACCACCCACAGCAGTTTGCTTTTAAAAAACTTGTGTTTTTCGGCTCTTGTGTGCAGGTAATATCCAAGCATAAATATGAAAATGTAGGTAGGCGACATAATCATATACCCTTCGAGCGGTATGCCGGCACTCACAAGGGCAGGCATCAGTATCGACAAGGTAAACAACACACCCAACCCTGTCTCTACCTCTCTGTCGCTTGTAGCGTTCATAAAAGGCTTTATTACGGGTATTACCATATAAATACCCATAATCATATAAAGATACCACGTATGAGCCCAGGAATGGCCACACAGCCAATTTAAGCACCCTTCTCCCAGTGCAAGCAACATCCCTTCGTCTCTATGTTGCAGGAACGACTCGGAAAGAGCCATAGGCAAGGCGAATATAAGCAGTGCCAAAAATATCCTTTTTACATATTTCTCAACCAAGGTTTTGTAGTCGGTTCTTTTCTCGGGTGCCAAAAGCAGCGCACCGCTAATCATCAGGAACATCGGCACCGACCAGTCGGTAAGGTATATAAACAGTGCAAATATGTGTTTGTCGGGTGTGTTTTCGGCGGCATAGTTCTCCCAATTGCCATAAATGCCACTGCTTGTGTGCAGCAGTACCACCGCCATTGTGGCTGCAAGTCTTAAAAAGTGAAATTCGGGATATTCTTTCTTCATAGTATTGGGTGATTACAAAAAAGCCTCTCAGCATAACTGAAAGTTTTTGTCTTACAAATCGGCTTTTGTCCGGCAAAGTAAAGTATAAAACGATTTTATGGTAGTTTGGGTTGAGTTTTTCTTTTCCTGCCAAAAAAATGAGGGTATTTTGAAAGTAGTATGCTCATTAATGGATATATTGCTATCATTATAACGATAGAGCCAAAAATACTGTTTATGTATCCTTCTGCATGGAAGATGTTAAATGCTCCCAAGCGGAATAATATTTTATTCCAATATGCGATGCCCACCCCTTGAAGTCCTATATATATAATTGTTCCGTTTGAGATATTTGTTATGCAGCTTGGTGGTACGTTTATTTTTGATAATAATTGCTGAACGGTAAAAATAAAGATAAAAGTGAAAAAGTAGTAAAGATAAGGGTAATTTCCCATATTGCGTAAATACATATTGGTTCTGCCGTTGATTAACGGGATAATTAGGCAAACTACTATCAATATGAATATTTGGAGTTTGTTTGTTTTTATGTTGTCAAATATTTGAAACTTCTTTGATAGGAATCCGCAAATAAAAAAGGGAATAGCCATAAAGGCGACATCAAGTTTAAGATGCATCTCTTTGGGAACGTATGGTGAGGTTGCCAAGATAGCGAATATTACAGTTGCGATTAATGATATCTGTGTTTTGCATTTAAGGATGAAGTAAGCAATGATTTCAGTAATGAACAAGCAAATCAGAAACCATGTTGCTCCTCCTTCGTGTCTTGCGTCAGCGGTTGCAATCGCATACAAAAGAAATTTTATATTTACTCCTTTAATAATATATTCGGGAATCATAAATATAAACACCAACAGATTGATTGTTATATATGGGAGTAGCAGGCTTTTTGTTCTTGTCTTGATTAATTTTTTGAATTTCATCTCCTTTTTGAACAAAAAACCAGAAATAAAGAAAAACATAGGCATATGGAAATAATATAATACTTTGTCTAAGTATAGTTCGTTATTTGCTATATGGCCAACAACGACAAGATACATACAAATAAATTTTGCCCAATCTATCCAGGGTATTCTTCTTTTATTCATTATTTTGTGTATTTGTGGTGCTTTGTATATTTTCTTAAATTGGTGTTGGTTGTCAATTATGACATATTTACACAAACAAAAAAACTCTCAACATAACTGAAAGGCCTTTTGCGGTGCGTACGGCATTTTAATATCTAGTTGTATATTAAGACATTACATTACTTTTTGAAACCGGTAGCGCAAATTGGTAGCGCATTTTCTTATCTATTTCTCGCTTTTGAGGTTGAATGTTAACTAACTCAATGATTACATGTTTTTAAAATATCTCTAACTTGCATCAATGCTATGCCAAGAAGATTCTGTCCTCTCCAAAAAGCAGGATTTGTTGCATTTTCATCTGTAGCACCTAATCCTATTCCCCATATGCAATCGTAAGGGCTTGCCTCTACTAATATCTTGCTGTCTGTCGATAGTAGAAATTCTTTTAGAAGTCGGTTTTGAGAG
>JAZQUI010000031.1:0-96891 GCA_045631205.1 Bacteroidaceae bacterium
TATTGGATGAGTACATTATGCGGCATTATTAAGCGCGAATTACCTCAACAGGGCATGCCCTGTTGAGGTAATCTATCCTACTTTTTGTCCAATAAGATATTTTTTAAATAAAAACATCCTACTTTTTGTCCACGTAACCAAATTTTGTAACTCATTGGTTTGCTGATATATAAAATCAAGCACCTTGTTGTAGTTTTTGGTTCGATATTTAAACCTCACATTATTTAAACAGACTTTTATTTTTATAGGAAATTCCGTTTATTGTTTCAATTCCAGCAATATCAATAATAGTATACATAATGCTATCTGTTCTGTAATGTATATCTATAGCGTTAGAAATTATTTCTTCCATCAACGGAAATCTTTTTTTGTATTTATCGGTTGTATAAACAAAAAAAGGTATTTGTTTACCATGCATTAATGATGCTGGATTATTAGCTTCTGCATGGCCTATATAATTACTGGAACTACGGAAAGGATCTATTCCGTGGTCTGGAAAATAAAATACAATAGTTTCTTTATCAGTGAAATTATTTATTAATTCATATACAATGGAATCGTTATATAAAACAGAATTATCATATTCAGCAAGTAATTGTCTATTATTGATAGAGAGATGTGAATGAGTATCCTCGTAATCTTTCGCAGAAAATCTTGAAAATCTTTTCGGATAACGGTGATTAAAACTATGATGTGAGCCCATTAAATGAATGATGATAAAATTCTTATTTTTATCGGTTAAATTAGTTGAGCAATAATTTTTAACTAAAGGGATTAATTCTTCATCTAGATTTTTTCTATTAAGTCCTGCATATATATTGCCGACAAATAATTGATTATCACAAAGATCAGCATATCTACCCACCTCGTTGTCTGAAATCCCTTTTTTTGACTGGTTGGATATCCAAGCTGTTTTATACCCAGCCGTTTTCATAATTTCAATTAAAGTCAAATATTTATACCAATCAATACTATCACTATATTCGTTGATGTAAGAAGTCATTATTGATTTTATTGATGGAATTGTTAAGTTTGTGTAACATTGTATTTTTTTAAAAACTTTTAAATTACCATTGTTGTGCATTTTTGTCAATAGCGGAGTTGTGTTTTTTTCATATCCATACAAGGAGCATTGATACTTCGAATAGGATTCTCCAATAATGAGTACTATATTATCTACAGACTCTTTGTTAACATTAACGGAAGGTCTTTGTAAATAATCTCGCAAATCAGGAACTTGTTTTGTGAATAGCCATACAATCTTACGAATAGAACTATATGAGACTATATTGTTTATATCAGTTATGGTAAATATGAATGAGAAAAAAATTATAAAGGTACCTACTATTCTAGTAAATGTATTTGTAAAAAGATGTCTGTTTTTTAATAATTTGTATAACACAAATATTATAACGAATAAAGCTATAACCATTAAAATGGTTTCGAAATGTACATATACAGTCAGGTATTCATTGATTTCAGATAAATTAGTAGCTTTAAATGTTCCAATAATTTCACCATCGACTTTTTTCTTGTAAAAAAGGATGCATAATAATTGTATTAAAAATAAGAAAGATGAAATTGTCAATAATATGTTTGTATATAATTTTTTTATCTTAGGTAACAAGCTTGGTAATATTAATATGTAAGATATAAAAATACCACAAATAGCTATAAGTAGAGATGTCTTTTTATCTTGAGTATATAATATGTCCAATACAAAAAGAAATAGATATAATAGTATAAACAACACAAGATTTATGTTTATAGGTTGTGTTATGAATATTACAGTTTTTTTTATCATAGAATGTATTCTTGAATATAGACTGTTGTTTTTCATAGTAAAAGAGAATTATATAGTTTAAAAACTTCCCTTATTGGCAGGAAAATTGATATGACAAAAGTAAGTGTTTTTTTAAAAAAAGGAAAAATAAATCTTCTATTTCTACTACAAATAAAATTTGCAATAGCGAAAGAGGTTACATAGACAAAAAAACACCCCACAAGGGGGTGTAAGTGCAGTTTTAGGATTTGACACCATTACCAACCTTGTAAGTTTTAACCCTTATATCGTGAACAAGGGGCGCACTCACAGTTGGTGTATTCAAGTTTATTGGGGTTGGGAATGAAATGGCGTAACTCCCAAATTTTGTTCAAATCCTCTAAAAATGAGTTCAGGAAAACTTTGCTCTGGGCTACTGAAACGGAGATAGTTTTTCAACTTTCTCCGTTTTTTGTTTGCTGGATAGTAAGTAGTGTTGTGCCGAATTGGAAAATTTACTAAATTGCAAGCGATAAGTATTTTTGCAAATTGATAATTCATTTATCAAAATAAGTAAATTTACTTACAAATAGGATTTATGTTATAATATAGGCTAATATGATACCAAAAATCACAGAGTGTATGCTCCCTCTCTTGCAATATATGTGTGATAAAGAAATTCATTCAGCAGAGGAATGCAGAGAATATATTTCAAGAGTGTTTAATCTATCAAATGATGATAAAGCACTATTAAAATCAACAGATAGAGTCGGGTGGGCAAAACATTATTTGAGAATAATAGGAATGCTTGAAACTGTATCTCGTGGAAGATACAGAATTACAGAAGATGGTTTAAGATTCTTACAGGTAACGCCACCAACAAAGGAAAGACCTTTTAAGGAGTACGGATATTGAATAAAATATTACGACCACATTTGATAAATTACTAGGAATGCATATATAACTTATCTGGATAAAAATAAAGAATCATTATGAAAAGATTTATTATTCTCATAGCATTAGTACTTGCACTTGCAAATATTTCTTTTGCTCAAAATGATGTCACAAAATTTATGGGAATTCCCGTTGATGGCAGTAAAAAAGAAATGATTAAACAGCTACAATCAAAGGGATTTAAACTCGTTAATAAAAAACTTGGTGTACTTAAAGGCGAATTTAACGGTTATGATTCCGAAATTTACATTAAAACAAATAGAAATAAAGTGAATGGTATTTATGTTTGTGATAGATATTCTTCAACTAATGAGAAAAATATTATTTCAAGATTTAATCGCATCGTAAAACAGTTTTGCGAAAATGAAAATTATAAAATTCCATTTGGATGTACAATTGAAGATTTTTTAATTCCAGACAGCGAAAATCAATTATGGTATAATATTAAATATAACGACAAAGTATATAGTGCGTATTTTATTCAATGTCCGAATTATCATATAACCTTCTATAATAATCTTAATACTGATAAATTTATGTCTGAATATAATAGCGTATTTGAAAAAACTCCCGAAAATTTACTTGAATACAATAAAGGTTGGATAGAACATGCAGGAATTGATTATAATGAATTCTACGAAAATTTTGATTTAACAATATTTGACAACTCTCATTATAAATTTGAAGATAAAGATAGAGCTATTTGTTTTTTTATAATGTGTACTAGAATAATTGGTATGAAGAATATTTTTGATTCTAAAAAACGAGTAGCAATACAAATTATTGCACCTACGAATATAAAAGAATTTGTTTTAGTATATTCTTATATTAACGAATATAATGAATCAAACGGAGACGATTTGTAAAAAAATTATTAAAATACAATTAATCAAATCTTTTATATTAGACTAATCCAGTAAGAATGTATCAATACGACCAAATTTAAGGTTATATTGATACATTCTTATTTTGTTTCGCTATTAAAGCTTAATATCTTTATTTAAAGAATCTCTTTACAAACGGAATCTGGTTAAGTGGTAGGTCTTTTTTAATGAAATATGCAATAAATATTGCAAGCAACAGAGTGTTTACCGCCATTTTGGCAATACTGTTTTCTATGGGTAGCAGGCACGATGTTGCGTAAAGCACTGCAAAGAGTGCTGTGTAACCGAAAATTCCTTTTATGTCGTACTTTGTGGGGTTGCGGTGTTGTCCCACAAAATAAGAGAGTGTCATTGCTGTGAAATACCCGGCAAACGATGCGCAAGCGCAAGCCATATAGTTGTATCGCGGTACAAATATTATGTTCACTGCAAAAAGTATTGCGCAACCTATGAACGAGAATATTGCTCCCCAGTATGTTTCGTCGTTCAGTTTGTACCAGAACGACAGATTGAAATATATGCCCATGAATATCTCAGCAGCCATCACAATGGGCACAACCTTCAACCCCTCCCAATAGTCGGGGTTTATTAGGTGGCGCAGTATATCCATATAGAAAACAACCACAAGGAACGCCATAAGCGCTATGATTATAAAGTATTTCATAGCCTTTGCGTTTAGCTCCTTGCTGTCCTTTGTGCCGGTGTTGCCAAAAACAAACGGCTCGTATGCGTAACGAAAAGCCTGCATTAACATTGCCATAATGGCGGCAACCTTAACTGCAGCGCCATACACGCTAAGCTCCATTTTGCCCTGTTGTCCGGGTACCAGCCAGGTGTAAATTATTTTGTCGGCATTAAGGTTTAGTATGCCGGCTATACCTAAAAGCAGTAGCGGCCACGAGTATTTGAGCATGCTTTTGAGCAGGGCACCGTCGGCTGTGGGGCGAAATAGGCGGCACTCGGGTATAAAGAACAGTGTTATGAATGCTGTGCAGGCAAGGTTTATTGCAAAAACGTAGAATGCTTGGTTGTCGGGGTTGTAAAAATCACCCATTACATCGGGGAATTTTTGGCACAACAGGGGTAACAGAAGAAACACAAAAAGGTTGAGTGCTATGTTTGTGAATATGTTAAGCAATTTGAGCGCTGCAAATTTTATGGGGCGTTTTTGCAAGCGCAACAGGCCGAATGGAATTGCTTGCAGTGCATCGAGTGCTACCACCACTGCCATAATACCCACAAATTCGGAGTGTCCTTCGTAGCCCAGTGTTTGTGAAATAGATGGCAAGAAGGTAAATACTGCAAGCAAGAATACACCGCACAAGGTACCCACAACCTGCATAGACATTGAAAAGGTTTTTCCCACGTTTGCCCCCTCTTTGTTTGCAAAGCGGAAGAAGGTGGTTTCAAAACCAAAGGTCAGTATCATCAGCAACAAGGCAGTCCAGGCGTATATGTTTGTCACCACTCCATAGTTACCGCTTTCCACGCTCATTTTTGCAGTGTAGAGCGGCACCAGCAAGTAGTTAAGAAAACGCCCCACTATGCTGCTTAGTCCATATATTACAGTGTCTTTTGCAAGAGATTGCAGTTTGCCCATTCTTTTTCAATCTGTGTTTAAAACAATGTTCCTTGCTCTCCGTTGTTGAAACGGCTGCGCCCCAAGTGTTTGTAGGCAAGGTCGGTTACCTCGCGACCGCGTGGGGTACGTTTAATGAATCCCTCTTTTATCAAGTAAGGTTCGTAAACCTCCTCGATGGTACCTGCATCCTCGCTCAAAGCAGTGGCAATTGTGCCTATTCCCACAGGGCCGCCTTTGAACTTGTCGATAATGGTGCAGAGTATCTTGTTGTCAATCTCGTCGAGTCCGTAGCGGTCTATGTTTAACGCTTCGAGAGCCATCTTTGCAATGGCGTTTGTTATGTGTCCGTTACCCATTACCTGTGCAAAGTCGCGTACACGGCGCAACAGGGCGTTGGCTATACGCGGGGTTCCTCGGCTGCGGCGTGCAATTTCGTAGGCAGCCTCCTCGTCGAACGATACGTTAAGTATCTGCGCCGAGCGGCCGATGATACCTGCGAGGGTTTTGCTGTCGTAATATTCGAGGTGCATATTTATGCCGAAACGAGCGCGCAACGGAGCTGTCAAAAGTCCGCTACGTGTGGTGGCACCAATAAGCGTAAATGGGTTCAGGTCTATCTGTATGGAGCGTGCCGACGGTCCTTTGTCTATGAGAATATCAATTCTGTAATCCTCCATAGCCGAGTAGAGATACTCTTCCACAATGGGTGAAAGGCGGTGTATCTCGTCGATGAAGAGTACATCGTTGGGTTCCAGTGAGGTTAGTATGCCGGCAAGGTCACCGGGTTTGTCGAGCACAGGGCCCGATGTTACTTTGAATCCCACTCCAAGCTCGTTGGCAATGATGTTGCTCAATGTTGTTTTACCAAGTCCCGGAGGGCCGTGCAACAGTACGTGGTCGAGCGACTCGCCACGCATCTTGGCTGCCTGAACAAAAATCTTGAGGTTGCTCACCACCTTCTCCTGTCCGCTGAAGTCGGAAAACGAGAGGGGGCGCAAGGCATTCTCAAACTCTTTGTCATTGTTTTTTCCGCGAATATTAAAATCTCCGCTCATATATCGTTCTGTTTTTTTACTTTTTACCGACTGCGAAGATAAGGAAAAAAGTGGGAAGATTGAGAAACTATGAGATTATTATTTGTATCTTCGCACTTGTATATGTAAATATCCGGCACTATGGTTCTGAATTATATATGGGTGGCGTTTTTCCTCATCGCCTTTGTTATAGCGGCGGGCAAGTTCCTGTTTGCCGGCGATGTGGAGGTTTTTCCCGCAATTATGTCATCGACCTTCGACACGGCGCGTTCGGCGTTTGAAATATCGATAGGTCTCACCGGTGTTCTTTCGTTGTGGATGGGAATTATGAAGATTGGTGAAAAAGGCGGCCTTGTGGCTGCTCTTGCCCGTTTTTTAAGCCCGGTGCTTTGTCGCATCTTTCCCGATGTTCCAAAAGGGCACCCGGCTATGGGTACAATGTTCATGAACTTTTCGGCCAATCTGCTGGGGCTCGACAATGCAGCCACTCCCATGGGGTTGAAAGCTATGCAGGAACTCCAGAAACTCAATGATAAAAAGGACACTGCAAGCAACCCTATGATTATGTTCCTTGTGCTCAACACATCGGGGCTTACACTTATTCCTGTTTCAGTGCTTCTTTACCGTGCGCAGCTTGGTGCAGCGAATCCCACCGATGTTTTTATACCAATACTCCTTGCCACCACGGTATCGACCATTGTGGGGCTTGTGGTGACAAGTATATACCAGCGAATAAATTTTTTTAACCGCACAATGTTGCTTTTTCTCTTTGCAATATGCCTTTTGGTTGCAGGGGGAACGTGGGGAATGATGCAGTTGTCGCGCGTGCAGATAGAGGTTGTTTCCACATCGCTTGCCAATATAATACTCTTCTCGGTAATTATACTCTTCATACTCTCGGGTGTTCGTTCAAAGATAAATGTATATGAAGCCTTTATTGAGGGTGCAAAGGATGGTTTCTCCACCGCGGTGCGCATAATCCCTTATCTCATAGCAATACTTGTTGCCGTGGGTGTATTCCGCGCGTCGGGTGGTATGGATGTAATAATGGGTGGTGTGGCATGGTGCGCCGGAAAGTTTGGTGCAGGTACCGATTTCGTGGGAGCCCTGCCCACTGCTATAATGAAACCTTTGAGCGGAAGCGGTGCGCGTGGTATGATGATTGATGCGATGACAACCTATGGTGCCGACTCTTTTGCCGGCCGTCTTGCCTGTCTTTTCCAGGGTGCCACCGATACTACATTCTACATACTTGCAGTATATTTCGGCAGTGTGGGTATAAGAAAGACACGCCACGCTGTTGTATGCGGTCTTTTGGCCGATGCTGCGGGAATTTTGGCGGCAATTGCCGTTGCATACATATTTTTTGCATAACAAACATTTGTAACTATGATAAGCTATCAGACAGACGGGGTTAAGATGCCCGCAATTAAACGCCGCGAAACAAGTGCGTGGATAAAAGCCGTTGCAGCCTCTTATGGCAAAAAGGTGGGCGATGTTGCCTACATTTTCTGTGACGATGAAAAGATTCTTGAAGTGAACAAGGAGTATCTCCAACACGACTACTATACCGATATTATAACCTTCGACTATTGCGAAGATGATACTATCAGCGGTGACCTTTTCATTTCGCTCGACACGGTAAAGAGCAACAGTGAACTTGTTGGTGCCACATATGAGCAGGAACTTCACAGAGTTATAATCCACGGAATACTCCACCTGTGCGGTATAAACGACAAGGCTCCCGGCGAGCGTGAAATTATGGAAGCTGCCGAGAACCGTGCTTTGTCTATGCGATAAGGGGTAAAGTTAGAGCTCAAGCCCGTCGAGCATCTTTACAAATATTTCGAGCCCCTCGCGTATTTCGCTAATCTTTATGAACTCTCCGGCGGTATGCGAGCGTTCCGACTCGCCCGGGCCCATCTTCAATGTTGGTATATTGAGCAGTGCCTGGTTCGACAGGGTGGGGGAACCGAAAGGTTTTCTGCCTTGTTCCATAGCGCGTTTCACCAACGGGTGTTCCTGTGGTATCGACGATGAGTTGAGCCTTGTGGAGCGGGGTGTTGCGTCGCACGACACGGCGTTTTTAATTATTTCTGCCATTTCGGTGTTTGAGTAACACTCGTTTGTGCGCACATCGACCACAAAACTGCAAGTGTCGGGTATCACATTGTGCTGTGTTCCCGCGTTTATCTGTGTTACACTCATTTTTACATCGCCAAGCAGCGGTGATGTGCGTGGGTGTTTTTGTGTGCGGAACCACTCTATATCCTTCATTGCCTTGTAGATGGCATTGTCGCCGGTGTCGCGTGCAGCATGCCCGGCAACGCCGTGTGCTACACAATCGAGTACCATAAGACCTTTCTCGGCTATTGCGGGTTGCATGCCTGTGGGCTCGCCAATTATGGCACAACTTATGGGTGGCAGAAGTGGTATCACTGCTTCAATGCCGTTTTTGCCCGAAACCTCCTCTTCGGCCGAAGCAAGAAATATTGTGTTGTACTTTTGAGGCTTTTGGCAAATGAGGTAGAACAACTGCAACAGTGTGACAAGCGAGCCGCCGTCGTCGTTGCTGCCGAGGCCATAAATTATATCATCTTTTACAATGGGAGTGTAGGGGTGTGTTGTCCACCCGCTTACAGGCCTCACAGTGTCTATGTGTGCGTCAAGCAGCAAGGTGGGGCGTGAGAGGTCGAACCCGGGTGCAATGCACCAGATGTTGTTTATATGGCGGTGTATATCAATGGCAACGGGTGTTGTCTGTTCTATGAACGCCTGCAATTTGTCGGCAGCATCACTCTCTTCGCGGCTTGTCGATGGGGTGCTCACAAGAACTTTCAGCAACTCTACGGCTTGTGTAATATTTTTCTCGCTTACTTTCATATTGTACTTATATGTGCAGTGCAAAAATACAAGATAAAATCAGAAGCTGTTTAAAATTCCTGTGAAAAATATATCAAAGCAGCCAAGATGGTGTTTCGGCTTCTTTCACAATCGCAAAATAAATTTCAAACGGTTTCTGGTTACTGCACAAATTGCAATTTGTCGTGTTTTTTCACTCTCTTCGATATTGTTTTGTCAAGTGAGGTAATATTCGTATCTTTGAGATACCCTCGAAGATACTTTCACTCGCTTTGAAAAATATCGAAACAAGTTTCATATTTCTTACTCGTTTATTCGTATCTTTGTGCCCAGAAAATAAATTAAACAATGATAACAGCCGACCAATTAAAGGATATTAAAGAGCGCACCGCCGCGCTTAAGCAATATTTGTCTATCGACGAGAAAATAGTTCAAGTGGAAGAGGAGCAGTTGCGCACACAGGCTCCCGGTTTTTGGGATAACGCCAAGGAGGCCGAGGCTCAAATGAAGAAGGTTAAGAGCCTGCAAGCCTGGATTGAGGGTTACAAAGAGGTTCACAACCGCACCGAGGAGGTGGAGATTGCCATGGAATTCTATCGCGACGAGATGGTGAGCGAGGAAGAGGTCGATGATGCCTATGCACGCGCTCTTGTTGCCATTGAGGAACTTGAACTAAAAAATATGCTTCGTGGCGAGGCCGACGGTATGAGCTGTGTATTGAAGATAAACTCGGGTGCCGGCGGTACCGAGAGCCAGGACTGGGCATCTATGCTTATGCGTATGTATCTTCGCTGGGCCGAGTCCAATAAATACAAGACATCTACAATTAACTTGCAGGAGGGCGATGAGGCCGGTATTAAAACTGCTACAATACAGATAGATGGCCCCTTTGCTTATGGTTATCTCAAAGGTGAGAATGGTGTTCATCGTCTTGTGCGTGTATCGCCTTATAATGCTCAGGGTAAGCGTATGACCTCTTTTGCATCGGTCTTTGTAACTCCGCTTGTCGATGATAGCATCGAGGTTGTTATTGAACAGGCTCGTATTTCTTGGGATACATTCCGAAGCGGTGGTGCCGGTGGTCAGAACGTGAACAAGGTGGAATCGGGTGTGCGTTTGCGCTATATGTTCACCGACCCCGATACAGGCGAGCAGGAGGAAATCCTCATTGAAAATACTGAAACCCGCGACCAGCCCAAGAACAAGGAGAAGGCTCTTGCGCTCTTGCGTTCAATGTTGTATGACAAGGAACTTAAACGCCGTCAGCGCGAGAAGGATAAGATTGAGGCAGGCAAGAAGAAAATCGAGTGGGGTTCACAGATACGTTCCTACGTGTTCGATGACCGTCGCGTAAAGGACCATCGTACAAACTTCCAGACCTCTGATGTTGGTGGTGTTATGGACGGTAAAATCGACGGTTTCATAAAATCGTACCTTATGGAGTTTGCCGAGGAGGGCGAGTAATAGAATATATGTCTGTTGAAATTGAGCGTAAATACCTTGTCGTTGGCGATAGCTACAAGCAGCAGGCTTTTGCCTGTGACCGCATAGCGCAAGGCTACATCTGCCGCCAGGGTGGGAATTCCACTCGCGTGCGAGTGCGTGGCGACAAGGGTTTCCTCACCATAAAGGGCCCTTCGCTCGACGGTGGGTTGAGCCGCTACGAGTGGGAAAAGGAGATACCCGTGAGCGAGGCGTGGGAGCTTATGAAGTTGTGCAAGGGTGGTATTATAGATAAAAGCCGTTACCTTGTCAAGTGTGGCAACCACACCTTTGAGGTCGATGAATTTTATGGCGACAACGAGGGATTGGTAGTAGCCGAGGTGGAACTTGGCAGCCTTGACGAGGTGTTTGAGTGTCCCTCTTTTCTTGGAGCAGAGGTTACAGGTGAAGCAAAATATTACAACGGCCACCTCTCGCGTTTTCCTTATAAGGAGTGGGATAAATAATTATTTTATCTCGTTCTTGTTCCACAAGTTATACTTTTTCATCAGAGGTTTTGTGACATAGAGGCTGAATATGGCAGCTGTAATCACACCCAATGTGTTGAAAAGAAAATCCCACCAGTCGCCGCCACGGTGTCTGGTAAGCAGTTCCTGCATCACTTCAATAGCTCCGCTGAAGAGTATAGGGCCAATGATTGCTCCCCAGAAAATACTGTTTACCTGTAATTTAAGGTGCGACATAAAGTATTCGAACCAAAGAACGCAACAAAAGCCGCCATACATAGCAATGTGTGCGAGTTTGTCTATATTGTCTATTTCGTTGAGTGAGGTTTTGGGCGGGCGGAAAAACGATAAATAAACGATAACCGCCAAAATTATGAGTGATAGCGGGTAGCGTTTTAAAATTCTGTCAATACGTTCTATAAACATAAAAATCTTTTATTACTTTCGCGTAAATTATGTGTGCAAAGATAAGCACACACGCAGGCGTTTTGTTGCATTTTAAATAATTTTAAGGTGGGTTTTTATTTTTATTTCACAAAAGGACAGCGTAGGGGTGTGCTTTTTTTACTTTTATTAGTATTGGCGGCAGTTATTCTTAAATGGGTGATATAGTAATCAGTATTGAATATAAACAAATAATATTATGAAAAAGTTCTCTTTTTATATGTCGCTGTTGGTAGCGATGGTTCTTTTGTGCAGTTGCTCAAAGCATTTGGCCGATTTCACAATTATCTCAACACGTGAAGTGGCCGTTGGTCAGTTAGGTATAAACTATGTAAAATCGAATACCCGTGTGAAAGCAAGGGATACAAATTCCATAATACTTGGCACAGCAATGGGTATGCCCGATATCGACGATGCTGTGGATAAAGCGATTGACAAACATTCGGGTGCCGTGGCTTTGGTCGATGTGGTAATAAAAACCCGCTCTTGGAATTTCATTCTTTATGGCCAGAACAGCATTATTGTAGAGGGTACTCCTATATATATTCCTAAATAACAACTGTTCTCCCAATGTTATAAACAAAAATATGCCTCACGAGTTCGTGAGGCATATTTTTGTTGTTTGTTTTGGTTCTTCAATTATTCACCGTAAACTTTGATTGTACGTTTTTTAACAAAGCCATAGAAATATGATTTGTCGTACATGTCAACGTGAGAAATCTTTTTGATACCGGCTTTTTGTGCACTTTGTTGGATGCCTGCGTTTTTACCATTTGCACCATATACGCCTAAATAGATGTAGCTGCTTGTTTCACCACAACGTGAGCCCACAGTGTTTCCTGTGGCAGCAATGGGAGTAGGAATTGTACAGCAACTAGCGAACAATGCACAGCATGCAATAGCAACAAATAATTTTTTCATAGTAATGGTTTTTATAAGTTAATAAAATATCATAGGTCTTTTTAGAATGAAAAAGTTCTATAACAATGGCGAAAGTATTAAAGAAATTAAAGATATCAAAATTATTCCAAATAAATTTCAACATTGCTTGCTATTGTTGCGCTAACAGGGCTTCCTGTAACCAATTTTCCTCTTTCTCCCTTAACCAAGAGACCTAATATGCAGAAGAGGCTTATGACTATGGATACGACCATTTTGTCGTTACCTTCATTTGAAATGCCGGCAGAAGATAGTAAAACGGTACTTCCATCAACAGCGGTAACGCTTCTTACGGTTACTGAAATTTCTCCGGCAGTACCAATGAAGTTACTTTTACTGGTGTAAGTAACTTGTCCTTTTGCTATAGAGCCAGCAGGAATAACAACTTCGCCTTTTACTTTTACATCATTTGTAACTCTGAAATCTACCATATCACCGGCGTGGAATTTATTTGAGTTTACATTCGTGATTAATTCCAGCATAACTGGCGTTCCGGCTTTTAATACCACATACTTACCGCTTTCTGCTTTTGCCGGTGCTACCGATGTAAACATCATAATGCTCGCCATAAAAAGTGCAAGACCTTTCTTGCTTAATGTTTTTAAAATCTTGTTTTTCATATAATTATTGATTGAAAATATTATTTGTGTGTTCAAAATTATTTATAAGTTTATTTTTCTTATTTTCGTTATATCTTTTAGCGCTTTTTCCGGCACCGTTTATGTTGCCTATGTAAAACGATAAGGAAAAGAAACTTGTTAAAGCTACAATGCCATAATTCTCAGCTTTGATACTTGTGTAGGTGGCGTATGCGAGTAAAGCGTTTACAGCAAATGCTGTCATAGCACTTCCTTTGTGTCCTGCATATAAATATCCGGCTCCGGGTATGATAGATAGTATTTTTGCTGTTGTCGGGTTTTTAAGTTTTAAATTTTTGAAATCGTATATAAATTTTTCGTTAAATGTATTTATATAATCGTTATCCGAGAAGTTTCTAGCAATGTTTATTGAGTTTATTGTCTCTTCAACATATCCCATGCGGGAGTTTGCTGCTGCTTTTATTATATTTGCGTTGTGTAGGTTGTCGTTATCCTTGTTTATAAGTTCTTTGTCAAGAGTAGTGATACATTTTTGAAAATTTCCTATGAGGTAATACATCTTTGCTATTTCCAACGCTGTTTTTATGTCGTTTTTGAGACTGTCGGCAGGTAAGGTTTCATATTCATAAATACCTTTTTCGTAATCTCCCAATCCTCGAAGGCAAACAAATTTGGCATGCTGCAGGTCAAATATATTGTTTGTGGTCTTATAATATTCTGCGCGCCGTATTTCCAAAAGTGCCGACTGATACTCTTTTTGGTTTATAAGTGAATTAATAAAGTTTATGGTAGTGTCTTTTAAAAATATTTTACTGGCTATAAGTGGCTCTGTTGGTTTTTTCAATCTTTTTTCATATTCACTATCAGGGCAATCCACCAAACTTGCGCGGCCATATTCAAATGTAATTTCATAATTTTTTCTATCATGGCTGCATCTAATCATTCTGTCAGCAATTAGTGGTATGGCTTTAAATAGGTTGTTATTTTCTAGAACAACTTTACCATAATTTGAGCACGATGGGTACATTGCACATTGTGCATTTTTGATAGCACTCAAATGTTTTTGGTAGAATGAAACATAATCATTTGCCGCTTTTTTTGTGTTGATAGTGTTCGGTGAAAGAATTTCACCATCAACCCATTCTTGCGCCGATAATATTTGCGCCGGCAATGTTAATACCCCAATAATGATGTATATGATATTCTTCATTCTTAGTTACCTAAAATATTGATTAAGATGTTAAATATTTAAAATGTTGTTATTTGTCGCAAATATATATGTTTTGTTTATTATTTACGAAATCTACAACTTTTTCTTTGTTTATGAAAATTATTTTAGTCTGCCAATATTTGTTTGATACTTTATTTTTATTTTAATTTGCGCCGGTCAAAAACTAAATAAACAAGGAAAACTATATGAAAAAAGCCCTTATAACCGGTATTACAGGACAGGACGGTTCGTTCCTATCCGAGTTTCTTTTAAGTAAAGGATACGATGTGCACGGCACAATTCGTCGTTCGTCGGTCGATTATCGCGAGCGTATTGCTCACCTCGAAGGTAACCCCCGTTTCCACCTTCACTATGCCGACCTGGGCGACTCAATGAGTCTTATGCAGGTTATTGGCAAGGTGCGTCCCGACGAAATTTATAACCTTGCAGCACAGAGTCACGTTCAGGTTAGTTTCGACTCTCCAGAATTCACAGCCAATGTCGATGCCACAGGTGTGTTGCGCATTCTTGAGGCTGTGCGTCTTTCGGGCCTTGCATCAAGCTGTCGCATTTACCAGGCTTCAACATCGGAACTTTATGGAAAAGTTGAAGAGGTTCCGCAGAACGAAAATACTCCCTTCCACCCTTACAGTCCCTATGCTGTTGCCAAGCTCTATGGCCATTGGATTGTGAAGGAGTATCGCGAGGCTTATAATATGTTCTGTTGCTCGGGTATTTTGTTCAACCACGAGTCGGAGCGTAGAGGTGAAACTTTTGTTACACGCAAAATTACGCTTGCTGCTGCGCGCATAGCACAGGGTAAGCAGGAAAAATTATACCTTGGCAACCTTTCGTCGTTGCGCGACTGGGGTTATGCAAAAGATTATGTCGAGTGTATGTGGCTTATGTTGCAGAACGAAAAGCCCGAAGATTTTGTTATCGCCACAGGTGTGCAGCACTCGGTACGCGACTTCTGTTATTATGCCTTCAAGCACGTGGGTATAGAACTTGAATTTGTGGGAGAGGGTGCCCAGGAAAAGGGTATTGACAAGGCTACCGGCAAGGTGTTGATAGAGGTTTCGCCCGACTTTTTCCGTCCCACCGATGTGGTTAACCTTTGGGGCGACCCCTCGAAGGCTCGTAAGAAACTTGGGTGGGATCCCGGCAAGACTTCTTTTGAGCAACTTGTGAAAATTATGGTCGAGCACGATATGGCAAAAGTTGCTGTGGAGCGTGCCGAAGAGCACATACGCACCAACCTTGCCGAGTATCTCGAGCGTGGTATTGTGAAATAATCTCTTTTTATGGAAAAAAATGCGAAAATATATGTTGCCGGTCATCGCGGAATGGTGGGGTCGGCGATTGTGCGCGAATTACAGCGTCAGGGTTACACCAATATAATTACCCGCACGCACGCCGAACTTGACCTTTGTCGCCAAGAGCAGGTGGAGCAGTTCTTTGCGGCCGAAAAGCCCGAATATGTTTTTCTTGCGGCAGCAAAGGTTGGTGGTATCATCGCCAACCACACGGCTCTTGCCGATTTTATGTACGAGAATATGATGCTCGAAATGAACGTGATAAACGCGGCGTGGCGCAACGGCTGTAAAAAGTTGGAATTCCTGGGTTCATCGTGCATATATCCCCGTATGGCACCGCAACCAATGAAAGAGAGTTGCCTGCTCACTTCGGAACTTGAACCTACAAATGAGGCTTATGCTCTTGCAAAAATATCGGGACTCAAATATTGTGAGTATCTCAATCGTCAATATGGCACCGACTTCATAAGCGTTATGCCCACCAACCTTTACGGCCCTAACGACAACTACCACCCCACCCACAGCCACGTTCTGCCGGCACTCATACGCCGCTTCCACGAGGCAAAGGAGGCAGGGGCGAAAGAGGTCACCTGCTGGGGTGATGGAACGCCTATGCGCGAGTTTCTATATGTCGATGACCTTGCCAACCTTTGCGTTTTTCTTATGGACAACTATAGCGGCAACGAAACTGTGAATGCCGGTACAGGCAAGGAGGTGAGTATAAAGGAACTTACCGAGCTTGTTGCGCGTGTAGTGGGTTACGACGGGGCAATATTGTGGGACACCACCCGTCCCAACGGTACTCCCCGCAAGTTGCTCGATGTGTCGAAAAGTGCGGCTATGGGGTGGCATTACACCACGGAACTCGAAGATGGCATCCGCCTCTCTTACGAAGATTTTCTTAACAACCCAATGAGGGCGGAACGATAATCGTCCGTATCCATTATAACAATCTGCTGTAGCATACCGTTGCAGCAGATTGTTGCTTTTATGGCTATGTTCGGCTCAATGTGTTGAACGAATGCTCCTATGGTGGTAATGCCCATTGCGATACCGCTAAAATAATGGCATTTTTTCGCTTTTGTGTAGCCGCAATCTCCTTTATTTGTTTAAATTTGCACCTCGTGTAATTACTGAACAACAGAAAAATGAAAATAGCAATAATAGGAGCCGGAAATATGGGTGGGGCAATAGCAAGAGGCCTTGCTCTCACCGCACAGGGTGTCGAGATTTACGTGTCGAACCCTTCGACCGGCAAGCTCGATGCGTTGAAGAGCGAATATCCATCTATAAATACAACAACTTGTAACAGTGAAGCTGCGGCTGGTGCCGACATCGTTTTTCTTGCCGTGAAACCCTGGAAGGTGGAAGAGGTTATTGAAGAACTGAAACCTGTACTCGATTATGGCAAGCAGGTGGTGGCCTCGGTGGCGGGCGGAGTGAGCAGCGAATTGCTCGACGGTTGGCTTGCGCAAGATGGTGAGGCTTTGCCAGTGCTTTATATAGTTATTCCCAATACAGCCATAGCCACACGCGAGAGTGTTACGTTTGTAAGCGGCAAACGTGCCACAGCGGCAAGCAACGAGGCGATGCTCGCGCTCTTTTCGCCTCTTGGCGAGGTTGTGCCTGTGCCCGAAGAGCTTATACCGGCAGGAACATCGCTTGCTTCGTGCGGCATAGCATACGCGCTGCAATATATACGCGCGGCGGTAGCTGGCGGCGTTGAGCTTGGCTTTGGCGAGGGTGATGCGCAAAAGATAGTGATGCAGACTGTTAAAGGGGCGTTGAGTGTGCTTTGTGCCAACGGAACAACTCCCGAAGTGGAAATAAACAAGGTAACAACCCCGGGAGGTCTCACATTGAAGGGGCTCTCGGCAATGGCGTCGGCAGGGTTCGACGAGAGCGTTGCAGAGGGGTTGCGTGCTTCTACAAAAAAGAATTTATAAAACTATGCAGACAATATACAAACGTATAGCAGTAAAGGTGGGCAGCAACGTGCTCACCCGTGCCGACGGAACACTCGATGTTACGCGTATGTCGGCCATTGTTGACGAGATTGCCGCTCTGCGCTCAATGGGTGTTGAGGTTGTGCTCATCTCTTCGGGAGCTGTGGCAAGCGGCCGTAGCGAGTTGCGCGGTCTTGCGGCGAAGAACCTCGATACAGTGGGGCAGCGTCAGCTTTTTTCAGCTGTTGGTCAGGCAAAACTCATAAATCGTTACTATGAACTCTTCCGCGAGCACAATATACCGGTGGGGCAGGTACTCACTATGAAGGAGAGCTTTGCCACCCGTCGTCTTTACCTCAACCAGCGTAACTGCATTATGGTGATGCTCGACAACGGCGTGCTCCCCATTGTGAACGAGAACGACACGGTGAGTGTAACCGAGCTTATGTTTACCGACAACGACGAGCTTTCGGGTATGATAGCCTCTATGGTCGATGCGCAGGCACTTGTTATCCTTAGCAACATCGACGGTGTGTATAATGGCGTTCCCGGTGCCGAGGGTGTTGAGGTTATACGCCACGTGGAACCGGGCAGAGAACTTTCCGATTATATTCAGGCTACAAAGTCGAGTTTCGGTCGCGGAGGTATGATGACAAAGTGCAACATTGCCCGCAAGGTTGCCGAAGAGGGTATTGCGGTATATATTGCAAACGGCAAGCGCGAGGGTGTGCTCACCGCTTTGGTAACAGAGCCTGAAAATGTAGTATGCACCTGTTTCGAGCCCTCAAAGGACAGTGTGTCGCCGATTAAAAAGTGGATAGCTCACAGCACCGGTTTCGTGAAGGGTACAATATTCCTGAACGAGAAGGCGGTGGATGCTGTATGTGGCGAAAAGGCTGTGAGCATATTGCCTGTGGGTGTTGTTAAGGTCGATGGCACTTTCGGGCGCGACGACCTTGTGCAGGTGGCATCGGCCGACGGCAAGGTGTTGGGTGTCGGACGCATAGCCTGCGACAGCGAGGAGATTAAGGAACTTATGGGCAAGCACGGTTGCAAGCCCGTGGTACATTACGATTATCTATATTTGGAATAAGAATGATTATGGAATACAATGATATATTCAAAAGGGTGAAAACCGCTTCTACTGCGGTTTTGAAACTTGGTGCAGAGCAGGTGAATAAGATTCTGCTTGCCGTGGCCGATGCTGCAGTGGAGCGTTCTGCCGAAATTCTCGCAGCCAACGAAGAGGATTTAAAGAAAATGTCGCCCGAAGACCCTCGTTACGACCGTTTGCGTCTTACCCCCGAGCGCATTGCTGCCATTGCCGACGATATGCGTAATGTGGCTTCTTTGCCATCGCCTCTTGGTCGTGTACTTAAAGAAAATACCCTTCCCAACGGGCTTGAACTAAAGCGTGTGAGCGTTCCTTTCGGCGTGATTGGCGTTATTTATGAGGCGCGTCCCAATGTGAGTTTCGATGTCTTTGCCCTCTGCTTGAAGGCGGGTAGCGCTTGTGTGCTTAAAGGTGGCAGCGATGCCGAGGCTTCGAACAAGGCAATCGTGGAGGTTATCCGTTCGGTACTCGGCAATTATGGTGTAGACAAGCACATTGTGGAGCTTTTGCCCGTGGAGCGCGAGGCTACAAATGCTTTGCTGACAGCGCGCGGTTATGTCGATTTGATAATCCCTCGCGGCAGTAGCGGTCTTATAAATTTTGTACGTGCCAACGCTACTATACCCGTTATTGAGACCGGTGCAGGCGTGTGCCACACATACTTCGATGTGTCGGGTAACCTTGAAAAGGGTATGGCTATTGTGAACAATGCAAAAACCCGCCGTGTGAGTGTGTGCAACGCACTCGACTGCTTGCTTGTACACACGGCAAGGCTTGGTGAGCTTGCTGCTCTCTGTGCTCCCTTGCAGCGTAGTAATGTCAAAATTTATGCCGACGGTGCCGCTTATGGTGCTCTCGAAGGCAGTTACCCCTCGGAATTGCTCTTTCACGCGACAGACGAGAGCTATGGCACGGAATTTCTGAGCTATGCAATGTCGGTTAAAACTGTATCTTCTGTCGATGAGGCTGTGGAGCATATTGCAGCATACGGTTCGGGGCACAGCGAGTGCGTGGTAGCCGAGGACGATGCTGTTGTGGATACTTTTACCTTGCTTGTCGATGCAGCTTGTGTCTATGCAAATGCACCTACTTCGTTTACCGACGGAGCACAGTTCGGGCTTGGTGCCGAGATTGGTATAAGCACGCAGAAACTGCACGCTCGTGGCCCTATGGCTCTCGAGGAGATTGTTACTTATAAGTGGATTATAAAGGGTAACGGGCAGGTTCGCGGGTAGTTTAATTTTTTTATCATTGGAGGCTGACCCAAAAGTAATATATACAAAGTAAACACCCTCGTCAGAATATACACTGACGAGGGTGTGATGTTTTAAAAAGGGGCTTTTGTGTCACCCACGTTATATTGTGATTTAGAATTCATATCCTATTTTAATGTTTATTCCGTTGCAATTCTCGGTAGTTTTTGTGATAGAATAGTCATAGTTATAACCATTATAATAATAATAGAGCCATTCAGCATCAAACTTCTGAATAGTATATCCACAACTTACATTGAAATGTCCGATTTTGCATCCAATTGATGGTGATATATATAATCCTTCTACATCTATAAAAGAGTATCCGGCTTTGATATCTAAATAAGGAGCGATTCCCTTATTTATAAAAGTGAAACGGCTGTTTAAAAAGATAGGTAGTGCAAAAACTTTAGAATCTAAATAATAATTTGCTCCAAAGCCGGCGCCAAAATAGACATAAGGATTTATTTGAATACCGTGTGAAGTCGTGAGTTCTATTCTGTCTTCTTTAAAATCGCCTGTACCTATTGTATATCCAAAGTCTATAAATCCTTTATAACCGCTTTTATTTCCTTCTTCAAATGAGAAACTATTATTGTTTTTAAAAGCAGCTTCTTTTGTTATTTTTTCAACATCATCCATTTGGTATGCAAAGATGTTGCCGTCTTTTGTTGAGATTTTAAGTGATACTCCGGGAATTTGTTCTGTAATAACTCCACGTATAACACTACCGTTTTTCAAGTAGATTACCTCTTCTAAATTTTGTGCGGAACACACATTGATGCATCCGATAAAAAGGAGCATAAAAAACACAAACTTTTTCATAATAATATAAAAGTTATTTGCTTTCATAATTCCCCGATGAAGCTGTAAATAAAAGAAAGCGTGGGAACTATTGTTATTATTGTACCGAGGCTCTGGACTGCCTACTATCAAGTAATAAACAATAGCCCACGCCAAACGGTATATAATCCACCTTGTGAGTGTATATATAACAATTGACGTGAGCGCCTTGCTTAATATCCTTGATAGCTTGGAATTGTCCAGATTCCGGTACAGGATAAAACAAACGCTCTTAATTAAATTATGTCTTCTCGACGCTTTGTGGCGTGCGGGATTTGTGACAAAAATATTTAAAAGTTTTTGTTAAAGCAAGTGTTGTACAAAAATAGTGTGATTGGAATTTAAGAAAGTGTCTTATACTTTTTGTAACGACAAAATATTGTTGGCATTACTTGCAACAATCGCGCAAAGTAATAAGCGCCTCGGGACCCATATTGAACAGCAAGTCAATGATACTTGCGCAGGGAATGAACCCGTTGCGTGTGGCAAACACCTGGTAGTAAGGCTCGGGAGTGAAATGAGCGATGTTTCCAAGGTTCTTGGGCTCGGCTGCGTGGCGCAGGTCCTCAATATTGTTTTCCTCTGTTTTCAACGAGTTTTTTTCGGCAATGATGGTCTCTCTTTCAAGTCCTAAAAGTTCGCATACCACAGCGTGCAGGCGTAGGTTGAAATCCATAAGGAAGCCGTCGCGTTCCCTGTAGAAACGGGCAAAATCGTCGGCATAATAGTCGAAAAAAGCACTCTTGCGGTAAGCACTTACAATGGCGTTCCAGTGAAGGTGGCGCCAGTTACCGTGCTCGCTTATGCGTACATCGCGCATCGCTTGGTTACCATTGTGCACAATGGGTATGGTCAGTGTCTGTGTGCCGTTCTCGGTGGCAATGACGGTGCGGTTGCGGAAGGTTTGCTTCACGAACGGTGCGTCGGCATCTATTACAAGTTTGTCGGCTGCAAAGAGGCGGGCATACACGGGCACTGGGGCGAGGTATAATGAGTGCGTCAACAATTCCATTGGCTGGTGTGCTTATTTGTAGCTATCGACGAAACGGAAAAGACGGTTCCAGCGTATTTTGCCGTCGAACCAGCCACGGTCTTTGTCGAGCGAGAGCCATATAAGTATGGGTTTGCCCACAATGTGGTCCTCGGGTACGAATCCCCAGCAACGTGAGTCGGCGCTGTTGTGGCGGTTGTCGCCCATCATCCAATAGTAGTCCATTTTGAATGTGTAGCTTGTGCTCTCAACGCCGTTGATATAGATTTTTCCATCTTTCACTTTGAGGTCGTTGCCTTCGTACACGGCGATGGGGCGCTCATACACGGGCAGGTTCTCGAGTGTGAGGGCTATGCTCTCGCCACGTTTGGGTATCCACACAGGGCCGTAGTTGTCCACAGTCCAGCGGGTGTAGCCGTTGAGCGGGTATATGCCGTGTGTCTCGTCGTTAATCACAGGCTCTATTGAACTCACAAGCGAGGTGTTGCTCTGCAGTTGTTTGAGTGTGTTTTTGGTGAGGGGTATAAGGTAACGGCCGTTGTGATAGCGTTGCAGGTCGTCTTTGCTTATATCGAGCTTGCGGCGTATTCTTTCGGGCATAGCGGCTTTGAACTTCACCCAGTAGTTGTACTGCACATTTTCGGGTGCGGCGCTCTCTTTACCGTTGATATAGATGTCTTTATCTATTATCTGCAAGGTGTCGCCGGGGAGGCCTACACAGCGTTTTACATAATTCTCGCGACGGTCAACAGGTCGCCACGTTTTTTCGCCGAACTGTTCGGGGTGGCTGTCGATGTATTGTCTGCCTGCTGCATAATAGAGGTCGTACACCGCACGTTGGCGCTCGGTGGTGAGGCTGTCCATTATGGGCTTGTTGGGGTAGAGGCTCTCTCCAATGTAGTAGCAGTCGCTGTAATAGTCTATCACCTGCGGGTTGGTGGTGGCTGTGTCGCCTGCGGGGTAGTTGAATACAACAATGTCGCCACGTTTTATATCTTCCCACCCGGGCACACGCTCATAGTCCCACTGTATGCAGTCGAGGTAGCTTTTTGTGCCGGTTACGGGCATAGTATGCTGTGTGAGAGGCATACTCAAAGGGGTCTGCGGCTTGCGCGGGCCGTAATTCATTTTGCTCACAAAGAGGTAGTCGCCCACCAGGAGTGATTTTTCGAGCGACGACGAGGGTATCACATAATTCTGGAAGAAGAAAAGGTTTACAAAATATACCGCTACAAGTGCGAATACAATTGCATCGACCCAGCTCATTACTGTGCGTACTGCGGAGTTATTGCTTTTTTTCCACCATCCCCAGGGGATGAACTTTGTGATATAATTGTCTATGATAAAGGGTATTACAATTATGCCCATCCAACTTTTTACCCACACGAGGAAGGCAATGTAGAGGGTGAGGGCCACGGTGAGGCGTATGTAATCCTTTATAGTGGGCTTTCTCATTGTGCTTGTTTCTTTTTAAAAGTCGAACAAATTGCTCATTCCCAGGAGGCCGTTGTGCTCGTTTACATACTCGGCTGCAATTACTGCGCCAAGAGCAAAGCCGCTACGGTTTTTTGCGTCGTGGGTGATGGTGATGCTATCGGCTGCAGAGTCGTATGTGATGGTGTGTATGCCGGGTACTTCGTCGCGACGTATAGCATCAATCTTGAGCTCGTTTTCGGCGGGTTGTGCACCTGCTGTGATGCTGCCGTCGGGGTTGGTGAGGTCGCCCATAACCCACGCATTCTTGCGGTCGAGGTTCTCGAGTATGCCCTCGGCAAGTGTAATGGCTGTGCCGCTGGGTGCGTCGAGTTTGTGAATGTGGTGAGTCTCCTCCATTTGAACGCTGTAATTGGGGAAACGGTTCATAATCTTTGCAAGATAGCGGTTTACTGCCGAGAATACAGCAACGCCCAAGCTGAAGTTGCTTGACCAGAAGAGTGTCTTGTCCTCTTTCTCGCAAAGTTCGCGCATTTCGTTTTCGTGCTGCTGGTACCATCCTGTGCTGCCGCTAACAACCTTTACGCCTGCTGCCATAGCCTCTTTGCAGTTTTCGTAGGCAACGGTGGGTGCGGTGAATTCTATTGCAACATCGGCCGAGCGGAATGCTTCGCTTGCAAAATCCTCGCGGTTGTCGATGTCTATGATGGAAACGATTTCGTGTCCTCTCTCTATGGCAATTTTCTCAATGGTCTTGCCCATTTTGCCATATCCTATAAGTGCTATTTTCATATATGTTTTTAATTTGCTTTTTGTTAGGCTGCGCGAAGATAGTGAAAAATCCGATACGTTGCATCGCTTTGCGCGCGCGAGTGTTTAAAAGTTCTCTTTATGTGCGTGTGCGAGGGGGTGTTTTTGCAGGAATTTCTTTGTAAGATATCTCCTCACAGGTTCATCGTATAGCTTCAAAATTGTGTAGGCAAGGAGTATGCTTGCTATTATTACCATAAGTGCAACGCCCCAGGTGGCACCCCAGGTGTAGTGGTGTTCCTCAATGAGCCACGCGTAGAAAATGTACATTATGGGGTAGTGGATAATGTAGAGAGGGTACGATATGTCGCCAAGAAATTTGTTTATGCGCCCGGCGATGTTGTCGCCGCACGTTCCGCAAGCTCCCACCCACACGATAATCGGGAAGAGGAGCGCAATGCATAAAACTTCGTAGAGACTGTTGAAGCTTGCGGTGCTGTCGGTGGCAATGTATGGCACGGAAAAGGCAGCTGCAAGCAGGGTGGTGCATATCCAGAATGCTCCTTTTATTTTGCGGGGTTTGAAGTTGCGTGCAAGTAGCATACCCATTGTGAATGGAAAGAGTATACGCAAAAGGCCTCCCGCAAGGTTTGCAGCATCGATTGTCCAGCCAACTCCTACACAGTCGTATCCCGAAATGTTGCCCACGAAGAACCAGGCGTGGGCAATGCCAAGCAGGGCTGTGAGCACGGCAAGGGCTTTTGTCGGCAAACGGCGTATGAAAAGGGCATAAAGTATGTTGCCTATATATTCAAAGAACAGCGACCAGGCGGGGCCGTTCAAAGGGAACATTTCGCCGTTGCCTCGAACCTCGTAAGGGAGCCCGGGAAGAGCAGGTATCATAATCATAGTGAACAACATAGCGAGCATAACCATACTTGCCGGTGTTGTTGTTCCGTCCCACTTTTCACACCCTGTAGCAACGAAGGTTACAACGCCAATCAATGCGCCAATAAGAACCATCGGGTGCAGGCGTATAAGGCGGCGTGTGAAAAAGTTGCCGAGTGACATGGTTTTCCATCGGCCGTCGTAGGCGTAACTTATCACAAATCCCGACAGAATAAAGAAAAAATCCACTGCAATGTGGCCGTGGTTCAGCGTGGTGATAATTCCTGCTCCCTCGCCGTTTGTGGCTTCGGCAAATGCAAAACCTTCGAAAATGTGGTACCACAAAACAAAGAGTGCGGCTACTCCGCGCAGCCCGTCGAGCAGTTCGTAATGTGGCTTTGTATCGGCAAAAATTGCCGATGAAATTGTGGTTTTTTGCATAGTTATCCTGTTTGGTTTCTTCTTTTTATGTTTCCTGTTTTCGCAAAGATAGTCTTTTGTATCTTTATTTCCAAGGGTTTGTGTAGCGCGCGCCTTGCGTCGTGTAGTTTATAATTATATATATTATATATGCGCAAATCAAAATAAAATAACTATTTTTGCAAATTGTAGAGTAGAATGCCTCAAAAGCGCAAAATAAGATAAACAAAATATATAACCCTTATGGAAAAGAAATTCAAAAGAACTTTGGTAACATCGGCCTTGCCTTATGCCAATGGTCCCGTACACATCGGTCACCTTGCAGGCGTTTATGTACCGGCCGACATCTACACACGCTATCTGCGTCTTAAAGGCGAAGAGGTGCTTTTTATCGGTGGTAGCGACGAGCATGGTGTGCCCGTGACAATACGTGCAAAGAAGGAGGGTATTACTCCGCAGGATGTTGTAGACCGTTATCACAACATAATCAAAGAGTCGTTCGAGGGTTTCGGCATTTCGTTCGATGTTTATTCGCGTACGACATCGCAGACTCACCGCGAGCTTGCTTCCGACTTCTTCCGTAAACTTTATGAGGAAGGCAAGTTTGTGGAGATGGAGAGCGAGCAGTACTACGACGAGGGCGAGCAGCAGTTCCTTACCGACCGCAACATTCGTGGTGAGTGTCCTCGCTGTCACGCTGCCGATGCTTATGGCGACCAGTGCGAGAAGTGTGGTGCCACACTTTCACCCGACGAATTGATAAATCCTTATAACGCCGATTCGGGCAACAAGCTGGTGAAACGCAAGACAAGTCACTGGTACTTACCCCTTGACCAGTATCAGCCTTGGTTGGAGCAGTGGATTTTGAACGACCACAAGGAGTGGCGCAGCAATGTTTACGGTCAGTGCAAGAGCTGGCTCGATACAGGTTTGAAACCCCGTGCCGTAACTCGCGACCTCAACTGGGGTATTCCTGTACCCGTGGAAGGTGCCGAGGGTAAAGTGCTTTATGTGTGGTTCGATGCTCCCATCGGCTATATAAGCAACACAAAGGAGTTGTTGCCCGACACTTGGGAACAGTGGTGGAAGAGCGAGGATACACGCCTTGTACACTTCATTGGTAAGGATAATATTGTGTTCCACTGCATTGTATTCCCCACAATGCTTAAAGCTCACGGTGATTATGTTCTCCCCGACAATGTGCCCAGCAACGAGTTCCTGAACCTTGAAGACGACAAAATCTCAACATCACGTAACTGGGCTGTATGGCTCAATGAGTATCTTGTGGATTTCCCCGGCAAGCAGGATGTATTGCGCTATGTGCTCACTGCCAATGCCCCCGAAACAAAGGATAACAACTTCACCTGGAAGGATTTCCAGGCGCGCAACAACAACGAGCTTGTTGCCGTTTATGGTAACTTTGTTAACCGCGCTCTTGTGCTTACCAAGAAATATTTCGATGGCAAAGTACCCGCTGCCGGTGAGTTCAGCGATTATGACAAGTCTATAATCGAGGAGTTTGTGAACGTGAAAGACCGCGTAGAGAGCCTTCTCGACCAATATAAGTTCCGCGAGGCACAGAAGGAGGCTATGGAGCTTGCCCGCATCGGTAACCGTTATCTTGCCGAAACCGAGCCTTGGAAACTTGCAAAAACCGACCTCACTCGCGTTGCAACAATACTTAACCTCTCGCTTCAGCTCGTGGCAAACCTTTCTATCGTGTTCGAGCCTTTCTTGCCTTTCAGCAGCAAGAAGTTGCGTGAGATGCTCAACCTTGCCGAGTTTGAGTGGGCAAGCCTTGGCAGCATAAACTTGTTGCCCGAAGGCCACGCTCTTGGTGAAGTGAGCTTGTTGTTCGACAAGATAGAGGACGATGTTATACAGGCACAGCTCGACCGCCTTGCCCGCATCAAGAAAGAGAACGAGGCAGCTGCCTACAAGGCTAAACCCATCAAAGAGACAATCGCTTTCGAGGATTTCGAGAAAGTGGATATTCGTGTGGGTACTGTGCTCGAGTGTACAAAAGTTCCCAAGGCCGACAAACTGCTGCAGTTCAAGATTGACGATGGCTTGGAAACACGTACCATCCTATCTGGTATTGCAAAACAGTTCAAGCCCGAAGAACTTGTTGGCAAACAGGTATGTTTTATCGCCAACCTTGCTCCCCGCACCTTGCGCGGTATTGTGAGCCAGGGTATGATTTTGAGTGCCGAGGATAATGAGGGTAAACTCTCTCTGCTCACCGTTGCTCCCACCGCAAAACCAGGTAGTGAAGTAAAATAAGATGAGCAGTAAGGCAACCGATACACTGAAAAATGCCGTCGCAAAGAGTTTTCTTTGGGGCGGCTTAAGCAATGCTGTGTGCCAGCTGCTGACGGCTTTTTTCGGGGTGTATCTTGCCCGTCTTTTGGGCCCCGAAGATTACGGTCCTGTGGGTATGCTTGCCATCTTCAATGCTATTGCCACATCGTTGCAGGACAGTGGTTTTGTTGCGGCTATCGCCAACCGTAAAACGGTTTCCCACGACGACTACAATGCCGTTTTCTGGTTCAGCATTATAACTTCGTTTGTTATTTACGGCCTGCTTTATGCGGGTGCGCCACTCATTGCGGAGTTCTTTAACCAACCGGTATTGTTGTGGCTTGCAAGGTTCAATCTCCTTGCCTTTGTGCTTAACGGCTTTGGAGTAGCCTTTTCGGCCTATCTTTTCCGTGAGCTCAAAGTGAAGCAACGCTCCATAGCATCGGTGCTTGCCCTTTTTGTTTCGGGAATATCGGGTATTTTGCTTGCGATGAACGGGTACTCTTATTGGGGTATATCGGCACAGGCGATTATTTACACTCTTGTGCGCTTGTTGGTCTATTGGTACTATACTCCGTGGCGTCCCACTCTCAAAGTGAAATTTTACCCGTTGCGATATCTCTTTGCGTTCAGTTACAAACTGCTTATAACCAATATTTTCCAAAAGATTAACTGGAACGTTTTTTCCATTGTTCTTGGAAAGTACTACAACCGTGCCGACGTGGGTAACTATTCAAAGTCGGCCGACTGGTTCCGTATGGGAAGCGATATGGTGAATGTGATGGTGAATACCGTGGCACAGCCTGTTCTTGCCAAAGTGGTCGAGGACAACGAGCGTCAATTAAGGGTTTTCCGCAAGATGTTGCGCTTTACGGCTTTTGTGTCGTTCCCTCTGCTAGCGGGGTTGTCGCTTGTGTCGCACGAACTGATAGTGGTGGTACTTACCGATAAGTGGGTGGAGAGTGCGCGTATGTTGCAGATACTATGTCTGTGGGGAGCATTTATGCCCATACAATCCATGTTCACGAACCTGCTTGTGAGTTGCGGTCGCACAAACACCTTTATGTGGTGTACCATTGTGCAGGGAACGCTTGTGTTGATTATGCTTGTGGCGATGCATTCATTGGGTATCAAGCCCATGCTTGTAGCTTATTGTCTTTTCAATATAGCTTGGCTTTTTGTGTGGTGTGTGCTTGTGCGTCGCGACATAGCACTCACTGTTAAAATGTTTATAATGGATTTTGCACCTTTTATGCTTGTCGCTCTTGCTGCGGCGGGTATTGCAGGCTATGCAACAATGGGAGTAGAGAACCTTGTGTTGTTGCTTTTGTTGCGTATTGCCATTGCTCCGGTGCTTTATTTGATAATATCTTGCTTGTGCGGCTTTGAGGAGTTGCGCGAGGCTTTTGACTATCTTTTTCGCAAGAAAAGAATGAGTTAGAGTTATGAAGAAGATTTTGTACGATAACCAAATGTTTACCTTGCAGCGTTTTGGCGGTGTAACCCGCTATTTCGCCGACTTGATGTATAACCTCCCCGCCGATGAATTTACATCGGAAATACCGATGCGTTATTGTGAAAATCACTATGTGACCGAAACTTACGGGCACAAATACAAAACGGTGACTTTCCCCAATAACTATCGTGTGCGTCGCAGAATATACCAGACTGTTAATCGTTTTTATGCGTGGAGGGCAATTAGAAAAGGGGAGTACGACCTCTTTCACCCAACATATTTCAGCCCCTACTTCCTTGGAGCTTTGGAGGCCAATAAAAAGCCTTTTGTACTAACTGTACACGATATGATTTTTGAGCGTTATCCGCAGGATGTCCTCATTTACGACCGCACTATCCCGCACAAGAAACTGCTCATTGAGAAAGCCGACCACATTATTGCCGTGAGCGAGAATACGAAACGTGATATTGTGGAACTTTTGGGTACTTCTCCCTCTAAAATATCGGTAGTGCATCATGGTTACCGTGCCGTGTCGAGCGTGGCACCGCAGTTGTTCGATAAATATATCCTGTATGTCGGCGAGCGCAAGGGGTATAAGAATTTCTTCCCCTGGTTGTCGGCGGTGCGCCCCCTGCTTGTGAAAAACCCCTCTTTGCGCGTTGTTTGCACGGGTCTTCCGTTCAGCAAGGGTGAACTTGAACTCTTCGCCCGCTGGAATATTGCCGACAGGCTTGTACACATTTCGGCTAGTGACGAAGAGATGGCTTCGCTTTATCGTTACGCGCTTTGCTTTGTTTTCCCCTCACACTACGAAGGTTTTGGAATTCCCATACTCGAGGCTTTCAGTAACGGCTGCCCCATATGTTTGAGCAAGGCAAGCTGTTTTCCCGAAATTGCAGGTGATGCAGCGATATATTTTAACCCTCACGATGCCCAGTCTATGCACGACGCTTTGCAGTTGCTTGTGGAGTCGCCCACCTTGCGCGACGAGATGAGGCTTAAAGGCCTGCAACGTGTTCGTGAGTTCTCACTTGAACGTATGGTGCAGGAGACCTGTGATGTCTATCGTAAATTGTTGTAAAAGAAAAGTAAACTATATATGAAGGATTTGGAGTTGAAAAGATTTTATCCGCATCTGCTTGCGTTGCTTGCCTTCTTTGCCATTACGGGCATATATTTTGCTCCCACAATGCAGGGCAAGGACCTTATTCAGGAGGATGCGATAAATTCGCGCGGTTGGGGTAATGACCTCTGTGAGTATTATGAAAAGACGGGTGAGTATGGTCACTGGTCGAACGCGATGTTCGGCGGTATGCCGGCAAACTATACCTATATGCCGAAGGCTGAAAATGTCTTTCGTCACATTGGTCGCCTGCTCACCCTTGCGTGGATGGGTGGAACTGGTCGTCACAATGGTTACATATTCCTCTCGCTTCTCTGTTTCTACATCTTCCTTATATCAATCGGGTGTAACTCCTGGCTCTCCGTCTTGGGTTCCATAGCCTACACGCTTTGCTCCTACAACCTGATAATAGTGGGTGTGGGACATATGAACAAGGCGTTGGTTATGGCTACTATGGCACCTATAATAGGCGGTGTGATAATGTGTTACCGTGGCAAGTTGCTTGCCGGCAGCTTTATTACGCTTGTTTTTGCCGGTCTTAATATATACTGGAATCACCAACAGATAAGCTATTATCTTTTGCTTGTGCTGCTTTTTCTGGCGGTTGTCTATCTTGTGTATGCTGTGCGCGAAAAGCAATTGGGCAAATATTTAAAGGCGACAGGTGTTCTGCTTGTGATTGCTGTTTTGTCGATATTGCCATCGGTTGGGCAACTATGGCCTACAATGGATTATGCCGAGGAGAGCGTGCGCGGTGCGGCTGTGTTAAAGCCGAAAGGTGAGGTTGCAACATCATCGGGCCTTGACATCGATTATGCTTATCAATGGAGCTATGGTGTAGAGGAGACACTCACCTTGCTTATACCGAACATTTATGGTGCTAGTTCGCACTACAACCTCGGTACCGACTCAGAGACCTATAAACTTTTCAGCCGTTCTTACGGCACAGCGCAGGCAAAGAAAATTGTCAAACAGATGCCCGCTTACTGGGGTACACAGCCCTTTACATCGGGCCCTGTGTATATAGGTGCAATTGTATGTTTCCTGTTTGTGCTTGGAATATTTGTTGTTAAGGGCCGCGACAGATGGTGGTTGCTTGCTGCTACGGTTCTTACTCTTATTCTTTCGTGGGGTAAGAATTTCCCGTTGCTTAACGAGTTCTTCTTCTATAACCTGCCGCTTTATAATAAATTCCGTGCGCCTTCAATGGCTCTTGTAATTCCTTCGCTTACTATGGTTACTCTTGGCGTGCTTGCAGTGAGGGAGTTTGTGAAGAGCTGCCGTGAGGGTGACCCGGAGGTCAAGAAGAGACTTACCCGTGCATTGACAATATCTTTTGCGCTCACCGGTGGTCTTTCTCTCATCTTCGCCCTTTTTGGCGGTGGAATGTTCAGTTTCTCGGCACCCTCCGATGCTGCTTATCCCTCGATGCTCGTTGATACACTACGTGCCGACCGTGCTTCGATGCTGGCAAGTGATGCCTGGCGTTCTTTCGCCTTTATAGCAGCAACAGCGGTAGCGCTTTTCGCCTATATGCGTTTGTCGTTCAAGAGCCGTTATCTTTATATGGCGCTTGTTGTTTTTGTGCTTGCCGACCTTTGGCCGGTTGCTTGGCGTTTCCTTTCGTGGGACGATTTTGTCCCCCAGAAGAAGGTCGAGGAGTTCCTCCCCACAGCTGCCGACAAACTTATCTTGCGCGATACTCACCCCAACTATCGTGTGCTTAATCTTGCGTCGAGCACATTCAACGATTCGCGTACATCGTACTTCCACAAATCGGTAGGCGGTTACAGCCCTGCAAAGTTACGTCGTTATCAGGATCTAATCGACAACTACTTCAGCGGCAGCATAAATATGAATATCGTAAATATGCTCAATGTGCGCTATGTTATTGTGCCCGGAGAGAACGATGCTCCGCAGGTACAGGTCAACCCCGACGCTATGGGCAACTGCTGGTTTGTCGATAACATTGCGTGGGTTGATACTCCCGACGAAGAGATTGCTGCAATAGGAACCGGCGACCTTCTCACCACTGCTTATATGGAAAAAAGCTGGCAGGACAAATTTGCTGACAGTGAAAAATATAATCACCCCGCCGACTCTTCTGCTTTCATTGAGATGGTGGAACTGGTGAACCCGGGATGCCTGAAATACAAGAGTTACTCTCCTGCACCACAGCTCGCGGTATTCTCCGAGGTCTATTATAAAACGTGGAAGGCTTATATCGATGGCGAAGAGGTGCCTCTGCTGCGTGCCGATTACTTGTTGCGCGCTCTGCCTGTGCCTGCCGGTGAGCACGAAATTGAGTTGCGTTGTGTTGATGAAGTTATACTTGCTTCGGCCAAAATATCGCTCGTTTCATCGATAATGGTGGGCGCGATACTTTTGACCTTGCTTGTGTTTATGGTGCGTAAAAGCTTGAAAAACAAAGAATAATGGCTCTTGAACCCAAATTTTCCATAATAACCGTTACTTATAATGCATCACAGGTTATAGAGCCTACTTTGCGCAGTGTGGCTGCACAAAGTTACAGGAATTTCGAGTATCTGCTCATCGATGGTGCTTCTACCGACGACACGGTTGCAAAGGCTGTAGGCGAGGGGGTGGAATTTGCTCACATAGTAAGTGAGCGTGACAGTGGCCTTTACGATGCCATGAACAAGGGCATTGCGTTGGCGCAGGGCGACTATCTCTGTTTCCTCAATGCAGGTGATTCGCTTTATGCTCCCGATACACTTGAACGTATGGTGGCAGCTCTCGATGGCTGCGACACACTCCCCGAAGTGCTCTATGGTGAAACTGCCGAGGTTGACGAGGAACGTAATTTTATTAGAATGCGCCGTCTTTCGGCACCAGAAAAACTAACCTGGAAAAGCTTTAAGCAGGGTATGCTTGTATGCCATCAGGCCTTTTTCGTGCGTCGTGACGTGGCTCCGTTCTACGACTTGAAGTACCGCTTTTCGTCCGATGTCGATTGGTGTATAAGGGTTATGAAAAAATCGTCAAAACTCGTTAATACACATACTATCATAGTGAATTATTTGCAAAATGGTTTATCTTTGCAAAACCACCGCAGGTCGCTCATCGAGCGTTTTTCCATAATGAGCAAGCACTACGGTCTTTTCACAACCTTGTGCAGCCATTTGTGGTTTGCTGTGCGTGCCGTTATAAAACGATAGAATTAAAAACTTATAACTATGTTCCAGAAAGAGACTTACATCGCCCGTCGTGCCGCCCTGAAACAGAAAGTGGGCAGCGGCCTTTTGCTTTTCCTCGGCAACACCGAGGTTGGTGTAAACTATGCCGACAATGCATATCATTTTCGCCAGGACTCAACCTTCCTTTACTATTTTGCTTCCGATTATTCAGGGCTTGCAGCCGTGATAGATATCGATGAGGATAAAGAGATAATCTTTGGTGACGAACTTACCATTGACGATATTGTGTGGACAGGCGTGCAGCCTACCATAAAGGAGAAGAGTGAGAGAGTGGGAATAACACTTACTATGCCTATGAGCTCTCTTGCGTCGTATGTAAAGGCTGCGCAGAGCAAGGGGCAGAAGGTACATTTTCTCCCGCCTTATCGTGGCGACCACAAGGTGTGGTTGCAGGAACTTCTCGGCATAAATCCCGCAGAGCAGCAAACTGCGGCATCCATGGATTTTGTAAAGGCTGTAATAGCTCAGCGTAACTACAAGACTGCCGAGGAGATTGAGCAGATAGAGGAGGCTGTGAACGTTTCGGTCGATATGCACTGTGCTGCAATGCGTGCCGTGCGTCCGGGAACCACAGAGGCCGAAATTGTTTCGGTTGTTCAGGCCGAGGCTGCAAAGCACAACTTCAACCTCTCTTTCCCTATAATTGCCACCATAAATGGTCAGACACTTCACAACCACGCCTATGGTACCGAGCCTCTTAAAGATGGACAGATGTTCCTGCTTGACTCGGGTTGTGAGAATGCCATGCACTATGCCGGTGACCTCACAACCACTATGCCTGTTGGCAAACAGTTTACCGAGCAACAGCGCACGGTGTGCAACATTTTGCGTCGCGCACACGTTGCGGCGACCGATATGCTTGCGCCCGGAGTGGAGTATCGCGCAGTGCACCAGACCGTGCTTACCGAAATTGCAAAGGGTATGGTGGAACTTGGTCTTATGAAGGGTGACCCTGCAGAAGCAGCCCGTGTTGGTGCTGCCTGTATGTTCCTTCCTCACGGCCTTGGTCACATGATGGGACTCGATGTACACGATATGGAGAACTTTGGCGAGCTTTATGTAGGTTATGAGGAGGGCCGTTCAAAGAGCACACTTTTCGGCTGGAAATCGTTGCGCCTTGCAAAGGCACTTGAACCCGGCTATGTATTTACCGTTGAGCCCGGAATCTATTTTATCCCCGACCTCATAGACAAGTGGCGTGCCGAAAAGCAGTTTACCGATTTCATCTGTTACGACAAACTCGATGCTTGGCGTAATTTCGGCGGCATACGTAACGAGGAAGATTACCTTGTGTTCGACGGCGGTGCCCGTCGTTTGGGTAAATACAAGCCTATGGCTCCCGAGGAGATTGAGGCTGAGCATAACAAATGATGCGAGATGAAGATTTCACGATTTATACCAAAAATATCTTATTCAACAGGGCTGGCTTTGCTTGCCCTGTTGGTGTTTGTATATATCTTCGACCGTAAGATTGATATAAACGGCGATAACTGCTACTACTATATTTTTGCCTCATCGCTTGCGTCGGGCAACGGTTATACCGATATGCTTGGGAATGCCACGGCGCACTTTCCGCCGGGCTATCCGTTGCTTATGGCTCTTGTGCGCCTGTTTACCGGCAGTGTGGTGGCGCAAAAGGTTTTAAACCTGTTGTTCCTTTTCGGTGCAGTGCTTATGCTGTTCTACACTCTTGTTGCCGAGGGTGTTAAAAAATCGTTGGCCTTTATTGTGGGAGCGGCTGTGCTTGTGACACCGCACATCCTGGAGTTTTCAAGAATGATGATGAGCGAGCCTTCGTGCATATTCTTCATAATGCTTTCGTTGTGGGCTTTTGTGCATCTTACCACCGATAATAAAATAGAGTGGCGGTCGCCCTGGCTCTACATATTCCTGTTTGCAACGGTTTATACCTTTTTTATACGCACACAGGCGATGGTCTTTGTGGGTGCTTTTGTGATGGCATTGTTGCTGGCGCGTCGTTTCAGAATGGCTCTTCTGTTGTCGGGTGCTTTTGTGGCGGGTTATGCGCCGTGGGCTTTGCGTAGTGCTCTTCTAGGGCTTGAACAGTCGCGTTATATACATCAGCTCGATTTTACAAAAGTCTTTGCAACTTTAAAGATGCTTGTGGTGCAGGTAATGCCCGAGAGTGTGCTTCCTCTTTTCAGGGTGCATTATGGTGCAGAACCCTCTCTCTTGCTCTACTTTATTGCATTCTCCCTTTTGGCTCTCACTTTTTTTGGCTTTTACAGGCTCAAGAGATTGCGTTTCGTGTTGCCGTTGTTTCTTGTTGGCAACATTGCACTTGTCTCCATAATGGACACTCCCAGCTATTATCGCTATATGATAATTGTGTTGCCGGTTGTTACGGCAGGCCTTTTTGCCGGGGTGTGGGGCTTGTGCGATATTCTGTGTCGTCGCATATTGAAAAGAGCCTTTTCACCGTGGTTTTTACTTTTGCTTTTTGTACCTATGTTCTTCTATTGCAAGGACACAAGCAAACATACTGTCTGGGGTCTTCATCGAGAGGCGCGTACCGGCTATCCTATTACTGTAAGAGCCTTTTTTGCTATGGGTGCCGAAGCTGCCACCCGTGGTGATTCCTGTATAGTTGCTTCGCGCAAGCCCGAACTTCTTTATGTACACAAGGGTGTGCGTGGCGTGCGTCTCAAAGAGAGTTATACAAATGTGCAGATAGTGCGCGACCTTCTTGCCGATAATGTGGATTTTATCATTCTCGAAAATATGGGCTTCCGTTATACGCGTGAGGTCTTGTATCCCTGTTTCAAGGAACACCCTGCATTTTTCGAGCCGTTGACCTATACTTCCACTCCTGTCAATGTACTATTTAAATTCCATAAAGAGCGCGCCCGTGTGTGGGTTGAAGGCTTTGGCGACGAGGAGTGACAGATAAAGAAAACAGCATCAATCGATGTGTGGAAAGCGGGTTGTGCATATCAATGCATTGCCCCTTTTCTTTTTTTGTGGAATGTTGAAAAATTGTACTTCTTTTATATATAGAATTTGATATAAAATCACTATTTTCGCCAAAGAATAGGTTGCTTGTCAGAGTATGCCTCTGCACGCATTAAAAGGGAACGGGGTGAGACTCCCCGGCAGTCCCGCTGCCGTAAACCTCCAACGATATTCTTGCGCTCATCGCCACTGTTTTTCGGGAAGGCTGCAGGAATGAGGAGCCAGCCGGAAGACCTGCCATTCATTAAAGGCTGTTGCCACTCGTGGGGTAGGGCAATGGTGCGAAAATTTGTTTCAAACTTCATCAATATTTCAAAAAGAGATGATTCAAACTGTTTTAAAACGCGATGGACGCGTTGTAGGCTTTAATGAGGAAAAAATTATTACGGCTATCCGTAAGGCGATGCTTCATACCGAAAAGGGTGAAGATATGTCGCTCATACGCCAGATTACCGACCACATTTCCTTTCGTGGTGATTCACAGATGACTGTTGAGGCCATCCAGGATATGGTTGAAATGGAACTTATGAAGAGTAGCCGCAAGGATGTTGCCAAAAAATATATTGCCTACCGCAACCAGCGTCACATAGCACGCAAGGCGAAAACCCGCGATATGTTCCAGGAGATTATAAATATAAAATCGAACGACATAACTCGCGAGAATGCCAATATGAATGCCGACACACCTGCCGGTATGATGATGAAGTTCTCAAGCGAAACTACAAAACCTTTCGTCGATGACTTCCTCTTGGGCGACGAGGTGTTGGAGGCTGTGCGCAATAGTTACATACACATTCACGACAAGGATTACTATCCCACAAAGAGCCTCACCTGCTGCCAGCACCCTCTCGACCATATTCTGCACAATGGCTTTTGTGTAGGCCACGGCGAGTCGCGTCCCGCAAAACGTATTGAAACTGCGAGCGTGCTTGCCTGCATATCTATGGAGACTGCGCAGAACGAGATGCACGGAGGCCAGGCGATACCTGCTTTCGACTTCTATATGGCACCCTATGTGCGCAACACCTTTATTGAGGAGTTGAAATCGCTCGAGGGGCTTATGATGGTAAGTTACGAACATCTATATAATAAGGAGGTAGAGGACTACATTGAGGCACCCCTTGATTTTCTCTCAGGTGACGAGCGCATCGTCCAGCACGCGATGAACAAGACTGTGAAACGTGTGCATCAGGCAATGGAGGCATTTATCCACAATATGAACACTATACACTCTCGCGGTGGAAACCAGGTGGTCTTCAGCTCCATAAACTATGGTACCGATACATCGGCCGAAGGCCGTTGCGTTATACGCGAGTTGCTCAACAGTACTTATCGTGGCGTTGGTAACGGTGAGACTGCAATCTTCCCCATTCAGATATGGAAAAAGAAACGTGGTGTGAGTTATTTGCCCACCGACAGAAACTACGACCTCTATGAACTTGCATGCAAGGTTTCGGCACGTCGTTTCTTTCCCAACTTCTTGAACCTTGATGCCACCTTCAACCAGAACGATGAGTGGCGTGCCGACGATCCTAAACGCTACATTCACGAGGTTGCTACAATGGGTTGCCGTACCCGTGTGTTCGAGAACCGCTTTGGTCCCAAAACTTCTGTTGGCCGCGGTAACCTTTCATTCACCACTGTGAACATTGTGCGTATTGCCATAGAGTGCATGGAGATTGAAAACAAAGAACAACGTATTGCGCAGTTCTTTGCAAAACTCGACGGAGTGCTTGAAATTGCAGCCCGCCAGTTGCACGAGCGTATGGAATTCCAACGCACTGCATTCGCCAAACAGTTCCCATTGCTTATGTCGGCTCTGTGGGTTGGTTGCGATAAGCTTAAGCCTACTGACACGATAGCCTCTGTTATAAACCAGGGTACTTTGGGTATTGGTTTTATTGGTCTTGCCGAGTGTCTTGTGGCTCTTATTGGCAAGCATCACGGTGAGAGCGACGAGGCTCAGGAGCTTGGTGTGAAGATAGTAACATATATGCGCGACAGAGCAAACGATTTCTCGGAGCGTTATCAGCATAATTACAGTGTTCTTGCAACACCTGCCGAGGGACTTTCGGGCAAGTTTACCCGTGCCGACCGCAAAGAGTTTGGTACAATCGAGGGTATTACCGACCGCGATTACTACACCAACAGTAACCACGTTCCTGTATATTACAAGTGTAGCGCACGCCACAAAGCCGAAGTTGAGGCTCCTTATCATGCTCTCACAGGCGGTGGTCACATATTCTATGTGGAAATTGACGGTGATGCAACCCATAACCCCGAAGCCATAAAGCGCGTGGTTGATATGATGGATAAGTATAATCTTGGTTATGGCTCTGTGAACCACAACCGCAACCGTTGTCTTGACTGCGGTTACGAAAATTCGGAGAAAGAGCTCAAAGCTTGTCCTAAATGCGGTAGCACCCGCCTTGACAAGTTGCAGCGAATAACCGGTTATCTCGTGGGTACAACCGACCGTTGGAACAGTGCAAAACTCGCAGAGCTAAACGACCGCGTGGTGCACGAATAAATACAATGCTTTACATTCTCGACATACTCGAAGATACAACTGTAGATGGACCGGGGTTTCGTACCTCGGTCTATTGTGCAGGTTGTCCCAACCGTTGTCCGGGATGCCACAATCCGCAGTCGTGGGATATGGGTAACGGCCGTCCGATGGAGACGGCTGATATTTTAAAGATTATCCTCGCCGACCCTTTTGCCGATGTTACATTCAGTGGTGGCGACCCAATGGCTCAGCCGCAGGGTTTTACCGAACTTGCAATGGCAATAAAAGAGAACAGCGACAAAAATATATGGTGTTTCACCGGCTTTCTATTCGAGGATATTTTGAAGAACCCGGCGCAAAAAGAACTTCTGCATCACATTGATGTACTTGTTGATGGCCCATTTGTACAGGCATTGAAGGATGAAAGCCTACGTTTCCGTGGGAGCAGTAACCAGCGGGTTATAGATGTCCCGGCCTCGCTCATTGCCGGAACTCCGGTTCTTGTCGCAGGAATGTAAAATTTACCGTTTAAGACGGGTTGTCGTTTTTTCGGCAGCCCGTCTTTTTGTATATATATGCTGTGAGCAGGTATAATACCACTCCGCTGGTGACACCGGCAATACCATCGATGAGATAGTGGGCTTTTATATAAACCGTGGCACAACAAAGCAGAATGTAAAATGGTGCAAGTGTTAGTGCAAGCCCGCGTTTGGCACGGAATGCAAGCAACATTATTATGGTGGAGATACCAATATGAGAACTTGGGAATGCTGCCGTTGGGCGCTCGCCCGACGCTTGTGCTGCATTTACAAGGTTTGTGAAAAGTCCGCTTTTTCCGGCTTGGGGTATGGCTATTTCGGGGTTCAGGTCGAACCAATTACCTATCTCGGGGTAAATGCCGGCAGCAGCGTTGGCATCGCCTATGACGGGAAAATAGAACTGCGGCCCGGCAACAGGTATAAATATGTAGATAAAATAGTAAATAAAGAAGGCTGCCATAATGATGAATGTGCAGCGCTCGTTCTCCTCTTCCTTTTTAAAGAAATACCACAAGGTTATTGTTACAATCATCGGGTAGTAGGCCCAGTATCCCATATTGAATGCTTCGCGCCATAGTGTGTGGTTACATGCCTGGTCGAACAGTTGTGCCGGCTGGCACGCGAAAAGCGTATATTCGGCGGTAGCGAAAAGGTGGTCGAGGTTCGGGAAAATACGGTTGAATTCAAAAGTGTCGGGGTACCAATAGCTCAGCAGAGCCATTTGTCCCAAAAGGCGCAGAAAACGGGTTGCACGCGAGGGGTAAAGGGTGTATAAGTATATTACAGCAAATGTCCCAAAGGCTATGAGGAAACGCCCCATTAGCATCTCTTGCGGGTTGTGCAGGCGTGGATAGAATATTATTATGAGCAGTGTGGTGAGCAGGTTGTAGAGCAGGTTGAGCTTCTCCACTGCGAGGAATGTTCTTTCCTCTTTTTTGCGTTTAAAAAAGTTTATAGCCATTGTTCTTGTTTGTACCAGTTGATTGTCTCTTTTGTGCCTTTCTCAAGTGTGTAGTCGGCTGTGAAGCCAAGCTCTTTTTCTATTGGTGTTGTGTCGCAGAGCCAGTTGCGTTGTTTCATTATGTTGTACTTGTCGCTGTTGAGTGTTGCCGGCTTGCGGGTGATGCGTGCGATACTTTCTGTTATCAGCGATATAGCTTTAAGCACCCACAGAGGTGCTGTAATGTGTAATACCCATTTTATCCCGAGGCTCTCCTGTATGTAGTCGCTGAAACTGCGGCTGCTGTAACCGCGTGGCTCGCTCACAAAATAACTGCGGTTTGTTACACTCTTTTCTATTGCAAGATAGACTGCCTTTACAAGGTCCTTTACATATATAAAGGTTATCGTCTGTTTCTTGTAACCAACGGCAAAGTCGATATGGTTTTTTATGCTCACTGCCATTTGAAAGTAGTCGCGTTCGCGCGGGCCATATACTCCGGTGGGGCGCAGTGTTATATAGGGTACTCCGCACTTTTTTATGTAGGCTTCGGCAAGTAGTTTGCTGTGCCCGTATGCGGTGTTGGGCGCCGCAGTGTCGCTATCCTTAATGGGGGTGTGTGGTTCATCTTCCCTTGCCGGGCCAAAGATTGAAAGCGAGCTAAGGTATATTATTTTTTCGGGTGTTGCATCGGCGGCTTTCAGAGCCTCTACAAGGTTGTGTGTGCCCTCGAAGTTTGTGCGTAAAAAATCCTTTTTATCGAGACATTTTGTTGCGCCGGCAGCGTGTACGACATAGTCCCACGCTCCGTGTTTGCCGGCAAAGGCGGCTATTTGTGTGGTGAGGGCATCCCTGTCGCCTAGGTTCAGCTCTATGAGGTTTATGCGCTTGTCCTGCAGGAATTGCAGGTTGCTGCTGTGGCGTATGCCGGCCCACACTTCATATCCTCGTTCGAGCCCTTGCTCCACAATGAAACTGCCTATGAAGCCGCTTGCTCCCGTTACAAGAATTTTCTTTGCTGACATATTGTATTGGTTTTCTGTCTGCGAAGGTACTCTTTTTTTCTCGTTTGCAGGGTATGTTTTTGGCAAAATAGCAACCCGGTCGCGAGTGGGAGCACTTACTTTTGTATTAACGCTTATGTTTTATGATTTTCAGTTATGGTTAAAAAGTTAAAATCGCTTTTGTCGGTTTTTGGCGCGTCGGGCAAGAGGTATAAGTTCTCGTTGTTTTCCTTCGACAAAATATCGGGGATAGAGGATGCCTTCCCCGATGAGGGGGCTGTTTTCCTGTTTGCCCGCAGGGCTTACGATGTGCTTCGTTTCCGGTTTGTGTATAAGTTGTTGCATTGTGGAGAGACACGTGATTTGTCGGTATTGTCGGCGGGAAGGTTGTCGCACGCAATACCATCGTTGCTTGCTGCCGATTGTGTTGCTGTGCTTTTTGAAAAGGATGCCAGTGTGCGCAGTGGTGTGGTTAAGGATATATTGAAGCGCAATTTTTGATTGTTGTTTTCTGTGATTTGCTTGTTTTCTCTTTTTTTATTCGTAATTTAGCGCAATAGATAAAATGCGGATATTATGGCAAAAAAATGCGGTAAGTCTAAGGGAAAAATAAACAAGCAGGTGCTTGTGGATATGTTGGTTGAGTTTTTTAACCGTCACGATGGTGAGCAGGCAAGTTCTAAAGAAATTTTCAAGGAGTTGGGGCTTACCTCTTCGTCGGCTCGTACGTTGTGTGTGAGCATACTCGATGACCTGGTTTTCGACGGTTATCTTGTGGAGCCGGCTTTCCGTAGATACCAGTTGGCGAACAGTGCTTCGTCGATGTTGGGAACATTCAAGCGCAATAATCACGGATACAACATGTTCTACCCCGACGACGAGAGTGAGCCGGTGATGGTGTCGGAACGCAACTCGGCGCACGCGCTCACCGACGACTATGTGCGTGTGGCACTCTTTGCCCGTCGACGCGGTCGCGGTCGTGAGGGTGAAGTTGTTGAGGTGTTGAAACGTGCACACGATACTTTTGTAGGTGAACTGCACGTTGAAAAGCACTATGCCTTTCTGCTTACCGACGACCGCTCCATGCCTTGCGATATATTCATACCTCGCGACCTTTTGAAAGGCGGTAGAAACGGCGACAAGGCTATCGTGAAGATGCTTGAATGGCCGCTTGACAGCAAGAACCCTGTGGGCAAGGTTGTGGATATTCTAGGTAAGGTGGGTGAGAACGATGCCGAAATGAACGCTATTCTTGCCGAGTATGGCTTGCCCTATATATACCCTGCAGCGGTGGAGCAGGCTGCCGAGAAACTCGCCGTGGGCATCACCCCCGAGGAGATAGCACAGCGCGAGGATTTCCGTGGTGTAACAACCTTTACAATAGACCCGGATGATGCAAAGGACTTCGACGATGCGCTCTCAATACGCTCCCTCTCCGACAGTGAGTGGGAGATTGGTGTTCACATCGCCGACGTATCGTATTATGTTACCGAGGGTAGCATCATAGACAAAGAGGCTTACAAGCGTGCCACATCGATATATCTTGTTGACCGCACCATACCAATGCTTCCCGAGCGTTTGTGTAACTTCCTTTGCTCTTTGCGTCCCAACGAGGATAAACTTGCCTACTCGGTTATATTCACAATGAACGATAAGGCCGAGGTAAAGAACTTCCGTATCGCACGTACTGTGATAAACAGCGACCGTCGTTTCTGCTACGACGAGGTGCAGGAGATTATAACCAAAGGAGAGGGAGAGTTTTTTACTGAGATAAGCAAACTGAACTCTCTTGCACAGATTATGCGCACCAAGAGATTTGCAGCCGGAGCGATAGATTTTCAACAGGCCGAAGTGCATTTCCGTCTCGACGAGAAGGGTAAACCTTTGTCGGTATATTTCAGCGACAGCAACGAGTCGCACCAGCTCATTGAGGAGTTTATGTTGCTTGCAAACCGCACTGTAGCCGAAAAGATCGGCCGCCGAGTGCCGGGCAACACTCCAAAGACTTTTGTCTATCGAATACACGACCAACCCAACCCCGAAAAACTTGCTATGCTCTCCAATTTTGTGAGCAAGTTGGGCTACAAGATGCGTAGCGGTTCAGGCCGCACAACATCGGCATCGGCAATGAACAACCTGCTCAAAGAGGTACACGGTACCAAAGAGCAGAATGTGATAGAACAAATTTCGGTGCGTACAATGCAGAAGGCACGCTATTCTACCGAGAACATAGGTCACTATGGTCTTGCATTCCGTTACTACACGCACTTCACTTCGCCCATTCGTCGTTACCCCGACTTGCTTGTGCATCGTCTCCTTACCCGCTATCTGTTGCAGGGGGCACGTTCGGCAAGCCTTCCCAAGTACGATGATTTCTGTGAGCATTGTTCGGCGCAGGAACAGGTTGCTGCAAATGCCGAGCGCGCGAGCATCAAGTACAAGCAGGTGGAGTTTATGAGCGAGCACATTGGCGATGAGTTCGACGCTGTGATAAGCGGTGTTACCGAGTGGGGCTTCTATGCCGAAATAAACGAGAATAAGTGCGAGGGTATGGTTCCGTTGCGTACATTGCAGGACGATTACTACGAGTTTGACGATGCCAATTACTGCCTTGTGGGGCGTCGCAAGCACAAGCGTTACACCATTGGTGATGCAGTACGCATACGCATTGCGCGTGCCAACCTTGACCGCAAGCAACTCGATTTTGAGCTTGTGGCTCACTATGTCGATTAGTTAACGGGTTTCAAATTCATTTCAGTTTTATTCCCTTTCTTTACAAAAACGTAAAAACCATGAAACTGCTGATAATAGAGGACGATGCGTCGTTGAGCGAGATTATGTCGCGTGCTTTGCGTGGAGAGGGCTATGTGGTGGAGACTGCTGCCACTCTCTTCGAAGCTGAAGATAAAATAGCCGGGTACAGTTACGATTGTATTCTGCTCGATATTATGTTGCCCGACGGCAATGGTCTTAAATTGCTTGAACATATAAAGTTGCTCGACAAGGGTGACAGAGTGATAATAATTTCGGCGCGCGATTCCATTGATGACAAGGTGGCGGGTCTCGACCTTGGAGCCGACGATTACCTTGCCAAGCCTTTTTATATGGCCGAACTTTCGGCGCGAATAAAGAGCGTGTTGCGTCGTGGCAATGGTGCGGTAACGCAACAGATGTCGAGTGGGAACATTGCACTTAACCTGCAAAGCCGCACTGTTGCGGTGGCCGGTTGCAATGTGCCTCTGCTCAAGAAAGAGTTCGATATTTTGCTCTATTTTATGCAACGTCCGGGGCACATCGTTGACAAGGCTGTGCTTGCCGAGGCTGTCTGGGGTGACCATATAGATGCAGTGGATAACTTCCAGTTCATATATGCGCAGATAAAGAATTTGAGAAAGAAACTTACCGAGGCCGGTGCAACGGCGAATATCAAGGCGGTCTATGGCTTCGGGTATAAATTTGCCGAGGTATGAAACTTCTCTATAGTATAATATGGCGTATGGCAGTGGCTCTTCTGCCCATTCTCGCCCTTTGGTCGGTGGTGTTCTACTTCTCTATGGTGGAGGAGATAAATGATGAAACTGACGATAGCCTTGAAGGGTATGCCGAACTTATAATACGCCGTGCTCTTGCAGGTGTTGAACTTCCTACTCCCGGCGATGGCAGCAACAATAGTTACACGCTTGAACTGTTGGGCGATGCTGCACTCACACCTGCTTCGATGGCCTATAGCGACTCGCTTGTCTATATTCACGAAAAGCGCGAGACAGAACCTGCGCGTGTGCTCACAGCTCATTTTCACGATGCTCTGGGGCAGGCCTATCGTCTTGTGGTTACAATGCCCACATTCGAGCGTGCCGACCTGCTATTGTCGGTCTTTTGGCACATACTTTCTCTCTATTTGGTGGTTGTACTCACTGTGTTCATTGCTACCATTCTGGTATTCAAGCGCAGTATGCGCCCTCTTTACCGTTTGCTTGCGTGGCTCGACAAATATACCCCCGGAAAGGGAGTGAAAGGGTTTCCTGCATCGTCGTCGGTTGTGGAGTTTGATAAGTTGCTATATAGTGCAAAGAGTACCATAGCGCGTGCCGAAAGCTATTTTGAGCAGCAAAAGGAATTTTTGGGCAATGCTTCACACGAGTTGCAGACTCCATTGGCTGTTATTGGCAATCGTATAGAATGGTTGATGAACAATACAGAGTTGAGCGAAGAACAGGCTATGGAACTTTATAAAATGCAACAATCCCTGCGTCGTCTTGTGCGCCTTAATCGCACGTTGCTTCTGCTCACAAAAATCGATAACGGTCAGTTCCCGGATGCCGTGGATGTGAATATTGCTGAAATTTTACGTTCCGAGGCTGAAACATATTCTGAAATCTATGCCGATCGTGGTTTGGAATGTCGCATAGATGCTTCTCGTCATCTTGTGGTACGTATGAACGAGGAACTGGCTCTGATACTTGTGACCAACCTTGTGAAAAATGCATTTCTTCACTCTCCTGGTGGTGCTTGTGTTGAGTGTGTGGTAACCGAAAACAGTGTTGTTGTGTCGAACAACGGCGATGCTCCGCTCGACGAGCAACGCCTTTTTGACCGCTTTTACAAAGCCGGCAAGAGTGGCAATACCGGGCTTGGTCTTGCGCTTGTAGGTGCTGTTGTGCGTTATTATGGTTACAAGGTGCATTACTCCTTTGCCGCAGGCAATCATCGTTTCGAGGTTGTTTTTTAGCCTGGTTGCCCAAACTTATATATAGAAAAAATCCTCTTCGGGGGATTTTTTTGTTTTTAGCATAATTTTTTTTTCAAAAAAACGAAAATTTCAATTTCATTTCAGAATCGCATATAATATTTGCATCGTAAACAGAGTGGAAGAGATAAACAACACCACCTGTTTAAGCGTTAAATAAAATAAGTATAACTGAATTAAATTTGAATTTATGAAAAAGATTTTATTTGTATTGGCTGCGATTTTTTCATTCGGAGTTTTGAACGTAAGTGCCGACAACGACAAAATTATTACAAAAGAGATGTTGCCTGCTAACGCACAGAGTTTTATTAACACATACTTCGCTGGTTTTAAAATTTCCTACGCTAAACTTGAAAGAGATTTCCGTGAGCACTCTTATGAAGTGGTGTTCACCGATGGTGCAAAACTTGAATTCACACGCAAAGGTGAATGGAAGGATGTCGATTGCCGTTACAGCGAGGTACCCACGCTAATAGTACCCGATGCGATAAAAGAGTTTGTAAAGGCGCACTATCCCGATGCCAAGATTCTGAAGATTGAGCGCGATGCCAATGATTATGAAGTGAAACTATCTAATCGTTTGGAGCTTACTTTCAACAAAAGATTCCAGATAATTGATATAGATAATTGAATTAGGTTTGTGAATTTATCATAGTTTTTGAGTGTTTCCCCCGTGCTGTTTGGTGCGGGGGATTTTTCTTCTGCTTTTTGCCGTAGAGTACTAAAATTTGCATAATTTATTTTGTATTGCACTTGCTTTGCGTTAACTTTGTATCTTACACGGTGTGTAGGCTTTTGTGCCATACAGGCAGTTGTTTTAACCGATTTTGATATATGAGAGTAATAGACAGTATAAATTCCAGCGACAAAACAGCCTTCTCTTTTGAAGTGTTGCCACCTGTAAAAGGTACGGGCAAGGAAAAGCTCTTTGGAGACATTGAGAAGTTGATGGAATTCGACCCTAAATATATAAACATTACCACACATCACAGCGAGCCCATATACGTTGACGTGGGTAACGGAATGTTCCGTCGTGGCTCAATACGCCGTCGTCCCGGTACGGTGGCGGTGGCAACGGCTATAAACCATCGTTTCGGGGTGCCAGTGGTGCCTCACATCCTTTGCAATGGCTATTCATTGGAGGAGACTGAATATGTGCTTATAGACCTGCAATTATCGGGCATAACCGATATTCTTGTGTTGCGTGGTGACAAGTGTAAAGGTGAGAGTGCGACACAATGTAATTCGCACAAGCACGCAATAGACCTTTTGCGTCAGGTGAACCGTTTCAACGAAGGTTATTTCATTGATGGAACACCTATGAAGGAGCGCGGCGAGTGTTTCTCTTGCGGCGTTGCCTGCTATCCCGAAAAACACGAGGAGGCTCCCAATATGGAAAGCGACCTAATGGTGCTTAAACAAAAAGCCGACGAGGGTGCAGAGTACGCGGTTACACAGATGTTCTTCGACAACAAAAAGTTCTTTGAATTTGTTGAGCGAGCTCGTGCGATGGGTATCACAATTCCCATTATCCCAGGTATAAAACCAATGCACCGTCTTTCGCAGTTGAATGTCCTTCCCAAGACATTCCGTGTCGATTTGCCCGAGGAACTTGTAGCTGCCATGTTGCAGTGCAAGGATGATGCCGCTGCTGCGCAAGTGGGGCGTGAATGGGCTGTGGCGCAGTGCCGTGAGCTTATGGCAAAAGGTGTGCCGAGTATTCATTTTTACACCATAAACGCGGTGGAAAGCGTTTGTGAGATTGCAAAAACTATTTATTGATGGCGTTTTCTTTCGGTGACATAATAGGGCAGGAGAAGGTGACAGAGTTGTTGCGCCGTTCGGTCGATGAAAACCGTTTGGCTCACGCTTTACTCTTGACCGGTCCTCGTGGTAACGGCAAACTTGCAATAGCCGTTGCACTCGCACGTTATCTTCTCTGTGGCAACAAACACGGCGGTGAGGCTTGCGGCTTGTGTCCCACTTGTATAAAAGTTGACAAACTCATACACAGTGATTTGCACTTTGTGTTCCCTGTTAAAAAGAAGAAAAGCAGTGGTTCCGACTCGGCGCCTATAAGTGACGATTACATTGCCGAATGGCGCGAATTGCTTATAAAGAATCCATATTTCAGCTATGATGCCTGGTTGCAGAAACTCGATGTTGAAAATCAGCAACCAATGATTTATGAGCGCGAAAGTGCAGAGATTTTACATAAACTCTCCATGCACGCACGCGAGGGTGGCTGGAAAGTGGTAATAATATGGCTGCCCGAAAAAATGAAGGAGGCAGGCTCCAATAAATTGTTGAAGATTATTGAGGAACCGCCTGCCGACACACTGTTTATTCTTGTTTCGGAGGAGCCCGACCTGATAATACCTACAATATTGAGCCGTACCCAGCGTGTCGATGTTCCTCGTATTGTGCAAGAGGATATGCAGCATGCGCTCATTGCCCGCTACGGCCTTACACCCGAAGATGCGGCGCGTATAGCACAGCAGTGTGGCGGTAGTGTGGAGAAAGCCGAAGAGCTGTTGTCGCTCGACGAAGAGAAAACTCTTTATCTGGAACTTTTTGCGCAGATGATGCGTGCTGCGTATGCCCGTAACATACAGGAGATGAAGGGGTGGAGCGAGCGTGTGGCTGCTATGGGCCGCGAGCGTCAGAAACGCTTGCTGGAGTATTGCCAGCGTATGATACGCGAGAATTTTATTATGAACTTCAAACGCGACGAGATGGTTTTCCTCTCGGCCGACGAGCGTAACTTCTCGGTGCGTTTTTCACCCTTTGTGAACGAACGCAATATATTCGGCATTATGGAGGAACTTTCCGAGGCGCAACGACATATAGAACAGAATGTAAATGCAAAAATGGTCTTCTTCGACACCGCGTTGAGAATGATTGTTTGGATAAAAAACCGTTAAATGGATAAATTGAAATATAAAGAGAATAACCATTGTGCAGGTATCTGCTGCGAGGGTTGTGGCAAAATGGATGCTCCGCTCAACACCTTTGATTGGTTGGCCGGTGTGCCTGGAAACGAGGAATATACCGACATCGTTGAGGTGCAGTTCAAGAACACCCGCAAGGGGTATTACAAGAACAGCAACAACCTGCCGTTGCAGAAGGGTGATGTGGTGGCCGTGGAGGCTACTCCCGGTCACGATATAGGCACGGTTACTATGACCGGCCGTCTTGTTCTTCTGCAGCTTAAGAAAACACGCCTTACTCCCGAGAGTGAGTTCAAACGCATATACCGCAAGGCAAAGCCTGTGGATATGGAAAAATATGAGGAGGCAAAGGCACGTGAGCACGATACAATGATACGCTCTCGTCAGATTGCCAAGGACCTCAATCTCGATATGAAGATTGGTGATGTGGAGTACCAAGGCGATGGACAGAAGGCTATCTTCTACTATATTGCCGATAATCGTGTCGATTTCCGCCAACTCATCAAGGTGCTTGCCGATACATTCAAGATAAAGATTGAGATGAAGCAGATTGGTGCGCGCCAGGAGGCCGGTCGCATAGGTGGCATAGGCCCTTGCGGTCGTGAACTTTGTTGTGCTACATTTACCACAAACTTTATTTCTGTATCAACTTCGGCAGCCCGTTTCCAGGATATTTCGCTTAACCCGCAGAAGCTGGCTGGTCAGTGTGCAAAACTCAAATGTTGTCTTAACTATGAGGTAGATGCCTATGTTGAGGCTTCACGTGCATTCCCTTCGCGCGACATAGAGCTTGAAACTGCCGATGGTACATATTATTTCTTCAAGGCCGACATTTTGCGCGGAGAGGTAACATACTCTACCGACAAGCATATTCCCGCCAACCTTGTTACCATAACAGCACGCAGAGCGCACACGGTAATCGAGATGAACAAGCGCGGTGAGCGCCCCGCAACTCTCGATGCTTCGGGTGCAAACGAGCCTAAGCGTCCTGTGGATTTGTTGGAGCAGGAGAATATTAACCGTTTCGACAATGCAGGCAAGAACAAGAAACGCAAGAAAGGGCACGGCGGCAAGCGTCACGGTAATGAAAATCGCGGCAATGGCAAAGGCGAGAAATCTCAAAAAAGCGAGTAATCACTTTTGGCTTTTTGCGCTTTTGCTTGCAATGGCTGTTGGCGGTTGCTCTCTCTCACACGACTATCGTTCTACAGGCGGTGTGTGGCATAAAAGTGATACGCTTTTCTTCGGTCATCACATAGAGACCGAAGTGGATAACCCTGTTGATATTTTCGCCGGCATACGTTATAGCGCAGCTTATCCCTACAAAGATTTGTGGCTTCAAATAGATGTTGTTGCCGGCGACAGCCTTGTTTCGCGCGACAGCATTTGCTGTGATATATACGATGAGAATGGCCGTAGGAACGGCACAACGGCCGGAATCCTTTATCAGGAGGAGTACTTTGTATCGTCAAAGGATATTCCTTCCTACCAACCATTTGATATACGTATTACCCACCTGATGGGCGATACTCTGTTGCAAGGGATTTACGATGTGGGTATCAGGCTCGTGCCTCGCGGTCGGCATCTACCCTCAGAAAGGTAAAAAGCAGAATCGAGAAGCCAAGGAACGAAGAGCCACCGTAGCTGAAGAAAGGCAATGGTATGCCTATCACGGGCATAATACCGAGAACCATTCCCACATTTATGGTAAAATGAAAGAAGAATATTGAGGCCAGGGCATATCCATATACCCTGCCGAAGATGTTGTTCTGCCGTTCGGCAAGCGTCATGAGGCGCAGAATGAAGAGCGCAAAAACAGTGAGCACTGCGCAGGAACCAAGGAAACCCTGCTCTTCGCCTATGGTGCAGAAGATAAAGTCTGTGTCCTGTTCGGGAACATATTTTAGTTTTGTCTGTGTTCCGTTCAAGAAACCTTTTCCCGCAAATCCCCCCGAGCCTATGGCTATCTTTGATTGGTGTACATTGTAGCCTGCACCTGCAAGGTCCTCCTTCAATCCCAGCAGAACCTCTATACGCACTCTCTGGTGCGGTTTCAGCACGTTGTGCATAACGTAGTCGCATGAACCGAAGAATGCGATAGCACCTATTATGTATGCCGCAATCCATATGTTGCGGCTCTCTTTTTTCAGTCGTGCACGCACGAGCAGGAATACTACATTAAATGCAAGCAGCAGATATTGCACCACCATTATGTTGAATGCTATGATATATATGGCGGTGAGATAAGTTAGAAGGCTTACACCGGCATTTACCAAAAAGAGTATGAAGAATGTCTCTCTGTGCTTACACCAAAACCTTATCATAGCGAGTGAGAAGGCTTGTATGAGAAGTGTTACGGCATATGGGCCTATGATTATTGGCAAGTTTTCCGATGCGATGTCGCTATATCGTATGCCCACAACAAAATATACTACGGCGCTGATTGCCATAAGAAGTACAATGCCGGTCATTCCTTCGCGATAGAGTACGAGGAAGAAAGAGAGATATACAAGTGCGCTACCGGTCTCTTTCTGTGCCACAATAATAAGCATTGGCAACAATATTATGGCTATGCACTTTATGAATTGGCTGTTGTCGCTTATCTTGAATCCGTATCGCCCCATAAAAGCTGCGAGGGTGAGTGTTGTGGCGAATTTCATAAACTCGGCTGGTTGCAAGCTGAAAGGGCCTAATGGCAGCCAGGAGCGTGAACCTTTAATGTCGCGTGCTACAAATATGGTGATAATGCCAAGCAGCATTGTTGCTGCATAGATGATGGGCGCAAAGTCTTTGTAACTGTTCTTCTCTATGCATAGCAGCACGGTGCCGACAAGTAACGATACTCCCATCCACATAGCTTGCTTTCCTGTTCTCTCACTCATAGAGAAAAAGTCGAGGAAATCGCTTTCTATGTAGCTGTAGCTTGCTCCGCATATACTCAACCAACCCATTGTTGCCAGTATGGCGAAGAGGGCCACCAGAGGCCAGTCGATGCGGCTGAATATGTTACCTTTCGTCCGTTCCATAGTAGATTACTTTCTCTTCAATAGCCTTTGCTTTTTCTTTGCTTGTTTCGCTTAACTCTCCGTTGAGGTACTGCTCCATAATGAGAGCACCGATGGGTACTCCGTATGTAGCACCAAATCCGCCATTTTCAACATACACGGCAATTGCGATTTTGGGGTTGTTCATTGGCGCGAAGCCCATAAATGCCGAGTGGTCCTTGCCACGGTTCTGTGCTGTACCTGTTTTGCCGCAAACCTCCCATCCGGGAATGTCGGCTGCGCGACACGTTCCATTCAGCACTGCCTCGCGCATACCTTTTACCACCTCCTCGTAGGCCTTTCTCTCGGCGAGGCTCTTTTTGCTTGTGCGGTATATGCTGTTGATGGTGTCGTTTTCTATTTTGCTGACAAGGTGCGGTGCGATGTACTCGCCACGGTTTGCAATAGTTGCTCCCAGGTTGGCTATCTGCAAAGGTGTGAGCGTTACCTCACCCTGTCCGATAGATATACTTACAACGGTGGTCGCCTTCCAGTGTTTGCCGTAATGGCGGTTATAGTAGTTTGCATTGGGTATCATACCGCGTACTTCACCAGGGAGGTCAATACCCAGTTTGTAGCCGAAGCCCATAGATACCATATAGTCGCGCCACTTGTCCATAGCCTCTTGTGTGCTGCCATATTTGTCGGCTGCAAACATACGGTGCAATCCCCAACAGAAGTATGCGTTGCACGATGTTGCTATTGCCGGAACAAGCGGTATTGGCGAAGAGTGCGGGTGGCAACCGAGTTTGAAGTTCTTTATTCTGAATCCTCCATGGCAGGGGAAGCTTGTCTGCGGGGTTATTATGCCCTCTTGCAGAAATGTGAGCGCCTGTGATATCTTGAATGTTGAGCCGGGAGGGTATGTTCCCATTATCGCACGGTTCAAGAGTGGCTTGCGTTTGTCCTTCGAGAGTTTCTTGTGGTTCTCTCCACGTGCACGGCCGGTAAGAAGGCGAGGGTCGTATGATGGTGCCGACACCATACATAATATCTCGCCGGTAGCCGGTTCTATGGCTACAATGCTGCCTATCTTGTTTTTCATCAGACGTTCGCCCAATCGTTGCAGTTCAATGTCGAGTCCAAGTGTAAGGTCTTTTCCGCGTATGGGCAAGGTGTCGAGTGCTCCATCGCGGTATTTGCCCTGTATGCGTCCACGAGCATCACGCAGGAGAGTCTCTGTGCCCTTCTCGCCTCGCAACACCTCTTCATACGAAGCTTCGAGTCCTTGTGTTCCAATATAGTCGCCTCGGCTGTAATAAGGGTCTTTGTCTATCTTCTTTTGCGAAACCTCGCCGATGTCGCCGAACAGTACTCCTCCTACATCGTAGGTATATTGGCGTATGGAGCGTTTGCGTACATAGAAGCCCGGAAAACGAAATATCTTTTCCTGAAATTGTGCAAACTCCTCGGCCGGGAGCTGTGTGATGAATACCTGTTCGGTGTATGATGAGTAGCCAGGGTTGTAACGGCTGTTACGCACTCTCTCCATACGTGTTTCAAACTCTTCACGGGTTATATTGAGTGCATTGCACAGCTCAAGTGTATCAATGTTTTTAGCTTCGCGCGGTACAAAGGTTATGTCGTAAGCAGGGCGGTTATATACGAGCAGTTTGCCGTTGCGGTCGTACATATGTCCGCGGGCGGGATAGATGGTCTTTTTGTAGAAAGCGTTACTGTCGGCTTTCGACTTGTACTGGTCGCTTACAATTTGCAGGTTGAAGAGTTGTATGATATATGTGGTAAGTACCAGTAATACCGTTCCTGCAAGAATATATTTACGTTTGTCGTATTGGTGTATATTCATAGTGTTCTATCTCTTGCGGGTGAAACATTCAATTACAAGAGTGAAGAACATTGTGAGCAGGGTGCTGCTCAATACGCTGACAAGCAGTGTTACGGGGTATTGTATTGTGAACAGTTCAAGCAGGTACAATACGCTGTAGAAGACAAGCAGGCAGAGAAGCGAGTATGTTGTGTAGCCGCTCCAGCCTATTGTGTGTATGCCGGGTACGAAGTCGTCGGCTGTGCCTTTTTGTGTGAATGCATCGAGTATATTGTGACGTACAAAAGCCATCGCTGTTGCAGCGCACGCATTTATGCCCGGTGTGTTTGCAAAAATATCAACAGCAAGACCGAAGAGAAAACCCCATAAAAGATTTTCATTCTTCGAAGTGAAACGTGGCAGTTTCAGGAGAAATATGAGATATATGTGCGCGGTAGCATAGCCGAACAGGTGTATGCGGCTGAATATCAGTGCCTGTATTAGCACTAATATCACAAAATTGCGTACGCGTATGAGTGTATCTCTTGTCATTTGTCGCTTGTGCTTTTCTTCTCCAGTTCTTTTTGTTCTTTCTGCCCTTTGTTGCCAACTATATATACCTTTGTGAGCGTTGAAAAATCGGTAAACAATTTAACTCTCGCGCTATAGAACATATCGTTGGCCGACTCCTCTTTCTCCTCAATGGTTCCAATGGGTAAATCTTTTGGAAATATAGATGAAAAACCGCTGGTTACAACGGTGTCGCCTTTCTCAAGCTTTGCATAGCGGGGCAGGTCTATGAGATAAGAGTACTGCACATCGCCGCTTTTCCATTGCAAGCTGCTGAAATTGTCATCGCCCTTTACACGGCAACTGATATTGCTTTTGCTGTTGAGCAAGGGTATTACAATTGAGAAGTTGGGCGAAGTTTCGTAAACAATACCCACTACACCGGCTTCGCAAAAGACACCCATACCGGGCGACAGCCCGTCGTCGGTGCCTTTGTCTAGGGTGATGTAGTTGTTTACCTTGTTGAGTGAGTTGTTTATAACGGTAGCCGTGTTGTAGTGGAGATCACTTTTGTTTTGTTTGCGCAGTTGTTCAATTGTGATACTGTCGCTTATTGTTGCAAGCTGTTCTTTCAGTTCGGCTACCTCTTGGTTTAGCTCGCAATTGTGTTGTAGCAGTTTCTCGTTCTCGCTTTTGAGGTTGAAGTAACTGCCAACATCGGTCATTGTGGCAAAAATGTTGCCTGCAACGCTGTTGGCCGATGTGAAAAGTGTTGCACTTTGGTAGTTGTTGAATTGTGCAATAAGCATAACACCGATTCCTTCCAGAACAAGGAAAAGGAACCAGTGGTTATGCTTAATTATAAAGTTCAACAATGTTTGCACGGTGCTCTCGGATTATCGCATCAAGAATGGATAGTTAAGGTCGTTGAGCGCAAGTGCTGTACCTTTGGCTACACAGTAGAGAGGGTTCTCGGCAATGTGGAAGGGGATGTTGATTTTGTTTTCCAAACGCTTGTCGAGACCGCGAAGCAATGCACCACCACCGGCAAGGTAGATACCATTGTGTACGATGTCGGCGTACAATTCGGGAGGTGTAGCTTCGAGGGCGCTTATGATAGCGTTCTCAATCTTCATAATAGACTTGTCGATACAGTGTGCAATCTCCTGGTAGCATACGGGAACCTCAATGGGCATAGCTGTGATGCGGTTGGGACCGTGTACTATATAGTCCTGGGGAGCCTCGTCGCCAAGGTCGGTGAGGGCAGAGCCTACGTGTATTTTGATACGCTCGGCCATACGCTCGCTGACACGTACGTTGTGCTGGCGGCTCATATACTCCTGAATGTCGGCTGTGAAGTCATCACCGGCAGTGCGCAATGAACCGTTTGAAACAATACCTCCAAGAGAGATTACTGCAATCTCGGTAGAACCACCACCTATATCCACCACCATGTTACCCTCGGGTGCGAGTACATCGAGACCGATACCAAGAGCCGAAGCCATGGGCTCGTAAATGAGATATACGTCGCGTCCGCCGGCGTGCTCGGCTGAGTCGCGTACAGCACGGAGCTCAACCTCGGTTGAACCGTAGGGAACGCCGATAACCATACGGAGCGAGGGTGTGAACAATTTGCTGCCCATGTTTACTTTCTCTATGAGGCCGCGCATCATCATCTCGCAAGCGTAGAAGTCGGCGATGACTCCGTCGCGCAAGGGGCGAATGGTTTGTATGTTGGGGTTGGTCTTTTCGTGCATCTGCTTTGCACGTTCGCCGACGGCAATCATTTTCTTTTGGCCGTCTATGGCAACCACCGAGGGTTCGTCAACAACAATCTTTCCGTTGTAGGAGATGATGGTGTTGGCAGTACCAAGGTCGATGGCTACATCTTGTGTGAATGAAAAAAGTCCCATTCTGTTTCTGTTTTAAAAGTTTTTTAATGTTTGAAGTGACGGAAACCGGTGATAACCATTGAAACGCCATTCGCATCGCAGTAGTCAACCGACTCTTTGTCGCGGATAGAACCTCCCGGGTGTATAACTGCAGTTACGCCTGCTTCGTGAGCAATCTGTACACAGTCGGGGAAGGGGAAGAATGCATCGCTGGCCATAACGCTACCCTGGAGTGAGAAACCGAAGTTGCCAGCTTTCTCAATTGCGTGGCGAAGTGAATCGACACGTGAAGTCTGTCCTACACCACTAGCGATGAGCTGTTTGTTCTTGGCAAGCACGATAGCGTTGCTCTTGCTGTGTTTAACAATCTTGTTGGCAAAGAGCATATCCTCAATCTCCTCTGCTGTGGGCTCTGCCTTTGATACGGTTTTAAGATCCTCGGCTGTTTCCACTTTCTCGTCACGGTCCTGAACAAGTACACCGTTGAGTACGCTGCGGTAGCTCTGTGAGGGCATCTCAGTGCTCTTCTGTACGAGAATGATGCGGTTCTTCTTCTGTGTAAGAATTTCAAGTGCATCCATATCATAGTCGGGAGCGATGATAACCTCGAAGAAAATCTCGTTAACCTTCTCGGCTGTAGCCTTGTCAATAGCAGCATTTGCAATGAGCACACCTCCGAAAGCCGAAACGGGGTCACCTGCAAGTGCAGCCTCCCAAGCTTCGCAAAGTGTGGGACGTGATGCAAGTCCGCAAGCGTTGTTGTGCTTGAGGATAGCAAATGTTGTCTCGCCGGCAAAGTCGGCAATGAGCTCTACGGCTGCGTTGATGTCGAGCAAGTTGTTGTATGAAATCTCCTTGCCGTGTATCTGGTTGAATATTTTGTTGAAATCGCCATAGAAAGCACCCTTCTGGTGGGGGTTCTCGCCATAACGCAAAGACATGGGGCTGTCTTTTGTGCAGCGGAACGCGCTCTTGTCCTCTTTGTCGAAGTAGTTGAAGATTGCCGAGTCGTAAGAAGATGATACGGCAAATGCCTCACGGGCAAAGAAACGACGCTCTTCGAGTGTTGTCTCGGCACCGTTGCTCTGGAGAATGTCGAGAAGGGGTTTGTATTGTGCTTTGCTTGCAACGATAACAACATCGTTGAAGTTCTTTGCAGCACCACGGATGAGAGAGATGCCGCCTATATCGATTTTCTCAATGATATCGGCCTCGGGAGCGCCCGATGCTACAGTCTGCTCAAAGGGGTAGAGGTCAACGATAACAAGGTCAATGGCGGGTATTTCGTATTCTGCCATCTGCTGCTGGTCTTTCTCATTCTCACGACGGCCAAGGATACCGCCAAATACTTTGGGGTGGAGGGTTTTTACGCGACCGCCCAGGATTGAGGGGTAGCCTGTGAGGCTCTCTACTGCTGTGCAGGGGATGTTGAGTGACTCAATGAATTGTTGTGTACCGCCTGTTGAGATAAGTTGTACTCCTTCGGCATGCAGGAGCTTTATAATCTCGTCAAGACCATCTTTGTGGAAAACGGATACCAATGCCGATTTAATTCTTTTTGTTGACATATCAAATAAGTTTTATTATTATGTTTATCTCTGATTTTTAACGGGTTATGCACTTTTGAGCGTGTACGCCCCTAATTTTACGCGAAGATAACTTCTTTTGTGGGATTTTACACTATAAAAGGGATTCTATTTTTGAGCAATTTTCGACAAGTAAATATGGATATATTTAAAGCCGCGAGGAACGTTCCTCGCGGCTTTAAATATCATCTGTTTTTGGATGTTGTCGTTTATTCTTCCTTTTTTGGGTGGTCGAGGTTGTAGTGCAGGCCGCGGCTCTCTTTTCTCTCCATAGCTTGTCGCATTATGAGATAACCCACGTTGATTACGTTGCGAAGCTCGCACAACTCGCGGCTCACCACACTGCGTTTGAATAGCTCTTCGGTCTCCTCGTAGAGCAGGTCGAGACGGTTCCACGCGCGTTTCAGGCGCAGGTCGGAACGTACTATGCCCACATAGGTACTCATTATCTGCTGCACCTCTTTTGCATCCTGGGAAATGAGCACCATCTCCTCGTTCATAGTGGTTCCCTCGTCGTTCCACTCGGGAATCTCATCGTTGAATGTGTATTCGTGAATATGCTCTGTTGAGTGTTTTGCAGCAGCGTCGGCATAAACCACAGCCTCTATCAGCGAGTTGCTGGCAAGGCGGTTGCCGCCGTGAAGACCGGTGCACGAGCACTCTCCCACGGCGTAAAGGCGATGTATGCTCGATGTGGCATTCAAATCGACCTTTATACCTCCACAAAGGTAGTGTGCGGCGGGTGCCACGGGTATGTAGTCTTTTGTTATGTCAATACCAAGAGAGAGGCACTTTTCGTATATGTTGGGGAAGTGTTTCTTGGTCTCTTCGGGGTCTTTGTGTGTAACGTCGAGATAGACGTGGTCGTCACCGCGGGTTTTCATCTCATTGTCAATGGCGCGTGCCACAATGTCGCGTGGTGCAAGTGAGAGGCGCGGGTCGTATTTCTGCATAAACTTCTTGCCGTCAATGGTGCGCAGTATGCCACCATAACCGCGCATTGCCTCGGTGATGAGGAACGACGGGCGGTCGCCGGGGTTGTAGAGTGCGGTGGGGTGGAATTGTACAAACTCCATGTCCTTTACCGTGCCTTTTGCGCGATATACCATTGCAATGCCGTCGCCGGTTGCCACAAGTGGGTTGGTGGTTGTCTTATAGACTGCTCCGCAGCCACCGGTTGCCATAAGTGTAACTTTGCTCAAGAAGGTGTGTACCTGGTTTGTTGCAATGTCAAGAACATATGCACCATAACACTCAATGTCAGGAGTCTGTCGGGTAACAGTGATGCCCAGATGGTGTTGGGTAAGTATCTCTATGGCAAAATGGTTGTCGAGAATGGTTATGTTGGGGTGGTTGCGCACTGCGCGTATGAGTGATGTCTGAATTTCTGCACCGGTGTTGTCGGCATGGTGAAGTATGCGGAATTCTGAGTGTCCGCCTTCGCGGTGGAGGTCGAAATTGCCCTCTTCGTCTTTGTCGAAACTTACTCCCCAGTCGATAAGAGCCTTAATTTGCGAGGGTGCTTCGCGCACCACCTTTTCAACCGCGTCGCGGTCGCTTATGTGGTCACCTGCAATCATTGTGTCTTCAATGTGCTTGTCGAAATTGTCGACAGCAAGGTTGGTGACCGACGCAATTCCACCCTGTGCAAAATAGGTGTTTGCGTCTTCGAGTGTTGTCTTGCACACAATAGCTACACTGCCTTTGTCGGCTACTTTCAGTGCGAAACTCATACCGGCGATGCCGGAACCGATAACCAAAAAATCGAACTTTTTAATCATATTTCCATAGAGGTTGTGCAGGGTTGGTGGTTCTATGGGTTTTGCTGCTCAAAGTCTTTCATCGAGCCCTGCGTTCGGGTTTGTGCAAAGAGTGGCGGATTATAGCCGCTCTTTACGGTATATACCGCAAAAATACAAAAAACATAAATAAAAAGTCTTTCTATGGGGAATATTTAATAAATAATCTGTAGTTTTACCAAAGAAATCTGCTTCACATCCCTTATGTATAGGATTTTTTTGTTTACCATATTCTCTTTTTTCGCCTTAACGGTGTCGCAGGCACAGCCTTCGCGCAGCGATTTTAAGGCATTGTTGGGCGATGCTCTTTTTGAGCAGAGCGATGTGTCACTTGCGGTGTATGATCTTGACGCCGATTCGTTGCTTTTTTCCCATCGTGCGCAGAAACTTTGTCGCCCCGCCTCGGTGCTTAAATTGGTTACCTCTCTTGCCGCCCTTGAGCGTTTGGGAGCAGATTACTCTGTTGATACCCGCCTTTTGAGCAATGGCAGTAATTTGTATGTGCAAGGCGAGATTGACCCCCTTTTCTCATACGAAGATTTAAAGACTCTTCTTTCTGCGGTTTCTGTCGGCAGTGTTATTGATACTCTTTTTGCCGATTGTTCCTTTATGGACTCTATTTACTGGGGCCCGGGGTGGGCTTGGGACGATACTCCTTGGGAGTTTCAGCCCTATATATCTCCGCTTATGCTTTGTGGCGGGTGTGTTGAAGTAAAGGCGCGCCCCTCTGCCAAGAGTGAATCTCCTTTGGTAGAGTGTTATCCACCTTCGGCGTTCTATACTGTTGTGAATGAAGCTGTGAGCAGGGGTGGAACCGGTGAGAAATTTACCATATTGCGCGATTGGCTCGAGGGGAGCAATGTAATACGTTTACGCGGCGATTGTAATGCTGCAAAGAGCGAGAAGATGAATATGTTCCCATCGCAGAACTATTTTATGGCAGTGGCTCGGGAGCTCCTCGACTCCTTGGGTATAAAGGTTGGCAACGTTGCATTTTCTGCGGCACCGGCGGTGTGCGATACTGTGGCGGTTGTACATCGTGCAATAGATGAAATTGTGGTTGAGGCTCTTCGTGAAAGTGATAATTTGTGTGCCGAGGCTCTTTCCTTTCACCTTGGTGCTCTTTATGGTAAGCGTCCCGTGCGTCAGGTTATGGGGCCGAAAATTATAAAAGGGTATATGGAGTATTCGTTTGATATGCCCGAGTGGTACGATGTGTGCGATGGGTCGGGTCTCTCGCCCTATACGCTCTTGTCGGCCGACATAGTGTTGCAGGTCTTGAAACGTGTCTATTCGCAGCCTGTTGTGCGCGAGGTCTTTATGCGCGGGCTACCACAGTCGGGTGTAAACGGCACTTTGAAACATCGCACAAAGGGCACGGCTGCCTATAAAAAGATTTTTGCAAAGACTGGAACTGTTACAGGTGTCTGTACTCTTGCCGGCTATGCGCAAGCGGCAAATGGGCACACTCTTGCCTTTGTGATGCTTAACAGCGGGTTACCCAAGGCTTCGCCTGTGCGTGTGTGGCAGGATAAGGTGTGCGACCTTCTTTGTCGATAGAATTTCTCTATATCTTTTTTATTGCTCCAATATTGCGCAGGAGCTGTTGATACCCGGCACGCTCCACAGCACTCCCGCCAAAAAGTTCCTTGTATCTCTCTTCGGTGAGTGTTTCCCACTCATTGTCGTCAATTGATGACATCTTTTCATTGGGAAGAAACTCTGCAACATTTGTTGTTGTGCTCTTTTTGTTCCATGGGCAGGCTGTTTGGCAGCGGTCGCAACCGTAAAAGCATTTTCCCATCTTTTCACCGACATTTTCGGGAAGTTCTCCCCTGTATTCTATTGTTAGATACGAAAGGCACTCTCTTGCGTCGAACCCGTCGGTGGTGAGTGCGTGTGTGGGGCAGTTGTCTATGCATTTTTGGCAACTGCCGCAGAGGTTCTGCTCAAAGGGTGTGTCGTATTCAAGTTCGTGGTCGATAAGAAGTTCTCCCAAGAAAAAGTATGAGCCTGCTTGGGGTATTATAAGCTGGTGGTTTCGCCCAATCCATCCTATTCCCGCTTTTCTGGCCCAGTATCGTTCTGTTACGGGTGCAGTGTCGCAAAAAGCTCTTCCTCGTACGGGTGTAATTTCATTTATGCTTTTCAGCAGCAGGTATAGTTTGTCTTTTACCACTTTGTGGTAATCTTTTCCCTGTGCGTAGCGCGATATGTGCAGGCGGTTTTCGTCGAATCTGTTATCCTGTGCATAACTTAAAGCTACCGAAACAATGCTTTTGCAGCCGGGTACAAGTTTTGTGGGGTCTTCTCGCTTGTCGCAGTTCCGTTCAAGATAACTCATTGCACCATGTTTTCCTGCTTTCACCCAGTTTTTCAGCCTTTCACTCTCTTCTGCGGGCAGGGGAGTGGCTTTTGCTATACCGCATACGGCAAAACCGAGGCGTTGTGCCTCGGTTTTTATATATACAGACAGCTCTTGCGGTGTCATCAGTCGAAAATTTTGAATGTGTAACCCTGTTCCATCAACCAGTCGATTGCGCGTGGCAATGCGTAGCGCAGGTTCTTTTCGGAACGTAATGAGTCGTGGAACGTAATTATGGAGCCGTTGCGTGTGTAGCGTTTCACATTTGCAAGTACATCCTCGCCATACATATGTATACTGTAATCACGTGTTACGAGATCCCACATTACAAACTGGTATCTCTTGGCAAGCTCGTTGTATTGTTGTGTGCGCAATACCCCGTGCGGCGGGCGAAAGAGGTTGCTGTGTATGAAGGCATCGGCCTGGTCCACGTTCTCAATGTATTTTTTTGTGCTTGTGAATAGCCCTTTCAGGTGGTTGAAGGTGTGGTTGCCTAAACGGTGTCCGCCCTCTACAACCTGCATATACTCCTGTGAGAATTTATGCACGTTGTCACCCACCATAAAGAAGGTTGCTTTTATATTGTTACGTTCGAGAAGCTCCACCACCCATGGTGTTATTACGGGTATGGGGCCGTCGTCGAATGTAAGGTAAACAGCCTTCTCGTCGGGATTCATTCTCCACAAAGCCTTTGGGTAAAGGTTGCGGAAAAATGTCGGGACTTGTTCAATAAACATAGTGTATCTTTTCTTAATTCATTCTTTTGCGCCACTCCATGTATTTTTCTGTGAGTTCGGCTGTGAGTTCGGTGGCAATGTCTTTGCAGCTGTTGTCACCGGCGTTTAGTTCTTCTATAACTATTCTTGTGAGTTCAATTGCTGTGTAGCTCTCCTGTGCCGAAGATTTGAATTTGTTGTTGCTTAAACTGCAGTACCAGTTGAGGTATTCAAGTTGTTCATCGGCAATTTCGCTTAAAATTTTGCGTCCGTTCTCATAATCTCCAAGTGCAATGAATAGTCGGCCAATATCAATGCTGCCTGTCATTGCTCCGTGGGGTACGATGCTCGAGGGGAGTTCCTCTTCGAGGAGAATGAGAAGTTTAAGAGCCTTCTCGTTTTTGCCTTCGTTGTAAAGTTGCGATGCAAGTGACGATATAAGTCGGCGGTGGGTATATACCATACGGCTTATAGTTTCGTCGGAGTAGTAATTGGGATTCTCCTTGAAGCCACCGAATTTGAAACGGTTCATTACATTGTTGTAGAATGTTTCGGTGTCGGCTATTATATCGTTTTTACTGCTGTAACCAAGTTCTTTCCAATTGAAAGGGGTTATGCGGTAGGCAAGTCCTTCCTGTACGAAGAAATCCTGTAATGAACTCAAATAGTTTTCATCGCCCACAGTCATTGACATATACATCGGGCGCACCCAATTTGCTTGTGAGAGCATCTCGAGCAGCATAAGGTCGCTGCGCAACAGTTGCTTGCGTCCGTTGAGTGAGATTGTCATGTATTCGGGCATCTCGTCTATGTACTCTTCGGGGATAATCATGCCCGAGCGTATTACAGCCTCTTTGTCAATCTTTATGTAGAGTGTGTCGGTGGGTATGCAGTGCAGTTTTTCGTTCTTTGAGCGTACCCAGTTCTTCATAATATTCTTTACTTCAAATGGGTTTTCACCATAGCGTTTCTTCGCTCCTTCTGGGTTGTCGGCATACAGTTTCTTTATCAGTTCTTCGTAGCGGGTATCAACCTTTATCATCTCGTTGTTGTTGCCGGCGTAGTCTATACGTTCCCAACTTATAGGCAACGATGGTGAATCGTATGCAGGGCGGCGCATCTGGTCTATGTACCAATCTGTCTGCAAATACGAAAGGTTGCAAACGCGTGTGTCGGTGCGCACGCCTTCAACCTCCTGGTTGTACCACAAGGGGAAGGTGTCATTGTCGCCACAAGTGAAAATTATGGGGTTACCCTCTTCGGGCAGAGTGTTCAGGTAGTTCTGTCCGAAGTCGCGGCATGCGTAACGGCCACTGCGGTCGTGGTCGTCCCAGGTCTGCGATACCATCTGCAAGGGTACAAGGAGGCATGCGCCTGCAATGATTGCGCTTAATGCGGTGTTACTCTTTTTGAACCACTCGGTGATGGCTGCCACACCCATACCAATCCAAATTGCAAATGCATAGAACGATGCCGCATAGGCGTAATCGCGTTCACGGGGTTGTAGGGGTGTTTGGTTCAAATATAGTACGATGGCAAGGCCAGTCATAAAAAAGAGCATAAAAACAACGAAGAACTGTTGCTTGCCCTCTTTGCCGTGTCGAGACTGCCACAAGAGTCCCAAGATACCTAAAATAAGGGGCAAGGCATAGAACACATTGCGGCCTTTGTTCTTTTTAAGTATAGTGGGCAGTGTTTCCTGATTGCCGACCAATATGTTGTCGATAAACGAAAGACCGGTTATCCAGTTACCTTTCTCCATTTCTCCATGGCTTTGCAAGTCGTTCTGTCGGCCTACAAAGTTCCACAGGAAGTATCGCCAGTACATAAAGTTGAGCTGGTAGTTGATGAAGAATTTCAGGTTATCTATCTGTGTGGGCATCTTTATGTTCAATGTTTCGCCCCAGGGTGCTCTGTACCGCACGTTATATCCCTTGATTTCGCCTCCACACCACTGTTCGTATAGGTTTATTCCACGGAAGTTGGCATATTCAGGGTTGTACATACGGGGGAAGAGCATATTTTGTGCATAGACATAATCTCTGTCGTAGCCGATTATTTCGTATGAATCCTTTTCATCGGGCGAAACTTTCTCCTTGGGAGCATATTTGGGTGCGCCTTGTATTGCCTTTGGCACGTAATATTCTCCTTTTGCCTCGCGCTCAATTTCGGAACTATATGCCTGTCCGTAGAGTAAAGGTCGGTCGCCGTATTGTTCGCGTCCCAAATATGTGCCGAGGGTGAAGATGTCCTCGGGTGAGTTCTGGTCCATTGGAGTGTTGGCAGCCGAACGCACAACAATAAGTGCGTAAGAGAAATATCCAATCATTATCACTGTCATGCAGAGCAACGATGTGTTCAACCAACGAAGGTTTACAAGGTGGTTTTCTCCCTTGCGGAACATTACGAGAAAGAATATTGCAACCAATGCTATAATGCCTATGGTTATGCTCAGGAAACCGTAGCCATAGAATGGAATGCCAAGCAAAGCGATTGAGGCAGTGAATGCGATGGCAAGGTTTTTGCGCTTGTAGCCCTTCTCGCTCTCCCACAATCCCCACACAAGTGCGGCACACAGGAGTACAATATATGTGATAAGTCCGCTGTTGAACGGCAATCCCAGCAAGTTTACGAAAAGCAGTTCGAACCAACCGCCAACTTTTACCACGCCGGGTACAATGCCGTAGAGCACCACTGCCACAAGAATGCCGGAAAGGGCTATTGCAAGCAATGAGCCTTTGAGGCTTGCTTTGGGCACTCGTTTGTAGTATGCCACAAGTACAATGGCAGGGATACAAAGCAGGTTGAGCAGGTGTACGCCGATAGAGAGTCCCACAAGGTAGGCTATTAGTATGAGCCATCGGTCGCTGTGAGGCTCATTGGCCTGTTCTTCCCATTTGAGTATGAGCCAGAATACAACTGCGGTAAAGAGTGAAGAATAGGCATATACCTCTCCCTCAACAGCGCTGAACCAATATGTATCGCTCCAGGTGTATGCAAGTGCTCCCACGAGTCCCGACCCTATAATGGTAATCAGTTGCGATGTCTTTATGTTTGTACCATTGCCCACAATTAGCTTGCGTGTGAGGTGGGTGATGCTCCAGAAAAGGAACAATATACCCCCGGCACTTAGCAACGCACTCATATAGTTCACCATAAGCGCGACATTTTCGGGCTTGGCGAAGAGTGAGAAGAAATTTGCGGTGAGCATAAAGAAGGGTGCGCCGGGCGGGTGGCCTACTTCGAGCTTGTTGCCCGAAAGGATAAACTCGGGGCAATCCCAAAAACTTGCGGTGGGCTCCACGGTGAGGCAGTATGTTATAGCTGCCACAATAAATGTGAGCCAACCGGTGATGTTGTTTACGGTTTTGAATCTTTTCATTATCTTGTTCTGTTTTTTGCAGTGTGTGCGGGGTGTGTTTTTACCCCGTAAAATTGTGCAAAGTTACCTAAACGACGGGAGAAGAACAAGATATTGCTGATGAATTTAACACAATTAGTGTTAAAGGGGGTCAATATCGTAGAACATTACAATGGAGCGATAGCGTGCATTCTGTGTGAATGTCTGCTGTATCTCGGCAAGAGTATCGTTTACTTTGTATTGCGAGAGGTTGTTCTCTATCTTTAACACCATCTTGCGTATGAATAGCTGTTTTACTCTTGCAACAGGCGGTAGGTCGGGGCCTAATATGCGGTCCTCGAAAATCTTGCGCAGGTGTTGCCCGAGAAGTTCCGAGAATTCATCGAGAACCCTCACATCGCGATGCTTCACATATATGTAAACCAACCGATAAAAAGGAGGATAATGGAACATCATGCGCTCCTGCAACTGCGAGTTGTAGAATTGTAGATAGTCATTTTTTACTATCTGTGGAATCACTGGTGCGTCGGGAATTTTTGTCTGTAAAAACACCTCTCCCTCGCCGTTTTTGCGACCTGCACGTCCGGCAACCTGCGCCATAAGCTGGAAGGCGCGTTCTGTTGAACGGAAGTCGGGGTAGTTGAGCAAAGTGTCGGCGTTTATTATACCCACCACCGCCACATTGTCAAAATCGAGTCCCTTTGATACCATCTGTGTTCCTATGAGAATATCGGTGCCACCTTCCTGAAAAGTATTTATTATCTTTTCATATGCTGTGCGGGTGCGTGTGGTGTCGAGGTCCATACGGGCAATCCTCGCCTCAGGGAAGAGGTTTTGCAGGTCGTCCTCTATCTTTTCGGTTCCGTAGCCAAGGTGTATAAAGTTGTTCTCCTCGCAGTTCGGGCAATATTGTGGTGCGGGTATGGTGTATCCGCAGTAATGGCATATTAGTTTGTGCGCGTTCTTGTGCAATGTGAGGCTCACATCGCAATGCTTGCATTTAGGCACCCACCCGCAGGTCTTGCATTCGAGCAGAGGCGAGTAGCCACGGCGGTTCTGGAAGAGTATTATCTGTTTTTTCTCTTCCAGAGCTTCGCCCATAGCCTCGACCAATGGGTCGCTGAACGGGCCAGTCATACGTTTGCGTCGGCTCATATCGGCCGTGTCAACAACGGTTATGCGCGGGAGTTTCACTTCGCGGTGGCGTGTAGTGAGGCTTACGAGACCGTATTTCCCGGTTGTTGCGTTGTAGTAGCTTTCAATCGATGGTGTTGCTGTGCCAAGCAGGCTTTTTGCGCCAAAGAACGATGCAAGCACAATGGCTGCGTTGCGGGCATTGTAGCGTGGTGCAGGCTCCTGTTGCTTGTAACTGTTTTCGTGTTCTTCGTCAACAATTACCAACCCTAAATTCTTGAATGGGAGAAATACCGAAGAGCGTACACCGAGAATGATATCGTAAGGTGCGTCACTCATCTGTTTCTTCCATATCTCAACTCTCTCGGCATCGGAGAATTTGGAGTGGTAGAGTCCAATTCTGTTGCCAAACACCCTTCGCAAGCGTTCTATAATCTGTTTTGTAAGTGCAATTTCGGGCAATAGGTATAGTACCTGTTTGCCGCTCTCTATTGCTTGTGCTATGAGGTGTATGTAAATCTCGGTCTTTCCTGCCGATGTTACGCCGTGAAGCAGGGTTACATTTTTTTGCTCGAAACTTGCGGTTATCTCGTGCAGTGCTTGCTCCTGTGCTTTGTTAAGCTTGTTGAGTGAGGTTGTGTCGATATCTTCCGTAGCAAGTCTTCCAATCTCCACCTCGTAACTCTCTATAAACCCTCTGTCGGAAAGTTCCTTGTATATGTTCGGTTGCACCTGTGCAGTTTCCAGCAGTTTGTGTTTTGTCACCTCCACAAGTTGCCCGGTAAGTTGCCCCGACATCTCCAGGAATGTGTTGAATAGCCTTTTTTGTCGCGGTGCGCGTGAGAGTGATTGCAGTATCAAGTTAATTGCTTTTTCGTTGCAATATTGTTTGGGGAGTCTTGTGCGCTGCTCGGTGCGTGGCTTGAATTCGCCTTTCAGTCCTTGCGGAACAGCGGCTTTGTAGATATCCCCCATAGAGCTTAGATAGTAGCGCGAAATCCACTCCCACAGTTTCATCTGTTTGGGGAACATTATGGGTGTTTCGTCGAGCAGCTCATCAATGGGGCGCACTTTGCAATCAGTGGGTTCGTTGTCGTGAGTAGAAGCCACCATTGCGGTATAATGTTTTTTTGTGCCGAGAGGCACGCTTACGCGGCATCCGGTCTGAACCTTTCCCTGTAACTCCTGCGGAACGCTGTAAGTGTAAGTTGTGGGGAGGGGCAATGGTAATATTACTTCAACAAACTTTGCCATATTGCTTTATTGCGCGAAGTTATGAAAAACGTGGTAAAAAGCCAAGTGTTTTTTCCTCTCTAAAAAAGATTGGGAGCGACAAGTGTCGCTCCCAATATCCTTTTCAGCAGTATATCTTTTATTAGAAAATGTATGCTGCTGATACCTGCCAGGTGTTCACCTTAGAACCTTTTGACTTTGCATAGCCCCAAGCTTCGCTGGCAAAGTTCTCTTTCCATTCACCGGTGTTGCCGAGTGCTATGTTGTAGTTAATGTGCAACTGTATGTGGTTGAGAAGTGTAGCTCCGGCTCCGATGTTCAGGCTGAGATTACTCTTCTTATATTCCCACTTGTAGATGTCGTTTACAAATGTTTGTGTTGCGTTATCCCACACTTCGTAACTGCCAGTGGTTTTGCTACCGCCGAGAACCCAACCAAACTGGGGACCGACTGCAATGAATGGTTCAACAAACTTGTTGAGAATGGGAAGAGCAAAATCGTAACGCAAATAGATGGGTACTTCTATACTGCGACGTGTGATGCTGTTTCCGTAAAACTCACTTTCGGTCTGTGAGTAAAGGAGGTTACCTTCAAGGCCTATGTTAAGCACGGGGATAATAACCTTTGCCATAGGACCGAAGTAGAAACCGTTCTTACTGTCGCGTTTAACATCATCCAACGAACTGGGTTTGCCGGTGAGGTTCAAACCTGCTTTGATACCCCAATTGAATTGTGAGTATGCAGGTGCTGCTGTGAGAAGGCACAAAGTGAGTGCAATTCCAAAAATCTTTTTCATATTGTTTATATTTATAAATGTTTTATCTCTTTGCAATTTTTGTACAAAATAAGTATAAAATATATTAAGATGCAAATATCGGCTTACTTCTTTGTAAAAACAAACAGGATGCAGAACCTGTTCTGCATCCTGTTAATCAGATATTTATTGCGCTTTTTTAGCGTCTTGTCTTGCGTACCGAGAGACGTGCAGTGCCTGCGCTTCTTTTGGGTGCGCTCTTTTTCTTTTGGGTGCGCTCTTTCTTCTCTTTTGTGCTTGCAACCGTTGTGCGTTTTTTTTCTTTTACAGGTGTTGTTTCGGTTGCAATGGAATCGTTTGCAACTGTGGCAGAATCGACTGTTACAACGGGTTTGGGTGTCTCCCACAAGTTTGAGCGGAACTTTGCAAGTTGCTCCTCAATGTTCTTCTGCTCTTTCTTAATTGCGAGGGTATCTTTGCAATATTGGTTGAGGGCAAGGTTTTTAAGGTTTACAGTTTTGTAAATCTCGCCATCGTAGCAGTTCTTTCTAAAATAGTCGTCAATGGTCATTGAAGATACATTGTTGTAACTGCTGGTTACAAGTGTCTGCTGTGCAAGAACCTGTGCCACCTCGTCGTAGTTGAGCCAAAACATGGGATACTTTGTTACCTCTGTTGTGAACTCTTCGGCACGGTGAAGTACGGGGCAGATAGCTGTCACTCGTTGGTTGTAAGTGGCGGTTCTCTGGTCGTAGTAGTAGCTCTCCTTAATGTAGTAGCTCAAAACCTCGCTGCTGGGGATATCGCTCTTGCCCACAACAAACTCACCATCTTTCTCCTCATAATATATACGGTAGTTGTCGAGAAGGTCTTTGGGGTTAATCTTGTTCTCTTCGGTGAACGACTCGTAACCATCGAGGTTGTAGGTGTAGGCGTTAACACTGCCGTCGAGAATCAAGCGGAAAATGTAGGTAAAGAGGTTTACGCTTTTTCCCATAGGCTCCACAGGGTAGTAGAGCGAAGCGTTTTTCTCCTTTTTCAGGTCGAGCGCGCGGTAGATATCGCGTTTCCACACCACCTCCTGGGGTACAACCTGTGTAGGGAACTGGTTCTTTGCTCTCTCCGACATGTTGGCAACAACCGCGGTAGGTGTTGTTGCTCTCTGCTCTTTCTTGGCTTTTTCTCTTGTGCGTGCGGGGGGCTGTGCTACGGCATACTGTCCCAAGAGTGAGATTGCTATGATAACAATGAATTTGCTTATGTATTTCATAATTCCTGTTTATTTATCCTTTTGTGTTATTCGCCTGTTTAGTTTATTATCACTTCGAGTGAGGTGGGCAATAGACGCTCTATGTTGTCTGGGCCTACGGCTCTTACGTGTGATATGTAGAATCTCTTTCCGCGGCTCAGGTTGCGGAACATATCTTTCTGTCGCTCGGTAAAGTTGGCTCCTTGTGAGAGCATGGGTATGGCGTTGCCCATGTTGTCGTAGAATACGGTCTCAAATGAGAGTACCTTGAAGCCAATGTTCAACAATCCGTCGTCGATAGCAGCAATGATACCGTTGGTTGACATAAGTGCCTGTTTGCTGAATGCTGTACCGCCACGGTAGCGTTGTGTGTTACCGTCTTTATCCTTGAACTCTATGAAAGGAGTTGGGTCGGGCAATTGGCGTACACGGAATATGTATTGTCCCATGCTTTGGTTGCGTCCCTCCTCGTTCTGTGCAGTAACGCCAATGGCAATATCCTCACCAACCTGCGAAGGTACAACAATGTATCCACCCGCTCCGTCGCTCTTTATTGTTCCCTTGCCGCTTGCAATGCTTGCCGAAATTTTGTTGTTGGCAACTCCGGGAACCGAAATGCTTACGGGGTTCTCGAAACCGGCATAGAGTACGTTCATCAACGATGCACTTACGGTTGCGGTAGGGTCTACAACTGTATATTTCTGCGAGAAGTCGTAGCGTGTCTGTGCTCCGGTTCTGTCGTTTACAAGCATATATCCGTTAAGGGTATAGTCGCCTGTGGTGTTGCAGAGTTTGCTGTATTCGCCGTTTTCTGTCTCGAGCAGTTTGTTGTCAATGTATATTTCGGGGCGTTGTGTTGAATCGACTGCGGCGAGAATTATCTGTGCCGAGAATTCGCTTCCTCGCACCACGTTACGCGATGTGGGTATCACAAGTGAGCGTATCTGGTTCACACGCACGTCGCCAACGTCAATGTTACGTACAAGTGTGTGCAACACTTCGCCTTCGGCATAGCGAACATCGTTCTGCAATTTTGTAAGCAGGGTGATGGCCGCAATCGCAGGCATGTTCTCGAAGTGGTATTCCTGCCAGTTTTTGAGCAACGAGATGTCGCGTTTGGGCACATCGGTGCTGAAACTGCTCTTTATGATTTCTCTCTGTGTAGAGTCGGTTACCATCGTCAGAATTTCTTCGCGATAGTTTGTAATTGCATCGTACAGTTTTTTGCCCTGTCCTATACGGGGTGCAAGCATCACATAGGTCGATGCTTCGAGGTCCTCGCGGTTCACGAGGTTGTTGTAATCGCCATTTTTGCCGTCGGCTTTCTTGGCGATGCGTACTTTGAGTTCGTTGGCGAAGTTGTACAACGAGTCAGAGATATTCTTGACATGTGTTGCGCGGTTGTACCATTCACGAACCTTTTCGGGGTTCTGCGCCATGAAAGACTCAAAGTCTTCGTATAGGGTCTCGTTCTGTTTGCCTGAATTTATCGAACTCTTCGAAAGGCTTTCATCAACCAACGTAAAGCCGTTGAGCACATCCGAAGATACGTTGAGTGCAAGCATCGCCATCAGAAGAACGTACATGAGGTTAATCATCTTCTGACGTGGAGAGACTCTTTGTTTCTTTACATTCATTGTTGCTCGTCGTTATTATTTGGGTTGGTTCATATTTGTGGTCATAGCCTGAATCATGCGGGCATACATAGCATTGAGCTCCTCAATCTGTTGTGCCATTTTCTTTGTCTGCTCGTTGACCTGGTCTATTGCGTTGGCCTGGTTGCCCGCACTACGCAACTGCGCCTCGTAGAGCGCGTTTATACCGGTGAGGTTGCGTGCGAGGGTTTCCATCTCCTCCATGTTCTGACCCAGGGTGTTTGCCTGCTCTGAAATGTGCTTTATTGCCTCGTTCAAGGTGCGCACCTTCTCTATGTACTCCTCTGTAACCTCGTCCATTTGAGGTATGAGGTCGGGGTTGGCTGTTACAGCCGCAGCCGATGTACCACCCTGCAACGATATTGTTTCACCGCTGCCGATATTGCCGTTTATAACAATTGTACCGCCATTGAGGGGTGTGCCGCCGGCACTGATGATAGCAGCAGCCTCTTCGGCAGCCTCCTCTTTTCTTTCATCGATTGCTACGTCGTAGGGACGCTCGAATGCAGAGAAGAAGAACACGATAACTTCGGTACCCATACCGAGGAAGAGCATGATGTTTGCACCCGCGATGTGTGTAAGTTTGAAGAGTGCACCAAGAATAACGATTGCAGCACCCCAGCTGTAGAGGTAGTTGAGAACGGTTTTACCTCTTGCCGAATCCATAAATGCCTGAATTCGTCTTATTGCGTTTTTATATTTGCCCATAGCTTTATATTTCTGTAATGGTTGTGTGTGGAATTACTCTGTTTATCTTCTCTTGTCAACGCCTGCATAGCTGCGTACGCAACGGAAACCAATGTAAGAACGTGACTCGTTCTGGTATTCATAGTTACGTGTCGCACCCTGTATGAAACGTACGGCATCCTTCCAGGAACCTCCGCGTACAGCTTTCTTCTTCATGTTGTAAGGGTCCTCTTTTGCTGCTCTGTACTGCAAGTCAGGGTTCATGTCGCTCATTTGCAGTATACCCGATTCTGTATATACGGTAGAGGTCCACTCTGCTACATTACCCGCCATGTCGTAAAGACCGTTTGAGTTGGCCGAGAAGATACCGCAACGCGATGTAATGAGGCTACCATCCTTGGTGTAGTTTCCTTCGCCGGGCTTGTAGTTGGCATAGTAGCAACCTTTGTCGCTCTTGGTGTCATCGCTTTCCCAGGGGTATTTGTTGCCCTCTTTGCCGCGTGCTGCATACTCCCACTCGGCCTCTGAAGGAAGGCGGTAGCGTTGTATCCAGCGTGCTTGTGCGCCAAGACCGCGCAACAGGTACTCTGTGCGCCAAGCGCAGAATGCGTTAGCCTGCTCCCAGCTTACTCCCACAACAGGGTGGTTGTTGTAGTTGGGGTGGTTGAAGTAGAGGTTGAGATAAACCTCGTTATTGGCATTGGGGAAGTCGTTCACCCAACAGGTTGTGTCGGGGTATATGTTTACGATGTATGTGTTCAAAAAATCGTACTGGCTTGAAAGGGGGCGTGTGATTGTTTCGTTCACAATCATACCCTCTTCGTCGATGTACGCAGTGTCTTTCGATATTATAATCTGTGTATCATAGTCTGTGGGTATGTCGGTGTTGCGGTTGCGCTCCTCGGGTTTCAAGCGGTTCTTGCGCAATGCAGCCTGTGTATAGTCGTAGATGCTGTAACGGAAGTTCATCTGCGAAGCATCGAGCATTTTCTCACCGGTGATGGGGTTGGTGATGTAAACGCTCTCTATGGCACGCTGCTCATCCTCTGTGGGTTTATTCCAGGGGATAGGCTTTTTCCAATCGAGATAGGGCTCAATGGGTTCGCCATACTCGTCCTCGGTGATTTTGTATGTCTCGTCACCGCCGTATGCAGGGTCGGCAAGGCGTTCGCGGATGATAGAGTCACGTACCCAAAATACAAACTGGCGGTATTTTGCGTTGGAAACCTCTGTTTCGTCCATCCAGAAGGCATCGACTGAAATATCTTTTACCGGTGCCGAAGTTCCCCAAAGAGAGTCGGCGTTTTCTTCACCTACTTTTATTGAGCCACGCTCAATAAGTACCATTCCGAAAGGTGTGGGCTCATTTATGGCCATTCGTCCCACTCCGGTTACTTCTCCCCCGTTTGCATTTCCGAAATTGCTGGGGCTGAGGCACGACGCTGCTACGAGTGCCAGAAGAATAATTGGCAGAAAAATTATCTTTTTCATCATTTCAACATTCTTATACTGTTATGTTTATTTTTACTTTTCTTAAATACACTCAAATCCATCTTGTAACCTATGAAGATATCGTGGTTGCCGTTCTTCGCACCCAGCCCCGAAGTATAGTATTCGTAGGCATAGCTGAAAGTTACATTCATAAATTCAATACCCAAAAACGCAGCAAAAGAGGTGTCGTAGCTGTATGTGACACCCGCGAAGTACTCTTTTTCGTTGTAACTGTATGTTCCTTTTGCAGTAATATCGGTTCTCCAGGATACAAAGTCCGTCATCACCTGGATATAGGGCTGCACAGTAATAAACGTGTTTTTTATAGGAATATTGCCTCCTGCGGTAAAATTATATAAAGGGTCTATCTGAATTTCGTTTCTTTCGCCCAATTCAATCAGCGGTGCGTTGAGGTGAAGTCCCGATATTCCGACATAGAATTTATCGTGCTGATAAAGAAGTCCGAAACCAATATCGAATTTGTTTCCCTCGGCATTGCCCGAGGGAAAGGCGAGGTCACTGTTGTCTTCGAGGTCGAGCCCGCTGTTCTTGAACTCACTGTTGATAATGCCAAGTTGAAAACCTGTTTTCAAGCGCCCGCCAAAGCATTTGAAACCAAAAGCGTAGTTCAGATAGACGTGTTGGTTGGTAAAAAGACCAATCTGGTCGTTAAGTGCTCCAACTCCAAGGTTGTGGTCGCCACGTACAAAAGGAATGGGCGAGTCCACGTTTATAAGCATGCTTTTGGGGTTGTTCTCAAAACCCGACATCTGGTTGCTGTATGCGGCATACCCCCACAGGTTTCCGGTGGCACCTGCACCGGCGGGGTTGTAGAAGTTGAGCATATTCCAATAGTGCGTAAAATGCACATCGTATTGTGCGCGTGCCTCTGTGAGTGCGCAAATACCTATTATGAGGAATATGAGTAACTTTTTCATCTCTTTCTTAACGCGGTGTTCCCTGGTTTATTATGCAGTGTTCTTCCTTTTTCGCCTTTTGGGCTATTATGTGGCAAATTTCGCATTTTTTTTTCAATTTTCTATGCTTTGTGCCCGTTTAGATTATAAAATAGCCCGATATATACAACACAAGCCCCAAGTTTCCTTGGAGCTTGTGCTTGTTAAAAGGGTTCAGGCCTCTTATTTTACAACGGTTTTCTTGCCGTTGATAATGTATATGCCTTTTGTGGTAATTTTCTCTATTTTGCGACCTTTCAAGTCGTAGATGGTCTGCTCACCGCCGTTCTCCTCACCTGCAATTTCGGTAATGCCGGTGGTGTCACCAAGTTTCTCAATCTCGCCATCGGTTACAACGAAGGTTGAACCGTTGTCGGCACCGCCGCTCCAATAAGCAAGTTTGTTGTCGCGATGGTTCATGCGGTTGCTTGCGTAGCCTTTCTGTGCAAGGAAGAATCCGTTTGTAGCATATGAGCTTGCTGTGGCAATCCAGTAGGTGTTGTTACCGGCGGGCAATGTAGCCTCTGCCTGCATTATGGGGAATGTGGTACCGCCCTCACCGCTGCTCATTGTAGTCGATGAAGAGAGAATCTTGCCCTCTCCGGCAGCATAGTTTACAATCTTGTAGCCTGCGTAGGGGTTGCCAATGAAAGCAAATGCATAGGCGTTCTTGTTGCTCTCGTCAACAGTGCTGCGTGTAAGTGTAATAGCTGTTGCTCCCTCTTCGTGGAAAAGGTATTTGCCTTTAAGTGCAACATAGTACCAAGCACCATCCTCGTACCACTCGTTTTCAAATGTAAAGGGGAGATCACCGTTAAGTGTACACAATACATTGATGTTCCTCTGTGAAGCGCGTACAAGGCCATATCCCTGCAACGAAGTAGCGGTTACTCCGAAAGCTGTGGCAGGTGCGGCATAAGGTCTGTTTACTGCGAGAGTCTTCTCTTCTGTGAGCCACAAATCATCTTCGTTTTTGTAATTGTATGTAGCAGCAACGTTTCCGGTTGCAGTGGGAGCTTCGGCTGTGAGAAGGTACCATGCAGAACAGCTGTTTGCCTCACCGTTCCACGATACTATGTTGCCGCTCTCACCGCTACCGCTTGAGTGTCCTTCGGTGTGCATTGTTACGCTGTTGGAAACAATGTTGTACTGTCCTGTACCAACCCAGTTAAGTGTTGCTCCGTTTGTTCCGGAGATGTTTGCAACGCCGGTTTTCCCGTTCATGTATTTTGAGTCACCGGCATTCTTAAAAAAATATTTACCATTCTCAATCTTCTCGAGCAACCAATAAAAAGAGGCATCGTTGTAGTCGATATCTTTCCATTTTGCAGTGCCGCCATCGCTATATATACCTTTGTCGCCGGTAGTCCAATCGGGGAATGCACTTTTAATAATGTAGTAGTTACCAGTAACGGCAGCCGCTTTTGTGTCGGCAAGTGCATTGTAAGCAGTCTCAATTGCGCCACCGGCAGCGGTAATCTCATCGTCGGTGCTGGTTTCGTTGAGTTTGCCGGCTTCGTTGAGTGCGCTGTAAAGCGCTGCAACCGATGTTTCGCTGTAATAACCGGGGTCGGTTCCGGGGAGTATGTTCAGGGCTGCAATATCATCGATAGCATCAATAAGTTCGCCCAATTTACCCATCTCTCTCTTTGTAACAAGGAAAGTTGAGCCTGCTCCGTAGCCTGCGGTCCAGAATGCCACTTTACCGTCGCGGTTGTTCATTCTGTTGCTGCTGTAACCTTTCTGCTCAAGGTAGAAACCATTTGTGGCATTGTTGCTTGCAGAGGGTACCCAATATGTGTTGTTACCGTTGGGTACGGGTGTCGCAGTCATAATGGGGTAAGTGTTGGCGCCGGTTGTTCCCATCATAGTTGTCGATGAAGAGAGAATCTTGCCCTCTCCTGCGGCGTAGTTCACAATCTGGTAGCCGGTGTAGGGGTTACCAACGAAAGCAAAGGTATATGCATCTCTGTTGTTGCTGTCAACCTCTGTTTTGTTCAAGGGAATGCTTGTGGCACTTGCATCGTAGAAAAGGTACTTGTTGTCGAGTGTCATATAGTACCAGTTCTCAATTGCCTCGTAGCTTGCGGCTGCATTAAAGGGGAGCACTGCGGGGTTGAATGTTGCAGTAATCTCCTTTATGCAGTTCTCGGTTACGCTGCCTGTGGGTGTATTCGATATTGTGATACCCCAGGGTGCTGTGGGCGCGGGGAAGGTACCATCGGTTGTAATCTTGACCTCGGTGTGTGCAACCTCGCCGTCGAGCATATGTTTGTATTTCACGCTGAATCCCGAGATAACGTCGGCAATTACGTGTACCTCGCCGTCGATGTATTCGGCAGGGATGGTGTACTCGTTGTTGTCGTCGAACTGGTCGGCGGGAATGTAATCAATCGAGTACTGCTTTGTACCATGAATATACTGCTCGCTTGTGATTGCATAATTTTGGTTGGCATCGATGGCGATGTTGTATCCGTGAACGATGGTAACACCGCGATAAGCAAAGCCGCCCGAGGGGACAACCTTTATCTTGTATTCTTGTCCATAGGGAACCACTGTGCCTCCAAGTCCTTCGCCTGTCTCTGCCGATATTAGCTCGCAGTTACGTTGGTGTGCCGAGATTGTAGTTGTTTCGCCGTGTATGTTCAGGCGTACATCTACAATGGCACCGCCATTGGCCGAGATAAGGTTGTTTGAATCGGTGTTACCACCCGGGTCTATGCTGTTCCAGTCTATCTTATAACGCATACGGTATATACCATTCTCAAGGTTGGCAGGTATTGTGAATGCAGGCGGGTTGAGCGTGTTGCGCGCGTTGCCCGATACATTTTGGCCTGCACTGTTCTTTCCTGCAGCATCGCCATTTGTAGAGCCGTTGCAGAAGGAGAATGCCATAATGTCGGAGCCTTCGGGGATTGTGAGGTCGTCGTTCAGTGTTGCGTGGAAGCGACCATCGTTGCCGCGGTCAAGATAAACGTAGCCGTTCATCCAGTTACCGTTCATCACAAACGCGGGGGTGATGGTTTCGCCTGCTTTGGCAGTGAACATAGCACCCTCTGTCATGTCGTAGTACATCTGCTTGTTGCTTGCAGTGTTAAGGGTGATGCTCTTGTTGCCATCGGCTGAACCGTTGAATGCAATGCTCTTAATCCAGCGTGAGCCGTGTGTGCTCTGTGCATTCTCCTCAAAGTTCAGTGCATAGTCGGTGTAAACAATGCGTTGTACGGGGCTGTTGTTTACCTCTATCTCATCGACGTATGCAATAAAGTCCTCGGTGAGGTTATGTGGAGCCTCGCAATCCACTACAAACACAAGGCTGTAAATGCTGATGTTGCCAGCGCCCTTTATGGTGAATACGGCATCCTGCCATTTGTCGGCAACAAGGTCCACCGATGCCAGCTCCCAGAATTGCTCAACGGTCTGTGGCTGCTCGGGGCGGTCATTGCGCTTGCCAAGTCCCACAAGCATCACACGGCCTGCCACGGGTTTGTGAATAAGAGCGTGCACATATTTAGCTGCAGGTGTCAAGTCAATGGGCTCGTTGAGGTCTATGCGCACACCGAATGTGTTACTGCCGAAGCGTGAGCGTTGCACAGCAAGCATCTTGCCTGTGGCATTTGCAGCTTCGCCCAAGAGGTCATCTACTTGGTTCAGATGGTTGGTTACTACCGCAGTGCGGCCTGTCAGTTCTCCTGTGCGGAAGGGAGATTTCTCCCATGTGTCGTAAACACCAATGGCTTTGTATTCGGCCTCGGCGGTGTCAAACGTAATTGTTTGCGCCATAGCAGCAAAAGGCATAGCCATCGCTGCAAGCAGTGAAATATATTTATTAGGTTTCATAGTGTTTCGGTTTTTAGAAGATGCTTACTGTGTGCAATGTGGGGCACGCTTTGCTGTCGTTGATGGTGATGCGCAGATATTTTGCGGTGAAACCGTTGCCATAGCTGCTGCTTGTGCTACCGTTGAGGGGTATAATGCGCTTGTAACCTATAGTGGTGCACTTGATGTTACCGCCACGTTTTGTCCAGGTTGCGCCATCTTCCGATGTCTCTATAGTGAAACTCTTCACACGTTGTCCGAGTCTGATGTACTCCATCATAGATACATAACGCACTGTCTGCGGGGTGTCCCAGGCGAATGTTATTGTGGCATTGTTCTTGCCGTCGGGCGCAGCCCAATATGTGGTTTTGTCGTCGTCGTTGATGTTCTCTGCCACATAGGTGCGTTTTTCGCCTGCTGCACGAGTGTCCGAAACTGTTACGGTTGCGGTTTTTGCAAGGTCGGTTGCAAAGCGTGTGCTCAACAGATTGCCAAGTTCCTTCATACGGTTTACAGTAGCCTGGGGTAGTGAACCGCTCTGGTCGGGGGGGAGGTTGAGAATAAGTGTGGCGTTGCGGCCTACTGTTTCAAGGTACATCTGGAAAAGACGTTCTGCCGAGTGAACAGTTTCGCCGTTGTGCCAGAACCAACCGTGTGATGTAGCCTTTGCATCGCTCTCTCCGGGGAACCAAGCCCAGCCGTTCTCGGCACCTTCGGTATTGGGAGCCTCTCCGCGGCTGCGACGGTTCTGTGTCTGCCAGTTTGTTTCACCGGCCCAGCCGGCCTCGTTGCCAATCCAGCGAGCCTCGTCGCCCACACCCCACATCAAGCAGTTGGGGCACATTTTGTGAACCTCATAGCGCAGGTTGGGTATGTCGTAGTATGTGCTTGCATCGATGTTGCGGTGTTGTCGTGCGCCACCGTAGTAGCCGTCGCCACCGTTTGCACCGTCGAACCACATTTCAAATTGGTCGCTGCCATATGCTGCGAGCTCTTTACATTGGGGAATAAAGAGTTTTTCAACATAGTTGTTTGTTCCGTCGCCATAGTAGCCGCTGTTACGGTCCCAAGGCGATACATAGAAACCATATTTCATATCAAGTTCTTTTGCCGCAGCAGCAAAGTCCTTGGGTATGTTGGTCTTTTGTGCATTGGCATTGCTCGATGCTGTTACATTGTGTGTTGTGGTTGCTGTGGGCCACAAGCAGAAACCGTCATGGTGTTTAACAACGGCAATACCGCCCTTCATGCCTGCGCTCTTGGCTGCTTCGAGCCACTGTTTGGGGTTGGGCACGGCTGTGGGGGCAAAGAGGTTGGGGTTCTCATCACCGTATCCCCATTCTTTGTTGGTGTAGGTGTTTATGCCATAGTGGAAGAAGGCATAGAACTCTGTCTCGTTCCACAGAACTTGGCGTTCGTTGGGTACCGGGTGCACGGGAAGGGGCTCGTTGTCGGGGTTCGCAGGTGCGCTCTCGACAACTGTAAACTCGGATTGCGCCATAGATGTCAACGGGGCAGCCGTGAGGCATATTCCCAAAATCAGTTGTAAAGGTTTAAGTTTCATAAGCGGTATTTATAGTTAGTTAATTACCATTTGCTTTCCTTGCACTATTAAGCACAAGCTACTATATCAGTTTCAAAGATACTATGTATATTGTTAAAAAGAAACATTTTGCAAAAAAAAGCCCAGATATTTTGACATAAAAACAGCAGTAAGAGTGGCTAATGTACACTCTTACTGCTGTTTTGCGTTTAAATGTAATTTCCCCTGCCGGCTTGCGGCGGGGGAAAATTGTTTATTTAAGCATTACTTTTTTACCATTTATAATGTAGATACCCTTCTCACCTGCTTTTACTTTGCGGCCGAAGAGGTCGTAGATGGCATCTTCGCCGGCTTTGTTGTCGGTTGCAGGCTCAATGATATCGATACCTGTGCTTGCTGCGGGGAGGTGGTATTTATTGTCGGTGAGTTCCTCTATGCTGAAAGGTACATATACCATACAATAGCCACCGGGCTCCTCCTCGAAGAAGAATCCAATGTTGCCGTCCTTTTGCAAGGTCATTGTAGAGTAAGCCGAACCTACATTAGATACCTTCTTGGCAAGTGTCCAGTTCTGTGATATTCTTGTGGGAGTGTAAGCGTTGTTGTCGAGTTCCTTATAATATATAGCAACATCGCTGCGGCCGCCGCCAGTGGGTATAGACTGGAAGATGATGCTCTTCTCGTTGTTGTCGCTGTCGAGTGTTTCCACTACCAAAACCTCACCGTTGGTGCTGTTGCCGCCAAAGCTCAAACCGTTGCTCACCTCGTTACTTGCTACAACAGAACTCCAGGTTCCTGCGCCGTTGGCAACGTCGCTGTACTTGAATACGTTGAAGTAACGACCACTGTATTTGCGGCTGCTCAAAAGCACGCTGCCGTCGGGGAGCTCTTCGCACTTGGGCTCGTCACCGCCCGAAGCGGGACGGTCGTCAACTGTACCAAGAATGTTCCAGCTGCCACCGAAGTCGTCGGAGTAGATAACGCGGTTACCGCCGTCGCGTGTCCACATAGAGCAGTAGAGACGATAGTAGTCGCCCACTTTAACCTTTCTACTCTGTGCTATGCGGCCCGAGCCGATGAACATAGATGTTACGGTGGGAGTACCCTCTTTGAGGAAGAGTGAATAGATGCTGTTGGTTACCTCAACAGGCTCGGTCCATTCCCACTCTCCGCTTGTCTCGTTGTATGTGGCATATACACGTGCAACGCGGTTAACCTCGCTTGCATCGGCAGCCTTGTCGGGAGTCCAGCGGCCGTTGTGGCAAACTGTGCGTCCGCACACCATCATCACGAGCAACTTGTTCTGTTCGCGGTCGGCAACGATGGCTGCATCGCCGTAACCTGTTGTCATAACATTGGAGTTGCCGCCTGTTCCGTCGGCTACAAAGAACTCTTCGCCCCAGGTTTCTCCGTTGTCGTTTGATATACGGCACTTGATATCCACCTCACCGTAACCGATATCGCTACCACAGGGACGGTTGTCCGATATCGCGAAGATTGTACCGTTGGGTGCTGTTGCAATAGCGGGTATGCGGTAGGGTTTGCCGTTTGCGTCGGGTGTGTAGTAGAGGTATTGGTATTTGTTGTCGGTGTCAACAGCAATGTTTGTTATTATGTCGAGACCGTCAGCGGGTACCAATTGCTCGGGAATCTGCTCCTCGCCATTGAAGTCTATTGTCCAGCCGTGGTAGATGAAGCCTTTTGCTATGCTGAATTCAGCACCTACGGGCAAATAGAGAGCCTGCTCGGTGGGGAAAGAACCGCCTTTGGTGAGTGATATTGTGCTGGTGCTACCGTCGATGTTAATCGAAATGTCACCAATGCGTGTGTTGTTCTCGTAACCACCTTCGAGTGTTGTGTTATAGGTGAGTGTGAGGGGGTTCTCGATTACTTTGTTGAAACACCAAGCTGAACCGCCATCACCACTTGAATAGAGCTTGATATCTTTTCCCGCACCACCGTGCATGTTAAGGCTTTGGCCGTTGTTTGCCACGGGGCATATTGCGTATGCATCGTTTTTAAGTACAAGGCAAAGCTCTGTACCCGAAGACGAAAGTGTTGCAGCGGCATCGCTGTTGCTGTTTGCTAGTGTGAGAGCGAGAGTGTTGCCAGCTGTGCGGCTGTACATCTTGAACGAGTTTTCATTACCTACAAAGTACCATACTTCGTTCTCGCTGTATGTGGTCTTGCCGCTGTTTACATTGCTTCCGTTGTAGCTGCCGGCAGTGTTTATGCGTATGTCGTAATTCTTGTCTCTGTTGTTGTAAACCTGTACGGGAACAAGGTTCTCTGCTGCAAGTGATGCCGAGAAGATGTCCAATACGAATTTAGCATAGATGTTTGTATCCTCGTCGAGGGTGTTTATGTCGATGCTTGTTCCAAGTGCGTTGGTGTACTGGGCATCGCTGTAGAAACCTGCAAACTTGTATGCGTTGTGGCACGAAACGAATTTAAGTGCAGCAACAGCAACCTCCTCGTCGGCTTCGAGCATTGTGGTCGATGAGAATTCTGTGCCGTTCCAGCTGAACTTTGCATCGGCAGCCGCAAGGTTGCTTATCACGTTCAGGTTAAAGCCCGAATAGAGGTTTGTGGGAACGAACACAAAGTCGGTACAGTAAGCCTGTGTCGTCTGGTCGTATGTCAAAGACGACTGGTCGAATTTTCCGTCGCTGTTGTGTATAACAAAGTAGTTGTTGCCCTGTGTGTGCAGTGTTACACCGTGGTGGTGTGTACTTTTTGCTACAGTGAAGGTGTGTGCGCTGTTGCTCATTCCTTTGTGGCCAAGCCATTTGCCGGCTTTGTTTGTAAACTGGAACTTGCCTTCGGAAATCTCTTCAGCTGTCCACAAGTATGCATCGTTGCTCTCGTCGGGAGTGGTGCTCAATGTGAGAGTACCATTGTTGTTGTAGAGGTAACGGTTGAGGAATGCGTTGTTTACATAGGTATCGCTGTATATGAGATACTCACCACCGTCGGCGGGCATACCGTATGTGAGAGCGTTACAGAAACCGTATGCGCTGTTGAATGCCTCTGCAATCTCTGTTGTCTTGTTGGTTGTGTTGCGCCAGGTTGTTATTGCGTTGAATGTCTCATTAACCTTCTCGTTGTTGGGCAAAATGTAAAACTCCGAGAATGTGTAGAAAACTGTGCCGTTGCTGGTGCTGTTTATTGTAAAGCGCAAGTGTTTGTATTTCTTGTTGCACTCTATTGTTGGTGAATAGTAGTCGAGCACGCTTTCGTTTGTGGGGAAACCGTTGCTGATTGTTGTGATGTTCTCCCATGTGTTAAGGTCGTTAGAACCCTGTATGGTTATGCTTGTGGGGCGGTTGGCGTTATTCTGCTTGCGTTTCTTGAAGTAGAAGCGAAACGATTTTACGCTTTTGTCGAGTGTTGCCTGCAAGTAGTGGCTGCCACTGCCGATGGTGTTGCCATAACCGCTGTGGAAGAATGTCTCGTAGTTGCCGTCAATCATATTGGCATAAGCGTTGCCTGTTTCCTGGCTTGTTGCGGCGGGGTAGTTACAGATGAACTGCCCGTCACCGGCAATGCCTGTGCCTGCGTTCTGTACCAAACCGTAGAACTTCTGCAAACCGTAAATGTTGAGGCTGCTCTCGTTGGCGATGGCATCGTTTATTGCGTTGTCGGGAACGTAGGTGTCTGTAACATCAATGAACTTGTATTGACAGCCGGTATCGTCGATGTTAGTACCGCTACCCCAGTTGAATACGTTGTAGCTGTATGAAGAGTTGTTGGTTTGGTTGAACTGTGCGCTGCCGCTTACAATAATCACATAGCCTGCGGTTTTTGCGGGTTTGATTGTCCATCCAGCCGAGGGTTGTGTTGTTACGGTTTTCAGTGCAGAGTTGTTACTACTGGCGGGTGAGATGTATGTTCCGTCAACTGCGCTCACAATGTCGAAAGAGTTGTCGCCACGTGAGATGAATTTCCAGGTTGACATATTTGTGGGAGTGATTACACCTGTCACTGCTGCGTCGGCACCCTGTGCTGTGGGGTAACGGCTTTCGCGCAACGGAGTGTACATCTGGTAGTAAGTGCTCTGTGTGTCGGTGCTTGCAACTGGCTTGTTCATATTGTCGTTGGTGAGCGATGCTGTGAAGCTTGTCCACGCTGTTGTGAGCTCGGCTACCTGTGCTGCGCGCTGCTCGGCGGTCATTGTGGTGGAGTAGCTTGCCTCAACCTCGGCAATTTTTGTGTCGATGGCTGTTGCTGCGCTCGCAGGCCACAAGCCTACGGCTGTGCCTATGTATGCGCCGCGGTCGCGTTTCATCTCGCTTATTTTGGCTGCTACCTGCTCGGTTGCGTCGTCCATACATTGGTTGGGCGAGTAGATGAGGTTTTCTACTGCGTTTTTACCTGTGGGGTCGGTGAAGACACAGGTGAACATCCATTTGTTGAGGCGTACGTTGCTTGCACCCACATAAGGCAGCTTGATGAATACCTTGTTCCAGCCCTGGTTGAGGGTTACGGCGATGGGCTCGCGTGCGCTGAAGTTCTCGTTCATTAGGTCTACTTCGTTGTTGATGCCTTTGCCGGCGTTGTCCCAGGTGGGAGGGTTTACGCGTACGCCGTTTATCCATATATCGGAGCCTTTGCGGTCCCAGTTGCCATTGTCGGGCGCAGCGTCTTTTTCGCTACGGCCGTAGTTCTGGAACTCAATCTGTGCGCCCACGGTCTGTGCTGTGGGGCTGTAGACGTATGTCCAGGCGTATGCTGTGGCATTGCTGTAGTTGGTGGTGCCGTAGTATGTGGGTATGATGTTGTTTCCCCAGGTGTGGCGCAGGTAGATACCGGCTCCTGTTGCCATTCCTGTGTAGTAGGTTGTACCGTTGTAGGTGTAGCTCTCGTCGAGCAGGGCCGTGCTTGTGCTCTTGCCGGCCTCTTCGGGAGGAAATACGGTAGATGCGTTGCCGCCGTTGGGGAAGGGGTCGGTGATGCGCCAGCGTACGTTTGTCTGTTTTACATAGGGGATGGGCTCGTTCTTCAACGAGTTGGCTTTGTGGAAGAGGAAACGGCGCTCCCAGTCGGCAAACTCGTCGAACTCCTCGCCACTGTTGGGCAGCATAGTGCCGCCTGCCTCAATGTACTGCTTGCCACCGCCTATCCAAGCGCGCTCGGCACTTGCAATTACGTTGGCATACATATTGTTCTGCTTTACAATATCCTCTTCTGTGGGAGTCTTGCGGTCGTTCCAGTAGGCCGAAATTGTTCCTGCAACCTCGGCGTTACCCTGCTCCACATAGTAGATGTTGCTGCGGTAGATACCTACAACGTCGGCAAACACGTCGAAGTGGTTGGTGTAGTTGTAGCGGCAGTCGATGTTGGCTTTGCCTGTGATTTTTGTACCGCTGCTGCTCCACATCTGTGTCATATCGGCATCGGTGTTGGCTACGTTCACTCCTCTGATGGGGTTCCACACAACTACCTTTCGGCCCAAGCCGTGAATGTGGCCTATGATGATGGAGAGGAAGTTGGGGTAGGTGATTTCTCTCTCGTCGGCACCGATGTGTATGTAGGGTGCGTCGGGGAATACATCTGCAACCTCGGTGAGTACGGTTTTCAGAACTTCCATACCCTGGTCGGTTTGCATATCGAAGCCCATAGCGCGCTCAAAGGCTTCGCTGTGGCCGGGCATATCAATCTCGGGGATTATTATTACACCGCGTTCTTTGGCATAGGCTGCAACCTCGCGGCACTGCTCCTGTGTGTAGTATTTGCCGGCAAAGCGTGTCATTGACTCGGCCGATGTGAGTGCCTCGTGGGCTTTTACCTCGAAACGCCAAGCCTGGTTCTCGGTGAAGTGCCAGTGGAAGCAGTTTACCTTGAAGCGTGATAGCAGGTCGATGTGTTTTTTGAGTTCTGCTACGCTGATGAATGAGCGGCCTACATCGTGCATATATCCGCGAAGTTTGAAGGCTGCCCAGTCTTTTATTTCAACAGTTTCAATTGCTGTGTTGCCGTTGTATCCCTCGGCGAGCTGTGTAAGTGTCTGCGCTGCGCGTATAATACCTGTGGGGCTCACTGCTGTGATGTTAATGGCATCGGTGGTGACGGTGAGGGTATATGCCTCGTTCTCGAATCCTTCGAGGGTGTAGTCGTATGTTCCGTCGATGCTCGATACGATGGTAACTGTTACAGGCGCGCCGCCGTTGTCGATGGTGCAACCGTTTGCTGTGAAGAAGTTACGCAATGCAGTGCAGTTGGTTGCGTCGGTAATGGTTACTGCACGCCCCAGTGCAAAGGGTGTGCCATTGGTCTCGGTTACCACGTGGGGCTTGGGTAACAGGTGTGTAACCTTTGCTTGTACTGCGAGTGGCAGTATCGCCAAAAGTGCAATGGAAATTGCCGAAACGATTTTTTTCATAATTTATGGATTAAAGTTTATATTCTGTTGGAACATAGTGTTTCATTGTGCAAATATAAATATTTAATATTAAATATATGTTGTCTATCTTTACAATTATAATACCCAAATAGCAACGAGGTGCAGAACTGGAGTCCGGCACCTCGTTTTGTTTCGGTTTTAACTGTTTATCGGTTGAGTGTTTTTTTAAGTTCTTCGATAATTTTTCCTGTGTAAATTTCCACTCCCTGCCTGTTCAGGTGATACCAGGTGTCGAATGCGCAACTGTCGGGGATTGTGTGGTTGTGCGGGTCGGTATTGAAGGGATAACCAAGCTCTTCGAGTTTCTTGCATATACCTTCAATGTTATCTATTTCGGCATTGTAGAGGTTTTCGCAGTGTGGGGGTGGGGTTACGATAACCACACATCCCATTTGCTCAATCTCTTTCATCTTGTTGGCGAAATAGTTGCAGAACTCTTCGTCGAGAGGCCTTTTTTTCTTGATTTCATTGGGAATTTCTATGCCGGGCATTGTGAGGTGGGCTACCTCGTCGCCATATTCGTTAAAACCCGACGCTATGTATCGCCCGTTGTCTGACGCTTTTTTGTATTTACGTAATTCGGGAATTCCTTTAATGAACACGCGCCATTGTTTCTCGTTTAACAGGTGTATGCTCCTGTATTTCATTGCTTTGAGCTGAATGGGAAGGGTTAAAGCTTCGCCGTAAGGGGCAATGTCGAATTGTGCGAATTCGGGTGAAATTACCAATATATCTCCCTTGCGCAAATATGTGGCAACATCGTCAATCATAAATTTCAATCCCACTCCTGCGTGCATCGAAGTGTTTATTACGGGCAGGTTCAAGGAGTCGGAAATGCGTTTGCTGTCGAACCCGAACGCGCCGCTACTGCCGCTAATCAATATTATGCGAGGGCTGGGAGTTTTTTCCAGTAGTTCACACTTCTTGTTATAGGCGTTGAAATAGACCTCCTCGGGCACAGGTATCACAAACAAAAAGTATATGTACATCGCAACGGGAATGAATGCGAAGGCGAGAAGTTTTAATATAAATCGTTTCATAGCCTTTTAGAATTGGAAGTAAATAAATGTTGCCTGTGTGCCACTCAAAGTAATAATCATGTAAATGAGTGTCGCGTATGCAACCCAGCGAGTCAGGCGGTATTTCATCAAGCCGTTGCCCTTAATTTGAAGGCCGTGTTCGCGGTCGCGGTACACCCATTCTATTACAAGCATTATGGCTGCATATTGCAGGGCTTTTTCGCCGTGTTCCAGCGATGAAATGGTGAATTCTGTAAACATGCGGGCAATATAGTTGCAGGCTTGTGTTATGGTTTCGGCGCGGAAGAAAATGAAACCGAACATCACCAACATAAATGTGCCGAGCATCTGTCCCAGTTCTTTGAACGATGGCAGGTAACGCCCCTCGGCTACCGAGTTTGTGTATTTGCGGTTCTTGCCACTGAGTATTATGGGTATGAACAGCATGGCATGGAAAGCACCCCACGCAACAAAAGTCCAGTTGGCTCCGTGCCACAAACCGCTTACGAGGTATATTATGAGCGTGTTTCTTACAACCTTCCACTTGCTGCAACGGCTGCCGCCAAGGGGAATGTAGATATAGTCGCGGAACCAGGTGGTGAGCGAGATGTGCCATCTGCGCCACATCTCGGCAATGTCGCGTGCAAAGAAGGGGTAACGGAAGTTGCGCATAGCCTCTATGCCGAAAAGGCGTGCTGAGCCCAATGCAATGTCGGAATATCCCGAGAAGTCGCAATAAATCTGCACGGTAAACATAACACCGCCGCAAAAGAGGTTAAAACCGTCGTAGCCTTCGTAATTCCCAAAGAACAGGTTTACCGCAGCCGCACAGTTATCGGCAACAACCATCTTTTTGAACAATCCCCAAAGAATTTGTCTTAAACCATCGACAGCCTTGTCGTAACTGAATGTGCGCGATTTTTCAAACTGTGGCAAGAGGTTGCTTGCTCGGTCTATGGGGCCGGCAACCAACAAGGGGAAGAAACTTACATAGGCAAAGAACGACACAATGTGTGTGGTTGCTTTGAACTTGTGTTGATAAATGTCTATGGTGTAACTCAATGCCTGGAATGTGTAGAAACTAATTCCTACGGGGAGAATAACATCGAGCATAACCCAGTTGAGTTGATAACCAGCTGCGGCAAACAATTCGGCAAGACTCTCGGCAAAGAAGTTGTAATATTTGAACACACAAAGAATGCCGATGTTGATAATTATGTTTGTGGCACAGGCAATCTTTTGGTAAAGTCTTTTGCCTTCGTACTTTTCAATTAGAACTCCGCTCAAATAACTGCTGAATGTGGTAAATGCTATGAGCAACAAGAACTTCCAGCTCCAGCAACCATAAAAATAGTAGCTTGCAGCCACTATAAGGAGGTTCTGCCACTCCCTCTTCTTAAAGACAAACCAATAGAGAATGAATACTATTGGCTGGAAAATGAGATACTCTAACGAATTGAATAGCATTTTGTGTTGTTTGTTTGTGAATGTGCAACTTATTCGCGCGTGCGATGCATTTCGCAAAAATATATCAATTGTTAAAATAAATCAATTTTTGGTTCAAAATTTATGTATTGTTCCCTTGTTTATGGTTTGTTTACGGTTGTTTGGAGTAAAAAAAAACGTCTTTTTACCCTAATTTTTCCCGTTACTGCAAGTTGATATATAAGACAGACGCTTAAATAAAAACGTATTTGAGAGATACATATTTGGCGGTAAAAAGAGATTCGTTTTTTGTTACCTGCTATTCATGAAATTATTGAAATCTTCCATAAAAAGCACTCCTGTGTTGAAGTATTCAAAAGCGGTGGACATTGCCTTCATTATCGTGGGGTACTTTTCTTTGTTCTTATTGTATAATTCAATAAATTCGTCCTGCTGGCTTCTGCCATCTATGATGCTTGACCAATAGAATTGCCAAAATTGCATTTGATGGCCTTTATCAATTTTTGATAAGCAGTGCAGAAAAGTATCGTTTTCTCTTTTCATTGTATAGTGCAATACCCCCTGCAAATAGCTGGGAGCATCTGCGTCTAATGTGGCTCCAACCGACAACGCGATAAGTTTGTTGCAAAATAGGGTGTCATTTATTGCCGTGCAATTGCCCAATGCCTGAATGTGTTTGTAGGCAATTTTATACATTGACAAGTCGTAGCCTTTATTGCTACAATATTTGTATGTAGAATTGAATTCTTCCCAATTGTTAGGGAAGGCTCTGAAAAAGTCTAGCTGTAGCTCCTTTGCTTGTGGATCTTTTTCCAAAGTTCTATAAGCCTTGTTCAGCCTTGCTGTATCAACGGGGAAGTATTGTGCTGTGGCTGTTGCAAGCAGTGTGGTAAAGAGTAGTGCGGTGAAAAATGCTCGTTTCATAATAGTGACTATTTGTATAAATCTTCAAAATGCGGTCCTATATTTATTTTTATTCCGTTTTCTCCGTATTGGTTGAAAAAGTCAAAGAGTTTGTTTGTTTTTTGGGTGGATGTCGATACTTTGTAAGTATCTGTTGATTCATCATATGAATAAGTATCTCCAGGTAATAAACATCCAGTTGTATCATTCCATCTATTCCCTTTGTGAATCGCAACAAAACTCCTTCCAGGAGGGGTGTCTATATACCATTCATACTTTAGTCTTTCAATTTTGGGTTCTTTGTTTTTTTCTCGTTTTTCATTTTCTTTTTTTATCATCTCTTTTTTAGGGATTACATTGTACTGCCCGCTCATAATAGCTTTCTTCTTTCCTTCTGATTTTGCAAGTGCATAATCTGTTCCTGGTTCAAGAAAATATCCTCCCATTGCATCTACAGTGTTACCCTGTTCGTCGTATGCAGTTGCAATGAAAGCGCTTACCGTACTGTCTTCACCATACCACAATCTATTTGTATTTATTACAACATTAGTTCTGGGTTTGTTGTTCCCATCATCCTTGGGCTCGTCATACATTCTTCCCAGCATCGCTTCTTCAAAAAGGCTTGGTGTTTTTTGGTTGTTGTTCAAATAATTTGCCATAGAATTAAATCTAAAAATTAATAATACTGCAAAATTATTGTATGGTACTCCAATTGAGATTGCTGGTTTGCCACTTTGTTCTGCCAAGTCTATTGCGAATATACAACTTCAAGCAGTGTGGTAAAGAGTAGTGCGGTGAAAAATGCTCGTTTCATAATGGTGGTTATTTGAAATAGGAACTACTCGTTGTATAAATGAACATATCTGTTTTTATCTAAAATGAATTTTTGTTCAATGGGAAAAAGGCACATCTTTTCTGGTATTTGAGGCGGGGTAATTATTGCCTTCTCCACCCCAATAATCGAGTATGCCTTCACTGTGTCGTTGCTTATAAAAAGAAGGGTTGAAAATGAGTCGAAACTGGTATTGTTGTCACATTTTATTCTTAAAGTGTTTGACATCACAATGTCATTGAACTCTTTTTCCTTTACATTATAGTAGGGATAAACTATAAAAATTTTGTTAAATTTTCCATAGCAGTACTCATTAAAGGAGAAAGGTTCTCCAGCTTGTTTTTTTTCAATAGATATATCAATCATTGGTTCTCTTGCGTGTAGCAATCCGAAAACATCCAGTACAAAATAAATATCGTTTTTTGTAATTTCGTTACATCCTGTAAACAAAGTGGTGATAATGATAGTGAAAAAAAATGTTTTAAAGCCCGATTTGTAACGTTCCATTGTTTGCTGCATTTATTACTTGATTTAAAAGTTCGTCTTCACTCCATCCATTTATAATTGCTTGGTTGCCCAGTTGGTAGCCCACGGAGTTGTTGTGCAAGTCCATCGCTTTGGCATTGTTTTTCGGCTTTTCTTCGTGAGCATTGCCTAGTTCTTCTGCAAGAGGAGAATTATAGCCTGCTGCCATTTGGTTCAGTGCGCACCAATAACAGTGTCTAATAGCATCGCCGTAGCCATTGGATTTCCCATCAAAAGGTTCTACAGCTTTAATTGCTTTGCTTCTGTTTATAAGAAACTTTGCAGCAAGGTACATATGTTCTTTTGCAAATCTCTTTTCGCTTGGCGAGAAACTTAGATAACCATTTTTATAATAATCGTATCTTTTCTCGATAAAATTTTTGTCATCATCCTTGGGTTCATCATACACTCTTCCCAGCATTGCTTCTTCAAAAAGGCTTGGTGTTTTTTGGTTGTTGTTCAAATAATTTGCCGTAGAATTAAATTTTAAAATTAATAATACCGCAAAATTATTGTATGCTACTTTCACTTGGGTTGCTGGTTTGCCACTTTGTTCTGCCAAGTCTATTGCGAATATACAACTTCAAACAGCGGTTGTCAATAGCTTGCCGGGGTAAATGCGTTTTTATTTTGTTTACTTTAACAAATAAAAAAGGGAAACAAGTTTATTTTTACTTGCTTCCCTGTTGAAAATCAGTGATTTGCTAATTCGTTTTAAATCAATACTCCTCCTCGTCAAAGAATTTTGTTTGTGCTTTAATTTGTTGATAATCAAACCTATTGGTTTGCTATTTTGTGGTTGAGAGATACAAACTTTGCGGTAAAGAATTATAAAAAGCGGTAAACCTACACATTGCAATAGACTATTTTTTGTAGTCATCGAAGTAGTATTTGTATTTTTTATCGTAGTTTTTTCGCTCGTACTCCTCCTTTTTATGTGGGAAGAGTGCGGGATAGTTTATTCCATCATAGAAGTGTTGAAAAGCTACACGGGAAATTTCCATCTCTTTGGGGTATTTGTCTTTATTACGATTATAAAACTCTTCAAAATGTTCGGCTCTGTTGCATTCTGTTACAGTGGACCAGCAGAATTGCCAGAATTCCATTTGATGGCCTGTACGCAGTGTTGAGATATAGTTTAACACAACATTTTCGTGGTTTAGAATGTAGCTTATTAAAAAGTCTTGGTACCAACCTTCACCGGGATCTTTCATTCCGATGGTTAGATTTACTATTTTTTTACACAGAACGGTGTCATTTATGTGTGTTAAGTTAAACAACTCAGTTGAATGTGTATCACGCATTTGGCACATATAGTTATCTTCATTGTATCGGTAACAATATGTCATATAATATTCCAGCCACGTAGTGGGGAAAGCTTCCAAGAATTCCATCTCGGTTTCTGCAGTGCGGTTACCTTGCTCCAAAGTTCTATAAGCCTTGTTCAGCCTTGCTGTATCAACGGGGAAGTATTGTGCTGTGACCCTTGCAAGCAGTGTGGTAAAGAATAGTGCGGTGAAAAATGCTCGTTTCATAATTTGAAATAGGAACTACTCGTTGTATAAATGTACATCCCTTTCTTTGTCCATTATGAATTTTTGGTCGAATGGGAATAAATGTTGTTTCTCAAAATCTATTGATGCGAAATCTGCATTTTTTCTTTCTACTATAGTATATGCTTCCACCCTACTATTTTTTATAAAAAGAATTGTGGATATTAATTCAGAGCCTGTATTTACGTTACATAAACTTTTTAATTTTTTCGACATTCTTAAATTAAGAAACACTTTTCTGTTTGTATCGAAGTAGGGGTGGATTACAAAGATGCTATCAAAATCTTTTTCGGAATAATCTTTTAGTGAGAAAGGCTTTTCAACAACTTGTTTATCAAGCGCAAGTTCTATTTGGCTTTCGGTTGGCTTTGCCCCACAACCAATAAAAGAAAGAACGATTGCTGTAAATACAATCAGATTACTTTTTAATTTGTAGCGTTCCATTATTTGCTGCATTTATTACTTGATTTAAAAGTTCGTCTTCACTCCAATTGTTTACAATTTAGAGATACAAACTTGGCTGTAAAAGGCAATGAAAGACTATTCGTCCAAATAGTGTATTTTTCTTTTTGAGTATTTGTTACGATAACTTTCCGGGTTTTCATCCATAATTCTGCGCTCTATCCAATTGCCTTTGTTGTCGTACTTATATTCTATCTTTATATTATCCCACTCTTGTGTGTCACGTGGCATATTTTCGCTTTGCTCTATAATATCACCCCGGTTATCCCTTTTTCTTTTGGTGATGGTGTAAATATCACCGGTTACAGCCAAAAAACACTCTACGGTTTCTGTGCCATCGCTATTATATATGTATCGATATTTGTATGGCGGTATTCCGTCGCAATGGTATTCAAATGCATCGGTGATACGGTTGTCTTTGTCGTATGATTTCTGCATCATATATTGCATTACCATATTGGTCGTGTCGGGATATATGTAGCCATAATCCCGGCGCAATGTTATATTTTTATTATTATCGAATTCAACGATGCTGTAAGATGTCTCCTTTTGGCTGTTGTCGTAGTAATGCAGGTCTATTCTGTTGGAGCCGTTGTAGTTGTATTTACAGGAACTAATTTCCTTTCCGTCCGAGTAAGAAATAGTCTTTACGAGATGTTGTTTACTGTTGTAGACAAACAAGGTTGAATCACACCCTTGTTCATCATCATAAACAATGGAGGATACCTTGCCTTTAAGGAAACTTGTTCCGTATAAGGTAACAGCTTTTGATGAACATGCCAAGGTTGTATCTATCTTCTTGTTACTGCAAGAAAATAAAATAAAAACAAAGATATAGAGCGGCGTGCAGGCAATGAAAGTTCTACTCATATTTTTATTATTTGAAACCAATATTTATCTTAATTCCTTGTTTCCCATATTGTTTGAAGAAATCAAAAAGTTCATTTTTTTTAGACTTGGAGTTTTTTATTGTGTAATCTTGAACTTGTTCCTTGTATTCAAGAGTGTCACCGGGCAATAGACAACCCAAGGTGTCGTCTCCATTTCTGCCTCCGTGAATAGCAATTCCGCTACGTCCTGGGACCTTGTCTACATACCAGTCAAATCTAAGATTTGCATCCTCTTCTCCCCTCTCTCTTCGTTGTTTATTAATCCTCTCTTCAAGTTCGGCTTTGGGAATAATATTATATGTTCCGTACATAATAGCTTTATCACTATTTGCTATCTTTGCGCTATCGTAATTAACATGTGGCTCTAAAAAATACCCCTTCATTGAGTCTATTTTCTCGCCTTGTTCATTGTATGCTGTTGCTGTAAAAGTGCTAACCGTGCTTTTCTTTCCATACCACTTTCTAGTTGCATTTACAACAACATTTGTTTTTGGTTTGTTATTTTCATCTTCTCCCAGTTCATCATAGATTCTTCCAAGCATTGCTTCTTCAAAAAGGCTTGGTGTTTTTTGGTTGTTGTTCAAATAATTTGCCATAGAATTAAATTTTAAAATTAATAATACCGCAAAATTATTGTATGGTACTTTCACTTGGGTTGCTGGTTTGCCACTTTGTTCTGCCAAGTCTATTGCGAATATACAACTTCAAAAAGCGGTTGTCAATAGTTTGTGGGTAGAAAAGCCTTTATTTAACAAACAAAAATAAGGAAACAAGTTTATTTTTACTTGCTTCCCTATTGAAAATCAGTAGTTTACTGATTTATTTTTGATTAGTACTCCATCTTCTTTACAAAGAATAGTGAAAATGACATAATATGTTGATATATAAGACTGATGTTTAAACAAAAACGTATTTGAGAGATATATATTTGGCTGTAAAAGGCGATGGAAGCAGGTTGGTTTTGTGAAAATGTTTGCGAATGTGAGAGTTTAATTTGGTATTTCTTCAACTTGAAATGTATATTTGTGATACAATTTTTAAAAGCAGACATTTTTGACAGGTAATTTATGAAAAGGTTTTTGTTAATCGTTTGCACGTTGAGCATATTCGCTTGCAATGGCAGGAAAGATGTTGATGTTGCGGGCATTACGCCCTCTCCGTTTGTGGGTTGTTGGGAGTGTGTAGGAGCGAATGATTCTATTCAAAATCTCTCGGTGCGCATAGGTGAGCGAGGCGATTCGCTGCTTGTGGCATTCTTTTGGGAGAGGCAGGAACCTTTTTATATGACGGGTAACCCTTTGAGCGATAGCAAGGGCAATACCATACCGCAGGCTTGTATTTCTGTCCCAAAAAGTGGTAATAGGGCTGCAGGCAATATTGTGAATCAGTATTTCAGCGTGTTTCAAAATTATCCAAAGAATGAATACTATCCACTTGATTTTGAACTAAAATCTCTCGATACTCTCACGTTCAATATCATCGGCGGGGTTAATTATTGGCCTGTCAGCGGGGTGCTTGTGCGCAAGAACAGCGAAAATTACCCTTTTTCAACCGAGGTGGTAGATTTATATAAAGAAAATGCCTTTGTACCCGATGCCGATGTTTCGGCTGTAAATAAATTTGATGTTGCGGGCATCACTCCCTCGCCGTTTGTGGGCAAGTGGGCGTGGGAGAAAAACGGTCCTTGGCAAGATTTTAATATAAGCATTGCTGTAAAGGGCGATTCTCTGTTGCTCACAGCCGGTGGCGTGTTTTTGGGTGGCGCAAGAATACAAATGCCCGATTGGGGCGACGACGGCACCTTTCTGCCACAGGCTCGCCTGCTTGCTCACTCGAGAGGTAACAAAGCCGCAGGGCGTTTCTTCCTCGATGCCGATTGTGCGGTAACGCTGGAACTTTTCAGCAATAATACCCTTTTATTCAAAACCTCTGAAAAACTTGGCTTCTGGCCCGACAGTGCTGTGATGGTGCGAACAAATTATGATAACCCAGTTTATAAATAACTGTGCCGTGTCGTAAATTCTAATATTCTCGAGGATTTTTAGAGCCTATGTCATTGAGAGAAACAAACGAATACTTGGATTTCTAAACTATTGATTTTTGATATATAAACTTGATTATAAAACGCCATAAAACACCAACGGGACAAACAAATTGCTTTGCTTATCCCGTTGATATTTAGCTGTTTAACTCGCTTGTTGCTTTTAATACTCTTCTTCGTCAAAGAAATCTTGCCTCCTTTTTACTCCCTGATAACCACCAATATATAACTGACTATCTCGTTTGGGTAGTATTCGGGCAGTATATGACCCATTGAGTAGTGCCAAAATACGTTTTTAATTGTCCTTAAAATCTCTCAAAATC
>JAZQUI010000032.1:0-20482 GCA_045631205.1 Bacteroidaceae bacterium
TAAACGCCTTCCCGATGGTCGGTTAGCTCAGCGCCTCTCTCCTCGCCGCCCCAAAAGCCATTGGACTCAACTGAACATGGACCGATGCGTGGATCTTGAAGACAGAGGCTTGATGACTGAAGCCGGCAGGCGTGCACTCAATAACATTGCTATCGCAGGGAACGGTCCCGGAGCTCCAAAGTAATATCCATATAACTCCGCTTGCCTTCGATGTAATCTGCATAGAGCCTTTCGGCATCCCTGCCTTTGAGGATACGACATTTGCCACACTCGTCGCAATCGTGCAGGCAGCGCCAGGCATCGAGCACATAGGCTTGGCGCTCTTCTTTGGTGGAGTTGTCTATCTTTGGTGGTTGCATATTATTTTATAAAAACATTTCCTTAAACTTCGCTTTGATTTCGTCCCTCACTCTGCGGAATTCCTTCATCACAAATTCATCCGTCCCTATGGCATCCGAGGGGTCGTCAAAACCGATGTGTAGCCGCTTGTCTACTTTGCCAATGAAGTTGGGGCAACTCTCGTTTGCTCCGCCGCAGACAGTTATCACATAATCCCACTCATCGTTGAGATATATTTCTACATTTTTGGGGCGATGGCCGGATAGGTCAATACCCACTTCGTTCATCACTTCAATGGCTTTAGGATTCACCCTCTCGGCCGGTTTGGTCCCGGCAGAATGTACTTCCAGGTCGCGGCTGAACGACTGAAGGAATCCGTGTGCCATCTGACTGCGGCAACTGTTGCCTGTGCACAATATCAATACTCTCATAAAATGCAATTAACTATTACTGATGTTTGGGAAAGAAGGGACAACGCATGCGGATGCATTGGTTGTTCTTGCCGAAATGTCCGCACACGATGGAAGATTTATCCATGGATACACCGAAGTTCGTTTCAACGAAATCGATGGCTGACAGGATGGAGAGATAGGAGTCGCGCTTGCAGCATCGTGGGCCACCCACCTCGGCAATCATACCTAACGATGCAGCCGACATCTTGTGCGACAAAGCAAATGGTTCGACGGTCAATGGGGTGGAGTGCGAGATGACGGAAACGAACATACCGGAACTCAATCCCGCGCCACAAGCTCCCCAGAAGCCACAAGCCCCACCCGGTACCTGCCTGCCTCGCTTCATCAGTTCCACCAATGCATCGGGAAGTTCGATGTCGCCTCCGGCATTGTGATAGGCTGTCAGCAAAGCGGCTCCTACCATCACATGATGTTCGGGTCCGTGCATGTGGCAGAAGGGCATCGCCATCATCTTCTCCATAATCTCTATCGGATTCGTGGAGGTTTCCTCAAGACAAAGCTTGTAAATGGCATCTATGCCCTTTGTGTGGCACTCGTTGCAGACGTAATGTCCTTGCTCGCAACAGGTCTTGCTATCTTCCTTCTTGTGGCAAATGGCACACTCCATGAGAACTTCCTTTTCCAAATAGTTCAATGGAGCACTACATATCAAACATTCTTCCTTCATTGTCCTAAAATTATATGTTCAACTTTGCAATCAGATAATAGCCACCTTAATAACCCCATCCAATTTATTCTCGAAGATGCGGTAGGCCTCCTCAATCTCGCTCAAAGGGAAGCGATGCGTGATGAGTGGAGTGGTGTCAATCTTTCCTGCTTCAATAAGGCGAAGAACCTCCTCGCAGTCGCAACCATCCACGCCACCGGTCTTGAAGGTGAGATTCTTGCCATACATATCGGGCAGAGGAAGCACCTGAGGCTGGTCGTAGAGGGCTACCACCGTTACGATGGCATTGGGACGGGCACACTCCCACGCCAAGCGGAAGGTGTCATCGGCTCCTGCCACTTCGAGCACTCTATCAGCACCTCCGTGGTCGCTGTTCTTCAAGACAAACTCCTTGCACTCTTCGGGAGTGGTGAGCAGCACATCGGGGTAATGCTTGCGTACAAATGCTTGTCTTTCTTCAGACTTCTCACAAACAATGATGCGTTTGGGCTTATGAAGCATCACACAAAGCAGCGTGCAGATGCCTGTAGGCCCCGCTCCTATTATCAGTACCGTATCATCTTCGGTTATTTCTGAAATGCGAGCAGCCCAAAAGCCTGTGGCCAATACATCACCCACAAACAATGCCTGTTCATCGCTTACGCTATCGGGAATACGGTTCAGTCCTTGATTTGCCAATGGAACACGCACATATTCTGTCTGACCGCCATCGATGCGGCATCCCAACGCCCAACCACCATTCGGGTCGGTGCAATTATTCACATAACCGTTCTTGCAGAAGAAACACTCTCCGCAAAATGTCTCTACGTTTACTGTCACTCTATCGCCCGGTTTTACATTGGTAACTTCAGCTCCCACCTCCTCGACCACGCCCACCATCTCGTGGCCTACGGTAATGCCCGGCACTGCACGAGGTACACTTCCATGCTTGATATGTAAATCACTGGTGCAGATGCTGCTCATCGTCACGCGAACAATGGCATCTGTTGGTTTAATCAATACAGGCTTCGGCTTCTCCACCAAAGCGAACTTTCCTTTTTCTATGTATGTGTATGCTAGCATTTTTGTCTTATTAGTAATTTTTCAGTTTATCCCAATTAAGGTACCTGTCATGGAATCGCTCGAAAACAGATTTATATTCTTCGGGGCAAACACTTATTATCCGATTTACAAAATCTTCAAGATTTATTTTCTCAATCTTTTCTTTGTATTCATCACACAGTCCGTTGGTTAAAGAGTCAAGTTCTCTCTTGGTTGACGGATGCCTTTTAGGCGCAAGGATAATAGAGTATGACAATAATCCTTTTCTATGTCCATATGTCTCGCTCAGCAGAAAATTACGATAGATTTGAGTAAGTGGAGTAGTACCTTCCATTATACTATTCTCCACATCGGGGGTGAAGCATTTGAGTTCCTTTATAGCCTCTATATTTTGTGAACGAGGTTTCTTGTTGCCATTTTCATCGATGTCATAGGCTGTATTACTGCCAAGGTTTTCGGAGTATTTGGTTTCTATTGCTATGAATCCATCCCGACCATCCGTATCCACAAACTCTATGATTGCATCCATCGCACTCTTGTCGCCAGTCAGTTCCATGTAGTTTCCTGGAATAAACTCTAGATCAACTTTCGTCACCTTGTATATGGGATGGTTTGGCAAAGCAGCCTTTATCACCTTTGTTGCAGTATCGGGTAATTCCTTAAGCATCTTCCTCAATGGGCAGAACAGATTGAATGCCATCGGCTGGCTCGAAAGGAGATTATTGAAGAGTCTGTCTTTATCGATAGTTTCGTATGGTTTCTTGTTTTTAGGATTAGTCCGTTCTGTTGCATAGTCAAAAGCATACTTGATAAAGAAGTTCTTCCAACATCCATCCTTGGGATTCTCCCCATTACTGATATAGTTACCGTAATAATGCACCAGACCATCCCTACCATGGTAGGGACGTATTGCTTCACCAATTTCATAGCGATAGATTGATTGCAATTTTCTACATTCTGCAACAAACTTGGAATCTCCCCTATATTCCTCACCTAATATATCCTTCATAATCAATTCTTTTTCAGATCATCAACATAATCCGTCCTTCTGCCGGATGCCTTCGGCGAGGCTTGGCTACACTCGTTGCAAAATGCTAAAGCAAGCTTTGCATTTCACTCGTTTGCACAAGCCTTGACAAACATTTGACTTCATCTTCATCCTTCTCGCTTGGCAAAATACAAGCAAGCTTGATTATGCTCTCGCTCGTTCGTCGGTTGACTTCATCTTCCTTCTTGCAAGGCTGTAGCGTATGGCTTCTTCGATTTTCATAAATTCAAATTATTGCTTATTGCGGCTGTTGTCCCTTATATCAAAAGTAACTTCCATATATGAGCGTGTGCCGTTGATGTAGTCGGCATAGAGGGTTTCGGCATCCCTGCCTTTGAGTATGCGACACTTGCCGCACTCATGGCAGTCGTGCAGGCACTTCCAAGCTTCAAGCACATAGGATCGTCGCTCATCTTTGGTGGAGTTTTCTATTGCCGGAGGTGTCATAATCTTGTTTTTATTATGTTGGGCTAAATGTTGTGGCTGTTGTTTTCAGTTACGCAAACCTATAATATTATTTCTGTATAAACAAAACATTGCAGGCTGAATAAATGGGTTATCGATAAAAAGGTTATCTTTGCTGTTGATTTCGCGGCATTGCCGTGTGCTCGATGCTATGTATCAGAAATTTATTATAACGGACGATGGGGTGCTGAGGCTTGGGAAGGTTTATCACCACCGTAATTTGTTGCGAAGGAACGAAGGGTGTTCCTTTGGTGGCGGGCTATGGCGTTTCGACGAGGAGCGTGGGGTGGTGGTGCTCTATGGCCGTTCTTTTGAGTTTGGCCCACCCGAATTTGCTCATTTGGCGTGTGTCGATTGGGATAGCGTGGAACTGGCTCCTGCACCTCTTTTCTATCAGCCGCATTGGCCCTACGACGACACGCTTATCTTTGTTTGTGAGTGAGCCCTTTTACAGCTTGTCTATTTCCTGTTGCAACAGTGCGAGGAAGCTTGCTCCGTGCCCTCCGTCCATTTGTGTGTGATGGAATTGGAAGGAGATGGGAAGAGTGGTCTTGAACCACTGTTTACGGTATTTTCCCCACATAACCATTGGGTTGCAGAACTTGTCGGTGTATTGGTTCACAATACAGTCGAGTTCTGTTTGCACCATTGCCGATGTGCCCACAATCATGTAATCGTCGAGAAATGAACTCTTGCACTCCTCGGAAGCTTGCTTGGTGAGGGTGTTATAGTCGTTGGCAAAATCTTTAATATCGGGCGTGTATGCAATGTCGCAGGAGTTTATTCCGCTCTCGCTGTTGTTTACAATTACGTTTATGCCAATGCGGTCGTACTTAAAGAGCTTTCCCTGTTCGGGGAGAATGTAAAATTCCTTTATTTGGCTCGCGGCTTTGCCTATGCACCAGCAGAGCAGGGTGTTGAATTTTATTCCTTGTTTCTTGCTTGCTTTGAGCAGGTTGGTTACGTTGAAAGTTCTGGTGAGTGTAACCATGGGCATTGGCGATGTCATCCACAGCGAGAAGGCTGCGGCGCGCGATGTTTCTTGTGGGTTTATTTCGGTTTTCATGATTTTCTTGTGTGGTTGTTATGCTTCTAGTTTCCAGCCGTTGTCGCCGTGGTAAATCATCTGCTTGGTCATTCCACCATCTATGCAGATGTTCTCTCCTGTGATGAAGCCCGCCTTTTCGGAGCAGAGGAACAGTACCATGCCGGCAATGTCCATTGGGTTGCCCACACGGCCGGCGGGTTGTTGCACGGCGTCGGCACCGTTGTATGTGGTGCCGGTGGTGTCTATCCACCCGGGTGAAATGGAATTTACCCTTGCCCGCCCTGCGAGGCTCACGGCAAGAGCATGGGTGAGTGCTGCAATGCCCCCTTTGGCTGCTGTGTAGCTCTCGGTTTGCGGTTGGCTCATGCGGTCGCGCGACGAGGAGATGTTCACAATGGATGCTCCCGTTGCAAGGTGGGGCGCCAGGAGTTTTACAAGGTAGAATGGTGCGGTCACTCCCACGCTAAGTGCGTACTGGAACTCCTCGTAACTGCACTCGTCGATGCCTTTCATCAGGGGCAGGGCGTTGTTTATTATTATATCGACCTTTTCGTGCTTGCTGAGAATATCGTTGGCAAAGGCTTCGAGCACCTCTTTCTTTGAGATATCTCCCACGAAGTGTTCGCCCGCTTGCTTGTCTATGACATAGACACTGGCACCGGCGGTACGGAATTCGTTGGCAATGCATTTGCCTATGCCGTTGGCTCCGCCTGTAACAATCACCACTTTTTCTTTGAATTTGTTTGGCATGTTCGTAACTGCTTTTTTTTTTGCTAGCGTAAAGATAAGATTAAAAACTGATATGTTTGCGAAGATTGTTTAATATTATTGTTTGCTTGTATATCTCATAGGTTTATTATACTTTTGTTTAGATGGCTGTGACCGCTTATGTCGGTTGCGGTTGTTTGTTGCCAATGATTAAGCGGTAAATTGAATGTTTATGAGAATGATTTTAAAAATGTTGAATGTAACGGCAATGGCTGTGGCGGTGATGCTGTGCGGTTGCCAATTGGAAGATAATGCTATGGAAAAGAAAGAGAGTACAGTGGTGGCTGCTATTATGTCGCGCCGCTCTATACGTCAGTACAAGGATGTGCCTGTTGAGCGCGAACTGTTGCAGAAGATTGCCGAATGTGGCGTGATGGCGCCCAATGCTCTTAACAAGCAGGAGTGGGAGGTGCGCATTGTGGATGACGTGAATTACTTGAACGAGGTTACTGAATTGATGAAGGTGGATATGCCTTTCTTTGTGAAGAGCGATGCGCCTAATTTCAGAAATGGTTTCCGCAATGCATCGGCTATAATTGCTGTTGCCTGCCCCGACGACCCCACTGGAATGACACTTGTAAATGTGGGGCTAATGGGCGAGAATATGTGCCTTGCTGCGCAGGATATGGGGCTTGGAACCTGTGTTATGGGTGGCCCTGCCGTGTTCTTGACCACCAATGAAAAGGCAAAGCCTTATCTCGATAAACTCGGTTTCAGCGAGGGTTATAAACTGCGCTATGTGCTTGGCGTTGGGTATCCCGACGAGCAGCCCGAAGCAAAGCCGAGAGATTTGAGCAAAATTAAGTTTGTTGATTAAGTTTGCCACCCGCGCAAAGTGTGGGTGGCAAATGGATTTTCTGGTTCGAATATAATAATTTAGTCTATGCGTATAGCAATTTATGGTGCCGGCTCTTTGGGCACAATACTTGGAGCATATATAAGTAAGGCGGGTGTACCTGTCGAGTTGATAAACCGCAACAAGGCTCACGTTGAGGCTTTGAAGGCGAATGGTGCGCAGGTGGTTGGCACGGTGCAGTTTACACAGTCTGTTACTGCCTACACTCCCGATGAGATGAGTGGGCAGTACGATGTTGTGTTCCTGATGACCAAACAGCAACACAACAAAGAGGTGGTGCAGATGCTTAAAGGTTTTCTCGCGCCCGATGGTGTGTTGGTGACCTTCCAGAATGGTTTGCCCGAGGTGCAGATTGCGGCAGAGCTTGGCGAGGAGAGGGTGCTTGGTTGCACTGTTGCCTGGGGTGCTACTCTGCAATCTCCCGGTGTGTGCGAACTTACAAGCGAGCCCGATGCGCTATCTTTCTCTTTGGGCTCTATCTCGGAAAAACGCAGCAAGCATTTTGCAAAGGTTAAAGAGGTGCTCGAACATATGGGTACGGTGGATGTTGAGGATAACTTCCTTGGTACACGTTGGAGCAAGTTGCTTATAAATGCAGCATTCTCGGGAATGAGTGCGGTGCTTGGCTGCACATTTGGCGAGGCTGCCGGCCCGCGTGCATCGCGACGCATTGTTCAGGCTTTGATAAAAGAGTGTATAGATGTGTGTCAGGTGGGTGGAATTCGCATTGAGCCTGTGCAGGGCAAGGATATTGTGAAACTTCTGAACTATACAAATCCCTTGAAACGTGCTTTCTCGTTCTTTATAATACCAATTGCAATACGCAAACACGCGAAGTTGAAAGCGAGTATGTTGCAGGATCTTGAAAAAGGAAAACTCACCGAGGTTGATGCAATAAACGGCGCCGTGTCGGAGTATGGAAGGACTGTTGGTTTCCCCACGCCCATGAACGACCGTGTGGTGGAGATTGTACATAAAATTGAGCGTGGCGAGCTTAAACCTTGCTTCGAGAATTTGCAGTATTTCAAATAGATAGTTAATGCTATGGCATAAATAAAGAAAGGTTCGGATGTGCACATCCGAACCTTTGCTTGTTATATTAAACCTGCTTATAGTTTTATCTTCTTGCTTATCTTTTCAATAATAACAGCTATTGCGCCATCGCCCGTTACATTTGTTGCAGTGCCGAAACTGTCCATTGCTATGTAGAGCGCAATCATAAGTGCTATGGCTGTTTCGTCGAAGCCGAGCATCGATTGCAAAATACCAATGGCTGCCATAATGGCTCCACCGGGAACGCCGGGGGCTGCAACCATGGTAATTCCGAGCATGAAGATGAAGCCTATGATGCTGGCGGCTGTGTAATCCATGCCTGTGATTGACATAATGGCTATGGCGCAGGCTGTAATCTTCACAGTGCTGCCCGAAAGGTGTATGGTGGCGCAAAGAGGTATCACGAAGCCTGCGATTGATGGGCTTACACCGCTCTTTATGGCCTGTTGCAATGTTACCGGTATTGTTGCTGCCGATGATTGTGTGCCCAGCGCAGTGAAGTAGGCGGTGAGCATTGTGCGCAACATTTTCAGGGGGTTGCGCTTTGCCACTATGCCGGCAATGCAGAATTGCAGCAAGAGTAGCACGGCAGTAAATGCAAAAATTACAACTATGAGTTTAAGAAAAACTTCGAGCACGCTTGTTATCTGGTCGTCGGCTGTTATTGCAAGAAATATACCGAATATATATACCGGCAACAAAGGAATTATTACGCGCTTTATGGTGAGTGTTATTATCTCCTGGAAGTCGTCGAATACTTTTTTTATTGTTTCTCCTCCCACAATGGTTATTCCAATACCTATGATGAAGGCTGCAGTGAGTGCGCTCATAACTCCCATTATGGGTGGTATCTCTATGGTGAAGAATGGGGCAATGGCACTGCTTGCACCCTCTACTTTTTCAATGGTGACATTCTTCAGTAGAGTGGGGTAGATGGTTTCGCAACAGCCCCACGAATATATGCCGCTACATATTGTGAACAGGTAGGCTATGGCTAGGGTGATGCCTAGCAAACGGCCTGCGTTCTTGCCCACGTTGGCAATGCCGGGAACTATTAAGCCTAAAATGAGCAATGGTACAAAGAACCCTAAGAAGTTGCTGAAAAGGGCATTGAATGTTGCAAAGAGGCGTTGTGGCCACTCGGGTAGAACGAATCCGCAGATGATGCCGGCTACAATAGCAATGACTACTTTGGTGAGTAGTCCGATTTTAATTTTCTTCATATCGTATTAGTGTGAGATATGCAAAAATAAACAAATGAACGAGAAACTCAAGCAAATTATGTACTCTTTTGCTAGTTTGTTATTGTTTTTGAGATAAATCTCGAAAATAGTCTGCACTCGCTGTGAAATAATTGAAACAAGTTTCATTAATCTCGCTCGTTTGTATCTATTTTTGAGGAAATCTCGAAAATAGCCTGCACTCGCTGTGAAATAATTGAAACAAGTTTCATTAATCTCGCTCGTTTGTAGCTATTTTTGTAAAGTATTCCAGATATTTGTTTTTCTATGGAAAGTAAAAAAGATTCTTTGTTTACTCGCCCTGTGTGGGTTGCGCTGCTTGCATTGTCGGCTGCGGTGGCATGGGGCTGGGCCTATCCGCTGATTAAGTTGGGCTTTGAGGAATTTGGTATATTGCCGCAGATGACAGCCGAGAAGATGCTGTTTGCCGGTGTGAGGTTTATGATTGCAGGTGCAATAGTGCTTGTTATTGCTGCTGTTACACGCCGCAGTTTTGCTATGTTGCGTGGCGATGGTTGGTGGTATATTTCCTTTTATGGTTTGTTGAATACGGCATTGCATTATGCTTTTTTCTATATAGGTCTGTCGCACAGCGCAGGTGCAAGAGCTGCTGTTCTTAATTCGCTGGGTGTGTTTATTCTTGTGCTGCTTGCCTGCATTTTCTTCAAGAGCGATAAACTTACATTGCCAAAGGTCTTGGGGTGTATACTTGGTTTTGCGGGTGTTCTTACGCTGAATGCCGGTGGTGCCGAAAGTGGTGGATTTACTTTTATGGGCGATGGTATGATTGTGCTTAACGCCCTGTGTGCTGCTTTTTCCGGGTTGCTCACACGTGGTATTGCAAAGAGGGTAGATGTTTTTGTGGGTACTGGTTACAGCCTTGCCATTGGTGGTGTGTTGCTTGCTGTGCCAAGCTTGGCGATGGGTGCTTCGTTGCCTTGTATAACATTGCCTGGTTTGGGAATTCTGGCTCTGCTTGTCGGTATATCGGCTATGGGTTTTATGCTTTACAATAAGCTTATAAGTTGCAACCCGGTGGGTAAGGTGGCTATCTTCAATTCTTTAATTCCGGTTGTAGGTGCGATTACATCGTGCATGTGCCTGAACGAGATATTTTACTTCAAGTATCTTGTGGCAGCGGTGCTTGCTATGGCGGGTATTTATGTGATTAACCGCGGGAAGAAGTAGTTATTGTTTTACCGTGAACTCTATTTTTGAAGCGCAGTTGTAGCCCTCTTCGTACAGGGCAAGCAATTTACTTGTATCTCGCTCCATGCGACCAACCTCAATGGGACGCTGTGGGCGTATCACTGTGAGCTCTCCACGCTCTTCCAATTCTTCAACCAATGCTATCTGCTTGTTGTACATTATGTTGCGGTTGCGTATGGCTTCGCGCAGAGCTGGGTACTTGCGGTAGCAGAAGAAGGGAACGAGTGATTGCTTGTCGGGCTTGCGGTAGCCTTTGTTGCGGGTGAGAACAATAATATTGTTGTCGTAACCCTGTGAGCGTGCGCGCAACAAGGGAATGGAGTCCGATATTCCGCCGTCGAGCATAGGCTCGCCATCGACATAGGCAATGGGGGCAACGTAGGGGAGGCTGCTCGATGCTTTCACAATATCTATAATGCGCTTGGGGTTGTTGCGTTCGTCGTAATAGCAGGGCTGACCGCTTTTGCAGCTGGTGGTTACCATCTCAAATTTTTCGCTGCACGCCGCAAATGCCTTGTAATCGTAAGGGGAAATTTTTTCTGGGAATATGTGAAAGAGAAACTCAAAGTCCATAATGCAGCCTTTGAACAGCAGTTGCTTGAAACCGATATATTTATACTTGTCGAGCATATCTATATCGCAATATTTGGTTCGGCCGCGTTGCCCCGACATATATGAGAGTCCATTGCAGGCTCCTGCGCTCACGCCAATGGTGTAGGGGAAGCGTATGCCGCGGTCCATAAAATTGTCGAGAACACCGGCTGTGAATATTCCGCGCATACCGCCACCTTCGAGGATTAGTCCTGTGTTGGCTGTAATCTCAATAGTCTGCTCTTTCATACTTCTTTTGGTTGTTTCTGATGCAAAAATAATTTTTTACAGCTAGATTGACAAATATTTCTCTTTTTACGTATCTTCGCCCCGTTGATTTAAGTGTGAAAATTATGCCTGCCGATAAAAGAAAAATTGTGCTGGCTTTCGACTCCTTCAAAGGGTCGCTTGCCTCGCTCGAGGTTGCCGATGCTTTTGCCGAAGGCTTTTCCGCTGTTGCGGGTGATTGCACATTCGTGAAATTGCCTGTTGCCGACGGTGGCGAGGGTACCGTTGAGGCTCTTGTTGCAGCGTTGGGCGGTGAGTTTGTGAAGGTGGCCGTGAGAGGGCCATTGGGTGCTATTGTGGAGGCGCGTTATGGCATTGTGGGTGGTGATTGTGCCGTGGTGGAAATGGCTGCGGCAAGTGGGCTTACTCTGCTTGCCGAGGAAGAACGCAACCCGTGGATGGCATCGACATATGGCACGGGAGAACTTATTGCAAATGCCATCGAGCGCGGATGCCGACACTTTCTTGTGGGAATAGGTGGCAGTGCCACAAACGATGGTGGAGTGGGTATGTTGCGTGCTCTGGGCTATCGTTTCTTTGACTCTGATGACAATGAATTGTCTGGTGGTGGAAATATATTGGGTAGCATAGAGAGGATAGATGCTTCTAATGTGAATCCGGCTTTGTTCGAGTGCGATTTTTCTGTTGCTTGCGATGTCGATAATCCTCTTTTTGGCGAGCGTGGAGCGGCATATGTCTTTGCCGCGCAGAAGGGTGCCGATGAGGCTATGATACACCGTCTCGACGAGGGGCTGCGTAACTATGCGCGTGTGGTGAAGGACGGCACGGGTATTGATGTTTCCCTTGTTGCGGGTACCGGTGCTGCCGGTGGCCTTGGGGCTGCTTTTGTGGCTTTCCTTGGTGCGCATCTTGTCCCCGGGGTTGATATGGTACTCGATGCATTGCGCTTCGGCGATGTTATTGATGGTGCTTCTCTTGTGGTTACAGGAGAAGGATGTATAGACCGCCAGACTGTGATGGGGAAGGCTCCTTGCGGGGTGTTGCGTGTAGCGCGTTTGCACGGCGTTCCTGTAGTGGCTGTTGGCGGTGCGGTGAAACAGTGTGAGGAGGTGAAAATGGCGGGGTTTGCGGCTGTGTATGCAGCAACACCTGCCGGAATGTCTCTTTCACAGGCTATGGAGCATGCTGTGGCATGGGAAAATGTGCGCCGTTGTGCTTCGCTTGTTGCTGTGGAGCTGGGTTTCTAGTTTTTCTCCAGTCGAATAGATATAATTTTTGCGAAAACAAACGATATAATAGATTTTTTTCTACATTTGTAAATGTGAACAACAAGAAAAATTTAATACAAAGATTATGAATAAAGAACTTGAAATGAATCCCAATAAGGTGGTTGCCTATCTTGGAAAACCTTGCAGTGAGTTTACAAAAGCCGATATTGTACGTTACATTAAGGAGAACGGCGTGCGTATGGTCAATTTTATGTACCCTGCGGGCGACGGCCGATTGAAGACCTTGAACTTTGTAATAAATAACGCGGCTTATCTCGATGCTATACTCACTTGCGGTGAGCGTGTCGATGGTTCGAGCCTTTTCCCCTTCATTGAGGCGGGTAGTAGCGACCTTTATGTGTTGCCCCGTTTCAGCACTGCGTTCCTCGATCCCTTTGCCGAGATTCCCACACTCTCAATGCTTTGCTCTTATTTCAACAAGGATGGCGAGCCCCTGGAGAGTTCTCCCGAAAACACTTTGCGCAAGGCTTGCAAAGCTTTCAACGAGGTTACAGGAATGGATTTCCAGGCTATGGGTGAGCTTGAGTATTATGTTATTGCTCCCGACGAGGGTGTATTCCCCGCAACCGACCAAAAAGGTTATCATGAGTCGGCTCCTTATGCAAAATTCAACGAGTTCCGCACACAGTGTATGGCATACATTGCACAGGCCGGCGGACAGATAAAATATGGTCATTCCGAGGTTGGTAACTTCACCATAGACAACCTTATTTATGAGCAGAACGAGATTGAGTTCCTTCCCGTTAATGCCTGCGATGCTGCCGACCAGTTGATGATTGCCAAGTGGATTATCCGCAACCTTGCCTATCGCATGGGTTACGATATTACATTTGCTCCCAAGATTACTGCAGGAAAAGCCGGTTCGGGATTGCACGTGCATATGCGCATCGTTGAGAATGGTATGAATCGTATGCTCGACGGCGGTGTTCTTTCGGCTACTGCACGCAAGGCTATTGCCGGTATGATGGAGCTTGCTCCCTCAATTACCGCCTTCGGTAATACCAACCCCACATCGTACTTCCGCCTTGTTCCCCACCAGGAGGCACCTACCAACATCTGTTGGGGTGACCGCAATCGTTCGGTACTTGTACGCGTTCCGCTTGGTTGGGCTGCCAAGAGTGATATGTGCCGCATTGCCAACCCTCTTGAAGCAGAGAGCAACTACGACACAACACAGAAACAGACAGTGGAGATGCGCTCTCCCGACGGCTCGGCCGATATCTATCAGCTCATTGCGGGCTTGGCAGTTGCTTGCCGTTATGGTTTTGAACTCGACAATGCACTTGAAATTGCAGAAAAGACTTATGTAAACGTGAACATCCATCAAAAGGAGAACGAGGATAAATTGAAGAACCTTGCGCAGCTTCCCGACAGCTGCGAGGCTTCGGCCGACTGCTTGCAACAGCAGCGTGCGGTGTTTGAGAAATACAACGTATTCAGCCCCGCTATGATAGATGGTATTATAAAGCGTCTGCGTTCTTATGGCGACAAAACCTTGCGCAGCGATATTGCCGGTAACCAAGAAGAGATGTTGAAACTGGTGGAGCGTTACTTCCACTGTGGATAATTATTTACTTCACAATATATACAAAGGCGACGGGAACGTCGCCTTTGTATATTTATGTAAATGGTGATGATTTCTTATATTATAGCAATAAACATAGTGCTTTTACTGCTTTTCGGCATTGATAAACAGTGTGTTGTTTGCGGCTGGCGCAGAGTACCAGAGCGTCTTTTGCTTGCCATGTCACTCGCAGGTGGCAGTGTTGGTGCTTTGGCCGGTATGTGGCTTTTTCGCCACAAAACAAAAAAGGTGCATTTTCGCGTTGCCATACCTGCAATGCTCTTGTTGCACCTAATTCTCTTGTATTGCTTTGGTAGTAATCTCTTTTTTAGTTCGCCTGTTCTTGCTGTGAAGTAGCAGTTCCACGCAAGGTTATTATAGCAATGTCGCTATTGGTACCTAAACGTATGGGTGGGCCCCACAGTGAAAGCCCGCTCGAAACCCAAACATGTGAGTGGCTCCACTTGCGGTAGCCGTGGCTTTGCTCGTATATGTAGTCGGTGATGTAGTTACCAGGCCACACTTGCCCGTGATGTGTGTGCCCGCTTATTTGAATGTCTATCCCCAATTCATTTTTCTTCCCAATCTCTCTGGGGTTGTGGTCTATTAAAATGGTGGGGCGCTTGTTGTCGGCAAGGGCAAGGATTTTTTTTATTTTAAGTCGCTGCTTGTTGAATACGTCATCGCGTAAAAGTAGTTGTGCCCCGCAAGAGAGGTTCACCACACTGTCGCGCAGCATTTTTATCGGGGTATGTTTAAGAAACTCCTCACACTCCTCGTAACCGCTTATGTATTCGTGGTTACCGGGCGCCATATATATGCCTTGTGGTGCTTGCAACAGCGAGAGTTCTTCTTCGAGGTGTTCGGCGCGTACCGCTCCCACATTGTTGTCTATAAGGTCGCCGGCGATTAGTATAAGGTCGGGGTTTTGGTTGTTTACAATGTTCACGAACCGCTTTAATGTGCTTTTACCCGTACCGTGTCCAAGGTGCAGGTCGCTTATAACCGCAATCTTCAAACTTCCTTCCATTGGTTTTTCCACTGTTATGTCAAGAGGAACAATGTCGGGGTTGCAGTAGTTGTAATGTCCATATGCGAGCAGAGCGGTGGATATGATGCAGGCATGCAACGTGGTGCATTGGAACTTCGGAAATATGAGACGAGTAATGTCTATAACAAGGGCGATGAATGAGGTGTAGATGATGAATATTGTCCAAAGAGAGCCTGTGCGAAACATTGCGCCTGTGACAATGTGAGGCAATTCTCCATTGCGCATTGCCATAGATATGAAGAACGAGGCAGTTGCAAGCCAAAATAGCAACGATGCTGCAATTGTTAGCATAAGCGACCGCTTTTTAGTGGCTTTTATCAATTTTATGTATAAGTAGATGCTGCCCGCGATGTAAATTATGGGCAGGAGCAGAAAAAATATAAACATTGTGTGCTTCTCTTTCTTAAAGGCGCACAAAGGTAATTGCTTTTTGAGTTAAACGGCTAAAATTTTTAGTTAATAAATATTTAGTGAAATCAAGGGTTGCTTATAGTGTGGTAATATAGATTCTGCGTTCCCTTAAAAACCTATTGTCGGCAATGGCCGGCAATAGGGGAACAATATTGTTATAAAAAACTTAACGCATTGTTCGCTACAATGCAGTGTTGTTTATCGAAAATGAGTCTTCCTTCTTCTATCTCTCCTTTATTTATGTGCAGAACATCCTCTTTTACATAGCCAACACAAGACGGGCAATCAAATTTCACTTTCTTCAAAATTGCATTTTCACGCAATGCGCTCCACTCATCGGTGGTACCACCTATGTTACTGTCGGGTGTCTTTGACGAGTAAAGATACCTGTATGTTGCCGAGTTTACAGAAAGTTCTATTTCTGCATCCTTCTCTTTGTTCTCCATAATGTAAAGCAAGGAACGATAACTTAATCGTGGTGACGAGGAAAGGTCAACCGATGCTTTCAGCCCGTATAGGCGTAACTCTTGCAGGCTGTTGCAGTTCTTGAATGTGTCGTCACCAATCTCTTCAACTTTCGATACATCCATTGGGTATATTATGCGTAACACATAGCAGCCCTTGAATGTTCCTTCGAGCCCATCTACGGGTAGTAAATCCTTGCTGTCGGTTGCATCGAGCGTCTGTTCTTCCCCAAATCTCAAAACCTCCAAATCGCTTTCGGCAAAGCTCAGGAATCCATTCAAAGGTTGTTCTTTGAGTCGTGTTCCTACCTCTTTGTGACATGGTACAAGAGTCCTTGCCTTGCAACTATGGAGTACCTGTGGAAGGTGTAACTTATCTATCGCCTCTTTGTTGCTGTAAATTTCCATCATCTCCTCCTCACTTATATTTTCAATGTCGTTAAGTGAGTATGTATTGTTGTTTTCGTTGTGTGCAACTCCCTCGGCCGCGAAGATTTTTGCAAATGTTTTAGAGATTATCTCTTGTTCAATTTTTTGTGCGTTAGCTATGCCCGAACGGCTGAATGTAATTTTGTTCTTCTTCATCTTTTTTCGGGCAAATGTAGTATGCTTTTCCTTGTTTCAGGTTGCAATATTGACTATTTGAAGATGGGGCTAAGGAGTAAAAAACAAAAGCCATTCGAGTAACTTTGTAGGCCGCAGTATTTTTATTTGTTGAGTTAGGGTAGAAAAAAACAATTTACAACCTTGTCGTTGGTAGCGGGAAACTGCCGAGCGCAGAATCTTTGCATTCTGTGGCAGTAAAAAGAGCAAGCGGGTGTTTTTCGGTTGCAGGCTTTCTCCCTGGCGAGTATTGTTTTTGTTTTAGATGAATTCAACAATGCTTAAACCGTTTATTTGCCCCACTACATAGCGGGCGTTGCTGTCGTTGACTCTCTCTCCCGAATGGGTGAAATAGTCCATATACAGTTCTCTTCCTTTTTGTATCAGCAAACAACTGAAAGAGTCCCCCTGCTTGATACTCGTATTTTCGGTTCGTGTGGCAATGAAACGGTTGTTGCCCAAATATTCAATTTCGCATATCCTGTCGGGCATCCATCCAAGTCTTAATCTTGTGCCTTTCTCCAATTTGCTGCAGTTTATAACACCGTCATTTCTGAACAGTTCCGATTCCTTGTTGTTCCTGGGTGTATGGCAGAAATGATGCCAGTCTTTTGCATCAACAAATTTGGCGATAATGTCCAAAATGCGTTCCGACATATTATTTGCGTTGCGAGTGGAATATCCCCAAAGGCGCTCTAAAGTGGTTATAGATACATGCTCCTTGCACTTCTCTTCTATGAGTGAGGTTAGCTCTATGAATTTGTTATGTCCGCTAATTTTGCCGACAATTTTTTCAACTTCCTCTCGCAACTCCTTTACATGTTGATTGTCTATGTTGATGCTCATATTTATGCCTACCGATTATTGTATTCACAAAATTAAGTCATATATTTGACAAAAATAGAAAAAGTTTTTGTCATTATTTGTCATTTTATGAACGAAAGCGGTATGTTCTCATTTGCGGCTTCGACCGTGGATTGCGTTTCGGGTTATGCAATGCCTGAACTATTGGCTGTGACTTCGTCGTCGAAGTTGTATCGTGTGCGCAAGGCTGGTAAATATTTTATTATTAAGACGGTAAAAGACGATTCGGGGCAGTCGCTTGCACTGCTGCAACGCGAGTATGAATTGTCGTTGGGTAAGTCGCATCCAAATATCGTAAATATTTTTACATTTGAGCAATCGACGATTGTAGGGCCGGGTATCGTGATGGAGTTTGTCGATGGGCGTACATTGGCCGAATATCTTGTCGAAAACCCTTCCTTCGCATCTCGCAAACGTGTGTTCAAACAGTTGATACAGGCTGTTTCATATATTCACCGTTGTGGCTTGGTGCATAACGATATAAAACCTGAAAATATAATAATCACCCGTAGCGACGACGATGTGAAACTTATTGATTTCGGCCTTGCCGATAGCGATGCATATTACCTGGCGCATACCCTGGGTTGCACTCGTGCGTATGCATCCCCCGAACTGTTGGCACAGGAATCCTCTATTGATTCGCGTAGTGATATATATTCATTGGGGATAATAATGAAAGAGCTTTTTGGCAATCGTTATTTGCGCATTTCGGCCCGTTGTCTGCATCGAGAAAGGGAGAAACGCTACCGCAATGCTGACGAATTGCTATTAGCAATACAGCGTTGCAATAGGCCGTTCTTCGTTGCTTTGTCAATTGCGGTTGCGGTAATAATTTCCTTACCTTTGTTATATATAGGCAACACTATGGTGGTTGAAAATGAGAATATTCAAAGAGAAAACGAACTGTTATTGCAGGTGGAACAGGATGTCCACGCACTATATTCATTGACAGCCGATTCTCTGTCGCATGCAGTGTTTTTTGAATTTGCAGTTAATAATATCCTTAACTTTTTCGATACTCTTGCTGTATATAATAGGGATAATATATCTACACTCTCTCCTCCCGATTTGTATATCAAGGTCTCTAACCATTACACTACGCAAGTAAACGAATGTAATGAACGTTTGTGGGCGTTGGCCAATAACTTGTCGCCGTATTCCAAATGCGGGTTAAGTTTGGAGGAGATGCTCTTTTATAAAAATCTAATTGAAAAGCGTATGCCTTATATTCCTTATAAAAAATAGGAAATGCTTTTTGTGGGGCAGTGGAGCTGCCCATCGCTTTGTTATATACCTCAATATATATCTTAATTTAAAAATACAGCTTCTGGCGTTTGCAATGTTTTTGCCTTTATAGTGAATTTGGGATTTTTAACAAAAACATAGGTGCTGTAAAATGATAAAATTGACATAAACAGTGTTCGTAAATTTGCTTTTCAGACAAGTAAAGCAGGCGTGAGTACTGTTTAATGCCAATTCACAAAATAGTGTAGCGCTTTCTTATTGTGGGGTACAGTGGCTTCTAGGGCCACTTTTTCTTTGACTATTGACAAAAACACAATAATTGTTTTAACTGACAAGAATTTGACAAAATTAATAGTGACGTATTCCCATATCTTTGCAACGGAAAAACACTTTTTATGTTTTTTTTATTTTTTGTAATATGTTGTCGCTGCAGCCAACGATTGCTTTTTTATAGGAGGAACCTGAAAATCCTTAAACGAGTAGGGGAACGATTAAAATAACATTTTATGGAAAATCAGAAAAAGAATGGTGGCTGGTGTAAAGCCTCTGTGGTGTTTGGCGTTATTTCAATAATTCTTGCATTGTTACCATTGGTTAGCGCCTGGTTTATGTTTGTTACTGCCTTGAACTATGTTTTGGCTCCTATCGGTATAATATGTGGTGTTGTCGCAATTGTCAAATCCTACAATGTGGCTAAATCAATCGTTGGTTTGGCGCTTTGCATTTTGGCACTTTGCGCTCCTATATTGCTTGCTGAGTACTATTTGGCAAGTGCGGCAGATTCTGTAGGTAATGCGTTGGAAACTATAAATTCATTTGGTGGATATTAATTATGAGTAAAACAAAAAAATACATCCTTTGGGGTGTCGGTATCTTTATTCTTCTTGCGTTAATTCCTAATTGTGGCGGTAATGACGAAACTGAAGTACAAGAAAAGAAGGAACTTATTTTGAAAGTCGATCAAAGAAAGATTAAAGGCGATTTAAAAGAGTGCTTCAAGGTTGTAGATAAAGGTTACAGAGTGAAATTCGCTAAAAAAAGTTACGAGAACGATGTGATAACAGTTGAACTTGAGCGTACATCGAATCCTCTTCCTCATAGCCGCGAAGATCTTGTAATTTTCCCCGAGGCTGAGAATTCTTCAGCAAATTATTGCGCCGGTTTTGGTATTGAGATTCTTGATGCTAATGGCGATGTTATCGACAAGAAGAATCCGCAGGCGACCCCTTATTCATGGGATGAAATGACTGCTGCATTGCAGTTGCTCCCCGACGAGACAACTACAATCCAATTCCATTTCGATAATTTGTCCGATGCTGTTAGTTTTCGCGTAACATCAATTGTTACAAAGAACGAAGAGCGTAAATCGAGTGCTAAAGCTAGCGCAAAATCAAGTGTAAATACTTTGATCAAGGCTGCCGAAGAGGCTATCGAAGACAATGACTACGATGCAGATTTGGAAGATGCCGAAAAGGCTTTGGAAGCAGCAGGTAAGGCGGCGGAAGCTACAGGTAAGATGCTTGATGCTCTTAACTCAATGTGGTAATAGTGTTAAAATAAATCTTTAAGTATTTTTTACAAGCACCCCTTTTGGGGGTGCTTGTATTATATATATACATTACTGCCGTGGTAAATTCGAGCAAATGTAGTATGCTTTTCCTTGTTTCAGGTTGCAATATTGACTATTTGAAGATGGGGCAGGGGCTTTTTTTAAGCCACTAAACGGTTCAGTAGAAATTTAGTGTGGACAAATTGATTCTTTAATAAGTTGTGCTCCCTCACGCCATCCTATGTGTAACAAATTAGGTTACGTGGACAAAAAGTAGGATGTTTTTATTTAAAAAATATCTTATTGGACAAAAAGTAGGATAGATTACCTCAACAGGGCATGCCCTGTTGAGGTAATTCGCGCTTAATAATGCCGCATAATGTACTCATCCAAT
>JAZQUI010000033.1:0-35630 GCA_045631205.1 Bacteroidaceae bacterium
GCTGAGGGTCGCGGGTTTGAGCCCCGTCTTCCGCTCTTTTTCAACGCTGTTATAGCTCAGTGGTAGAGCACTTCCTTGGTAAGGAAGAGGTCCCGAGTTCAAGTCTCGGTAACAGCTCTGGAGAAGAGCTTTCTTGTCTTAAATAGTCAAGATGAAGTTACAAATATTGGTAAATATATTGTTATATTAAAGCTTAAAATTATGGCAAAAGAAAAATTTGAACGTTCCAAACCCCACGTAAACATCGGAACAATCGGTCACGTTGACCACGGTAAGACTACTTTGACTGCCGCTATTACAACTGTATTGGCAAAGAAAGGTCTTTCTGAGTTGAAATCATTCGATCAGATCGATAACGCTCCCGAGGAGAAAGAGCGTGGTATTACTATTAACACCGCTCACGTTGAGTATCAGACAGAGAACCGTCACTATGCACACGTAGACTGTCCGGGTCACGCTGACTACGTTAAGAACATGGTTACCGGTGCTGCTCAGATGGACGGTGCTATCATCGTTTGTGCTGCTACTGACGGTCCTATGCCTCAGACACGTGAGCACATCCTTCTTGCTCGTCAGGTAAACGTTCCTCGTTTGGTTGTATTCTTGAACAAGTGTGACGTTGTTGATGACGCTGAGATGCTTGAGCTCGTTGAGATGGAGATGCGTGAGCTTCTTTCATTCTATGAGTTCGATGGCGACAACACTCCTATCATCCGTGGTTCTGCTCTCGGTGCTTTGAATGGCGTTGCTGAGTGGGAGGATAAAATTATGGAGTTGATGGCAGCTTGCGATACTTGGATTCCCCTGCCTCCCCGTGATATCGATAAACCCTTCTTGATGCCCGTTGAGGACGTGTTCTCTATCACAGGTCGTGGTACTGTAGCAACAGGTCGTATCGAGACTGGTGTTGTTAAAGTAGGTGACGAGGTTGAGATCCTTGGTCTTGGTGAGGAGAAGAAGACTGTTGTAACAGGTGTTGAGATGTTCCGTAAGCTTCTTGATCTTGGTGAGGCTGGTGACAACGTAGGTTTGTTGCTCCGTGGCGTTGACAAGAACGAGATCAAACGCGGTATGGTTCTCTGCCACCCCGGTCAGATCAAACCTTACTCTACTTTCGAGGCTTCAGTTTATATCTTGAAGAAAGAAGAGGGTGGTCGTCACACATCATTCCGTAACAAATATCGTCCTCAGTTCTACCTTCGTACAATGGACTGCACCGGTGAGATTTCACTTCCCGCAGACGTTGAGATGGTAATGCCCGGCGATAGCTTGTCAATCACTGTTAAGCTTATCTATCCCGTAGCATTGAACGAGGGTCTGACATTCGCTATCCGTGAGGGTGGTCGCACAGTAGGTGCTGGTCAGATTACAAAGGTTATCGAATAATATAAGATAAACTTTAAATAAATGTCGGCTTCCACTAATGGTGGAGCCGATATTTACGGGAATAGCTCAGTTGGTAGAGCACTGGTCTCCAAAACCAGGTGTCGGGAGTTCGAGCCTCTCTTCCCGTGCCATAAAACAGATAATTATGCTTAACAGATTTATAAATTACTGTAAGCTCTCTTACAGTGAACTTGTGCATAAAACAACTTGGCCCACACGCAAACAGCTGACGAGCCAAGCTATTCTTGTTCTCGAAGCTTCGTTGCTGATAGCATTTGTTGTCTTTGCTATGGACCAAGTGTTTCAGTTCGTAATGGAGTTCGTATATCCCAACTAATACTATAATTACAAATGGCAGAAGGCGATAAGAAGTGGTATGTCCTGCGCGCTATAAGCGGCAAGGAGGCGAAGGTGAAGGAGTATATCGAGACAGATGTTAAACTTCGCGGTCTTACCGATTTTGTCTCTCAGGTGCTTATCCCCACAGAAAAAGTGGTGCAGGTACGTAATGGCAAGCGTGTAGTTAAGGAGAAGAGCTATCTTCCTGGCTATGTATTGGTTGAGGCGGAACTGGTAGGTGAAATTGCATTCCTCTTACGCAACACTCCCAATGTGTTGGGTTTCTTGGGTGGCATGGACAAACCTACTCCTATCCGTCAGTCTGAAATAAACAGAATATTGGGTATCGTTGATGAACTTCAAGAGATTCCCGAGGAGAATACTCTCGAGTTTGTTCTTGGTGAGGTTGTGAAAGTGAACTCAGGTCCTTTCTCTGGATTCAATGGTACTATCGAGGAGATAAATACTGAAAAGAAACGTCTTAAAGTTATGGTTAAGATTTTCGGTCGCAGTACTCCCGTAGATTTAGGTTATATGCAAGTAGATAAAGAGTGATGCGGCTTCCACACATCGCTCTAATGTTGTTAATTTTATAGATTTTTTTTTACAATGGCAAAAGAAGTTGCTGGACTTATCAAGTTACAGATTAAAGGTGGCGCAGCAAATCCATCACCTCCCGTAGGACCTGCACTTGGTTCAAAGGGTGTAAATATTATGGAATTCTGCAAGGCGTTTAATGCCAGAACCCAGGATAAGGCCGGAAAAGTTTTGCCTGTTATCATTACTTACTACGCAGATAAGTCATTCGATTTTATCGTTAAGACTCCTCCTGTAGCAATCCAATTGCTTGAGATTGCAAAGATCAAGAGTGGTTCTGCAGAGCCTAACCGTAAGAAAGTTGCCACTGTTACATGGGAACAGGTTGAGGCTATTGCAAAAGAGAAAATGGCTGACTTGAACTGCTTTACTGTAGAAGCTGCTATGAAGATGGTAGCCGGTACAGCAAGAAGTATGGGTATCAGTGTAAGTGGAACTTTTCCTGGAAACAATTAAAATTTAGACTAGAATGGGTAAACTGACAAAAAATCAAAAGTTGGCAGCCGAAAAAATTGACACAGCTAAGTCCTATTCACTGTCGGAGGCTGTTGAGTTGTTGAAGGAGATTACCTTCACTAAATTCGACGCTTCAGTGGATATCGACGTACGCCTAGGCGTTGATCCTCGTAAGGCTAACCAGATGGTAAGAGGTGTTGTATCTCTTCCCAGTGGTACCGGTAAAGAGGTTCGCGTTCTTTGCTTGTGTACGCCCGATGTGGAAGAAGCTGCAAAAGCGGCTGGTGCCGACTATGTTGGTCTTGACGAATATATCGAGAAGATCAAAGGTGGTTGGACGGATATCGACATTATTATTACAATGCCGTCCATAATGGGTAAATTGGGTGCTCTCGGTCGTGTGCTCGGTCCTCGTGGATTGATGCCTAACCCCAAGAGTGGCACCGTTACTATGGATATACCTAAAGCTGTTAAAGAGGTTAAACAGGGTAAAATTGATTTCAAAGTCGATAAAGCAGGTATCGTACATGCTTCTATCGGTAAGGCATCTTTCACCCCCGAGGCTATCATGGCCAACGTTAAAGAGTTTATGGCTACTATCATCAAGCTCAAACCCTCTACCGCAAAAGGTACTTATGTGAAAAGTGTATTCCTGTCTACAACGATGAGTAAGGGTCTCCGTATCGATCCTAAATCTATCGACTAATATGTGATTGAACTATGAAGAAGGAAGATAAAGTAAACGTAATCGCCTCTCTTGGTGAGGTCATAAAGGAATATGCACACTTCTACTTGGTAGATGTAACCGCGATGAACTCTGCGGCTACAAATGCTATGCGTGCTAAATGTTTCAAGCAGGATGTTAAGATGGTTGTTGTAAAGAATACTCTTCTTTACAAGGCTTTCGAGGCTGCTGAGATTGATTTCTCTCCTCTCTATCCCTGTTTGAAAGGAACTACCGCTCTGTTGCTCTGCAATACAGCAAACGTTCCTGCAAAACTTATCAAAGAGGTTGCAGGTAAGGCTGAGATCCCCGCATTGAAGGGTGCATACGCAGAAGAGAGCTTCTATGTTGGTGCTGATCAACTTGAAACTCTTATCAACATCAAGAGCAAGAACGAACTTATCGCTGAGGTTGTTGCATTGTTGCAGTCTCCGATCAAGAACGTTGTTTCAGCTCTACAGTCCGGTGGTAACACCATCCACGGAGTACTTAAAACACTCGGTGAAAGATAATAATCAATATTCAATTAGTAAAAACAATTTAAATTTATACGAAAATGGCAGATTTGAAAGCTCTTGCAGAAGAATTGGTTAACCTTACAGTAAAAGACGTTAACGAACTTGCAACAATCCTTAAAGAAGAATATGGTATCGAACCCGCTGCTGCAGCTGTTGCTGTTGCTGCTCCCGCTGCTGGTGCCGCTGGCGCTGCTGCTGAGGAGAAAACTGAGTTCGATGTAGTATTGAAGAGCGTAGGCGCTAACAAGCTCGCAGTTGTTAAGGCTGTTAAAGAGGCTTGTGGCCTTGGCTTGAAAGAGGCTAAAGACCTCGTAGATGGTGCTCCCAGCACATTGAAAGAGGGTATGGCTAAGGCAGAGGCTGAGTCTTTGAAGAAGACTATCGAGGAGTCTGGTGCCGAGATCGAGCTTAAGTAAGCAAACTCAAACCCTGCACAAGGGTATAAATGGTTAAGAACCCGTAAAAGGGGTTCTTAACCTTTTGTGCGTAAAATAAAAGTAAGTTATAAAACATTCTTCCACAATGTCGCTAAAAACTGATAATCAAAGAATTAACTTTGCTTCTATAAAAGATCCGATGCCTTGTCCGGACTTTTTGGAAGTACAATTGAAATCTTTTGAGGATTTCCTCCAATTGGATACTCCTCCTGAAAAACGTGTGAACGATGGTCTCTACAAAGTGTTTGCAGAGAACTTCCCTATCACCGATACGAGGAATAACTTTGTATTGGAGTTCCTGGACTATTACATCGATCCTCCCCGTTATTCAATAGCGGAGTGTCTCGAACGCGGTCTTACCTACAGTGTTCCCCTTAAAGCAAAGTTGAAGCTTTACTGTACCGATCCCGATCATGAGGACTTTGATACTGTGATTCAAGATGTATTCTTGGGTCCCATTCCCTATATGACCAAACAGGGTACATTCATTATCAACGGAGCTGAGCGTGTTGTGGTATCACAGTTGCACCGTTCACCCGGTGTGTTCTTCGGTCAGAGTGTACACGCTAACGGTACACCCCTCTATTCAGCACGTATTATTCCTTTCAAGGGTTCTTGGATAGAGTTTGCTACTGATATCAACAATATCATGTATGCATATATCGACCGTAAGAAGAAGTTGCCCGTGACAACATTGTTGCGTGCTATCGGTTTTGAGTCGGACAAGGATATCCTTGAGATTTTCGACCTTGCCGAGGACTTTAAAGTTACAAAAACAAGCTTGAAGAAAGCGCTTGGACGCAAAATGGCCGGTCGTGTGGTTAAGACAAAGCAAGAGGACTTTGTTGATCCCGATACAGGCGAAGTCGTATCAATCGAGCGTAGCGAGGTTGTTGTAGAGCGTGAAGCAATTTTGGATCAGGATCTCATCGACCGCATACTTGACAGCGGTGTGGAGACTATCCTTCTTCACAAAGAGAGCAACGGCGAGGGTTCACTCGACTACTCACTTATCTTCAACACACTCGACAAAGATACCAGCAACTCTGAGCGTGAGGCTGTAAATTACATCTTCCGTCAGTTGCGTAACGCTGAGCCTGCCGATGATGCAAGTGCTCGTGAGGTTATCAATAACCTCTTCTTCTCTGAGAAACGTTACGACTTGGGCGAGGTGGGTCGTTATCGCATCAACCGCAAGTTGGGCCTTACCACCGATATGTCCATCAGAGTGCTCACAAAAGAGGATATAATTGAAATTATTAAATATTTGATAGGTCTTGTAAACTCAAAGGCTGTTGTCGATGATATCGACCACTTGAGTAACCGTCGTGTTCGTACCGTAGGCGAACAGCTTTCAAACCAATTTGCAATAGGTTTGGCACGTATGGCCCGCACAATACGCGAGAGAATGAACGTACGCGACAACGAGGTGTTCACACCCACCGACCTTATCAACGCAAAAACAGTTTCGGCCGTTATCAACACATTCTTTGGTACCAATGCACTTTCACAGTTCATGGACCAGACAAACCCCTTGGCCGAAATCACACACAAACGTCGTCTTTCGGCTCTCGGTCCTGGCGGTCTTTCACGTGAGCGTGCAGGTTTCGAGGTTCGTGACGTTCACTATACACACTATGGTCGTCTTTGTCCCATCGAGACCCCTGAGGGTCCCAACATCGGACTTATTTCGTCATTGTGTATCTATGCGAAGATAAATGAACTTGGTTTCATTGTAACTCCTTATAGAAAAGCGGCCGACTGTAAAGTAGATATCAACAATGACAACATTGTATATTATACCGCCGAAGAGGAGGAGGGCAAGATAATCGCTCAGGGAAATGCTCCCCTCGACGAGAATGGCAACTTCATTCTCAAGAGAGTAAAAACCCGTCAGGATGCCGATTATCCCGTTGTAGCTCCTGAGAGAGTGGAACTCATGGACGTTTCTCCCCAGCAGATTGCCTCTATCGCTGCATCACTTATTCCCTTCCTTGAGCACGACGATGCCAACCGTGCGTTGATGGGATCGAACATGATGCGCCAGGCAGTACCTTTGCTCACTACCGAGGCTCCTATCGTAGGTACAGGTATTGAGAAGAAACTTGTTGAGGATTCACGTACACAGATTGTTGCTGAGGGCGACGGTGTTGTGGAGTTCGTTGACGCTTCACGCATAGTAATTAAGTACGACCGTACCGAGGAGGAGGAGTTTGTAAGCTTCGAGCCCGCTTCTAAGGAGTATATCATACCCAAGTTCCGTCGTACTAACCAGAATATGACAATTGACCTTCGTCCTATCTGCGATAAAGGACAGAAGGTAAAAGCAGGTGATATCCTCACCGAGGGTTACTCTACACAAGCCGGTGAGCTTGCATTGGGTAAGAACCTCCTTGTAGCATATATGCCGTGGAAGGGTTATAACTACGAGGATGCTATCGTGCTCAACGAGCGCGTGGTACGCGAGGATGTCCTCACCTCTGTTCACGTTGACGAGCTCTCACTCGAGGTGCGTGAAACAAAACGCGGTATGGAAGAGTTTACATACGATATTCCAAACGTAAGCGAGGATGCAACAAAAGACCTCGACAAGAACGGTATCATCCGTGTTGGTGCGTATGTAAGCCCCGGAGATATTATAATAGGTAAGATTACACCTAAGGGTGAGTCTGACCCCACACCCGAGGAGAAACTTTTGCGTGCAATCTTCGGTGACAAAGCAGGTGATGTTAAAGACGCTTCACTCAAAGCATCTCCCTCATTGCAGGGTGTTGTTATCGGTCGTCGTCTTTTCCAGAAAGCAGAAAAGACACGCTCTGCGAAATTGGCCGACAAAGCTAAGCTCCCCAAAATCGATGATGAGTTTATGCAGAAGGTTGCCGAGCTCAAGAATATCTTGGTTGACAAGTTGCTCGTGCTCATCAACGGCCGTGTTTCACAAGGCGTTAAGGACTTTATGGGTACTGAGGTTATTGCAAAGGGTGCCAAGTTCGTGAAGAGCGAGCTCGAGGCATTGGACTTCGACTCTGTTCAGTTGAGTAAGTGGACTGCCGATGCACACACCAACGACCTCATCCGTGCTCTTGTTATCAACTTCTTGCACAAATACAAAGAACTCGATGCAGAGGTTAAGCGTGAGAAATTCGCTCTGACCATCGGTGACGAGTTGCCCTCAGGTACAATGAAGATGGCAAAAGTATATATTGCCAAGAAACGTAAAATCGGTGTCGGTGACAAGATGGCCGGTCGCCACGGTAACAAGGGTATCGTGTCGCGCGTAGTACGTCAGGAGGATATGCCTTTCTTGGCCGACGGAACACCTGTGGATATTATTCTTAACCCTCTGGGTGTGCCTTCACGTATGAACATCGGTCAGATCTTCGAGACTGTTCTCGGCCGTGCAGGTAAACAACTTGGAGTTAAATTTGCAACCCCCATCTTCGACGGTGCAAAACTTGAGGATCTTTGCGAGTGGACCGATAAGGCTGGTCTTCCCCGTTATGGAAAAACATACCTTTACGATGGAGGTACCGGTGAGCAGTTCGACCACCCTGCGACAGTAGGTGTCAGCTACATGCTTAAACTCGGTCACATGGTTGAGGACAAGATGCACGCCCGTTCAATCGGTCCTTACTCACTCATCACTCAGCAGCCTCTTGGTGGTAAAGCACAGTTCGGAGGTCAGCGTTTCGGAGAGATGGAGGTTTGGGCGCTCGAGGCATTCGGTGCTGCGCATATCTTGCAGGAGATTTTGACAATCAAGTCCGACGACGTAGCAGGTCGTTCAAAGGCATACGAGGCAATCGTCAAAGGCGATGCAATGCCTACACCTTCGCTTCCCGAGTCGCTCAATGTGTTGCTCCACGAGCTTCGCGGTTTGGGCTTGAGTATATCATTCGAATAATTAGTTCCATCACGTTTGTCAATATACAACTATGGCTTTTAGAAAAGAATCAAAGACTAAAACAAATTTTACGAAGATTACCATCGGTCTTGCATCACCGCAGGAGATTTTGGGTAATTCGTGTGGCGAGGTGTTGAAACCTGAAACAATCAACTACCGTACATATAAGCCCGAGCGTGACGGATTGTTCTGCGAGCGCATCTTCGGCCCCGTAAAGGACTATGAGTGCCACTGTGGAAAATACAAACGCATCAGATATAAAGGCATTGTCTGCGACCGTTGTGGTGTAATGGTTACAGAGAAGAAAGTACGTCGTGAGCGTATGGGACACATCCAGTTGGTTGTGCCCATAGCCCACATCTGGTACTTCCGTTCTCTCCCCAACAAGATAGGTTATCTTTTGGGTCTTCCCACAAAAATGCTCGATGCTGTAATCTACTACGAGAAATATATCGTAATTCAGCCCGGTGTTATGGGCCGCAAAGAGAACGAGGAGCGTCAGGATGTTCCCGGTAAGGAGAACGTACTCGACGGCGTTGAGACCAACCAGTTGCTTACAGAAGAGGAGTACTTGACCATAATGGATAACCTCCCCGAGGGTAACGAGTATCTCGACGACAGCGATCCCAACAAGTTCATCGCTAAGATGGGTGCCGAGGCTATTCAAGATCTTTTGGCTCGCATTGACCTCGACTCACTCTCATACGAGTTGCGTAACCGTGCCAACACCGATATGTCACAGCAGCGCAAGAACGAGGCTCTCAAACGCCTTCAGGTAGTAGAGTCCTTCCGTTCATCAATGGCTGCTTCAAACGGTAATAACCGTCCCGAGTGGATGATTATGACTGTTATCCCCGTAATTCCCCCCGAATTACGTCCCTTGGTACCTCTCGATGGTGGCCGTTTCGCTACATCAGACGTTAACGACCTCTATCGTCGCGTAATTATACGTAACAACCGTCTTAAGAAACTTATCGAGATTAAGGCTCCCGAGGTTATCTTGCGTAACGAGAAACGTATGTTGCAGGAGGCTGTTGACTCATTGTTCGACAACTCACGCAAGGCAAGTGCCCTCAAAAGCGATGCTAACCGTCCCTTGAAGTCTTTGTCAGACAGCCTTAAAGGTAAACAAGGACGTTTCCGTCAGAACCTTCTCGGTAAACGTGTCGACTATTCAGCACGTTCGGTAATCGTCGTTGGTCCCGAGCTTAAGATGGGTGAGTGCGGTCTTCCCAAATTGATGGCTGCCGAGCTCTACAAACCCTTCATCATCCGTAAGCTTATTGAGCGCGGTATTGTGAAGACTGTAAAATCGGCAAAGAAGATTGTCGATCGTCGCGATCCCAAAATATGGGATATCCTCGAGCACGTAATGAAAGGACACCCCGTTCTCCTCAACCGTGCGCCGACACTTCACCGTTTGGGTATCCAGGCCTTCCAGCCCAAGATGATTGAGGGTAAGGCAATTCAGCTTCACCCGCTGGCTTGTACCGCCTTCAACGCCGACTTCGACGGTGACCAGATGGCTGTACACTTGCCTTTGAGCAACGAGGCAGTGCTCGAAGCACAGATGCTTATGTTGCAGTCTCATAATATCCTCAACCCCTCAAACGGTGCTCCTATCACTGTGCCTTCACAGGATATGGTTCTTGGTCTTTATTACATTACCAAGATGCGTCCCGGTGCAAAGGGTAGCGGTATGACATTCTACGGTCCCGAGGAGGCTCTTATCGCCTACAACCAGGGTCGCGTTGCAATACACGCTCCTGTAAACGTAATCGTTGAGGACCGTGACGAGAATGGTGACTATGTTCAGGTGATGCGCGAGACATCAGTTGGTCGTATCATTGCCAACCAGGTGGTACCCCGCGAGATGGGCTTCATCAATACCATCATCTCTAAGAAATCACTTCGTGGTATCATTACCGAGGTAATCAAGCGCGTAGGAGTAGCCCGTTCGGCCGACTTCCTCGATGGTCTTAAAAACCTTGGATACTATATGGCTTTCAAGGGTGGTTTGTCGTTCAACCTTGACGATGTTATCATTCCCGACGCAAAAGCCGACCTCGTGCGTAAAGGACACGAGAAAGTCGATGAAATTCTTGCCGAGTATAACCTCGGTCTTATCACCGACAGCGAGCGTTACAACAAAGTTATCGACGTTTGGACACACGTTAGCGAGGAACTCTCCGACATTTTGTTGAAGACCATTGCAAACGACGACCAAGGTTTCAACTCTGTATATATGATGCTCGATTCGGGTGCCCGTGGTTCTAAGGACCAGATTCGTCAGCTCTCTGGTATGCGTGGTCTTATGACCAAACCCCAGAAGGCCGGTTCAGAAGGTCCCCAAACCATTGAGAACCCCATTCTTTCGAACTTTAAAGAGGGACTTTCGGTGCTCGAGTACTTTATTTCATCTCACGGTGCCCGTAAGAGTCTTGCCGATACCGCTCTTAAGACAGCCGACGCCGGTTACCTTACACGTCGTCTTGTCGATGTATCTCACGATGTTATCATTAACGAGGAGGATTGCGGTACATTGCGCGGACTTGTATGCACAGCTATCAAGAAGGGTGACAAGATTGAGTCTAAACTCAGCGACCGTATCCTTGGCCGTGTATCGGTACACGATGTTGTTGATCCCACAACAGGAAAGATTATCGTTGCATCGGGCGAGATGATTACCGAGGCTATTGCCGAGGAAATCGAGAACTCACCCATTGAGAGCGTTGAGATTCGTTCAGTTCTCACCTGTGAGTCTAAGCACGGTGTTTGTGCAAAATGTTACGGACGCAACCTTGCAACAGGCCGTATGGTCGAGAAGGGTGAGGCTGTCGGCGTAATCGCGGCACAGTCTATCGGTGAGCCCGGTACACAGCTTACACTTCGTACCTTCCACGCCGGTGGTGTCGCAAGTGGTGTTGCACACGAGGCATCTATCAAGTCTAAACACGCAGCACGCTTGAGCTTCGAGGAGTTGCGCGTTGTTGATGCAGTTGAGGCCGATGGTTCACCTGTGAAGATTGTTGTAAGCCGTTTGAGCGAGGTACGTTTCATCGATATAAACACCGGTATCGTACTTTCATCACACAATATCCCCTACGGTTCAAAACTTTATGCAGCCGATGGCGATGTTGTAGAGCCCAACACACTCATTGCAACTTGGGACCCCTTCAACGCTGTCATTGTAACAGAGTATGCAGGACGCGTAGAGTTCGATTCAGTTATCGAAAACGTAACATACAAGGTAGAGACCGACGAGAGTACCGGTTTGCACGAAATCGTTATCGTTGAGTCTAAGGACAAGACCAAGATACCTACCATCCGCATCGTTGACGAGAACGATGTTGTACTCCACAGTTATAACCTCCCTGTGGGCGGTCGCGTAATCGTGGACAACAAGCAGGTTCTCAAAGCCGGTGATACAATGGTTAAGATTCCTCGTGTGTTTGGTGGTGCAGGTGATATCACCGGTGGTCTTCCCCGTGTTACAGAGCTCTTTGAGGCACGTAATCCCTCTAACCCTGCTGTTGTATCAGAAATCGACGGTGAGGTTACAATGGGTAAAGTTAAACGTGGTAACCGCGAGATCATCGTTACCTCTAAGGTTGGTGATGTTAAGAAATACCTTGTTGCGCTTTCAAAACAGATTCTTGTTCAGGACGGTGACTTTGTACGTGCCGGAACACCTCTGTCCGATGGTGCGATCACTCCCTCTGACATTTTGGCAATTATGGGTTCTACCGCTGTACAGGAGTACATCGTGAACGAGGCACAGGATGTTTATCGTTTGCAGGGTGTAATGATCAACGACAAGCACTTCGAGATTATCGTACGCCAGATGATGCGCAAGGTACAGATCAACGATCCCGGTGATACACGCTTCCTTGAGTTGCAGATTGTCGACAAACTTCAGTTCCAGGAGGAGAACGACCGTATCTGGGGCAAGAAGGTTGTTGTTGATGCCGGTGACTCAGAAAACCTCAAACCCGGTCAGATTATCACAGCTCGCAAGTTGCGCGACGAGAACAGTACTCTCAAACGCCGCGACCTCAAGCCCATCGTTTCACGCGATGCTCAGCCTGCAACATCTACACAGATACTTCAGGGTATCACACGTGCAGCATTGCAGACACAGAGCTTTATGTCGGCTGCATCGTTCCAGGAGACAACAAAGGTTCTCAACGAGGCTGCTATCAACATGAAGAGCGACTACCTCTTGGGTATGAAGGAGAACGTAATTTGCGGTCACCTTATCCCCGCCGGTACAGGTCAGCGTGAGTTCAACCGCATAATCGTAGGTTCAAAAGAGGATTACGAGCGCATACAGGCAAACAAGAAAGCCTTGCTTGATTTCTCTGACAACGAAGAGTAAGCGTTACAATAGATAATATATAAATAAGCGGCACGGAAACGTGCCGCTTGTTGTGTTTAATAGGGTCAATAAATATTTTGAATTGTAAAAAATATAATCTACTTTTGCAATAAGTTAACTAACATAGGAGAATAGGGCTATGAGTGAAATTATAAAAATAGATATCGACGCTATACTCGCCGCAAAAGCCGGCAAGAAAGCCCGTTATATTCCCCGTTTTTTGGTCTCTTACCTCAAGAAAATCATCCATCAGGACGAGATGAACGAGTTTATGCGCCTTAACTATAAAAAGCACGACCTCGAATTCATCGCCGCCTTTATGCAATATTTCAACAACTCGTTTGAAGTAGAAGGGCTTGAGAACCTTCCCGCCGATGGTCGTTATACATTTGTCAGCAACCACCCGTTGGGTGCGCAGGACGGCTTGGGACTTGCCTACATTCTTGGTCAAAAGTACGAGGGTCGCATAAAGCTCCTTGTCAACGACCTCCTGATGAATATTCCCAACATATCATCCTTTTGGGTGCCTATAAACAAGACCGGCAAGCAGGCACGCAATTTCCCCCAAGTGGTGAATGCCGCATTCGAGAGCGACAACAACATAGTGATGTTCCCAGCCGGAATATGCTCGCGCAAGCAGGGTGGTGTCATTCGCGACCTTGAGTGGAAGAAGACCTTTATTACAAAAAGCGTACAAACACAACGTGATATAATTCCCATACATTTCGAAGGGCGCAACTCCGATTTTTTCTATCGATTGGCCAATATCAACAAGATGCTGGGAATAAAATTCAACATAGCAATGCTCTATTTGAGCGATGAGATGTTCAAGAACAAAAATAAAACATTTAAGGTAACAATTGGTAAACCAATTCCCTGGCAAACATTCGACTCGTCGAAGAAACCCGCAGAGTGGGCCCAATATGTCAAGGACATTGTTTACACATTGTAATGCCGCCGAAATAAATAATATGGAAGAGATTATAGCTCCGGTTCCAAAGGAACTTTTAAAGGCCGAATTGACCGAGGACAAGCGCTTGCGCTTTACACATCGCAGTAATAATGAAATATACATAGTTACGGCTTTCGACTCGCCTAACGTGATGCGCGAAATTGGCCGTTTGCGAGAGATAGCCTTTCGCGCGGCAGGTGGCGGCACCGGTAAATCTGTCGATATTGACGAGTTCGACACTATGGAGAACCCATACAAGCAGCTTATTGTGTGGAATCCCGAGTGCGACGACATAATAGGCGGTTATCGCTATATCTATGGTGGCGATGTTCGTCTCGACGAGCGCGGCGAGCCAATGATTGCGACCGCTCACGGTATGTTCACCTTCTCTGATAAGTTTATGAAAGAGATTCTGCCTTATACAGTGGAGCTTGGTCGCGCTTTTGTGGCTCTTGAATACCAATCGTCAAAGATGGGCTCAAAGAGTATCTTTGCTCTCGACAATTTGTGGGACGGTCTTGGCGCACTCACCGTGGTTATCCCCAACGTGAAATATCTTTTCGGCAAGGTAACAATGTATCCATCATATTTGACCAAAGCGCGCGATATGATACTCTACTTCTTGAAGAAACATTTTGCCGACCCCGACAACCTTGTAGTTCCCGCCACCCCATTGCTTATAGAAACCCCCGAGGAGGAACTTGCAGCAATCTTCAATAAAGAAACCTTTAAAGAGGATTACAGAACCTTGAAGCAGGAGGTACACAAATTTGGTCTTGCCATTCCGCCCATGGTGAACGCTTATATGGGTCTTTCGCCCACGATGCGCATCTTCGGTACCGCAGTAAACTACGGTTTCGGTAATGTTGAAGAGACCGGTCTTCTCATTGCAGTGGATGAATTGCAGGACGACAAGAGAATGCGTTACATTGAGTCTTTTGCCAAGGAGAACCCCGATGCCATAAAGCTGACCTCCGGAGCAAACAAGGTTTTCTACCGCATAGACAATAACTGAAATAGCAAATAGGGAAAAGCTCCGAGAACAAAATCTTTTGCTCGGAGTTTTTCATTTAATTGATCACAGATATGAAAGTACAGATAATAAACAAATCGAAACACCAATTGCCCGCTTACGCAACAGGTCTTTCGGCCGGAATGGATTTAAGAGCAAATATCGAGGAGCCCATAGAACTGCAACCTCTGCAACGAGTATTGGTTCCCACAGGGCTTTTTATGGCTCTTCCCGAGGGATATGAAGCGCAGGTTCGTCCCCGTAGCGGTCTTGCCATTAAAAAGGGAATAACCGTGCTTAACTCTCCCGGTACCATCGACGCCGACTATCGTGGCGAGGTGTGTGTAATTCTTGTAAACCTCTCTTCGGAGCCTTTCATCATTACCGATGGCGAGCGTATAGCCCAGATGGTTATTGCCCGTCACGAGCAGGTGGAGTGGAGCGAGGTTGAAGTGCTTGACGACACCGAGCGTGGTGCCGGCGGTTTTGGACACACTGGTGTGTAAAGCTTTATGAGAGGCGGGTTACGACACATAATATTCTCACTCCTGTGGCTCACTATATTCGCAGTGCAGGTGTCGCCGGGTGCTGCCAAGTGCTCAGGCGACTCGGTAGCACGCGAACGTGCCGTTGATTATTTCTATTTGCAGGCACTCTCGCTTGTGGAGCAGGAAAAATATGACTCCGCATTCGACCTGTTGGAGCACTGTCGTTCGTTGAGTCCATCGTCGTCAGCTGTTCTCTTTGAGCTTGTGAATATGCACCAATTTCTTGGGCAGAAGGAGCAGGCACTCGATATGCTCAAAAGAATTGTTAGCGAAAATCCGCAGAACTATCAGTTCTGGCTTGCCTTGTTACAGTATTTCGACAATGAATTAAACCGAGAGGCTGCATTAAAGGTACACGAGGAGATGGCGTTGGCATTTCCTGGCAAGAGCGATGTCTTTATATCCCTTTCGGCCCGTTATGCCGACCTTGCAATGTTTCCCGAAGCGATAAATGCTCTAAACCGCTACGAAACAATTGAAGGGCGTTCCGAGTATGTCTCTTTGCAAAAATATCGTATGTATGTCATTATGCAGCAACGCGAAGCAGCTCTTGCCGAACTTGCCTCTCTGGCGAAGGAGTATCCCGGTGACCTGCGTTTTCGCTCTATGGAGGCCGACACATACTATATGTTCGACGAGAAAGAGAAAGCGCTTGCCATATACCACTCAATATTGGAGCAGGATCCCGAAAATATAACCGCTCAATTATCTCTTTCAGCACACTACAAGCACGAGAATAACGATACTCTCTATCTCCAACTCACCGAGCAACTCCTTAAGAACGAGAAGTATACCGACGGTGACCGCGTGAAGAAAATATCGGAATACATAAACTACATAGAGCAGAAAGACCCGTCGGGGGTATATACACGTGTGACCTCTTTTCTCGACGAGTTGTTGCAGCTCCCTTATGGTGTGTTAGATGTGGCGAGAATCTATTCCCTTTACATCTCTTATAACCGCAAGGGTGAGCAGGAGCATCTTCCAATCTTAAACAAGATATTGTCAATAGACCCTGAGGACCGTCCCGCCCGTCTGCAAAGGTTGCAGTATGCCGCCAACCGCAGTGCCTTCAATGAGGTTGTTGCCGAGTGTGACACTGCCTTAATGTACTACCCCGATGTTCTTGAATTCTACAACTACCGCGCAGTGGCGTGTTACCTGCAAGGGGACAAGAACGAGGCGATAAAGACCTACGAGGCCGGGCTCGAGAAATGCTCTGCCGAAACATCGGCCGATTTCATTTCCGAAGTCTATGCGCACCTTGGTGATGTATATTACGAAGTTGGCAACGTTGATGCAGCTATGCAGGCCTACGAAACATCCTTGTCGTATAACAGCACCAATATCGTAGTTCTCAACAACTATGCATACTACCTTGCACTTGCCAACCGCGACCTTGAACGCGCTCTTGAAATGAGTTACCACACGATAAAGGCATCTCCCGACGAGGCAATATATATAGATACCTATGCGTGGATACTTTTTCTGCTCGAGCGTTACGATGAAGCAAAAGAGTATGCCGACAAACTAATGTCGGCCGAGGGCGAGAAGAGCGCCGTGGAGTTCCACCATTGTGGCGATATATACTTCAAGAACGGTGATGTTGAAAAAGCCCTTGAATGTTGGATAAAGGCTCGTGAGATGGGCGACGATTCCAAGGTGCTGAACAAAAAAATAAAAAAGAAAAAATATATACCAAATGGTAAAAACAAATAACCCCATACTCCTTGTTCTGCTGTTTGCGACATTCTTGTTTGTGGGCTGTAAATCCACCAAACACGCGCAGGAAACCTCGCCCGTCGCAGGGATTACTCTTGCCGAGATTGGTGCAATGCAGGCTGTGCAGGGAGCGTACACATCTTACTCTGCCAAGATTAAGTTGTCGGCCAATGCGGGAGGCAATACCTTAACATCACAGGGAACACTAAAACTTAAAGATGGCGAAGGTGCGCAGATAAGCATAGTTCCCCTCGGGCTTTTTGAGGCCGCGCGTATAGAGTTTGCCCCCTTGTATGTACTAATGGTAAACAGGCTCAAGAAAGAGTACTCCTTGGTTCATTACAGCAACATACCGCTATTGCAGCAGCTAGGGCTCAACCACGCGCTTTTGCAGTCGGTTTTGCAGAACAGAGTATATATACCCGATGACGAGAACCTTTCAAAAGCTCTCTCGGCTATGGATATAACCCTTGAAGGCGACCTTCTTGTTCTATCGACAAAGGCCAACGGCATAACCTATAAATATTACATAGAAAAGTCCTCGGGCCTGCTTCTTAAAAGTATAGGTACTCTCGGCAACGGTACAGCTGTAACCTGCCTTTACGAAGGTTTCCAACTTGTTGGCGGCAAGATGTTCCCTCACAGCATAACTCTCACTATTAGCGGCACAGCAAAGCCTGTGGAGCTCTCCTTTGTGTTGAGTAAGGTTAAAGAGGATTATGAGTACACAGCTACATCGCCCTCATCCTCGTACAAGAAGGTGGGCGTAACCGACCTGCTCGAGGCACTCGGGGGTAAATAAAAAGTTCAACCGGCAAACACAGAAAAATTTCAATGCGACAAATAAAACAACTCCTCATTCTTCTCATTCTTGTGCTTCTCTCTTCCTCGGTTGCTGCACAAACAGCCGAGATAAAAAAGATGCGTACACAGGTGGGTGCATTGCAGAAAGAGATAGCTCAGAAGGAGAACATTCTTCTCTCCTCGAAAAAAGATATTAACAGCAAGTTGCAGAACCTCGACCTCCTTACTGCGCAAATAAAGGAGCGCAAGAAACTTATAAATATGCTTGTGAGCGAGGTTAATGTGCTTAACAGAGAGATTGACAAACTCAATAAGGAGGTTGCGGAGAATGAAAAGCGTGTGGATACCTCGAAAAACGAGTATGCATCGGCTCTTAACCGCAACCGTCGTTACGGAAACTTCCGTAGCAAACTGCTCTTTGTAATCTCGGCCGACGACTTTAACTCAATGCTTCGTCGCTATCGTTACACCCGTGAATATATGCAGGCGCATAAGCGCAAGGGCGAGGAGTTGAAAGAGGCAATCGCAGCCTTGCAGGTGAAGAAAAGCGAACTCGACAGCACTCTTGCCACAAAGAAACTCTCTCTCGAAGAGCAGACACACCAGCGCAAAGCCCTGCTGAATCTCGAAGAGCAACAGCGCACACTTGTGAATGAACTTAAAAAAGAGTCGCGTAAGGTGGAAAAGGAACTTCTTGCCCGTCGCAAAAAGTTGCAGCAGTTAAACCAGGATATAGAACGTGCCATTGACCGCGAGATTGCAGCGCAAAAAGCCCGCGAGGAGGCTGCGCGCAAGGCTGCAGCAAAAAAAGCTGCTGCAAGCAAAAAAACAGGCAGCAAGGGAAGCAACACGGTTGCCGCAAAACCCACAACCGTGGAAGATGCCGGTGTAAATGCAATGACAGGCTCGTTCTTGCAGAACAAAGGTTCTCTCCCAGTGCCCATTACCGGCCCCTATCACGTTGTAAGCAATTTTGGTCCCCAGAAAGGTGTTGCAGGCAAGGGTAACGTGCAGATAGACTACGGTGGTATCACTCTTGGTGGCGAGCGTGGCGCAAAGGCGCGTTGCGTCTTCGAGGGTAAGGTTACTTCGGTTATCCGTCAGGGCGATTTTGCATTTGTTCTTGTCCGTCATGGTAAGTATATCACTGTATATTGCCGCTTGGCCGATATTTCGGTACAGGAGGGCGATAAACTCAAAGCCGGTGATATTATAGGTACTGTTGCGACCGATGCATCGGGACACACTCGTCTTCTTTTCCAGTTGCGTAATGAGAAGACGAAGCTTAATCCTATGCAGTGGTTGAAGATAAGATGATAACTAAATACTATGAAAAAGATTTGCTTTCTTTTTGTTGCCTTGTTGCTCACATTGAGTGCATGCGCACAAACATTGAGAGGCAATGACAATGGCGATGGTACAGTGGACGTAGCCGATGTAACCAAAATAGTTGATATAATACTCAATGGAGATGATGAAGAAGAACCCGCAACCGGCGAAGCTATAGACCTTGGTCTTTCTGTTAAATGGGCAAGTTGCAACGTTGGTGCCACAGAGCCTTGGGAGTACGGCGGTTTCTACGCTTGGGGCGAAACAGAAGAGAAGAACGAATACTCTTGGAGCACCTATGAATATTGCAACGGCAGCTATAATTCAATGACCAAATACTGCACCGACAGCTATTACGGCATTGTAGATAACAAAACCACCCTTGAACCCGGTGACGATGTAGCCCACGTTAAGTGGGGCGGTTCTTGGCGTATGCCCACAGAAGCCGAGCAAGACGAATTGCGCGAGAACTGTACTTGGAGTTGGACCACTCTTAACGGCGTTAACGGCTACCGCGTAACCGGCCCCAATGGCAACAGCATCTTTCTGCCCGCTGCGGGCTATCGCGACGGAACGGGAGTCTACTACCAGGGGGCTTACGGCTACTATTGGTCGAGCTCGTTGCGCAACTACTACAGCTACAGCGCTTGCCTCTTGTACTTCGTCAGCAGCTACAACTTCAGTGAGGACTACAGCCGTTACTACGGTCACTCGGTGCGCCCTGTGTGTGAGTAATGTAAATGAATAAATAGCATCATCCCGCTCACTGTTTTTCGGTGGGCGGGGTGTGTGTTTATAGGCTTGCGCGCGATTCCCCCAAAATACGGTGTACTCTTGCTTTGGTTGGTTATGCCGTAGGGGCAGACCGGTGTGTCTGCCCGAATATCATTAGCAGAAGTAATGTTCAAAAGAAAACCGGCACCGTTAAAGAATACAGTTTCTCCCCTCCGTCACTGCACTGCGTTTGTGACACCTCCACTCGCTTACTTTCGCAAGCAAGGGGAGGAGTTTAAAACATCGCTCAGCGTAGCTGTGTTATATAAAAACATAAATAGCGACCTTTTAGGTCGCTATTTATTCTATAAAAACCAGTGCCGGTAACAATTACCCAAGCACTCTTTTGAAACGCTCAATAAAGTCGGCTGCCTGCTCCATCGTGAGAGTGAGAGGGGGCAACAAGCGTATAACATTTGTGCCGCTCACGCCTGTGAAGACGTGCTCGTCGAAGAGCAAGCGACGGCGAATATCCTTTATAGGCTCGTCGAACTCCATACCAATCATAAGACCGCGCCCACGTACCTCTTTAATCTGGGGCAGCTTCTTAAGTTCCTCCATAAGGTAGTTACTCACTGTGTTCACGTTCTCGAGAAGGTTTTCTTCCTCCATTACCTCTAGCACTGCCTGCACAGCTGCGCAAGCAAGGTGGTTACCGCCAAAGGTGGTTCCAAGCTCGCCATAAACAGCCTGGTATTTGGGGCTGATTAGCACACAGCCTACGGGGAATCCGTTACCAATGCCTTTGGCCTGGGTAATGATGTCGGGGCGTATGCCGGCCCACTGGTGTGCGAAGAATTTACCGCTACGGCCGCAACCGCTCTGTATCTCGTCGAGAATGAGGGTGGTGTCGGTGGCGTTACACAACTCCTGTAGCTGTTGCAGGAATGTTACCTCGGGTATTCTTATACCTCCCACACCCTGTATGCCTTCGATGATTACTGCTGTTACATCGCCCTTTGCTATCTCTGCGCGCACTGCTTCAATGTCGCCAAGAGGCAGGTAAGTGGTGTGTCCGCAGTTGTTTATGGGGGCTATGATTTTGGGGTTGTCGGTAACCTCAACTGCGAGCGAAGTGCGTCCGTGGAATGCCTTCTGGAATGATATTACTCGTGTGCGTCCGTTCTTGAACGATGATAGTTTAAGCGCATTCTCGTTGGCCTCGGCACCAGAGTTTATGAAGAAGAGGTTGTAATCCTCGTAACCGCTTACTTTGCCAAGTTTCTCGGCTGCATCCTGCTGCAAGGTGTTTATCACCGAGTTTGAGTAGAAACCCAGTGTAGCCACCTGGCGGCTTATGTAATCGACATATTTTGGGTGTGCGTGGCCTATTGAGATTACCGCGTGTCCGCCGTAGAGGTCGAGGTACTCGGTGCCTTTGTCGTCCCACACACGGCATCCTTCGCCTTTAACGATGTTTACATCGAAGAGGGGGTATACATCATATAGTTTCATACTGTTCCGCTTTTTAGAATGCCGAAGGTTTAAGTTTCAATCCCACAGTCTCCTCGAGGCCGAAGAGCAGGTTCATATTGTGTACTGCCTGGCCGCTTGCTCCCTTCAACAGGTTGTCGATGATTGATGTAATGAGCAACTTGTTACCGTGCTTCTCAATGTGTATGAGGCACTTGTTGGTGTTTACCACCTGCTTGAGGTCGAGGGGCTTGTTTATTATGTGTGTAAACGAGTCGCGCTCGTAGTAGCTCTCATAGAGTTTGTAAACGGTCTCAATGTCAAGGTCGCATTTTAGTACGATGGTGGTGAAGATTCCGCGGGGGAAGTCGCCACGGTAGGGTATAAAGTCGATTTCTCCGTCAAAGTCGGGCTGCAACTGCTTCACACTTTGCAGAATCTCGGGGAGGTGCTGGTGTGTGAAAGGCTTGTAAACACTCATATTGTTGTTTCTCCAGCTGAAGTGTGTTGTTGTTGATGGCTTCACGCCTGCGCCGGTGCTGCCGGTGATGGCATTTACCGAGATGTCGCCTTTGAGCAGGTGCTCTTTGGCAAGAGGCAGCAAACCAAGCTCTATACAAGTTGCAAAACAACCGGGGTTGGCAACGTAGCGGCTTTTGCAGGTTGCGCGACGGTTTAGTTCGGGCAAGCCATATATGAAGTCGTGCTCATTGCTCTTTATGCGGTAGTCCATCGACAGGTCTATAACCTTCAACTCGTCGGGCAACTGTGTGCTCTCGAGGAATTTACGGGTATCGCCGTGTGCGGTGCAGAAGTAGAGGAGGTCAATCTCTTCAAAAGGCATTTGGTCGGTAAATACAAGGTCGGTCTCGCCCAAGAGTCCGGCGTGAACATCGGTTATGCGGTTACCGGCGTTGCTGGTGCTGTGTACAAATTTTATTTCAACTTCGGGGTGGCCGAGCAACAGGCGGAGAAGTTCTCCGGCGGTGTAGCCGGCGCCACCTATAATTCCTACTTTTATCATTTTGCGTTGTTTTGGATGTTAGATTTTTTCGTCGGGGTGGTTTGCATAATAGGCGCGCAAGGGAGTTGAGGTTACCTTGATGAAACCTTTTGCCTCCTCGGCTGTCCATCCTTTCTGTGTTTCGCCATATTCGCCGAGCTTGTTCTTCACAAGGTCGTTGGGTGAATCCACACCTACGGTCTCAAAGTGCTTGGGCATAAGTTTGAGTATGGCTGTACCGGTTACGTTGCGCTGTGAGCTTTCGAGCATAGCCTCGATGTCGCGCATCACGGGCTCCAGGTACTGGCTCTCGTGGAGGAACATACCATACCAGTTTGCAACCTGGTCCTTCCAGTATTGCTGCCACTTGCTCAATGTGTATTTCTCGAGGAATTTGTGTGCAGCGATGATGAGCATAGGTGCTGCAGCTTCGAAACCAACGCGTCCTTTAATGCCGACGATGGTGTCGCCGACGTGCATATCGCGACCGATACCGTATGCTGCGCCAATCTCCTCAACCTTCTGTATTGCCTTTATGGGGTCGCAGAAGTTCTCGCCATTAACGGCTTTGAGCTGTCCGTTCTCGAATGTGAGGTGCAACTCCTCCTCGCCACTCTTTTCAACCTGTTTCAAGTATGCGGTTTCGGGGAGCCCCTGTTTAGAGTCGAGAATTTCGCCACCGCAGATGCTGGTACCCCAGATGCCCACGTTGTAAGAGTATTTGAGCTTTGTGAAGTCGGCGAAGAAACCGTTCTCGTTGAGGTAGTTTATCTCATATTCGCGTGTCAATGTCATATCGCGTGTGAGGGTGATAATCTCTACACCGGGAGCGCATACAAGGAAAGTCATGTCGAAACGAATCTGGTCGTTACCAGCACCGGTAGAGCCGTGTGCAATGGCCTGAGCGCCAATCTCGTTTGCATAACGTGCAATGGCAAGTGCCTGGAATATTCTCTCCGAAGATACAGAGATGGGGTATGTGCCGTTGCGGAGCACGTTACCGTAAATCATATATTTCAAGCTCTTTTCATAGTACTCCTGTGTTACGTCGAGTGTAACGTATTTTGTTGCGCCAAGTTTGTAGGCGTTCTCTTCGTTCTGTTTGAGTTGCTCGGGGCTGAAACCGCCGGTGTTGGCACATGCGGCATATACTTCATAGCCTTTCTCTTTGGCAAGGTACATTACGGTGAACGATGTATCGAGTCCGCCACTGAAGGCTACAACTACTTTTTTCTTTTCCATAATTTTATATAGGGTGTTTTGTTTTTTTATTCTTCAACTATTCTTTTAATTTTTTTTGCAGGGTCGTACAGCATTGCGGTGCAGATGCAGTAACGGCGGTCGGTGCGCTCAAGCACGTCGTGGTTGATGCAGCCTTGGCAACCTTTCCAGAATGCCTCGTCGTCGGTTAGTTCCGAGAAGGGCACGGGTACATAACCAAGTTCGGTATTTATCTTCATCACTGCGCCACCGCTTGTGAGGCCGAATAGTTTTGCTTCGGGCCATAGCTTGCGAGAGAGGTCGAATGCTGTCTTCTTGATGCGTTTTGCAAGGCCGTGGCCACGGAATTTCTCCACAACAATGAGTCCCGAGTTTGCAACATATTGTTTGTTGCCCCAGCTCTCGATGTAGCAGAAACCGGCGAACTCTTCACCATAGAGTGCGATTATGGCTTTGCCCTCCTTCATCTTTTGCGCAACGTACTCGTGTGTGCGCTTGGCAATACCTGTTCCGCGCACCTTTGCTGCCGCGCTTATGGTCTCGAGTATCTCATCGACATATTTCTCGTGCGAGGCATTGGCAATGATTACTTCTATGCCGTCGTTGTATTCATTCTCTTTCATCTTTTCTTCGATGTCTTTTATATATTCGGTATAATTGTTCTTAACGCTCTTAAAACGGCTCCTCGGCTGGCATCCTCGGCAATAATCATCATCACCGTGTCGTCGCCTGCGAGGGTACCTATGATTTCGGGGAATTCGTAGTTGTCTATGTGATAGGCCAGTGTGCTTGCGTAACTGGGCTTTGTGTGTATTACAGCGATGTTACCCGAAAATTTAATGGAGAGAAAGCCGTTGGCCTCTTGTGTGGGGCTTGCGGGGCGCATCTCGCCTTCTGTGCCCTCGTGACGGTATTGGTGAGGGCGTGTAAGTACATATCGGTAGCGGCCCTGAACGCCAACGGTCTTCACTACACGCAGTTGGTGCAGGTCGCGTGACAGGGTTGCCTGTGTAAGTTTGAATCCTTCTTTTGCAAGTTCGTTGAGCAACTCCTCCTGGCTTCCTATCTCCTGGGTGGATAGGATGAGACGTATTGCATCGAGTCTTGAATTTTTTATCTTCATAATTGTATATTTATTCTTGCGGGCTGCAAAAATACGAATATTTACACAATTATGTATAAAAAAGAGCTCTTTTTTTGCAAGAAAGTGCAATAAAAGAGTAAAAAATATGCAACAAACCCGTTTGTTGCATATTTTTTTGTATTAATCGAGCTCTTGGTCGGCCTCGTAACCTGCAAATTCGCGTATCTTGTTTTTGAGCATTGCAAATTGCTTGAACAGGTCGTGTACCGGCTTTTCGTTGTCTTTGTGCATTGGCGCCTTGCAGTAGAACGACATAAACTCCTGTATGCCGTACTCTCCGGCTCGTAGCGCAATATCGCTGAATAGTATAAGGTCGAGTACAAGCGGAGCTGCAAGTATGGAGTCGCGGCAGAGGAAGTTTACCTTGATTGTCATCGGGTAGCCCATCCAACCAAAGATGTCGATGTTGTCCCAGCTCTCTTTCTCGTCGCCACGCGGTGGGTAGTAATTGATTCTCACCTTGTGGTAGATGTCGGAGTAGAGGTCGGGATATACATCGCTGTCGAGTATATTTTCGAGTGCCGATGTCTTGCTGCGGCGTTTGGTCTCAAAGTTTTCGGGGTTGTCGAGCACTACACCGTCGCGGTTGCCAAGGATGTTGGTTGAGAACCAGCCTGTAACGCCCAACTGGCGGGTGAAGAAGGCGGGTGCAAGCACGGTCTTCATCATTGTCTGGCCGCTCTTGAAGTCTTTGCCTGTGATGGGTACTTTCTCCACTTCGGCAAGTTCCCACATTGCAGGAATGTCTATGCAGAGGTTGGGCGCGCCCATTACATAGGGGCAACCCTCGCGCATAGCTGCGTAGGCATAACACATACTTGGTGCTATGTGTGCGGTGTCGTCGGCTTTCATTGCCTCTTCAAAGGCTGCGAGGCTACCGTGTATATGCTCGTCGCGGGGTATGTACTTTTCGGTGCTGGCAATCCATATTACCACAACGCGGTCGCATTTGTTCGCCTGCTTGAAGTTGCGGATATCTTCGCGCAACTGCTCGGTAAGTTCCCAACGTGTGCCGCCGGTTTTTACATTGGGGCCGTCGATGTTGGTGGCATAGCTCTTGTCGAAAAGGGCTTTATAGGGGCGTATGGCCTTGAGCTCATCTTTCACAGGCTCTATATCCTGTTGTTTAAGCACTGCGGCTTTGATGGCTGCATCGTATGCGTCATCCTCGTATAGGTCCCAGGCGCCGAAGACAATATCGTCGAGGCTTGCAATGGGTACTATATCCTTAACCTCTTTGTATATCTTTTCGCTGCCACGGCCAAGACGCATAATGCCTTCGCAGGCAAATGAACCTGTGGGGCGTGAAAGGCCTTTGCGCGACATCAATGTACCGATGATGCTTGTGGTTGTTACCGCTCCCAACCCTACGCACATAACTCCGAGTTTACCGTTTGCGGGTTTTACTCTATTTTGTTTCATATTCGAACTGCTTTTCAAAATATTTAACAAAGTAACTGCTTTTTATTGAACAAACCTAAATATTTATTCAAATGTTGTTCTTTTTTGCAATTTTTATAATTGATGGTACTTATTCAAACCCGAAAAGTCCCTCTTTCAGTATCTCGCTCACTGTGGGGTGGGGGAATATCGTGCGTTTCCATTGCTCAATGGTGAGGTGGTGGGTTATTGCCATGCAGGCGGCGCATATAAACTCGCCCGACGGGTTGCCCAGGAGATGTACGCCGAGTATGTTACCTTGCGGCGAGGCAATAATCTTGCACAGGCCGGTCTGTCCCTCGTTCTCGGCAACGAAACGTCCCGAGAAGGTCATAGGTAGTTTGCTTGTGCGGAACTCTATGCCTTGTGCGGCAGCTTGTTCCTCGGTGAGTCCCACGCTGCTCACTTCGGGGTTGGTATATACAATACCGGGAATGGCGTTGTATTCCATTTTGTCCTCTTTGTCGAGTATGTGGTTCACTGCCACCTCGGCCTCGCGGCTTGCGGTGTGGGCAAGAAGTGAGAAACCTGTGACATCGCCCGCTGCATATACATTGGACATTGTTGTCTGCATGTGTTCGTTGGTCTTTATGCCGCGTTCTGTTCCCACTGCAATGTTTTCAAGGCCGTACCCTTTGAGCACGGGGCGTCGTCCCACGCTTACGAGTATCTTGTCGCCCTCGGTAATAAGTTCGTTTCCTTCGCTGTCGGTGTAGTGTACGTTGTTGCCGTCTATGGCGGTTACCTTGCACCCGAGGCAGAATTTTACACCCCTTTTGGCGTATATACCTCGAAGCATTTCGGCAATCTCCTTGTCCATTCCGCCAAGTATTTCGGGCAACATCTCAATTACCGTCACCGGTACACCCAGGCTGTTGTAGAAACTGGCAAACTCCATTCCAATAACTCCACCACCTATAACCACAAGGCTTTCGGGTGCAGTTGTGAGGGCAAGGATTTCGCGGTTGGTGAGTACAGCTTCGTTGCCTTCGACTCCGGGGATAGGGGGCACGAATGCCTCGCTTCCTGTGCAGATGAGTAGTTTTGCAGCCTCGTAGCTTCCTCCATCGCAGGTTATTTTTATGCCGGTGCTGTTGCCGCTTTCAATGTAGGCATCGCCGCGCACCACCTCCACGTTGTGCTGCTCCATCTTCATCTTTATGCCGGCAACCAGCTTGCGCACCACTTTTGTTTTGCGGTCGGTGATTTTCTTGTAGTCAAACGCCACGTTCTCGGCTGTTACGCCATACTTCTTGCCACCTTGCGCGTGCTCGTACATCTTTGCACTGTATAGCAAAGTTTTTGTGGGTATGCATCCCTCGTTAAGGCACACACCTCCAAGTTCGCGTTTCTCGAACAATATGGTTTTCAAACCTCTTGCTCCGGCGTTTTCTGCTGCTACATATCCGGCAGGGCCGCCACCTATTATTGCCAAGTCGTACATAATTCTATTTCGTTTTTTGATTATTTTCCTTCCACCAAATGTCGCCTTTCTCTATGCTCTCGCTCCATCGTTCTTCGGCCTCCCGTATGCCTTTTTTATACCAGTCGCTGTCGCTCTCGGTGTAGGGCTCGCCGTTGCCGTTGTAACTAGTAAAATCGTCGATAACCCACTCGCCGTTTTCGCAAATAAGGTTCAATAGGGTTTTTCCTTTGTAGCTCTCCTCGCCAGTTGTGGTGAGCATAATGTATGTTGTGGTAACATCGGCTATGGCTGTCGACGGGCTTGTTATTTTTATATTCGATATCTCAAAATCTCCTAATTTGTCCCAGTCCTGCACTCTTATCCAGCAGTCTGTTCCGGCAATCATCTCACCGAACTTCTTCTCCCAATAAGTGACCTCGTTGTAGAGTTTCTTGAACTTCTTGGAACAGCATATTTGAGTGAGAATGGATGTGTTGCATTTCTCGCTGTTTGCTTGGCGTACAACCTCTTTGTAGATTTTGCTCAAACTGTAGGCTATAGTTGCGGAGTCGGGATTTGCAAAGGTTTTGGTTGCGTTGGCGAGGTTTTGCCGCATTTCTGTGGCGTCGCTTGCAGCGTCGTGCTCATACTTGAAATCATCTACTTTCCAGCTTTCTTTTTCGGGTATTACATATACCGCGTATCTGAATTTTGTAGGCCCATCGTATTCTGTGCAGGTAAACAGAGCATCCACCCACGCAAGGTACACATCTTTTCCTTCTATCTTTTTTACTTCGGCAATAGTGAAGGAGCCCTTGTCGTAATAATCACTCACACGGTGCCACACATCGTTGTCGTCTTCTCTTAAAAGGCCGTAGCTCTTTTCTTTGCGAAGCACTTCGCGGTAGAGTTCCTTGAACACGGTCGAGCAGTACTTGACTGTTATAGCATCGGTGCCCGTGCGGTTATTGTATGCCTCAGTAACCTCTTTGTAAACCTCATTCAAGAATGCTTTAACCTCTCTCTCTTGTTGTGCGAAAGCCGGTATAATGCTAAGGAAAAGAATAAAAACAGATGTAATTGTTTTCATAAAAATGCGATTATTTATTTCCTTGCTTATTTTCTTTCCACTCAATTTTACCGGTGTGCAATGCAAAGAGTATATACATATATATCACGGCGGAAACAATGCCGGTTACAAAACCGCTGATGATACTTGTGGCAAGAATGAAAATGTCGGCCACAAGAAGCAGGGTGAAGAATACGCGCCAGGCATTAAGCTCCTTTGATGTGTGCGTGTAACGCATCTGCATTGGGGCTGGCAGCTTTGTACGTGGCAGAGCCAGGAGTAGCAGAACATTGAGCGGCAACATAATGTAGATGACAAAAATCCACGCCGCCATAGCTCTTGTGGATGTGGCGACATCCCATTCGTTGAACAGTAGTATTTGAATTACACTGTATGTGTATGTTCCGGGAATTATTGCTGCGGTGGCAGCAAGGCTCATTGCCATAATCCATCTTCTTCCAGCGGCCTTTATTCGGGCAAAATGTTCCCACTGTCTGATTTTAAAAATTATCAGTATTGCCGAAAAAACAACTCCCAATGCAAACAGTCCCACCCCGAGGTGATAGATATCTTCGCGCAAAAGGCTGTACTGGAATTCCTCCTTGCTATACGCAAGCGCAGTGGGTATAGCCGTGGCGCCGGCAAGCAGCAAAAGCGCCGTAACGGCTGTGGGAGATGTTATTTTCTTGAGCATAACAATCCTTTTTTAGTGTTGTCTTTTGCGAAGATAATGCATCGCTACCGCAAAAGCAATAAAAGCGACTAAAAAAGAAAAAGCGACAACCGAAAATGCTCGTTTGTCGCCTTGTGTCGGAATGAGGCGACTCGAACGCCCGACCCCTACGTCCCGAACGTAGTGCGCTACCAACTGCGCTACATTCCGTACACCAATAAATTTTGAGCGAAATATGGGATTCGAACCCACGACCCTCGGCTTGGGAAGCCAATGCTCTACCACTGAGCTAATTTCGCAATTCTCTTGTCATCGGCACGCGCAAAAGCGGGTTTGTGCGTTGCTATGCAGGTTCAATTGCAATGCAAATATAAGGCATATTCGTGGTTTTTCACGCAAAAAACAAGAATTTTTTAAAAATTCGTCACTTTTTTGCCTTTTTATTTGCGGGAATAAAAAAAAAGCTCTACATTTGCACTCGCAAAAGCCAAGGTGCCATAGCTCAGTTGGTAGAGCAAAGGACTGAAAATCCTTGTGTCCCCGGTTCGATTCCTGGTGGCACCACAGCAAAGAAAAGCAAAACAACGTAAAATCCTGATTTTCAACGAAAATCGGGATTTTTTATTTTCCCTAAAAACGACAATGATTGTGCAAGCGAGTGTAACATCAATATTTCTTGAATGTTACGCAACGAGCGTAGCCAATCATCGCGGTGCGAAGCAACGCAAAAAAATGCGGTTCATGACCGCATAAATTGAGTGTTGCGTTGTTATGCTAACAGACTCAACTTCTCGGCAATGAGAGCCTTGAATGCCTCTTTCATTTCGTCCGGCAAGAAAGAGAGGTCGATAAACTCAAACCACTTATCTTTTGCTTTTACGAATTTGGCAAAAATGTTATTTATAACCTTTTCCTCCAACCCTGATGCTTGCATTGAAGCCACAAAGTCAGCCTTTTTGATTTTGCGTTTCTTGCCGTTAAGGGTCAATGCCAACTCCTCGGTATCTTCGGGCATCACCAATGCGGTGGAGAGCATATCGTATGCAGGCGTAAGCACATATTTCCCCTGCTCCTTGCTATAGAGCGAAAAGTTTTTCAAGTGCATATCGGCATTGCCAGTTATCCACGAGAAAACAACCTGCTCCCAATAGTTTACCATATCCAACTTGGGAACAGCCGAAAATCGCTGTATCGCCTTTGCAATCTGCTCATACGAGCCTTTGTACTTATGCTCGGTCAGCCGTTCCGTAAGCTGGCACATATCCTCCATCGGGAGTTTGTCACCTGTGGCTGTACGGTCGATGCGGCGGGTTATATAGCACAACTCCCCATCGGCAAAACGGATAAGGCTGTGAGGTACAACTTGCATCTTTGCCAACTCTGCAAGGTGCATTGTCAAATCCTCCAATTCGGGCAGATGTGCAAAGCGGTCGGTTTGCGGTTTTAAGATATATCGACCCCACAAGCCGACAATGGTGAAACGATCAGTCTCGTTTCTGCCACCTTTGTTTATATCCAATGACAACTTTGCCTGAACACCCGTTAATGTCGTTTGGCTGCGGATTACCTGCTTGGCAAGATCGGTAAGATTCTCGCGTGTGTACGGCAGTTCGGGAACGCTAGGCGTGCCGAACATCTTCTTTGAACAAGCCTTGTGAAAATCCTTTTCACCCTCGTTCAACTCCTTGTAACAATATAGACACTTTGCCATACGCTATTCCTCCTCATTGATTATGGGTTCAACGCCAACTGCGCCTATGCAATCCTTGCAACACGCAATGAGCAACGACATACGGTCGCGAGCATCAATCTTCCAATTCTTCTCGGCAATATCCAAAAGCCAACCTTCGGGAATCAAGCCATCGAAAAATGGGAACAGCACCTTATCTCGATAAGGCTTATCGCTCAACGGCAAAGTAAGGCTCACCGCCTCAGCATCGGCAGAGGTTAGATAATCGGCATCATACTCAAATGTATATCCATTCTCATCTTCCGTCAAGACACCGGCTTTTACGTTACGCAAAAATACAACAGCCTGTTTCATCGCTCATCGGTTTAGAAGCTGTTTGAATTTTATTTCGAGTATATTTGAGAACTATTTTCGTTTAGATTTTCATTAGGGATATGCAGGTAATAGTGGACTATTTCCAAATGTCACTAATGAGAAGATGCCGAAAAGAGCCTCAAAGATGCCGAAACAATCTTCTCGCAGCAATGTAAACATATTTAATAAAATTCAATACAACTTCTCTGTCATTGGCACGACACCAACTTCGCTACCAAAAAGATTCAATATCTGGTTTACCTTATCAAGGCGTAAAGTCTGCTTGCCCTGCTCCAATTCTCGAACAAGACGCAAGCCCACCCCCGACTTCTCGGAAAGCTCAACCTGCGTAAGATTGTACTGCTTACGCATCGCCTTTACATATTTTGAAAGTGTTGTCTGTTCCATAAACACAATAAATTATACCCTTTCGGGTGCGAATATAATGAAAGTTTTTTAATTTACACCTTATCGGGTATAATTTTATTGTTTTGATATACGTTTTACACCCTATCGGGTATAAAATTAAAACTTACTACGATAGCAACTTTGCGGTAAACCGCGAAAATAGGCTGTGCTCATAGGTAAACTTATAAGCGAGCGAAAGAAAAATCAACAAAGTTAACCTAATAGCAAGTTGTGTTTTGGGGCACCCGAAATGTTTTCGGCATCCCAAAACTAACTATCGGTATCCTACCCTCCAAAGTCGGGGGGAAATTCATCTATAAAACGCTATTATAAGACAGAGTAAATGCATTTTGTTACACTACTTTATATACCGAAGAGAATATTTTGTTTAACTTTGCAATTGAAATTTGCGATTATTGATTGCAATTGTGCTGGTAAAAAGAAACTTTTATTAGTTCATTTGCTAAATTATCGCAAAGTCCTACGCCGATAGTTCTATCTCCAACAGAGAAGAACGGGAGGGTGGGACAAGACATATAAAAAGGCGTTTACTACGCTTGGTTTTGACGTTCTGAAACTTTCCACAATTAACAGAATCGTAGTCAAAAACAAAGCAACAGTAGATGCCCCATAGGTGTGTTATATACATACCTCAAATGCTTGTATAGCCATTGGTGTACCCATACGCCAACGGCGAACATCGGTATTGGGGGGATTGTTATACATACACGCGTGGGGCTCGCGTTGCTCGTTTTACTACGATGGGCACGTGGAAAGGCCTCAGAACGTGAAGCGAGCATAGTGCAGGGCTTCACGCTTTTTTTGTGTCTTGTGAAAAGCAATACTAACCAGCGGTATTTGTAGCCCTTGTCCGCACATCATTTATGGGGCTATGTCTGTTGCAAAACAAGATTCCTCACAAATTAAGTCTAAAGAAAGAGTTGCGCAGCGAGGTGAGGTGTTTACCGCAGAGCGTGAGGTTAATGCTATGCTCGACCTTGTTGCTAATGAGTGTCTACGCCCCGATTCCCGTTTCTTAGAGCCGGCTTGCGGTGATGGCAATTTCTTGGCTGTCATACTCAAACGCAAACTTGCCGAACTTCGCAGAAAATACAAGAAAAGCCCACGCGACTACGAAAAACAAGCCATTGTCGCTATTGGAAGCCTTTACGGTGTGGATATAATGAACGACAATGTAATAGCTTGTCGGGAGCGCCTTTTCTCCATTTGGAATGAGGAGTATACCGACCATTGTAAATCTGAGGCTTCGGATGAAGCTCGTGATGCAGCCAAGTTCATCATCAGCCGAAATATTATCAACGGTAATGCACTTACATTGATGTGTGTTGATGCTGAAGGCAAAGACACATCTGCTCCCATAGTCTTTTCCGAGTGGACGCTAATCGGGGCTACGCAAATGCAACGTTCCGACTATACGATGTCCGATCTTCTTCTCTATAACGACAATAGCGAAGGTAATCTTTTCGCACTCACTGAGGAGCAAAAAGAGGAAGGTGGCATATTCCTGAGAAGATATATTACTCACTACAAAAAGGTACAGGATTATGGAGAATAGTTTGTTCAAAAGCGTCTATAATCCCGACGTACTTTCGTGTATTGCCAATCTTAGCAATGATGAGGTGTTTACCCCTCCCGAATTGGCAAACAAGATTATTGATATGCTCCCACAGGAGTTGTTCGAGAATCCTGACACCACTTTCCTCGACCCTTGTTGCAAGAGTGGCGTTTTCTTGCGTGAGATAGCCAAACGTCTTATCAAAGGACTTGAACAGCAAATCCCTGACCTTGAAAAGCGTATAGAGCATATATTCTCAAAGCAGTTGTTTGGCATTGCTATTACCGAACTTACAAGCCTGCTTTCTCGTCGCAGTGTCTATTGCAGCAAGTTCCCAAGTAGCGAGTTTTCGGCATATCAGTTTCCCGAAGATAAACCGCAAGGAAATATCATTTACCAACGAATAAAGCACACTTGGAAAGATGGAAAATGTATCTATTGCGGTGCTTCGCAGAGTGAGTACGATCGTGGTGCTGAACTCGAAACCCACGCTTATCAGTTTATCCATAATTTAGATGTAAAGAAAGTATTCAATATGAAATTCGATGTGATTATAGGCAACCCACCGTATCAAATGGCAGACGGAGGTGGTAGAGATTCTGCTGCGATACCTTTATACCACCTATTTATTCAGCAAGCAAAAAAATTGAGGCCTCGATTCCTTACTATGATTGTACCTGCAAGATGGTATAGTGGTGGACGTGGATTAGACGATTTTAGAGATGAAATGTTACATGATGATAGGCTTTGTGAGTTGCATGATTTCCCTGAAACAAAAGATTGCTTCCCCGGTTTGAATATCCGTGGCGGAGTCTGTTATTTTTTGTGGAGTAGTGAATCAAAGGGAATGTGTAAAGTTGTCAATCATACAGGTACGGAAAGTTCAATTTCTGTTAGAAATTTATTAGAAGAAGGATGTTCTGTCTTTATTAGATACAACAAAGCAATTTCTATATTTTATAAAGTACAGAAATTCAAAGAAGATAATTTTGGAAATTATGTAAGTTCGAGTAAGCCCTTTGGTATGCGTTCAAACTTCACCGCATTTAAAGAAGAGGCAACTCCTATGTGTAATATAAAACTATATCGTTTTGGTAATTTAGGTTATATTAATGAAGAACAGGTTTTAAACAATAGAAACTTAATTAATCGCTATAAGGTATTAGTGTCAAAAGCTAGTCCAGGCGGAGATGAGTATCCACATGCAATAGTAAGTCAGCCAATTATCTCAGAACCAAATTCTGTATGCACGGAAACTTATTTAGTGATAAAGGATGTTGACAATATTGAAGAAGCCAAAAACTTAGTAAAGTATATAAAAACTCGTTTCTTCAGATTTATGATGTCATTGGTTAAGAACACTCAAAATATCTCAAAATCAAGTTACCGTTTCGTCCCTCTCCAAGACTTATCCAAATCTTGGAATGACGAAGAGCTCTATGCCAAATACGGCTTAACATATGATGAAATTGCATTTATTGAATCAATGATACGCCCAATGGAGTAATACTATGGAATACAATTATTTTCCTCAACGACCAATGGTTACTCCAACGATATACGCCTATCGTTTGATTGGGGTAGATTCCCACAAAGGCTATCTAAAAGTAGGTTACACTGACCGCACAGCCAAAGAACGCATAGATGAGCAACTGCACACAAGCAAAGTGCAGTATGAGATTGTATTGGTGGAGTCGGCCATGAGCAACGACGGCTCATGCTTTACCGATAAGGATGTTCATCACCTACTTGAACGCAAAGGCTGCAAACGTCTTAACCCGCTTGACAAAACCGATGAGTGGTTCCGCTGCTCGGTTGCTGATGTTATGGCTGCTATCTTGTCACTCCGCACAGGGGTTGCGAACGAGGAGAACAGAACGCAAAATTTCACAATGCGACCTGAACAGTTCCGTGCAGTAGAACAAACAAAAACCTATTTTCAGCAAGCACTGAAAGAGGAGCCTAACCGCATACCAAAATTCCTTTGGAACGCAAAAATGCGTTTCGGAAAGACCTTTGCTTCGTATCAGTTGGCAAAGAAGATGGAATTATCTCGCATATTGATTCTTACCTTCAAGCCTGCAGTTGAATCGGCTTGGCGTGAAGACCTTGTTTCACATATCGACTTTGAAGGGTGGCAATATATCTCCAACAAGGATGCCCGCAATAATAACCTGAACATAGACCAAGAGTTCCACAGAGCCAACAAATCGAAACCCATAGTTGTGTTCGGTTCGTTCCAAGATTTGCTCGGCACAAACGATAGTGGCGGCATTAAAACCAAGAATGAGTTTATACACGCTACTAATTGGGATTTGGTAATCTTCGATGAATATCACTTCGGTGCTTGGAAA
>JAZQUI010000034.1:0-23378 GCA_045631205.1 Bacteroidaceae bacterium
GCATTTGCAGGAGAGAGTGCGAGGAATGTTTGCCCGCGAGTTAGGTGCCGCAAGGCAACTAACTGAGGAAGTCCCACAGCACCCTGCAAATGCGAGAAAGATAAACACGGCAAGGGAGGTTCGACTGAGGGTTCGCCTTTCTGCGACGTGAACAAAGAACCGAGCGGCTGATTTTACTCGCGTGCCGGGCGTTTGGTTCTTTGCGCGACAAAGAACGTCAAAGATATATTTTCAATGAGAAAATAACCGACAAATAACACCGAGAAGTCAAAAGCAAGAATGTTTGGTATCGTATATGGTGAGCGCCCACACCTTTTTGCTACTGAGCCCAAGTGCAATGAAACTGAATATTTGCGATTGTGTACCGTTTGTGGCATTGTTGTTTATTGCTTCTTGTAGTTACTTTATTTCTTTGTTTGTAGTTTCTATCTTTGCTTGTAGGATATTTTAACTTTTGTTCCTATCTTTGCGTGTGACTAACTGCGCTGAATTACTTCAAAAATGCGGTATTCTTGTTGTTTACCAATTTGTTGAGTGAAATTTTATGATGTGTTATCCTTTCTGTGTGGTTGGAACCTTTATTTGAGAAATAAAAAATATATAATATGACAACAGATGTAATAAGTGTTGCAATTAAATGCTTACAGGATGAGGCTGATGCTATTTTGAACCTTATCCCCAACCTTGACGACAATTTTACTAAGGCTATCGAGCTTATATACGAGAGCAAAGGTAAACTCATTGTTACCGGTGTTGGAAAATCGGGACATATTGGTGCCAAAATTGCATCGACTCTTGCAAGTACCGGTACTCCTGCCTTCTTTGTGAACCCTCTTGACGCTTTCCATGGTGACCTTGGTATGTTCACCGGCGACGATGTAGTGCTTGCGATTTCAAATTCGGGACAGACCGATGAACTTTTGCGCTTCATTCCCTTGCTTAACGACCGCAAAATTCCTATAATCTCAATGTCGGGTAATCCCTCTTCATTGCTTGCAACATATTCCGATTGTCACTTGAACATTGCGGTTACACGTGAGGCATGTCCTCTTAACCTTGCACCCACATCTTCGACCACAGCAACACTTGCTATGGGCGATGCGATTGCTTGTGCTCTTATGACAGTGCGCAAGTTCAAACCTTCGGATTTTGCACAGTTCCACCCAGGAGGTTCGTTGGGACGACGTTTGCTCGCGCGTGTTAAGGATTACATGATATCATCGGACTTGCCAGTTGTTACCCGTGCATCAAAGATAAGTGATGCGTTGCTCATTATCAGTAGTACAAAGATGGGGATGGCCATCGTTGTTGAAGAGGGAAAAATCCTTGGCGTTGTTACCGACGGTGATATCCGCCGCGCAATGCAGTTCCACCAGGATATCTTCTTTGAACTTACCGTTAAGGACCTTATGAGCACCAGTCCCAAGACTATTAACGAGAATGCAAAACTTACTACTGCTGAAAAAATGTTGCGTGAGCACAACATTCACTCGCTCATCGTTGTTAATTCCGACGGGCAGTTGGTTGGTGTGATAGACGCATTCAGCTGTATTTGATATATTAACGGTGTAGATTGTTATGAAGGTCGTGGCATTTGTCCCCATTCGTTTGAACAGCAAACGTGTAGTGGGTAAGAATCTTAAACTGTTGGGCGGTAAGCCGATGATGTGTTATCTGCTTGAAACACTTATACAGGTGAAGCAGATAGACGAGGTCTATGTCTATTGTAGTAGTGACGAGGTGTTGCCATATCTGCCTGCGGGTGTGAAACTACTCAAACGTGACACTTCACTCGATAGCGACACTGCTCTGGGCGAGGAGATTTACGACGCCTTTGTGCGTGATGTAGAAGCCGATGTCTATATGCTTGCACACACAACATCGCCTTTCATAAAAGCAGAAACTATTGCCAATGCTGTTGATGAAGTGGTGCAGGGAGGTCACGATTCTGCTTTTTCGGCGCAAAAGATACAGACTTTTACCTGGTACGAAGGCAAGCCGCTTAATTACTCCCCCACAAATATCCCTCGCACACAAACTATAGAACCCGTTTATGTGGAGACAAGTGCTTTCTATATTTTCCGTCGTGAAACATGGGTGGAGCATCATCGTCGTGTAGGTTTCAATCCCTATATGGCAATTGTGGGGCCTGTTGAAGGTGTGGATATCGATTATCCCGAAGACTTTGATTTCGCCGCGAAGATTATAGGCAACATTTGATAAATATAGTTTATAGAAAATAAATCCACACCAAACGGTGTGGATTTATTTTCTATATGAATGCTTGCTTTTTGTTACATCCCGAAACTGATACTGTTTATGCCGCTATAAACAAAGCTGCATATACCAAGTGCAATAATTCCTATAAGACATATAACAAGGCTTGCACGTGTGATTATGCTGCTTTTGAAACTAACTACGGGGGCTTTGCTCTCGTTGATATACATAGCTTTAACGATTAACAGATAATAGTAGAGCGATATTACGGTATTTAGCAGGGCTATGAAGACAAGAATTTGGAAACCACTGCCAAAGGCGCTCATAAATACAAAGAACTTGCTGAAAAAGCCTGCAAACGGCGGAATACCGGCCAGCGAGAAGAGTGCGAGTGTCATTAACAGTGTCAAGCGTGGGTTGCTCTTGTAAAGGCCGTCGAGTGTTTCTCGTCGTACCTCGGCTTTTATTTGCTGTTCAACCGCACCAATAACGCCAAATACAGCAAGGTTGGCAAAAATATAGACAAGAACGTAATATACCATCGCGCTCATTCCTTGTGCAGTGCCTCCGATGGCGGCAAGCATTATGTATCCGGCTTGCGATATGCTGCTGAACGCCATAAAACGCTTAATGTTACGCTGTTTTATTGCAAAGAGGTTGGCAATGGTTATGCTGGCTATGATTGTGATGTAGAGTATTGTCTGCCACTGTTCTATCATTGGCGCAAATACTGTGGTGAGCACTATGAAAAGAGTGAAGGCTGCTGCGCCCTTTGAGATTACCGAAAGGTAGGCGGTAACGGGTGTTGGCGCACCTTCGTAGCTGTCGGCTGTCCACATGTGGAACGGTACAAGCGAAATTTTAAATCCCATACCGGCAAAGAACATCACAAGGGCGTAAATCTGCATAGGTGATGCAGTGAGTCCGTTGCGCACCTCGTCGTAATAGAGCGAGCCTGTAGTTCCGTAGAGATAGGATATACCGTAGAGCATTATAGCAGATGCAAACATTGAGGTGAGAATGTATTTAAGGCCTGCCTCGGCTGAATGGTGGCGGTATTTGTCGAAAGCTACCATACAGGACATTGGCAGTGAGGCAAGTTCTATACCCACGAAGAGAAGAAGAAAATGTCGTGCGCTAATCATAAAGTACATACCCACTAATGTGGAGAGAAGGAGTGTGTAGAACTCGCCTTGCTTGTAGTATGTGGTATTTGTGCGCAACCAGCGGTGTGCTTGCATCAATACAACAGCGCTGCCGAAGGAGAGCATCGCTTTTACAAAAACAATCATTGCATTGCTGTGGTACATTCCCTCGAAAAGGGCATATTCGCTTGTGTTGCGAAAGCATATTATAGTGTGCAATAGCATGGCTGCGCAAACGAGTGGGTGAAAATATCGGCGGAAGCGTCCCGGGGATATAAGGTCGTAAAGGAATATTATGAGGAAGAAGCTTAGCAAGCTCGCCTCGGGGTGCATATAAAAGAATTGTATGTAATTCATAACTTTGTTGCTCTTGTCTTTATTGGTGTATATTTGATATTATGTTCTCCACGCCGTTGCCAATGAGGTTGCTCACCCACATTGGCGCAATACCGAGGGCTGCAACGCAAACTACAAGGCAGATTATGGTGAAGCGCTCGTCCCACGTAGCATCTGAGAGGCGTTTGTGTTCTTCGTTATCGGGTTCACCGTAGAGTATGCGTCCAACAACGCGCAGAATGTATACCGCCGTTATTACAATGCTTGTACAGGCAATAATGGTTACCGTGCGGTGGAATATATCGTTTAACTCAAAGGCTCCTGCAAAGATTGTCATTTCGGCAACAAAACCGCTGAATCCCGGTAGTCCCAGATTGGCAAGTCCTGCAATAATGTAGCCTACGGCAAGGAATGGCATAATCTTCATAAGACCGCGCATTTTGTGAATGTCGCGTGTGTGGGTGCGGCCGTAAATCATACCAATTATGGCGAAGAAAAGTGCTGTCATGAGACCGTGTGAGAGCATTTGCAGGATGGCACCCGTGCAGGCGGTGCGTGTGGTCATCAGCAGGGCAAAAAGCACAAGGCCGCAGTGCGATACCGAAGAGTATGCGTTGATGTATTTGAGGTCGGTCTGGCTTATCGCGCTCAAAGCACCATAGACAACGCTGATAGTGGTGAGTATTATGAATATCCACGCAAGGTCGTGTGCTGCTTGTGGCATCAGGTACATAGCAATGCGGAAACAACCATATCCTCCAAGCTTCATAAGCACGCCGGCGTGCAGCATAGAAACGGCTGTGGGGGCACAGGCGTGGCCGTCGGGGCTCCAGGTGTGGAAGGGGAAGAGTGCGCCAAGCACACCGAATCCGATGAATGTGAGGGGGAAAAATATGTATTGTACTTCGCGTGCGATGTTGCCCATTGCTGCAATCTCGTTTATGTTCATTGTAGTGGCTCCACTACCGAAGTATATGCCCAGAATACCCATTAGCAGAAATGCCGAGCCGCCCATAAGCATAAGCGTTAGTTTCATTGCCGAGTACTCCTTGCGTCCGCTGCCCCATACTCCAATGAGCAGGTACATTGGTATAAGCGCAGTTTCGTAGAACATAAACATTGTAAAGAGGTCGGTGGATATGAAAAATCCATATACGCCGGCCGATAGCAGGGTGTACCACAAGAAAAACTCTTTGGTGAGGGGTTTCAGCCTCCACGAAGCGAAAGTACCTGTAAATACAATTATCGAAGATAGTAGCAACATTGCTACTGAAATACCGTCAACACCAATCGAGTAACAGATATTCAGTGGGGCGTACCAGCTCCATGAGTCGCAGTAGAGCATTGTTGCGCTGTTTCCGCCGTTGCGTTGCGCTATGAAATCTATTGTCAAGAAAATCGAGAGGGCAAGTAACAGGGTTGAGCCTGTGACCATAACCGTGCGTGTGTGTCGCAGTGTGCGGCTGGGCCACAAGGCAAGCAGCATAAGAATGGGAATTGCGACAAAAAGGTTCAGTATATTCATAATTGTATCTTATGCAAGGTATATGAGTATGAGTATTATGATGAGTGCGCCGCTGAGGAACCACACATTGTAGGATTGTATGTTTCCGCTCTGCAACGGACGTATGAAACTTGCTATCTTTTGCGTGGCGGTGGCTATGCGGTCGAGCGAGCCGTCGATAATTTTCTTGTCGAACCAGGCGATGGGGCGGCTTATGCAGTTGAAGATAATCTTCTTTGTTATAAAGAGCCATAGCTCGTCGAGATAGAAACGGTTGTAGGCTGCCGACATAAGTTCGCGCAAACTGCTGTTGAGACCTCGTGTGATGCGGCTGCTGCCGTTCTTGTACATTATGGTTGCTATTATAATGGCTGTTACAGCAAATATTATGCTTGTTGTTGCAACGCTTTTGTCTATGTGTATGGTGTATGCAGTTCCATTGCTGCTGATGAATTTTCCAAAAGGTATGAAACCCGCTACGCTGCTTACAATGGCAAGTATTATAAGGGGAATGGTCATTGTTGCGGGTGCCTCGTGTGGCTTGTGAGGCTTTTTGTTGCTCTTGCCGGCATCGTACAGGGCTTTTTGCTCTTCGTAGTAGCTTTTACCCCAGAAAATGAGATAGTATAGACGGAACATATAGAATGCCGTGAGCGCGGCAATTAAGCTCATAAAAAGCCCCATTGTTCCCGAGTATCCGTAGCAGGCGGCAAGAATTTCGTCTTTGCTGAAAAAACCGCTGAACGGGGGTATTCCTGCTATTGCCAAGCAGGCAATTAGGAAGGTGATGTGTGTGACGGGCATATAACGGCGAAGCCCTCCCATATTCATCTTTTCGTTGCTGTGTACGGCGTGTATTATGGCACCCGCACCCAGGAATAGCAGTCCTTTGAACATTGCGTGAGTAAAGAGATGGAACATTGCAGCCATATATCCGAGACCTCCCTCGTGGGGGTCGTTGGAGGTGCATACACCCAATGCTACCATCATAAATGCTATTTGTGATATAGTGGAGAAAGCAAGCACTCGCTTTATATCTGTTTGTACGCAGGCAACTACGGCGGCGTAGAGTGCGGTGAAGGCTCCGGCATAGGCTATCAGGTGTAAAACATCGGGAGCGTAAGCAATGAAGAGAGGGAACATACGCGCAACAAGGAATACGCCTGCAACAACCATTGTGGCGGCGTGTATAAGTGCCGAAACGGGTGTTGGGCCCTCCATAGCATCGGGTAACCATATGTGAAGGGGGAACATCGCGCTCTTTCCTGCGCCACCCACAAACATAAGCCCCAATGCAAGGGGAAGAGCGGCTGCTGCAGTGGCGAGAATGTTCTCTTCGGGAGTGAATGCAAATGTTTCTGCGCTGTAACCGTAGAGCAATATGCCGATAAGGAAGAAGAGGTCGGCAAAGCGTGTTACAATGAATGCTTTCTTGGATGCTGCTATGGCGGCGGGCTTTGTGTAGTAGAAACCAATGAGAAGGTACGACGAAACACCAACAAGCTCCCAAAAGATATACATCTGGAATATGTTTGTGGCAACCACAAGCCCCATCATTGAAAAGGTGAAGAGCGACAGAAATGCGTAGTAACGTTGGAAACCGCGTTCGCCCTTCATATATCCAAGCGAATATATGTGAACCATAAGGCTCACTGTGGATATAACAATAAGCATCATAACCGATATTGGGTCGAGTTGTATGCCCATATCAATGCTGAGCGTGCCATTGAGCGGTAACCATTCTGTGTTGAATGGAGTAATGGTGGCGAAAGTTCCGTCGGCAGTGCGTCCTGCTCCAAAGTAGAGAACTGCAGTTGTATAAGAGAGTGCGGTCACCGCGCCTAAAAGAGTGGTGCCGCTAATGCCTGCGACTTTGGGCGGGAGGTACTTCCCGCAAAGGGCAAGGAAAAGAAAGCCCAAGAGTGGCAGTATAGGTATGAGTAGGGTGAAATCCATTGTTTTCAGTGTTTTAGTTCTCTTAACTTCTTAATATGTATAGAGTGTATGTTGCGGTACACGTTTATTATTATGGCTATTGCTACTGCAGTCTCGGCTGCGGCGATGCCAATTCCAAAGATTGAAAAAATGTATCCTTCAAGTACTTCGGGGTGGCAATAGGCGTTGAAAACCGCAAAGTTTATATCCACGGCGTTGAGCATAAGCTCGGTGCTTATGAGCAGCGACACAAGGTTGCGCCTGGTGAAAAAGCCGAATACTCCAATGAAAAAGAGTACGGCCGAGAGTATAAGAAAATAGTGCGCGGGTATAATCATAATGTCTCTATTTTTTGCGTGCTATAAGTATTGCTCCCACAGTGCAGGCGAGCAGCAGAATGCTCATAACCTCGAATGGAAGTATGTAGTTGTAACGGTCGGTGCCCATAATGGCAAGTCCCAGTGATTTCATTGGTACATCGGCGCCAATGAAGTGGTTGGCGTCAAAGGTTGTGGTGTTTATCAGGTAAATAGTGAGTGCCATACCCGACAGTGCCGACAAAAGACCGGCAAGGTAACGCAGTTTCGATGTGTGGGTTATGTCTATGCTTCCTTTGCCAATAAGAAGAATGGCAAAGATGAACAACACTACGATACCTCCGGCATATACCGTTATCTGCACGGCGCCAAGAAATGTGTAGTGCAACATAAAATAGAGTCCGGCAGTGCCGAAAAGCACAAATAGCAACAACGTGGCTGCGCGCATGATTCTGCTTGATGTCACGGCAAACATTGCGGCTATTATCATAAATAGCGCGAGCCCCGAAAATATAAAAAGGTTGTTGTGAAACTCCATATTCTCTATTTGTTTAGTTTAAGAACCAGTTTGTTGCGGTCGAATACCGCGTTCTCGAATTTGTTGTTGAATCTTATGGCATCCTTTGGGCAGGCATTGACGCATAATTGGCAGAAGGTGCAACTGCCTAAGTCGTAATGGTACTCGGCAAGCACTTTGCGGGATTTGCCTGTGCTCTCGTCGGTTACGGTTGCAGTGGTGATGCTTATGGTGCCGTTCGGGCAGGCATTTTCGCACAGGCGGCAGGCGATGCATCGGTTGTTTCCGTCCTCGTCGACGGGCATATACAGCTGCGCGCGGTGTCGCTCGGCAATCTGCAGGGTGGCACGGTTTTCGGGATATTGCTCGGTGACTTTGGGCGAGAAGAACTCCACAAGAGTGGTCTTTAAGCCTTTAAGTAGCGAAACGGTTGTTACGGCAATGGTGCCTATGTAAGTGTTCTTTATCTTCATATCATTGAAATGTTAAAAAGTCCATCCCATAACAACACAAATGGTCATTATAAGCAGGTTTACAAGGCCTATGGGTACAAGATATTTCCACTCCAAAACAAGTACCTGGTCTATGCGCAGGCGGGGGAATGTCCATCGTATCCACATAAGCAGCCATATTACAAAGAAGGTCTTTCCAAGCATCCATACGATGCCGGGAATGTATGCCATTGCGGTGTTCAGTGCATCGAGCCCAGGTATGTAAAGCGGAGCCCAGCCGCCAAGGAAGAGAGTTGCCGCAATTCCGGCAACGATGAAAAGATTCATAAATTCGGCTACATAAAAGAAACCGAAGTGCATACCCGAATATTCTGTGTGAAAGCCTGCCGTTAGTTCCGATTCAGCCTCGGGGAGGTCGAAGGGGGCGCGGTTGGTCTCGGCATTTCCGGCAATGAGGTATATTATAAATGCCACACAGGCAGGGAGGTGTCCTTTGAATATGAACCATCCATTGAGCTGGTTCTCCACAATCTCGCTTATCTGCATTGTGCCGCAGAGAACCACCATTGTAAGCATACAGAGTCCCACTGACAGTTCGTAACTGATCATTTGGCCTCCACTGCGCATTGCGCCTATCATAGAGAACTTGTTGTTGCTGCTCCATCCGGCAAGCAATATGCCCAACACTCCGAACGATGAGGCTGCCATAATGAAAAAGACACCGATGTTGAAATCGAGAGCCTGCAAGCCGCGTGCAAAGGGCAAGCAACTGAATGTGAGTACCGAACTCATAACAACAATGTATGGTGCAAGGGAGTAGAGTATGCGGTCGGAACGCTTTATGCTTATAATCTCCTTTATGAGCATTTTAAAGACATCGGCAAATACTTGCAGAAGTCCCCAGAAACCTACGCGCATGGGGCCTAAACGGCATTGGAAGGCGGCACACACTTTGCGCTCCATAAATATCATAACTATGGCAAAGAGAACGTATGCCAGCACAAGGGCTATGGCTATGAGCGTACATTCGGTTAGTATTACGGCCTGTTCGGGCAGGTGGCTGCGCAACAGGTTGTCGATGGCGGTTGTAATTATACTGAAATCCATATCCGTAACGTGTTTTTATCGGTCGATATCGGGTATCACGTAATCGAGCGTGGCTCCTGTTGTTATGAGGTCGGCAATCTTGCAACCTTTCAGAATCTTGTGCATACAGGCCACGAGCGGCAAGCCCATAGGGCGGAATTTTACACGATAGGGCTCTTTCTCGCCGTGGCTTTCGATAAATACTCCAAACTCTCCACGTGAGCCTTCGACCGCAGCACTGAATCGTCCTTCGGGCAGTTTAATCACAGGTTTGGTCTTTATCTTGAACTCGCCTGCCGGTATGTTGTCAATAAGTTGGCGCACGATGTGTACAGACTCCTTAATCTCGTCGATACGCAGGAGCATACGGTCGTAACTGTCGCCGTGTGTGCGCAGCTTTTCTTTGAAATCGACCTCGCCGTAGAGAGCGTAAGGGTGGCGCTTGCGCACGTCGCACGCCCAGCCGGCTGCGCGTCCTGTGCAGCCTGTTGTGCCGTATGAAATGGCTTCTTCGCGAGTGAGTACGCTCACACCACGCATACGGTTCTTGGTTATTACGCTGTTTACGAAGAGTTCCTCGAATTCTTTTATCTTCTCGAGCTGGTAGGTGCAGTACTCTTTTACCTTTGCTTCCCACCCGGGTGTTATGTCGGCCTGTACACCACCTATTATATTATAGTTCTGAATGAGGCGGCCGCCTGTTACCTCTTCAAAAATGTCGAGTATTTTTTCGCGGTCGCGGAACCCGTAGATGAATGCGGTGAGTGCGCCAAGGTCCATAGCTGCGCAGGCGAGCATAAGCAGGTGCGAGTCTATGCGCTGCAACTCATCCATTATGGTGCGCAGGTATTGTGTTCGGGGGAGAATTTCGAGCCCTAATGCTTTTTCAATACACATACAAAGGGCGTGGCGGTTCTGGTGTGCGCTCAGGTAGTCGAGTCGGTCGGTAAAGGCGAGCAGTTGCCGGTAGGTCTTGCTCTCGCAAAGTTTCTCAATGCCACGGTGTATGTAACCGCAGTGTATGTCAATCTTGCGTATCTCTTCGCCGGCAAGCGCAAGGCGGAAACGCAGAACACCGTGTGTTGCGGGGTGCTGCGGGCCGATGTTTATCACATATTCATCGACGTGCATAAAATTCTCGCGTTTGGCAATTGCTTCAAACTCTTTGTCCTCTTCAATCTCGTAAGAGCGTTGAAGATCTTCGTTTGGCTCGCTTGTGAGGCGTATGGGGTTTATGGCCTCGTCTGGGTCATAGTCCTTGCGCAGCGGGTAGCCTACCCAGTCGTTGCGCAGAAAGAGACGGCGCATATCGGGGTGCCCGGTGAAGCGTATGCCGTAGAAGTCGTAAACTTCGCGTTCGTATAGCTCGGCAATCTTCCATAGGTCGCACACGGTGGGTATGGTGGGCTTTTTGCGGTCGGTGGTGCGCACGGCAATTTCCACATTTTGGTGAGTGGTGCTGTTCTCGAGTATGTATATTACTCCAAGACCCTCTTCGCCCCAGTCCATTCCGATGAGCTCGCGTAAAAAGTCCATCCCGTTGTTGCGCAATTCCTTGAGATGTGTGCGCAAATCTTTTTTGTCTATAAATTCCAGGTTCATAGTTGTTCGGCTTTTTCGCAACCTTCGATGGGAGCGTTGGTTACTGTTATAGGTTCGCGACGCACCTCGCGTGGGTCTTGCTGTATGTTCTTGCCGCCAAAGAATTTTTCTACCTTCACTTTGCGTTGTAGTTGCATCATTCCATAGAGAATGGCTTCGGGACGGGGTGGACACCCGGGAATGTAAACATCGATGGGTAGTATCTTGTCCACACCGTTCACTACGTGGTACGACCCTTTGAAAGGTCCTCCGCTTATGGCGCATCCGCCCACAGCTACCACATATTTGGGCTCGGCCATCTGGTCGTAAAGTCGTTTAAGCACCGGTGCCATCTTGTGGGTTATAGTGCCTGCCACCATTATGAGGTCGGCCTGTCGGGGTGAGTTTCTTGTTACCTCAAACCCGAAGCGGGCAAAGTCGTAACGTGCGGCTCCCACCGACATAAACTCTATGCCGCAGCAGCTGGTGGCAAAGGTGAGGGACCATAAAGAGTTGCTGCGTCCCCAGTTTATAAGGTCGTCGAGCGCGCCCACAACCACATTGGTGCGCTCTTTATTAAGCTCTTTTATAAGGGCTTCGAGGGTTTCGTTGTCCTTGAACTCCTCGTAGGGTATCGATTTTATTGCCGGCTTTTTCATTATTTCCATTCAAGAGCTTTCTTGCGCCATGCGTATGCAAGGCCCAATATAAGTATAAACATAAAAAAGAGTACTCCCACAAGGGCTTTCATACCTAATTCCTGAACGATGGTTGCCCACGGGAAAAGGAATACAGCCTCAATGTCGAACATAAGGAAGAGTATCGCAAAAAGGTAATATCCGGCCTTGAAGTGTACCCACGTTTCTCCCTGTGTGGGTATTCCACATTCGTACGATTCGCTCTTCTGTTTGTTGTAGGTGCGGGGCGATATCCACCTCGCTACAAGCATACCGGCGAGAACCAGCACCACCGATGCTATGATCATTGTGAAAAGAAGTACAAAATTCATATACAGCTTGTTGAAGTTTTTCTTGTTCTTTTTTTTAGTTTTTTGCCACGTAAACCTCAATTGGGTATCTCTCTGTTTTTGGCTGCGGTGCCTGGCAAATGTAATAAAAATATTTGTTTAGGGTTGTTCTTTTTTGCTATAAAATATAGCATTTTTGATACAAGTGTCAAATGGCGGAGTCGAGCACCATCATAAGCGCAAAACCACATGCAAAACCAATGGTTCCAATGTTGCTGTGCTTGCCGTTCTGCGACGATGGCACAAGCTCTTCTACCACAACATACAACATGGCTCCGGCGGCAAAAGATAGCAACAGGGGCATAGCCTCGGTTGTGCCTTCGAGGAAGAATATTGTGGCTATGGCGGCTATGGGTTCCACAAGTCCCGATGCAGCGCCATAGAGAAATGCCTTGGCACGGCTTTTTCCTTCATTCTGCAAGGGTATAGAGATTATTGCTCCCTCGGGAATGTTCTGTACTGCCATACCTATGGCCAAGGCTATGGCTGCGGCGAAAGTGAGTGTCCCGGTACCATCGTTTATGCCTGCAAATACCACGCCCACAGCCATTCCCTCGGGGATATTGTGCAACGCAACTGCAAGCATCATTTTTGTGGAACGTGACAATCCCGAACGAGGTCCTTCGGGTTGTGCGTCGTCGACGTGTTGGTGCGGGATAAATGTGTCGAGAGCGAGTAGAAATCCTATACCAACAAGAAAACCAATGATTACGGGCGAGGCTTCGGCCAGAGTGTTGTTGCCGGTCTGCTCCAAGGCGGGTTGCAATAGCGACCAGAAACTAGCCGCAACCATCACTCCCGAAGCAAAGCCAAGCATTGCCTTGTTGGTTATATCGGAAATCTTGTCGCGCACGAGAAATACCATCGATGCACCAATGACGGTGCCTAAAAACGGCATTGTAAGTCCTGTTAAAAGTTCCATATTTTTTTTGTTTTTTTGTACTCTTCTTTTTTTGTTTCAATCCACACTCCTTTACAGGGAGTGAACCGGCAAGTCAATGCCCTCGCAAATTTACTTTTTTATTTTAAACGGCGATATTCTGTGCAGTGTTTTTATCGTTAATCTTGTTTAATGTGTGGCGTTCCGTTTCAAATATGTGTGATGGATTAAAATACCACTTGAAGATTGTCTGAAAATCCGTTTTTTATTTGTACATTTGCGCTAGCGCAGGAATATCTCTTGTTCGCGTGATGCATTTGCCGCATAAAAGGCTATGCCGCATGCTACAAACACAGAATATCAAATAACAATAATAGATAATCGTTTTTATGATTTACTTTTTCAGTACCCCCAGCCGTACGGTTATTGCAACCGAGGCAAGCAGTGCACTGCAAGCACAAGATGTTGAGAAACTCTGTTGGCTGTATGGCGAAGCTACCCTCATTGAGGGTGAGCAGGTAGAGGGCTGTTTTGTGGGCCCCCGCCGCGAGATGATTACCCCGTGGAGTACAAATGCTGTTGAGATTACCCAGAATATGGGACTCAGCGGTATTCTTCGTATCGAGGAGTATTTTGTGGTTAAAGATGAAAACGCTGAGTACGACCCTATGTTGCAGCGCATGTACAAAGGGCTCGATCAGCAGATATTCAAGGTTGACATTGAACCTCGTCCCATAGAATTTATCGAGGATCTCGACAGCTACAATGAGCAGGAGGGTCTTGCTCTTTCAAAAGAGGAAATCGACTATTTGCACCGTGTAGAGGGCGAGCTTGGTCGTAAACTTACCGACAGCGAGGTGTTTGGTTTTGCGCAGATTAACTCTGAGCACTGCCGTCACAAAATCTTTGGTGGAACATTCATTATCGATGGTGAGGAGATGCCTTCGTCGCTCTTTGCAATGATTAAACGTACCACCAATGAGAACCGCAACAGCATAATCTCGGCTTACAAGGATAACGTGGCATTTGCACAGGGTCCCGTGGTAGAGCAGTTTGCTCCCGCCGACCACTCAATGCCCGACTATTTCGTGATTAAGGATATTGAAACCGTTATTTCGTTGAAGGCCGAAACACACAACTTCCCCACAACCGTTGAGCCCTTCAATGGTGCATCAACCGGTACCGGTGGTGAGATTCGCGACCGTATGGGTGGTGGTAAAGGTTCGTGGCCCATTGCGGGAACAGCAGTTTATATGACATCTTATCCCCGTACTTATAACGACCGCAAGTGGGAAGATTTGCTACCCGTGCGCAAGTGGCTCTATCAGACTCCTGAGCAGATACTTATAAAGGCATCAAACGGTGCTTCGGACTTTGGTAACAAGTTCGGTCAGCCCCTTATCTGTGGTTCGGTGCTTACATTCGAGCATAAGGAGAACGACGAGGTTTACGGTTACGATAAGGTAATTATGCTTGCCGGAGGTGTGGGCTACGGTACACGTCGCGACTGTTTGAAAGGCGCACCCGAGAAAGGAAACAAGGTTATTGTAATGGGTGGCGACAACTATCGCATCGGTCTTGGTGGTGGTTCTGTATCGTCGGTTGATACCGGCCGTTACTCTTCGGGCATTGAGCTCAACGCTGTGCAGCGCGCCAATGCCGAAATGCAGAAACGTGCCTACAATGTGGTGCGCGCACTCTGCGAGGACGAGACCAACCCTGTTGTTTCAATCCACGACCACGGTTCGGCAGGTCACGTAAACTGCCTTTCAGAGCTTGTAGAGGAGTGTGGTGGTCTTATAGATATGTCGGCTCTTCCCGTGGGCGACAAGACTCTCTCGGCAAAAGAGATTATTGCCAACGAGTCACAGGAGCGTATGGGCTTGCTCATTAAAGAGGATGCCATTGAGTATGTGAAGAAGGTTGCCGACCGCGAGCGTGCTCCTATGTACGTTGTTGGTGAAACAACCGGCGACGCCCGCTTTGCTTTTGAGCAGGCCGATGGCAAACGTCCTTTCGACCTTTCAGTAAGCCAGATGTTCGGCTCTTCGCCCAAGACCTATATGATAGACAAGACTGTTGAGCGTCGTTACAAAGATGCTGTTTACAGCGAAGATAAGATTGAGGAATACCTTACCGATGTGCTCCGTCTCGAGGCTGTTGCCTGCAAAGACTGGCTCACAAACAAGGTTGACCGTTCGGTAACAGGTAAAATTGCCCGCCAGCAGTGTCAGGGTGAAATTCAGTTGCCTTTGAGCGACTGCGGTGTTGTTACTCTCGACTACCGTGGAAAGAAAGGTATCGCAACCTCTATCGGTCACGCTCCCCAGGCTGCGCTTGCATCGCCCGCAAAGGGTTCAGTGCTTGCTGTTGCCGAGGCGCTTACCAACATTGCTCTTGCGCCCCTTGCAAATGGTATAAAGAGTATTTCGCTCAGTGCAAACTGGATGTGGCCCTGCCGTTCACAAGAGGGTGAGGATGCACGTTTGTACCGCGGTGTTGAGGCTCTCTCTGATTTCTGCTGCGACCTTAAGATAAACGTTCCCACAGGAAAAGACTCATTGTCAATGACACAGAAGTACCCCGACGGTACAAAGGTTATCAGCCCGGGTACTGTTATCGTGTCGGCTGGCGGTGAGGTTTCCGATGTCCGCAAGGTGGTTTCTCCCGTAATGGTGAACGAAGCCAAGAGTGCATTCTATCACATCGATTTCAGTTTCGATGCATTGCGTCTTGGTGGTTCGGCTTTCGCTCAGTCACTTAACTGCGTGGGTGATGATGTTCCCACTGTTCAGAATCCCGAATACTTCGCCGAGGCTTTCGACACTGTTCAGAAGCTTGTTAACGAAGGTATAATCATGGCCGGTCACGACGTATCGGCGGGTGGTCTCATCACAACCCTTTTGGAGATGTGTTTCGCAAACACTACCGGTGGTATGGAGATTAACCTCGACAGTGTTGCCGAGAAAGATATCGTGAAACTTCTCTTTGCCGAGAACCCTGCACTTGTAATTCAGGTTGCCGACAAGGATAAATGCCGTATGCAGCAGATTCTCGACGATGCTGGCATCTGCTTCGTGAAGATTGGTGTTCCCTCGGCAAAACGTCAGATTGCTGTGGCAAAAGAGAAACGTACACGCCTCTTCGATATAGATCACTACCGCGATGTATGGTACGATAGCTCATACCTTATGGATCGCAAACAGAGCTTCAACGGCTGTGCCGACGAGCGTCTGAAAAACTATAAGAACCAACCCTTGCGTTACCGTATGCCCGCAGGCTTCAAAGGTATGCTCGATGCTTACGGTATGTCGGCAGACCGTCGCGAGAAATCGGGCGTGCGTGCTGCCATTATCCGCGAGAAGGGTACAAACGGCGAGCGTGAAATGGCTTATGCTATGTACCTTGCAGGTTTCGATGTTAAGGATGTTACAATGACCGATCTTATCAGCGGTCGCGAGACTCTCGACGAGGTTAACTTCATTGTATTCTGTGGTGGTTTCTCTAACTCTGACGTTCTTGGCTCTGCAAAGGGCTGGGCGGGAGGTTTCCTCTACAATCCTGCAGCGAAAGCAGCTCTCGACCGTTTCTATTCACGCGAGGATACTCTCTCGCTCGGTATCTGTAACGGTTGCCAGTTGATGATGGAGCTTAACCTCATCAATCCCTCTCACGAGCAGCGCGGTTATATGCGTCATAACAACTCTCACAAGTTCGAGTCTTCGTTCGTGGGTGTAAGCGTGCCCGAAAACAACAGCGTGCTCTTCGGCTCGTTGTCGAACAGCCGTCTTGGTGTTTGGGTAGCTCACGGTGAGGGCAAGTTCGACCTTCCTTACGCCGAGGAGAAGTACAACATTGTAGCTCGCTATGCTTATAGCGACTATCCTGCCAACCCCAACGGTTCGGCTTACAATGTAGCTGCTCTTGCAAGTGCCGACGGCCGTCACGTGGCTATGATGCCTCACCCCGAGCGCGCTATCTTCCCCTGGCAGTGTGCTACCTATCCCGCAGCAAACATCGCCGACGATGTTACTCCCTGGATAGAGATTTTCCGCAACGCATACAACTGGGTTGCCGAAAAAACCAAATAAAGTAAATTCTTGAATTTGAAGAGGCTGTCTGCATCCGCCGACAGCCTCTTATATGTTTTGCAACAATGAACGTGGGATTATTCAAACTCTTCTTCACATTCTTGAAGTTGGGACTTTTTACCATAGGCGGCGGGTATGTGATGATACCTTTGATTGAACGCGAGGTGGTCGATAAGTATGGCTGGCTTGAGCGTCGCGACTTTGTCGATTTGCTTGCCGTAGCACAGTCGGCTCCCGGTGTGCTTGCAGTGAATATGTCCATTTTTGTGGGGTATAAATTGCGTGGTGTACGCGGCTCTGTAGCTGCGGCTTTTGGCAATGTGCTTCCCTCGGTGGTTATAATATTATGCATCGCACTCTTCTTTAACCGCTTTCGCGAGTACGAGGCGGTTAATAATATCTTTATGGGAATACGCCCTGCGGTGGTTGCCCTTATAGCCTCTCCTGTATTTTCTGTGGCAAAGAGTGCAAAGATTGGGTGGACAAATGTGTGGATACCCATAGTGTCGGCTCTGCTCATTGTAGCCTTTGGTGTTTCTCCTATATATATAATACTTGCTGCCGGTATAGGTGGTTTTATATGGGGTAGAATGAAAGGAGGTCGCGTATGAATATTCTGTTGCAACTTTTCTACACCTTCCTGAAGGTGGGTCTTTTCTCTTTTGGCGGCGGGTATGGTATGCTTTCGGTAATTCAGGGAGAGATTGTGACGCGCCATGCCTGGCTCACCGGTGCGCAATTTACCGATATTGTGGCAGTGAGCCAAATGACTCCCGGACCCATTGGCATAAACTCTGCAACTTATGTGGGTTACACTGCGGCTTTGAATGCGACAGGTTCGCCGACAGTGGCAGTGGCCGGTTCTCTGCTCGCTTCGCTTGCCGTGATGTTGCCATCGTTTGTGATAATGCTCACCATAAGCCGTTATTTTATGAAATATTGTAAACACCACTCGGTAGAGAGTGTGTTTGCGGCGTTACGCCCTGCAGTGGTGGGTTTGATTGCTTCGGCGGCTCTGTTGCTGATGACCGAGGAGAATTTCGGTTCATTGCAAGGCTCTCCTATGCAGTTTGCTGTGAGCGTTCTGCTTTTTGCTACAGCTTTTATTGCTGCTAAAAAGTATAGAATAAGTCCTATTTTGATAGTAATTGCAGCCGGAACTTTTGGCGGGCTTTTCTATTCGTTTTTAGGATAATTGTAATTTTTCCATCAAGAACTTTCCTGTGTAAGACTTCTTGCAGGCGGCAACCTCTTCGGGTGTGCCGGCTGTGACAAGTGTACCTCCCTCTTTACCGCCTTCGGGGCCGAGGTCTATGAGGTGGTCGGCGCATTTAATCACATCCATATTGTGCTCGATAATAACCACCGAGTGTCCGCGTGCAATGAGGCGTTCGAATGATTTGAGCAGTTTCTTTATGTCGTGAAAATGCAAGCCAGTTGTGGGCTCGTCGAAGATGAAGAGAGTGGGGCGGTCGCTTTGTCGGCTCAGGTAGTAGGCGAGTTTCACACGCTGGTTCTCACCGCCTGAAAGGGTCGATGAAGATTGTCCCAGTTTGATGTATGCAAGGCCCACGTCCTGCAATGGTTGCAGGTCTTCGGCTATGCGTTTTTGGCCGTGTTCCTGGAAAAAGTTTATGGCATCGCCCACTGTCATCTCCAAAATGTCGTGTATGTTCTTGTCGTGAAACTTGACTTCGAGTACCTCTTTCTTGAATCGTTTTCCGTGGCAAGCTTCACATTCCAGTTGCAGGTCTGCCATAAACTGCATGGATACGGTTATGTGGCCTTCGCCCTTACACTCCTCGCAGCGTCCTCCCTCGGCATTGAAAGAGAAGTAGCCGGCACCGAAGCCCAATTGCTTGGCAAGGGGCTGTTGTGCAAATAGGTGGCGTATCTCGTCGTACACTTTCAGATAGGTTGCGGGGTTCGAACGCGACGATTTTCCAATGGGGTTCTGGTCTATAAATTCAACACCGCTTATCTGTTTGAGAGCACCATCAACAGCTTCGCATTGCCCGGGTGCGTCGGTAACCTCGCCAAAGTATCGTTTGAGCGAGCGGTATAAAATATCGCGTACAAGTGTCGATTTACCCGAGCCACTTACACCACTTACAACGGTGAGTACGTTGAGAGGGAATTTTACATCTATACCTTTGAGGTTGTTCTCCCTTGCTCCTTTTACCATTATATAGTTGTTCCAACTACGGCGGTGTGTGGGGGTGGGTATCTGCTCTTCACCCAATAGGTATTTTACGGTGTAGCTGTTACTGCCCGGAGTGAGGTCGCGCAGGTCGCCTCGATATACGATGTTGCCACCGTATGAGCCGGCTTTTGGGCCTACATCTATTATATAGTCGGCGGCTTGAATTATCTCTTCGTCGTGTTCCACAACAACCACAGTATTGCCCAGGTCGCGCAGACGGTAGAGTACGTTTATAAGGCGTTCCGTGTCACGGCTGTGCAGGCCTATGCTCGGTTCGTCGAGAATGTATAGTGAACCCACAAGTGCGCTGCCAAGCGATGTTACGAGGTTTATGCGTTGGCTTTCACCGCCCGAAAGGCTGTTGCTCAAACGGTTGAGTGTGAGGTAGCTGAGGCCTACATCCATCAGACAATCTACGCGGCTCTTGATTTCGGTGAGAATGCGTGCCGCAATGGCATTGTCGTGCTCGTCGAGTTGCAGGTTATCGAAAAACTCTTTCAAATGGTTTATTGGCATCTCTATGAGTTCTGTGATGGCAGCACCTCCCACCTTTACATATGTAGCCTCTTTTTTAAGGCGTGTGCCGTGGCAGGTGGGGCAGATGGGCTTTCCGCGGTAGCGGGCAAGCATCACACGATATTGTATCTTGTATTGGTTTGCCTGCACCATCTTGAAGAAATTGTCTATGGAGATGTTTTCGCCATACTCCTCAATCCACGGGCCTTTGTGCCACAAGTAGTCTTTTTGCTCTTGTGTAAGGTTATAATATGGCTCAAATATGGGAAAATCGTCTTTTGGGGCGCGACGGCAGAATTCAGTTTTCCACTCTCCCATCTTTTCGCCTCGCCAACAGAATACGGCTCCGTCGTAAATACTCAATGTCTTGTTGGGAACCACCAGATCCTCGTCTATTCCCACAATACGACCAAAGCCCTCACAGTCGGGGCAGGCTCCAATGGGTGAGTTGAACGAGAACAGTTGCTCGCTCGGCTCTTCAAACTCAATGCCGTCGGCTTCGAAACGTGTGCTGAATGTGCAAGGTTCATCTTCGCCAATGAACTGTATGATGCAGGTACCGCCACCTTCGTAGAAGGCAGTTTCGGCCGAGTCGAGAAGGCGGCTTATGCTCTCCTGTGAGGTGGAAACAGAGAGGCGGTCGATAACAAGAAAAGGAGTGTCACCTTTCTTGTGTGTATATTCTTCAATGCGTGTGATTTCGCCATTGATGTATATGCGGGTGAAGCCTTGTTGCAGGTATATCGAAAGTTGTTCCTGCGTGTTACGCCCCTTGCGTTTGGGTATAGGCGCGAGCAATAGGAAACGTGTGCCCTCGGGGCGGCTCTTCATGCACTCGACAAGGTCTTCGGGGTTGTTCTTTTTTACCAGCTGACCGCTTATCGGTGAGTATGTTTTGCCCACACGTGCAAAAAGCAATTTGAGATATTCGTAAATCTCGGTGCTTGTACCCACGGTTGAGCGCGGGTTGCGGTTGTTTACCTTCTGTTCAATGGCAATGGCCGGCGGTATGCCTTTTATGAAATCGCATTCGGGTTTGTTCATCTGCCCAAGAAACTGGCGGGCATAGGAGCTGAGCGACTCAACATATCGGCGTTGTCCCTCGGCGTATAGTGTGTCGAAAGCAAGAGAGGATTTTCCCGAACCAGAAAGGCCGGTTATCACCACAAGGCGACCGCGCGGTATATCCACATCAACATTTTTCAGGTTATTCACCCTTGCGCCGCGTATGGTTATGAATTTCTGCTCCATAAAATCCTCCTTTGTTGTATTATTTTGCGAAAATACATAAAAAACAGTAAGGTTGTATCCCTTTAACAAAAAATAGTGCAAACGTAGGCGATGGGTGCGGCAATGCAATAAAAAGCCCCGGGCAGTGAACTGTCCGGGGCGGAAGGAAAAATCAATTTCTTATTTTATTAACTTTTTCACGTTTCGGGTTAATCATTTACAACCACCTTCTTGCCGTTTACCACATAACCTTTTTGCCGTTCTGTATGTAAATGCCACCCTTGACAGGCTCTGTTACCTTGCGGCCTTGCAGGTCGTAAATATCATTGCTTTCTGCTCTCTCCTCTTTTATATCACTGATGCCTGTAACACCACCTGTTACGTTAATCCAGCCTGTGTAGGGTTCAAGTTTCTCTTTTGAACCGGGAGCCGAGAGAACCACGTTCTTGATGGTGAACCGGTAGTCGCCATCGGCTGCACCGTTCACTTTGAGGGTTGCTGTTGCAACGTCACCTGTTGTGCCGTTGTAGAGAGCGTTGCTCATTGAGATGATTACCACGCGAAGTGAACCGTCGGGCTGAATGGCACACTCGGGATATGAGTGCTTGCGGCTGTTTGTGCGGCTGTCGAGGTCAACTGCGTAGTACTCACCGTCGAAATCAACCTCGATGCCTTCGGGGAGTTCAAGGTCGAACTGGATTGCCGAGAAGGGATAGCCGGGGTTGTCGATGTTGATGAGCAGTGTTTCTCCATCGCCATCGGCCGATACTGTGCTAATCTCACCGGCGCGTGTAGCGGCAGCTTTTGCGGGAGCTGCATTGGCAGTGTCGGTGCCCAGGATTACTGAAACAATAGTTGTTACGTCGGCAACGTCAACTGTTCCGTCGCCGTCAACATCGGCTGTGGAATTGTTTTTGTTGCTTGCGCTGCCACTCAATTTAATATTGTATATTTCACCTTGGTCGCTACCGTTGTTCACGCTGCCGTCTTTGGTGTATTCAGCAACCAGTGTGTGGGTGCCCGCAGTAGTGAATGTGTACTCGTAACTGCCAGTGTAGCTACCGCTCTCCTTTAAAATTTGTGTGCCGTCGATAGTTATAATCAACCAATCGTAGTTACTCTCGCTACTTACGCTCAAATCGAAAGTAAGCACGCTGCTTTCGGCTGCTTCCAACGTGTAGCTGTTCTGCGAGGTGCTGTTGTCTACACCGGCATTGGTAGAGGTCCAGTCTTCGAATGTTTGTTCTGTGGGTGTTTCTTCTGTTTTCTCGCCATTGAGTATTACTCCTACAACCGCTGTAACATCGGCAACGTCCACTGTTTCGTCACCGTTGACATCACCTTTGATGCCGAAGTGCATCTCCATTATATTTGTAAACTCCTTCCAATAATCAGCTGCTTGGTAGGCCGCTTTTGTGCCTGTGGGAACATAGAGGGTCGCGGTGTATTGATTGAACGTAGTGCTATAAATGATAGGCGATTCTGTTGCTTTTACATAAATCTCGGTGAGGCCTGTGCAATTATAGAACGCATAATCTCCTATCGATGTTACGCTGTTGGGAATAATTACGCTTGTGAGGCCGGAGCAATTTGAGAACGCACAATGCTTAATTTCTGTAATATCACTTGGAATAACAAGATTGGTTATCTTTTCTCCATTTAAATATAGGTTATGGGCATAAGATAAGGGATTGGACTGATAACTACTGAAATCTATTCTGCACCACGCCGAAAGGTCGCTAATATGCACCGCGGTGAGGCTGTCACAATTATAGAACGCATCATCTCTAATGCTTGTTACGCTGTTGGGTATTGTAACGCTTTTGAGGCCTGTGCAATCCCTGAACGCATAATCTCCTATTGTTGTTACGCTGTTGGGAATAATTACGCTTTTGAGGCCAGTGCAACTATCGAACGCATAAATTCCAATGCTTGTTACACTGTTGCCTATTTCAACGCTTTTGAGGCCAGTGCAACCCCGGAACGCTTTATATCCTATTGTTGTTACGCTATTGCCTATTATAACGTTTGTGAGGCCTGAGCAATAATTGAACGCACTGTTTCCTATCCATATTACACTGTTGGGAATAGTTACGCTTGTGAGGCCTGTGCAATTATAGAACGCATAATTTCCTATGCTTGTTACACTGTTGGGAATTGTAATGCTTGTGAGGCCTGTGCAATTATAGAACGCATAATGCTTAATTTCTGTAATATCACTTGGAATAACAAGATTGGTTATCTTTTCTCCATTTAAATACAAATTCTTTGCCTGACACAATGGATTGGAATAGACGTTACTAAAATCAATTTTGCACCACGCCGAAAGGTCGCTAATATG
>JAZQUI010000035.1:0-1990 GCA_045631205.1 Bacteroidaceae bacterium
TTTTATGAGTGTTGCACCTCAGTGTCTTGCTGCTCGTTTGACCTATACTCCAAATGGAACTACATTGGGTGATATTATGACAGAGACACTTTACGCTCCTTCTGAGAATGGTGATGTATATTTAACTTCTACTTGGCTCCGTGTAAAGCAATATCTCAATCTTGATAACAAAGTATATGATTATAGTTCAGCATATGTAAGCAACGCAAAGGGTAAAGATGAAGATTTCTCTATTATGGGTAACATTTTCAACATCGCCAATATAAACGCAGGTGACTTTGATGTTATACTTGGTTCAAACCTCTTCAGTGTAGAGTTAAATGCCAACTCAATCAAGCACCAATACATTCTTAATGGTCAGGACAAAGTATTTGATGCTCCAATCACTGTTGAAGGCAATAAGGTTACACTTGATATGAGTGCAGTAAATCCTGCTTTGAGAAAGGTTGAGATGTATATGTATCAAGATGCAGACGATAGTCAGTTGCATATGTATATGCATACAGACGCTTTCATCAACTACTTTGCTAACTTGGAGGTTGTTACTTTGCTTTCAGAGGGTAAGATTGACCTCACGGATGATGCTGCTGTTGAGAAGGTCTTTGCTGATATGAATGCACGCATTGAGAGTATCAATGTAAGCTTCGTATTGAAGGCTCGCGAGTAATCTCGCAGATTAAATAACTACACAATCATGGGATGTACCTTTTCGGTGCATCCCATGATTTTTTGTCCGCGTCATTTATCGTTTGGTCAGACCAATGTATCTGCGGTTGTATTGTTCTGCAGTTTTTAACCTTGCTTCTTTTGTCGTTTATTTGTTTTGTAGTCTTTCTTCTTCGTTCTTTCATCGCGTGAACCATCGGTCGCCGCCCGTAGGGGCTAAAGGCAAAGAACCAAAGCGCCCGGCACACGGGTTTCGCAAGTCACTCCCGTTCTTTGCTCGTGCCACATTATGTGAGCACTCGGTCGAACGTCGTTTGTCGCTTGTGTCTGCCGTTCCAATCTCGGGAACAAAAGAACTCGCTTCACGCACACCCAGCATCGTATGGCATACACGCTCAAACACTTTTGTTCTTATTCCTCTATTGGAACTGACACGCGCTGTTGCTCAAACGGTGCCGGTTTTCTTTTTGACATTACTATTGTTCGCGGTTTTCCACAAGTATAGGTAATCTCCTAAATGACGGCACTGTTAAAAATAGAGTGAAAGCCCGTTTCTGTTCAGGAGTAAGCGAGGAAATGTTTAAAGTGCGGTAGCGTTATTTTTTCTTTATAACGCTATAACCGCACGAGTCCCGGAGCGCCTGAACAGAAACGAATAGGCTTGAGCGACAAGCAATGTTCGACCGATGGATATTGCAAAGCAATTCCTGAGCAAAGAACATTGCGACTATTTTTACTCTGTGCCGAGTTCTTTGGTACTTTCTGTCGGCACAGAAAGTACAATAAGAGAACGACTTGAAAAGGAATAAAAATCCAAAGTAATAAGGTTAAAAACTGCGGTAAAACACAAGGGTTGATGTTGAGATGTTTACTATTTGTGATTTTTCGTACGCTCGTTTAAAAAGCTCAAACAAGTTTGGCTTTAACTCGCTTAATTGAAAAATTCGACTTAGCTCAACATGACACGCTACGCGGTTGCAAGGGCAGGCGGACCCTGCCCCTACAAAAAAAACAACGCAAACGATAACCCCCTCCGGTGTTGCATGCAACACCTCGTCCCCCCTAAGACATGGGGACAATATATTACACGGTTTTGAGATTCCTCCAGCAAGGTCGGAATGAACACTGCAAACGGCTACATGGGCGGGCTGACCCCGCCCCTACGGTTGCTCGTCCCTCAATTATTATATTGTACCGCTATGCAAAATCGCAAATAGAAGCTATTTGAACGTAATTTTAGTTAAAAAATCTTTGTTTTGTAATATTTTACAATATTAAATAGCTTTGTGTTTAAAAATTGCTATTTTTGCGTTTTAAATACAAT
>JAZQUI010000036.1:0-136159 GCA_045631205.1 Bacteroidaceae bacterium
AACAAACAAAGGTGCAAACCAAGTTGTCAACCAAGTTTTAGAAAGAGAAAAAAGTTTTGCTATTTGACAGAGTAAACGATTGACTATAAATGCTTTCCTGTTTGATGTTGTCTTTTGTGGAAATGCCCCAAGCGAGTCACAGAGTGAGTCCAGGCGAATCACAACCAACAAAAAAAGACCAACTGAAAAGTTGGTCTTTTTTTGTTATAACAATATTTGAATTCAAGAATTGTTTACCTTTGCGGTATGAAAAGAATATGTGATTTTATATCGCGCTGGATGGGAATTATGGTTCTGCTTTTTGCGTTGTGTTCCCTGGCGGTGCCCACGGCTTTCGATTTTGTTGAGATGCGGGCAATAAACCCTATGTTGGGTGTGATAATGTTTGGTATGGGACTTACGCTTAATCCCGGTGATTTTCGTGTGGTATTGAGCCGTCCGAAAGATATTTTTCTTGGGTGTCTTGCTCAGTTTACTCTTATGCCTTTGTTGGCGTGGTTTCTTGTGAAAGTTTTTGCTTTGCAGGCCGACCTTGCGCTTGGTGTTATTCTGGTGGGGTGTTGCCCCGGTGGAACTGCTTCGAATGTTATCGCCTATCTTGCTAAAGGCGATTTAGCACTCTCTGTGGGTATGACTGCGGTTTCTACAATACTTGCACCATTGCTCACTCCTTTGCTTACATTGTTGCTTGCAGGAACTTTTGTGGATGTTGATGCGGCTGCAATGCTTTTATCCATTGTTTATGTGGTTATAGCTCCTATACTTGGCGGTTTCCTTGTTCAGAAACTGTTCCCTGCTATAACAGCCCGTGTTACTCCTTATTTGCCCGCTTTCTCGTCGCTGGTTATTGCGGTGGTTGTGGCAATAATTGTATCGCACACTGCCGAGAGATTGATGAATGGCGGATGGCTGATATTTGTTGTGGTTGCCTTGCATAATATTCTTGGGCTTGCCACCGGTTATGCTGTGGGTGGTCTGCTGGGCTTGCCGCTTGCGAAGCGTGCAGCTATATCAATTGAGGTTGGTATGCAGAACAGCGGTCTTGCTTCGTCGCTTGCCACATTGCACTTTGCCGCTTTCCCTCTTGCTGCCATACCCGGTGCTATTTTCAGTGTGTGGCATAACATAAGCGGGGCGGTGGTTGCAAGGCTTTATGCCCGTGCCGCAAATAGGGAATAGTGGCTATTTGTCTTTGAAATAGTCGTTGTGCATCTTTATCGCAAACACCACCCAGCTGCAAATGGTGGTTATGAGGTTGGTGATGGCTATGGACCATATAATGTCGGGCTTGTGTACAAACCCTTGCAACATAAAACAGAAACTTCCGATAGCCATCATAAGGAATGCGGGCAAGGAGATACCGTCGGTGTTGCGTGTGCGTATCGTTTGAAAGGCTTGTGGAAGGTAGCCTAAAATCATTGCGATGCTGCCTGTGTAGGCACAAATTTCGTATAAAAGTTCCTGCTCCATAATTCTGTTTTTATGGAGAACAAAAAAAGGAGTGGTTTTGCTTGCCACTCCTTCTGTTTTTTATTCTTTTATGAGTTTCATCATTGCCCAGCGGTTGTTTTCGGCGAAACTGTCGTAACGCAAGCCGTGTCGCGATGCCTCTTCTTTCAGAACTTCAATATCGTCGGTGTAGAAACCGCTTATGAATAGTGTTGAGCCTTTGTGCATACGGGCTGCATAGTGTTGTATGTCGGCAAGCAAGATGTTGCGGTTTATGTTTGCAATTACATAGTCGAAACAGTCGCTCTCTTTAATGGCATCGGCACCACCGAGGCGTACATCTATGTCAGGAGTTCCGTTCAGCACAATGTTCTCTTTGGCATTCTCATAGGCGAATTCGTCAATGTCTATTGCTACCACCTCGCCCGCACCGCATTTTTTTGCGAGAATGGCAAGCAGGGCGGTTCCGCAACCCATGTCGAGCACGCTGCATCCCTGCATATCGCTTGCGAGAATTGCACGTATCATATGGCAGGTTGTCTGGTGATATCCTGTACCAAAAGCCATCTTGGGGTCTATGAGTATTTCATATTTTGCCTTTGGAACATCGGTGTGGAAAGTGCTGTGTATTACGCATTGGTCATCGACGATTATGGGTTGGAAGTAGTTCTTTTCCCACTCGGCGTTCCAGTCTTCGCCTTCTATATCTTCACTGGTGTATGTTATTTCGTATCCTTCGAGAGGGAAGTTCTTCAAAACTTCGGCAAGGCTATCGGCGTTGAATGCTGTTTGTGGGGCATATGCACTCATTCCGTCATCCTCGGTTACGAAACTCTCGAAACCCTCGTCGGCGAGAAGGGCGGCAAGCACATCGGTTGCAACCTCTTTGGCGGGAGTTACTTTGAATGTTACTTTTGTGTAGTCGTTCATGGTGTTTATTTATCCTCCTCTTTTAAAAGGACTTTGTATATAGCTTCGTAAAGTTGTTCTTTGGTGAGAAAGCCTTCGTTGCCTTCCGGTTCACCTTCTAGTGGAATAAAGAGTAGTGTCGGCAGGGCTCGTATACCGAAGGCTCTGGCAATCTCAGGCTCTTTATCGGTGTTTACCTTATATATATAAATATCTTTTTTAAATTCTGTGGCAACCTCCTCGAGTATGGGAGAGAGCTTGCGGCAGGGGCCACACCAGTCGGCGTAGAAGTCTATGATGGCGGGTTTGTCGCCTTTGTAGTGCAACACTTTGTCGTTAATGGTGTAGTCATAAACCTTTTTTATGAACTCAGCTTTTGTGATGTGAATTACATTGCTCTCTTGCGCGTAGGTTGTGAAGGTTGCAAGCAGCAGGGCAAAAAGTATTAGGGCTTTTTTCATAATGGTTATTTTAAGTGTTATCCTTTTCTGCGTTTCTTTACATCTATTTTTGCGATACCGCCGGTTGATGTCTCCTTATAGAGGCTCGGTATGTCGTGACCGGTCTCTTTCATAACCTCAACAATGCGGTCGTAGTCAATCTTATGCTTTCCGTCGGAGAGGGCTGCGTATGTGCAAGCGTCAAGCGCGCGCGATGCAGCTATAGCGTTACGTTCTATGCAAGGAACCTGTACCAAACCGCACAAGGGGTCGCACGTAAGTCCCAAGTGGTGTTCGAGTCCCATCTCGGCGGCATACTCTATCTGGTTTATTGTTCCGCCAAAGAGCTGGCAGGCTGCGGCAGCCGCCATAGCACAGGCAACACCAACCTCGCCCTGGCAACCTACGTCGGCTCCCGATATCGATGCGTGCTCCTTTGCAATGTTGCCGAAAAGACCGGCTGTGGCAAGGGCGCGCAGTATGCGTGCTTCGCTGTTCTCGTGCGATTGTGAAAGGTGATAGAGCACGGCGGGCAACACTCCGCAGGAACCGCAGGTGGGTGCGGTTACAATGGTTGTGCCGCTTGCATTCTCCTCGGATGTCGCGAGAGCGTAGGCATATATTTTGGCTTTGCTTGCCACCGATGCGCTGTAAGAGCGTGATTTCAGCAGGTAGAGACCTGCTTTACGTTGTATGCCTAATCCGCCGGGGAGCACCCCCTCGTGTTCCAGGCCTCGGCGTATGGTAGTCTGCATTGTGTGCCATACCTCGGCAAGGTAGTCCCAAATTTCGGGGCCTTCGTATTTTTCCACATACTCCCAGAAGGAACATCCGGTTTCGTCGCACCAGTCCATAATTTCGTGGGCGGTGGTAAGAGGGTATATGTCGGCATCTGTTTTTGTGGTCTCTTCGTTGGCAAGTTCTCCCCCACCTACGCTGTATATGGTCCACTCATCTATGGTCTTGCCACTCTTCAATCCCTCGAATTTCATACCGTTGGGGTGAAAGGGCAGGAATGTCGTTGGTTTCCATACAAGTTCCAGGGGTGCAATGGATTCAAGCACTTCAATGATAGCCTTGTCGGTCATGTGGCCTTCACCTGTGGCTGCAAGGCTGCCGTATAGCGTTACACGATAGCTGTCGGCATCAGAGCAACGCTCGGCAAATATTTTTGCGGCTCTGTTGGGGCCCATTGTGTGGCTGCTCGACGGGCCAAGTCCTATCCTGAATAGTTCGCGAAGTGATTTCATATCAAATTGGTTAGTTTATGTGCGAAAATAATATATTATTGCGATAAGTGAAATATATTCTTCAAATAATATCGCAAAATAGTTTTAATGGTGTTTCTTGTTTGTTGCGGAATATAGAGGCTGGTAAAAATAGTGCTCGAAAGGGATGTTCGAACGGAATATTTCTGTACCTTTACCTGCGGCAGTTTATTTGTTTGGAATATAAAAGAATAAAAATATGCAGAAAATTCTTGTTACCGGTGCAAGTGGCTTTGTTGGCAGCCGTTTTGTAAAGCGTTGGTGTAACGAATACACATTGCTCACTCCCTCACATAGTGAGATGGATATTACCGATGCAGCATCGGTCGATAACTATGTTATGAACAATGTTCCCGATGTTGTGGTGCATCTTGCGGCAATATCAAATACTCTCTATTGTGAGCAGCACCCCGAAGAGAGTTATAAGGTGAATGTTGAGGGGGCTGTGAACCTTGCCCGTGCGGCTGTGCGTTTTGGCGCTAAGTTTGTGTTTTTCTCCTCCGACCAGGTGTATAACGGAAATACAGAACTGGGCCTTTTGAGCGAGAACGTAGCTGTGTCGCCCGAAAATGTTTATGGCCGTCACAAATTGGAAGCGGAAGAGCGCATAGCCGATATTTCGGCCGATGCTGTGATGTTGCGTGCTACATGGATGTACGATGCACACAGTGACTCACTCCCCAAACATAACGATTTTGTCTATAACATAGCAACGGCCATTGAAGAACGCAAATCCTTATCTCTGGCCGTGCGTGAGTATCGTGGTATAACCTGGGTGCGCGATGTCGTGGAAAACCTCCCATTAACCTTTGCTTTGCAGGGTGGAGTTTACAACTTCGGTGCCGAGAATAATGTGAACACCTACGAAACTGCGTGTTGTTACTGTGAGATGCTTGGAGTTGGTGGCGCGGCACAGCAGTGGATTGTTCCTGATTATGAGCGTTTCCCCGCTCACGAGCGCAACCTCTCAATTTCTATGGAAAAGATTTTCCGTGCTTCGGGCGGCCGCATCTGTTTCCCGAACACGATGGATGGGTTGAGGCTTTATCTTGATATAACTCTTGGTCGTTGGTAAATTTGACGAGGTCGACTATAAAGGAAAAGCATCTGCCTTTTAGGGCAGATGCTTTTATGTTACCAGAATTTCTTCAGTTTCTCGCTATATTCGAACCCTGCGGCTCGCAACTTATCTTCCAGTTCTTTGCGCGATATATCAAGGTCGGCGCAAAGTTCGTCGAGTGTGTCGTAATAATCGCGCAGTTTCATATTGACCATACTATAAAGCATCATAGGGTCTTCGGGTAGGTTGCTCATATCTTCGTGTGTTACATTATTGCTATAAGTTCCATCTCAAATATCAACGTGGAATAGCTGGGAATGTTACCGCTGCCCTGCTTGCCGTAACCCAGTTCCCATGGAATATACACAACCCAATGGTCGCCTACGCGCATTTGCGTGAGAGCAATCTGCCAGCCGGTGATAAGTTCGTTGAGTCTGAATGCCTCGGGGTAACCGCGGTCGTAACTGCTGTCGAACACTTTACCGTTTATGAGCGTACCTTTATAGTGTACAGTGACAACGCTGTTGTTGCGCGGGCTTTTATCACCTGTGCCGCTTTTTATTATCTTGCACAGCACGCCTTGCGAAATTTCGTAGTACTGCTCGTCGCTGTCGTGCAGTGCTTTCATGAATTCCTCGTTGCGTGCGCGATATTCGTTATTTCTTGGTTTCTTTGCCATAGGTTATTTGTCTTCTTGCATAAGTTGTTCCACGGCGCGGCAAAGCTGGTCGGGGCACGAAGTGGGCTTGCCGTTGCAGCTTATGCCGTTAAGGCGCTCAATGACTTCGCTGTATGCCATCCCTTTCACCAACTTGGCAATGCCTTGCAGGTTACCGTCGCAACCTCCGTAGAAGGTTACGTTGGTAACTCGGCCGTTTTCTCCTTCAATCTCTATGAATTGCGAGCAGGTTCCGCGTGTCTTGTATATTGTTTTTGCCATAGATTTATTTGTTTATGAATATTTTCTTGCCGTTGTAGATGTAGATTCCGCTTTTTGCAGGGTTCTTGTGAGCACGGCCGTAAATATCGTAATACGTGTTGTCGTTAATCTTTTCGGCAACAATGCTCTCTATACTGGTAGATGCTTTGTTGCTGTATGTGATTGTCACTGTTATGTTCTTTGAAACTTTTGCAAGTTCCTCGTAAACGGCATCGGTGACGGTGGTGTCAAATCCTTCAATCTCGGGGATAATGAGGTTATACGATTCGCCCGCTTTCACCTCGGCAGAACCGCTTTGCAACTGGTTGCCATCGCTGTCTATGCAGTTGTAGGTAACGGTGAAGTAGGGGTGAATGTAATACTCGTAGAACATAATGGGGTGACCGCCATCCCATCCGGTGAGAGTGTTGTTGGCGTTGGCATTCCAGTAGTAGTTGTTGCTGCCTTTTACAGCAAAGGTTGTTCCGTCGCTATTCAAAGAGAGTGTGAAGGTGTCGCCATCGGTTGTTGCGTATAGGCGGCCTCCTCTGTTAAGTACGGGAACGTAACACCCGTTCTCGTTACCGATGGTGTAGCCGTTTCCTTTGCTTGTGAGTGTCCATATGTATTTGGGCTCGCCCTCGTTCACTCCATTGGTGGTAGTTATTTCGCCGCCGATATTCTTTACAGAAACAAAACCACTGCGGCTTGTTTCGTTGTATGCGTTGCGTATGAGGTAGCTTGTGTTGGCCTTAACGTTTGTTACGGCTTCTCCCACAGTTTTAAAGCCGCATTTGCCCTCGGTTGTGTAGATAACCTCGATGGTTGTGTCGGCAGTGGGGGTGAAGAGGCCTTCGTTTGTTTCACACTCCTCGAATGTGAAGAACTCTATTTCGGGGAACTCTACATTGAACTCCTCACCAATTGTGCAATAGTGTCTGTATTCACCGATTAGGCCTCCGCGTTTCTCTTTGCAAACGTAAGTTACGCTGTAAGAAGTACGCTCGTAACTAACCTTCACTGTTTGGTGTGATGAAACATTTGCAAGAGTGGGTGCTGTTGTCGAGCCTGTTATTTCGTAGCTTGTTGCGGTGTGGTTGGCTATTTCGGGAGCCTTGCAGGTGTAGTTCTTTCCGGCAGGGGCAGCCTGGTAATATGTTCCGATTAGGTTGTTTTTGCTATCGTAACATTCGTATGTTATCTGGTATGCCTTTTCATATATCCACGCCGAACCTTGCGGGTATATACCACCTGTGTTAAGAGTGTTGGGGTTGGTGGTTGAAAGCTCGGGCATGGGGAAAATTGCATTGTTGGCGGCTTTTATTGAGAAATCGCCGGTAAGGGGGTTGTAAACATTGGTCAATGTAGCAGCTGTTGTGCCGAGCGCGATGGGTGCGCTTGTGCCCGAAATGTAACGGCCGGTAGCGACATTTCGCAAAGTTACATTCTGTCCGGCGTCGGTCACCTGTGCAGAAACAATCTCCCATACATCAGCGGCATACTCGGCTGCGGCTGCTGTGGCAGTGGCTTTGCCGTCGTCAATAATTGACCATCCTGCGAATTTCTCCACATTGTTTGCTATGCGTACAAAATTGCCTTGTGCAGGGTATTCAACCTCTATGCTCTGTGTGGCGAGCGGGCGGAACTCCCATATACCTCCGTTGCCGTCGGCAGGATCGCTCCACAAGTTGATTGAGTTGGTCTGTCCGGGACCTGCAAAGTTCATACACATATTGGTGTTTGAAACCTTGGTACTGCGTATGCTGTAGTTGTAGTTGTTACCGTTGGCAGCGTATGCTCTGTCGCCAAGCACAAAGTCGTAGTGGCGGTTGTTGTCGTCGTAGTCCCAGCGGCCAGTGTTGTTCTCGGCTGTGGGTGTGCTCTTAACCGAACCGTTGGGCTTCGCTTTACATACCATTGCATAGTGGCCGGGGTTTTCGGGGTCTTCCATCCATGCCCAAAGCTGGTAGTCATAGGCGTCCTCGCCCTCTTGTGCAATAACGCCGTTCCACAAGCGGTTGGCACGTGAGTTTCCGGTACCAATTGTGGGAGAGCCTTCTCTCAACAACTCTATACATTTACCGGCGCGGTTGTCGGTTGCAGTGGTTACAATGTGGTACCACACTTTCTTCTCTTCGGTAGAACTCTCGGGCATAACCTTTGAGTTGTTTTTACCGTCGTTGATATAATGGCGGCCATATTCGTAGTTGTTGTAGTTGAGAAGGAGTGTATCTTTTGTTATGCGCTGGCAGAAATCATTGAAATTCTTTTTTGCAGCGGGTGTCCAGCCTGTCTCGGCAATGGCGATAAGGCGGGGGAGAGCAAGGTATTCGAGCAGATAGTTGCTTTGTACGTGCTCGGTCCAGAATGTACCTTGCACACCTGCGTAGTATTTATGCAGTTCGGCGGGTACGCTTGCAGGTACGGGAACGTAGTTGTAGGTCTTTTCTACTGTGTCGTCGCCATAACCAGCACCGGTGGGTTCACCGGGGTCGGTGCTCTGTTTGCGGTTTATGTAGTAGGGACCCCAGGGGGTTATTACCGATTTCATTCCCATCTGTGCGGCTTTGAGTGCGCAGGGTTGAACCTGTCCGCTCTCCCAGCACATCATCATTCCGTTGGTGCCTTTTATCAACTCTTCGTTTGTACCGCTTGCAGTGAGGCTCTCGTTCCACATAATGATGCTGCGTTTCTTGTCGCCCTCTTTCTGTGAAAGGTGGTCGGACAAAAGGCGTACAAAGTTTGATTGCAGTTCGCGTATGTTTGAAAATCCTTTCTCTTCCATTACTTCCAGGCACTCTGCGTTGTTTTGCCAAGCCGATGTGGGTGTCTCGTCGCCACCGATGTGAATCTGGTTAAAGGGGAAGATATCGGTTATCTCGTCGAGAATGTCCTTGGCAAACTGCAAGGTGGCTTTATTTCCCACATTAAGCACGTCGCTGAAAATACCACCGTTTACCTGTAAGCTGTGGTTGCCGTTAGGGTAACAACTGTATTCGGGGTATGCGGTTACTGCTGCGCAAGAGTGTCCGGGGAATTCAATCTCGGGCACAACCTCAATGTGACGCTCTTTTGCGTATGCAACAATTTCGCGTGCTTCGTCCTGAGTGTAGAAATATGGGCCGTAGGGCTCGTTGGTGTAGTATCCGCCGTAAATGGGATCAACGCTCCACGAATTGTGGCGTACTGCTCCAATGGTGGTGAGGCGGGGGTATTTCTTTATCTCAATGCGCCAGCCCTGGTCGTCGGTGAGGTGCCAGTGGAAACGGTTCATCTTGTAGTATGACATTACATCTATCATACGTTTAATCTCATCGAGGCTGAAGTAGTGGCGGCTTACGTCGAGCATAAAACCACGATACTCGAAACGTGGTGAGTCCACAATGCTTACTACGGGGAGAGAGTACTCTGTCACGCTCTGGTCTTTTACCTCGGCCATTATGCAGGCGGGCAACATCTTCTTTACACTCTGGAAAGCATAATAGAAACCTGTGGCGGTGTTTGCCGAAATGTTTATCTTTTCGGTGGTGATATTCAAAGTGTAACCTTCGTCGCCGATAGATTCGCTACCATTGTACATAGACAATGTTATAAGCGCGTTGGTTGCGTCGGTGTTTACCGCGTAGCCTGTAACTTTTTCAATTACCGTTGCAAATTTCTGCGCTTCGGCCACAATGCTGTCGGGCAGGTTGTTTGTGTCTATACCGAATGCCGAAGGCAATACCAATTTGCCACTGCCTTTTGTCATACTTTTAGGTATGGGGGTTAGGTTTACTGTGCTGTCGGCAAAAATGCTGTTTGAAATACTCAAACACAAGAGAATTAAACAGAGTGTAAATTTTCTCATAACTTATTTAAATATTGGTTTTACTTTTTTGGTAACAACTTATTCTGCAAATATATCTAATAGTTTGGAGTATTTGAAAAAAAAGAGATTTTATTTAAAATTGCTTACCGATATTTATCCCTAAAATGCTATATTTGCAGAGTTGCACCCGTGTTTGTGCAATCTCTTTTGTATAAGAATTTTAAACATATAAAAAATGAAGAACCGACTTTTCTACGCTTTTATTGCGTGTATGCTTGCCACAGTGGTGGCGGTAGCCGATGATTTTTCCCGTATGAAACTGCTTGCTCCCGTCAAGGTGCGTACGGCTTTGCTCACCGACTCTGTCGATACAAAGGGTAAGAAACACGATGTCGCGAAAATCCTGATGAAGACACACACACCGCTTGTTGATGATAGTGAGGGTGCTGTTGTGGTGGAGAGCGACTCTACCGGCTTTTTCAAACTTGAGCGTTCAGAAGGAAACAATATCTATGTCTTTACTGCAGGGTTGCGTGCCGACCGCTTTGCAAATGCGAAACTTAAATTTACCTCTCCCGCCCGTTTAGAAGTATATGTAGATGGTGCAATGAAGAAAGACAAGATGCGTGCGGAAGATTCTTTGAAAGTTGCCGGTTCGTGCGAGTTTCCCTTGCGTATGGAGCCGCAGACATTATACAACGTGGCAGTGAAGATGCTTGTGACCGAGAAGGACTCTTGTGCTCCTGCTCTGAAAGCTGTTGTAACCACCGAAGGCGACAGTATAACAAAGATTGCCTGCGAGCCCGGTCTTAAAGGGCGCTACTTGTTGCCCCAAACAATATATGGCAATTATGTACAGGGAGTAAACCTTTCGCCCGACGGTCGTTATCTGCTCACAACATATCAGGAATATCATAATGCTCAACGTGCAAACTCATACACTGTACTCAGCGATGTAAAGAGCGGCAAGAAGATTGCAACATATCCTTCCGGTTCCAAAGTTCCATCTTGGACTCCCGCTTCGCAGTTGTACTACAAGGCCGTTTCGGATGAGGGCGAGAAGATTGTTCTTGTAAACCCCGCAACTCTTGAAGAGAAGATTATTGCCGACCACGTTCCCGGCGGCTCTTTCCGTTGGTCACCCGACGAGAAATCGCTCTATTTTGTGATTACCGAGCAGGTCGATGGTGACAAGGCTCCCGTTCATCGTCTTTTGAACCGTGGCGACCGCATACCCGGTAATCGCGGCCGTGGCTTTATTTGGCGTTACGACCTTAAAACCGGTGTGAGCGAGCGTCTTACAGCCGGTTTGCGTTCCACAAATTTGTGTGACATAAGCGACGACGGCCGTTATATCCTCTATTCTTGTGGCGAACCTGTCGATAACAAATGGCCATTCAGCAAGAATTCGCTTTTCTGTATGGATGTGCAGACTCTTGCCGTCGATACTCTTTTTGCCGATGAATTCTTCTTTGGCGGCTTGGCACGTTTCTCTCCCGACGGCTCAAAGGTGTTGCTTACCGGCGGTCCCGAGGCATTTGGTGGTATAGGCAAAAACTGTGGCAATCACCCCATTGCAAACAATTACGATACACAGGCCTTTATTTTGAACCGTGCCGACAAGAGCATAGAACCCATAACAAAGGATTTTGACCCCACTGTACAATTCCTTCGTTGGAGTCGCAAAGATGGTTGCATATACTTCAAGACAAGCGACCGTGACCGCGAACCCATATATTGCTATAATCCTGTGAGAAAATCATTCGACAAATTGCCTTTGGAGGGTGAGTGCGTGCGCTCGTTCTCAATCGGCAGCAACGCTGCAACAGCCGCTTATATAAGTGTTACGGCAAGTAGCAAGCAGGCGGCTTATCTCTACGATGTGCGCAAGGGAAAGAGTACTCTCATAGCCAACCCTTATGCCGCTAATCTTGAAAAGTTAGAGATGGGAACCATACATGACTGGGCTTTCACAGCATCGGATGGCACTGAAATTGATGCATATTACTGCTTGCCTCCTTCGTTCGATGCAACAAAAAAATATCCTCTCATTGTCTATTATTATGGTGGAACCACACCCACAGTTCAGGGTATGGACACCCCCTATGCGGCGCAATTGTTCTCATCGCGTGGTTATGTGACATTGGTTGTTAACCCCAGCGGTACCATTGGTTATGGTCAGGAATTCTCGGCTCGTCACGTCAATGCGTGGGGACAGCGCACTGCCGACGATATCATTGAAGGAACAAAAGCTTTCTGCAAAGAGTTTGAGTATGTCGATGCTGAGCACATCGGATGCCTTGGAGCATCTTATGGTGGCTTTATGACGCAATACTTGCAGACACGCACCGATATCTTTGCTGCAGCGGCATCGCACGCCGGTATAAGCAACGTTACCAGCTATTGGGGTGAGGGTTACTGGGGTGTTGGCTACAACGCTGTAGCCGCAGCGCAGAGCTATCCTTGGAGCAATCCCGAATTGTTTACCAAGCAGGGCTCTTTGTTCAATGCCGACAAAATAAACACTCCGCTTTTGTTGTTGCACGGCACAGCCGACACCAATGTGCCGGTGGGCGAGAGCATACAGCTTTACAATGCATTGCGTGTATTGGGAAAAACTGTGGAGTTTATCCGTGTTGATGGTGAGGACCACTTTATTGCCGATGTTCCCAAGCGCATCTTGTGGCACAACAGCATTATGGCGTGGTTCGAGCGTTGGCTCAAGAACGATGCTCGTTGGTGGAACGATATCTATCCCGAAAGAATGATAAAATAAATATTTACAGCAGATGGAATTTTTTATAGTATCATTTGCTCTTGTTTGCGGAGCCGTTGGGTTGTTGGGCGCGGTTTTACCCGCCCTTCCCGGCCCACCCATAAGTTTTCTGGGGGTGGTGGCTCTGATGTTTTGCGCCGATACTGAAATCTCTGTTACATTCCTGGTGGTTACAGGTGTTATAATGCTTGTAATTACAGTGGTCGATTATGTGCTGCCTGTGTGGTTTACACAGTTGAGTGGAGGTTCACGCGAGAGTGTGCGTGGTGCACTGGTCGGTATGATAATAGGGCTACTCTTTATGCCTGTTGGTATAATAATAGGTCCCTTTATCGGTGCATTCCTGGGCGAATATGCAGCTTGCCGTCGTAGCGGAAAGGCCTTTAAGGTTGCTTCGCTTTCGTTTGTTGCTTTTATAGTCACTACGGCATTAAAACTTGTTTATAGCGCTGTGATATTCTTTTATATAGTCAAGGCCATTGTATAACAAATGACTTTAATGCAAAAATAAAAGTCGGCATCAATTGGTGCCGACTTTTTCATTTTAAAATTAAGTGTTTTTTTTATTCTTCTTCCTGTACGTGACTGCCTTTGAGTGTGGGAAGGCATATGTGGTATTTCACAGCCAGTACACGGGTGAGGAATACACTTATACCGCACACCGCGTGGGTAACAAGTGTTTCGGCTCCAAGCCACATACATATGCCGAAAACGATGCCACCGACAACACAGGCTATTGCATAAATCTCCTTACGGAAGATAAGGGGAATTTCGTTTATAAATACATCGCGTATCACACCTCCGGCAGCACCGGTCATAGCACCCATTACTATGCCAACCCACAGCGGGAAACCGTAATCGAGGCTTTTTTGTATGCCCACTACAGTGAAAAGTGCAAGTCCCACGGTGTCGAAGATAAAGAAAGTGTTGTGCAGGCGTATAAGCCATTTGCCAAAGAGTATAACCCATAGCAAGGCAAGTCCCGACCAACAGAGGTATATGGGGTCTGTCATCCAAAATGGGGTTGTACCGAGCATCATATCGCGGAATGTACCGCCACCGATAGCTGTGGCAACTCCAACAACATAAGCTCCAAACCAGTCGAAGTGTTTTGCCGAAGCAAGGCGTATGCCGCTTATTGCAAAAGCAAATGTTCCCACAAACTCAAATATTGTGGGCATTTTGAGTGTCGCAAAGTAGTCTATTACCGATGTTATGAATGAAATGTCCATTTTTTTCAGTTTTTTGCGCCGCGAAGATAGAGAGAAAAAAAATATTGCGGTAATTTTTTAAGCGATAAATGTGCTTTTAAAGCAAATTATGATAAATTTGCGTTATCTCTATATGGGTGGGTATGCACCTTCTTTGATAATGAGAGTTGATGACGGGGCTCTTTTGTAGAACAGTCATATGATGTAAATAAAAGATTTATGGATAAGTATATTGCTTCGGAAAACCGATATTTGCGCAGCGACGAAATGTATCGCAGGTGTGGCAAGAGTGGAATCTTGCTTCCGAAAGTAAGTTTGGGCCTATGGCAGAACTTTGGAAAATACAACGACTTTGATAATTGTCGTAACGTGGTGCGTTATGCTTTCGACAGGGGCATAACACATTTCGACCTTGCCAATAATTACGGTCCACCTCCGGGAGCTGCCGAAGAACTTTTCGGTCGTTTGTTGAAGGAGGATTTTGCACCATATCGCGACGAACTTTTCATTGCCACCAAGGCGGGGTATGAAATGTGGGATGGTCCTTACGGGAACTGGGGTTCGCGTAAATATCTCACTGCCAGCCTTGATTGCAGCCTTAAACGTATGGGGCTAGAATATGTCGACTTATTCTATATCCATCGTTACGACCCGGTGACACCGCTCGACGAAACTTTGCAGGCACTTGTGGATATTGTCAGAGCCGGCAAGGCACTATATATTGGTATCTCGCGCTGGCCGATAGAGGCTTTGCGCTATGCCGATGAATATTTGCGTGCCCGCGATGTACCCCCGCTTATTTTTCAGGGACGTCTAAACTTGCTAGACAGGGCTATACAAGAGGAGAGTGTACTCGATTATTGTGTAGAAAAAGGCCTTGGTTTCATCTCTTTTTCGGCATTGGCACAAGGGCTGCTGTCGTCGCGTTACTTGCATGGTGTGCCCGAAAAATCACGTATGGCAAAAGGCGGTTCGCTCGGGAGGGATAAACTAACCCCCGAACTGTTGACCTATTTGAATAACCTTGCTGCTATTGCCGAGCAGCGTGGTGAAGAACTTGTTTCTATGTCGCTGTCGTGGGTGCTTGCCCAAAAGGGAGTGACATCGGTGCTTGTGGGTGCAAGCAGTGTGGCGCAGCTTGAACAATCGTTGCAGTGTCTGGAATCGCCGGCTCTTTCTCCCGAAGAGTTACAACTGTATCCCCATAAGGTATTTTAATGGATAAGAACTTTAAGTAATGGAAGAAAAAAGTATGCTTGGTGGAAAAGGTTTGTGGCAACCATTTTTATGTAAGTTATTGCTTTTGCTCGCTTTTTTGCCCTTGTCGCAGGTGGTGGCGCAGAGTCGCAGTGCGGTAGATACCTCTACCGATGTGCTTATGCTTGCTCCCGGTGCTATTGGCGCGGGTGTGGCTTTTTTGAAAGGCGATTACAAGGGCTTGCTTCAACTGGCAGAGAGTGGTGCAACGGCTGTGGTAACCTCTGTTCTGCTTAAACAAGTAATAAAAAAGGAGCGCCCCGACGGTAGCGACAAGAAGGCTTTTCCATCGAACCACACGGCAGCAGCTTTTGCCGGTGCAGCATTCCTGCAGCGACGTTATGGCTGGAGTTATGGTATTCCGGCTTACGCCGTGAGCGCTTATGTCGCGTGGGGACGCATATATGCAAAGAAACACGATATTTGGGATGTGCTCGCAGGTGCAACCATCGGCGTGGGTAGTGCTTATATATACACACGTCCGTTTGCCGAAAAACATGATGTTGTATTGGGTCCGGCTATTACACCCGAAGGCAAGCCTGCAATATATTTTTCTATGCGCTTTTGAGGTGCGATGTTAAAAAACATTGTAGCTTGTTGGCAAATTTTTGCACGTAATATCTAATAAAAGTATTATCTTCGCGCATAGTTTATATGGCAGTGCGCCGTTTATTTATAAAAGTTTAGAGTACTATGGTAAAAGAAGAGTGGAAAGAGAAAGGTTTCGTGGATGAGGCTATCCCTGCCGGAACCGACTTGAAAGCCGAGATACGCAAGTTGTGTAAAGAGAAAAATGCGGTGATTCTGGCTCACTATTACACTGAGGGAGAAATACAGGATGTTGCCGACTTTGTTGGTGACAGCCTTGCACTTGCTCAACAGGCCGAAAAGACTTCGGCCGATATTATTGTAATGTGCGGTGTACACTTTATGGCCGAAACCAACAAGATACTTTGCCCCGACAAATTGGTGCTTTTGCCCGACCTTAACGCCGGTTGTTCGCTTGCCGACAGTTGCCCTGCCGAAGAACTTGCCGCATTTAAAAAGGAGCACCCCGACTATAAAGTAGTTGCTTATGTAAATACATCGGCAGCAGTGAAGGCGCTTACCGACATTGTGGTTACCTCTTCGAACGCCCGTGCAGTTGTTGATAGCTTCGACAAGGAAGAAAAGATTCTTTTTGCCCCCGACAAGAATCTCGGAGGTTATTTGAATGCCGTTACAGGCCGCAGTATGATGTTGTGGAATGGTGGTTGTCACGTACACGAGCAATTCTCAATAGAAAAGATTGTGGAGTTGAAGAGCACTCACCCCGACGCAAAAGTTCTTGCTCACCCCGAGTGCAAGAGTGGTGTTCTTGCTCTTGCCGACTTCATTGGCTCCACAGCCGACATTCTTAAATATACCCGCGAGAGCGATGTTTGTGAGTTTATAGTGGCAACAGAAAACGGTATTCTTCACGAGATGAAGAAGAGCCATCCCGAAAAAACATTTATTCCCGTTCCTCCCTCAACAGGTCTTTGTGCTTGCAACGAGTGTAATTACATGCGTTTGAATACATTGCCCAAGTTGTATAATTGTTTGAAATACGAGTGGCCTTTTGTGGAACTCGATGAGGCTACGCGCGAAGATGCTCTGCGTCCCATTGTGCGCATGCTCGATATATCAAAGAATTTGAAGAAATAAGGATTTTTCACCTCATACAAAAAGAAAAGACGATACCACAAGTATCGTCTTTTCTTTTTGTGTATATGTTTTTGTTTTATTTACCGAAACGTTCACGCAAGGTCTTAATCATATCCACGGTCATAGAGTCGAGGTCGTACGAAGGTTTCCAATCCCACTCGTTGCGTGCGCAAGAGTCATCCATCTTGTTGGGCCAAGAGTCGGCGATTGCCTGGCGAACGGGGTCGAATTCGTAGTGCATCTTGAAGTCGGGGATATACTTCTGAATGGCAGCCTTTATTATTTCGGGGTCGAAACTCATTGAGGCTACGTTGAATGCGTTGCGGTGTATAAGGCGTGAGGGGTCGGCGTTCATAATGTCGATAGCTGCTTTAAGCGCATCTGGCATATACATCATATCCATAAATGTTCCTGCCTGAATGGGGCAAGCGAAATCCTCGCCTTTTACGGCTGCGTAATAGATTTCAACAGCATAGTCGGTGGTACCGCCGCCGGGGAGTGTTACGTTTGAAATAAGACCTGGGAAACGTACTGCACGGGTGTCAACGCCATATTTTGTAAAGTAGTAGTCGCTCAAAAGCTCGGTTGCCACTTTGGTTACACCATACATGGTTTTGGGGCGTTGTATAGTGTCCTGGGGTGTGTTGTCGCGGGGAGTGTTGGGGCCGAAAGAGCCGATTGAGCTGGGAGTGAACACTGCGCATTTTTTCTCGCGTGCTATCTCCAGAATGTTGATAAGACCGTTCATCTGAATATCCCACGCAAGCAAGGGTTTTGATTCTGCTACGGCAGAAAGAAGGGCTGCGAGGTTGTAGATGGTGTCGATTTGATATTTATCAACAATTTCGGCGAGTTGTTTTGCGTCGCACACATTGGCGACAGCAGCAGGGCCGCTTTCGAGTAATTCACCTTTGGGCTCTGCACCGGGGATGTATCCGGCTACAATATTGCCATTAGGAATTTGCTTACGCAATGTCATTGTAAGCTCGGAACCAATTTGTCCGGTAGAACCGATTACAAGTACGTTTTTCATAATGCTATATTATTTTCTATAATTGTTCTTGTTTTTATTGCCTTGCGAAGATAGTGCTATTTTTTGTTATTCCTCTTTTTCTCCTCCTATTTTTTGTATATAATGGCCACTCTTTTTCATTTCTGGAATATCTTTTTATAAATATGCGTTTTTCTTGCAGTTGTTTTCTTAAATCTTATTTAAGCGCTCTTTTTGTGCATTAAAATTTGTCGGTTTTATGAATAAAAAAGGTACATTTGCAATCGTAAATGTTATTTGATTATTTTTAGAAACTACATAAAAAAAGAAAAAAATGTACGGTAATTTTCAACAACACTTGAAAGATGAGTTGGCTGCAATAGAGGCTGCCGGCTTGTATAAGAAAGAGCGTAATATCGCATCGCAGCAGTTTGCCGAGATTACTCTCGAAGATGGCTCAAAGGCACTTAACTTTTGTGCAAACAACTATTTGGGCTTGTCAAACAATCCCCGCCTTATAAAGGCTGCCCAGGAGGCTATGGAGGAGCGTGGCTTTGGTATGTCTTCGGTACGCTTTATTTGCGGAACTCAGGATTACCACAAGCAACTTGAAAAGGCTGTATCGGACTATTTCAAGACCGAGGATACCATTCTTTATGCAGCTTGTTTCGACGCTAACGGTGGTTTGTTCGAGCCCCTTTTCACAGCCGAGGATGCCATTATTTCCGATTCGTTGAACCACGCATCTATCATCGATGGTGTGCGTTTGTGCAAGGCTCAGCGTTATCGTTATGCCAATGCCGATATGGCCGACCTTGAGCGTTGCTTGCAGGAGGCTCAGGCTCAGCGTTATCGTATAATTGTTACCGACGGTGTTTTCTCAATGGATGGTAACGTGGCTCCTATGGATAAAATTTGTGATTTGGCCGAAAAGTACAATGCTCTTGTTATGGTCGATGAGTCGCACTCGGCAGGTGTTGTTGGTGCTACCGGTCACGGTGTTGCCGAGCAGTTCGACTGCTATGGTCGCATAGATATTTTTACAGGTACTCTTGGTAAGGCTTTCGGTGGTGCCGTAGGTGGTTTCACAACAGGTCGTAAGGAGATTATCGATATGTTGCGCCAGCGTTCACGTCCTTATCTCTTCTCAAACTCTTTGCCCCCTTCAGTAGTAGGTGCTTCTATTGAGATGTTTAAGATGCTTGCCGAGAGCGATGCTTTGCACACCAAGTTGCAGAACAATGTGAACTATTTCCGCGACAAGATGCTTGCTGCCGGTTTCGATATCAAACCCACTCAGTCGGCTATTTGTGCAGTGATGCTTTACGATGCTCCTCTCTCACAGGTCTTTGCGCAGAAGATGGCCGAGGAGGGTATCTTTGTAACAGGTTTCTACTATCCTGTTGTTCCCAAAGGTCAGGCTCGCATACGTGTACAGTTGTCTGCAGCTCACGAGACCGAGCATCTTGACAAGGCAATTGCTGCATTTATCAAAGTAGGTAAGGAACTTGGTGTTATAAAGTAATTCACCATTTGTTTATGAATATGAGAAAAGGTCCCATCTGGGACCTTTTCTCATATATAGACTTTAACTCTTTCATTCATTTACTTTAACCTCAAAGGTGCTTGCGGGCAATCCCTCGTCGTTGACAAGGTTGGCGGTTGTGTATGGTTGCCAGCCGTAGCGCACGCGGTGTGGTATTTTTACCTCGCAACATCTTACTTTTATGGTGTTGCTTTTTATTTCGACAAGTTCAGCGGGGTGGAAAATACCTTTTTCTCCTGCAACTTCAAAGGTGCGCAACGGTTCTCCGTCGCTGCTTTTCATGCCTTGTGCGCAAGAGAATGTGAGTATTACGGAGTTTCCTTTTCTCGCAGCTTTTTCAATGGTGGGGCCGCACGGGGTTATATGTTTTTTGCCATAAGTGTTGTGCAGTGCTTGGCGGGCAAGTCGTTCACCAACAGGTTTCTTGTTCTTTGGGTGTACATCCCATTTGTCTCCTTTGTCGCTCGATACAGCAAAGGCGCAGTTCTCTATTTTTTTTGCAAGGCGGCGCTGTGAGTCGCGGAAATGAGGCCACGATGGGCGTTCAATGCTCGATAATTGAACAAAGTAGAAAGGCATATCTTCTTTGTTCCAGGTGTCGCGCCAGCTCTTTACAAGAGTGGGAAAGATTGTTTCGTGTAACTCCACGTTATGTGCGTTGGACTCGCCTTGGTACCAAATAGCTCCTTTTATTGGGTATGAGGCTATAGGGGCTATACCTGTTTCGTAGAGGTAGGCGGGTTCGTAGGGGTGGCGTTGCAAAGGATTTGTGCTCTTCTTTATGTTTTGTGCTGCTCGCCCGCGGCACCAATCTTGTATCATATCGTTTTGCTTCCAATTATAGAGTATGTCAACAAGCAGCGGGTGCCATTCGAGTGTTTTTCGGTCAATGAATGCTTCGGCGGGTGCGCCTCCCACTGCATTGCATATAAGACCTACGGGTACACCGAGCGAGTCGGCGAGCATTGCTCCAAAGTGGTATGCTACGGCCGAGAAATCCTTTGTGTTATCCTGGTTGGCTTGTTCCCATTTTGCGGGTTGGTAATATTCGAGTGAATTCAGTTTGTCTAGTTCTTCAGCACTCCATTCGATATTGTCGGTATAAACACGTGGCTTCATGTTGTAGAGACGAATGTTCTTTGCATCGCATCCTTGCAGACTCTCCTGTGCGTGCGAACTCTCCTTTATCATAAACGCCATATTCGATTGTCCGGAACAGAGCCATACTTCACCGACAACGATATTTTCAAGAACTATCTTTCTGTTTTTGCTCTTTACGGTCAGTGTGTGGGTTTTTCCGTCGGCTTTCAGCGGCTTGAATGTAATTTCCCATTTACCATTGCTTGATGTAATAGTAGTGCGTTTCTGTTTGCCCAATTGTGCTGTGACTTTATCACCAGGATCGGCAATTCCGCATAGTGTAAACGGTTCATCGCGTTGAATAACCATATTGTCGCTGTAAATTGGGGATAACCCAAGCAACCCATTTCCGTAGATTCCTGTTATTGCAGTATATACTCTTTCGGCAAGTATGGTGGCACCCTTTTCATTTGGGTGCAGAGCATCGGGCATAAGGTCGGGGCGGTTGTAGAGCAGTTCTTGAAAATCTATAAGTTCAACTTTGGCAATGTCGGCAATCTCTTCAATGGACTCCTGAATCTGCCAATACCAGTCGCGTGTGCCACTTTTGAATCTTTTGTGCCAATGAAAAATAGGTGTCATACGGCAAATCTTCACTTCCACATCGGGGTTTATTTGGCGAAGTGTGTCTATGAGTGCAAGGTAATCGGGGATGAACTGGTCGCGGTAGTTCGGCCAGTTGCGCGGGTCGGTGTCGTTAAGTCCCAGGTGTATTATGGCTATGTCCGGGGCAAATTCAAGTGCGGCTTTGTATTCTTGTTGCTGGGTGTAAGGGCGGTGTCCCTTGTTCAGCAGTGTCGCGCCCGATTTTCCAAAGTTGCCAACAAGGTATTTCTCTCCAAGCATCTTTCCGAGTTGTGCAGGGTACGATGTTTCAGCGTTGTTCTTGTGCCCATATCCGTATGTTACGCTGTTTCCTATACAGGCTACTCGTATCTTTTCTTGTGCGGTTGCTGCGAGTCCGAACAACAGCAGTGCTGCGAATAGAAGTTTCTTCATAATAATCAGTTTTTATATTGGGGTGTATTGTGTTATATATACTTGTACAAACATACTCATTTCTTGTTCAAATAAAGAGATTTTCGTTCGAAATTCCTGTAATTTTCAAAAAGGAAGATAAAAAATGGTATATTTGCAGAACAAAACAGATAACATAAACATTATTTATATGAAAAAGATTTTTTTATTCGCAGTGTCGGCACTCATTCTTGTTTCGTGCGGCAATAGCTATATAAGCAAGTACGAGGATGTGTGTGAAGAGGCAAAGGAGCAGATAGAGAGTGCTAATTCAGTAGAGGAACTTCTGTCAGTTGTAAAACAATTCAGAACAGATATCCGCGAATTGAGTAATGAGTATGCCGAAGAGGCTGAAATGTGCAAAAAGCCTGCGACTGAAAACAAGAAACAGCAGAAATTGTACGAGCGCAGAGTAAAAGCGCATAACTCGGTAAGCAAGGCTGCTGTGGCGAAAAAACGTGAGCTGAAAAAGGATTAAAATTTATATTACAAACAAAGAGAGGCAACAATTTGATTTGTTGCCTCTCTTTGTTTGTAATAGTTATGTTACCAACCGCGGTTGGTCTTTTGTTCTTTGGGTGTAAGTGTTACTCCTTCGTAGAAATGTTTGGCAAAGTTCCAACCGAATGCCGAGTAGTAGCGTGAGAGATTCTTTGCTCTGTCAATAAAGTTGTTTGTATCTTTCTCTTCGGGGGCGGGGTTGCTCCAACCTATTTCGGCAATGGCGCTCAAACGGGGCAGAGCCATATATTGTAACTGCATAGGTGTTGGGATGTATTCGCACCACAAGTTGCCCTGTACACCAAGGATGTATTTTTGCTCCTCGGGCGACAATTTGTCGTACGGGTTCAATTCGTAGGTCTTGCAGAGGGGAACGTAGCCTCCAATGGCATCGGGTTCATCGGTGCGGTCGGTGGTCTGGTAGTAGTCGAGGTAGCAGTGGTTGTTGGGAGTCATTATGGCGTAATTGCCCTTGCGTGCAGCAGTGATACCTCCCGATGCTCCTCTCCACGACATAATTGTCGCATTCTGCGAAACTCCGCCTTCGAGAATTTCGTCCCAGCCAATCATTTTGCGTCCTCTGTCGTTAAGGAATTTCTCTATGCGTGTGTTAACGTATGATTGCAATTCAGCCTCGTTTTTGAGGTTGTTGTCTTTGATACGTTTCTGGCAGTCGGGGCACACCTTCCACTCGTCGCGGGGAGCTTCGTCGCCACCAATGTGTATGTATTCCGAGGGGAATAGTTCTATTACTTCTTCGAGTACATTTTCCCAGAATTCAAAAGTGGTCTCTCTTCCTGCACAGGCTATTTGTGGTGATACTCCCCACATAGGCCAGGTTTTGTATCCACCCTCTTCGCCGCGACATCCCAGCCAGGGGTATGCGCAAAGTGCTCCGAGTGAGTGTCCGGGTATCTCAATTTCGGGTATTACGGTTATGAAACGCTCGGTGGCATATTGTACAATCTCCTTGATATCCTTTTGTGTATAGTATCCTCCGTAGGGTATACCGTCGAATCCTTCGTTGTGTCCGGTTGTTGTCTCTTCGCGCAAGCTGCCTATTTTGGTGAGAAGAGGGTATTTCTTTATTTCAATACGCCAACCCTGGTCCTCGGTGAGGTGCCAATGGAAACGGTTCATCTTGTGTGTCGCAAGTATGTCTATAACCTCTTTTATTGTTTTAACGTCCCAAAAGTGGCGTGAGCAGTCGAGCATAAAGCCGCGATATGAAAAATGTGGCGAGTCTTCAACCTTTGTTGTGGCAATTTTAAGCGATTCAAGGTTTATGGGCGTTTCATAAGCTTGTACCGGCACCAATTGCTTCAAGGTTTGTGCTGCATAGAACGCACCGGCTGCGTCGTTGCACGAGATTACGATATTTTCGGGTGTAACATCAAGAATGTATCCCTCGGCGGGGATGCTGTTGTTTTTTCTAATTATAATGTTGCCGGCATCTTTAACCGATGTGTCGCTCTTCAACTTTTTGCCAAAAACGGCTGTAGCGATGCGGTTAATCTCGGCAACAGCATAATTTGTGCCGTTTTCACCAATCAAATCAATGATTTTTGTACCGGGGGTAAGATTAAAATAGCAACCTTTGTGCCCTTGTGTAAGTTTGTTTGGTTTGGGCAAAATGGCAGGCGAGTTGTCGGTCTGTGCTACTGCCGACATGATGCATACTGCAAGTGTGATGAAGATGTAAACTGTTCGTCTCATTTTGTATTGTTTTCTTTTTTGCAAAGATACACACAAACGAGCGAGAAATATGAAGTTTACTTCGATATTTTTCCAAGCGAGTGCCATCCATCTTCAATTTTATTAAAGATACACACAAACGAGCGAGAAATATGAAGTTTACTTCGATATTTTTCCAAGCGAGTGCCGTCCGTCTTGTAACTCAATAGTATTAATATAGCCTAAAAAGATAAAATAACTTTCTTTTTTGTTTTTTTTTGAGGATAGTTAATAGGGAAATAGTATTTTTTTCTATATATTCGCAAAGTTAAGTTCTTGTAAAAATAAATTCAAACTAAACATAATATGGAGAAATACGTAATTGGAATTGACCTTGGCGGTACCAACACCGTAATTGGTCTTGTTGATGCAAAGGGTAATATCCTTGCAAAAGATGACACTACAAAAACACAGGCACATCCTGAAATTGAAGAGTACACCGACACACTTGCAGCAGTTATCAATAGACTTGCCGAGGAGTGTGGCGTTAAGGGTAAAATTGAGGGTATTGGTATTGGTGCTCCAATGGCAAACTATTACACCGGCGAGATTGTAAATGCAGCCAACTTGCCTTGGAAGGGTATCGTACCCCTTGGCTGGTTGATGGAGAAAAAGACTGGTATTCCCACAAAGGTTACAAACGATGCCAACGCTGCCGCTATCGGTGAGATGAAATATGGCGTTGCACAGGGAATGAAGGATTTTGTTTACATCACCCTGGGTACCGGTGTAGGTAGTGGTATTGTTGCAAACGGTCAACTTATCTATGGCCACGATGGTTTTGCCGGTGAGCTTGGTCACGTTACAGCTCCTGTGCTCGAAGGCCGTCAGTGCGGTTGTGGCCGTGTCGATTGTTTGGAGACCTACGCTTCGGCTACCGGTATTGTTCGTACAGCAAAAAAATGGCTTGTTGAGCGCGACCAACCCAGCGTACTTCGCGATGTGTGCATAAACGAACTTACCTCAAAAATGCTCTTTGATGCTGCAATGCAGGGCGATGAACTTGCTAAGGATATTTTTGAGTTTACAGGTCATGTACTTGGTGATGCATTCTGCAACTTTATCGCTTTCTCGGCTCCCGAGGCAATTGTACTCTTTGGTGGTCTTGCCAATGCAGGCGACTTCTTGCTCGACCCCATCCGCAAACGTATGAACGAGAATGTGGTATTCTTGTGGAAGGATAAAGTGAAGGTGTTGAAGTCATCACTTCCCGGTGCCGATGCAGCAGTGCTTGGTGCTTCAGCTCTCGGTTGGAAAGAATAAAAGAGTTACATCCCACATAAAAATAGAACAACAAGCGCGCTTGTTGTTCTTTTTTTATGCAAAATTAGGAATGACGGTTGTTTTATAATTTTAATTATTTATTTTTGCAATAATGAACGCGCGTATGCGCGATAGGTAATCAAGGAAAAATAAATATACTAAATATGAAAGATTTTTTTGCCAAAACCAAACAACTGCTATGTCTCTCAATGGCGGGTACAGCGATGATGCCTTTCGTTTCTTGTGATGAGAAAAAGGCTGAAAAGCCGATGAATATTCTCTATATTATGTGCGACGACCACTCTTATCAGACATTGAGTGCTTATGATTCCACATATATACAGACACCAAACATTGACCGTATAGCAGCCGATGGTGTGCGCTTTACCAATAGTTTTGTGGCCAACTCAATCAGCGGTCCTTCGCGTGCTTGTATGCTCACTGGAAAACATAGCTTGGCAAACGGTTTTACCGACAATAGCTCTTCGTTTGACGGTGGTCAGCAGACTTATCCCAAATTGTTGCAGAAACAGGGATACGAAACAGCTGTGATTGGCAAGTGGCATCTCACATCCGACCCCACAGGTTTCGATTACTGGGATATTCTCATTGGTCAGGGTGATTACTATAATCCCACATTCATAAAGAACGGAGAAAAGATACAGCGCAAGGGGTATGCAACCAACGTTACTACTGACCTTGCGATAGAGTGGCTTGACTCTATTCGCGACAAGAACAAGCCATTCTGTCTGCTGTTGCATCATAAGGCACCACACCGAACCTGGATGCCCGACACTTGCGACTTTGAACTGTTTGCCGACAGCGACTTCCCTGTACCCGAAACCTTCTACGACAATTACGAAGGTCGCAAGGCTGCTGCGCAACAGAAAATGTCAATCGCAAAGGATATGGACATAGTCTATGACCTTAAAATGGCCGACAAGGACAGTACCATACACAGCCGTCCCGACCTGGAAGAGTGGGGTCGTAGAATATACCGCACAATGGATGCCGAGCAGAAGGCTGCATGGGATGCTCACTACAATAAGGTTATAGAGAAATTCAAGGCTGCCGGGCTTACAGGCAAGGCACTCGATGAGTGGAAGTTCCAGCAATATATGCGCGATTATCTGCGTGTGATTACCTCTGTCGATCGCAATGTGGGATACGTACTCGATTATCTCGAAGAAAATGGGCTTATGGATAATACACTCATTGTGTACACTTCCGACCAGGGATTCTATATGGGCGAGCACGGTTGGTTCGACAAACGATTCATGTACGAAGAGTCATTCCGTACCCCATTGCTTATGCGTCTTCCCGGTGGCGTGAAGGGCGATGTTACGCAGCTTGTCCAGAATATCGACTACGCACCCACCATTCTTGAACTTGCCGGTGTTGAAATTCCCGAGGATATTCACGGCGAGTCGCTGTTGCCCTTGCTTAAAGGCGAGGAGTGGAATCCCGAGCGTAAAGCACTTTATTACCACTACTATGAGTTCCCCGATGAACATGCCGTGCGCCCCCACTATGGTGTGCGTACCGAGCGATATAAACTTATTCATTTCTATGGCGAGGATTACAGCGAGTGGGAACTCTTCGATCTGCAAAAAGACAAAAACGAACTTTGCAACATTTATGGTGCAGAGGGTACCGAGCAACTTACCGACAGCCTTAAAGGTTTGTTGCGCGAGTTACAGGTGCTCTATGGCGAGGAAAAATTTATTGAAAAATAGACAGAATGAAGAGTAACAAGAAGAACAATCTTAACCTCGTCGATGTTGCAAAGATGAGGCGTGCGCCCTCTTTCGGCACTATGGTAAAGCCGATAGGTTCGGCGTGCAACCTCGATTGTAACTATTGTTACTACCGCGATAAGTCCGATATATACAACAACGCAATGCCGCTTATGAGCGACGAATTGCTGGAAACGTATATAAAGCAATACATAGAGGGTGTTTCGCAGCAGTATGTAAGTTTCTGCTGGCACGGCGGTGAACCGTTGATGGCAGGGTTGCCCTTCTTCCGCAAGGCGATGGAGTTGCAGAAGAAGTATGCCGGTGGCAAGGTCATTGAGAATACCTTGCAGACAAATGGCATTCTTGTGAACGATGATTGGTGCCACTTCTTTGCCGACAACAATTTCCTTGTAGGCCTTTCGCTTGATGGCCCCGAGGATATACACGATGCCTTCCGTCGTGACTGTGGTGGTGCTCCCACTTTCTCCCGTGTAATGAGAGCCGTGGATATGTTTACTCGTTCGGGAGTGGAATTCAATATCCTCTCTACGGTGAACAAGCGTAGCGAGGGGCGTGGTGCCGAAGTGTATAAGTTCTTGCGCACGTTGAGTAACTTTATGCAGTTCCTGCCGGTGGTGGAGTATGTGAAAGAGCGTCCCGGTCGCCGTCCGCTTATTGTGTCGCCCGACGAGGAGGATGCTGTGGAGGCTCCCTGGTCGGTGAGTGCAAAAGGATACGGTGAGTTTATGTGCAGCGTCTTCGACGAGTGGGTGAAACGTGATGTAGGGAACCGCTTTGTGCAGCTCTTTGATATAACTCTTGCCAACTGGTGCGGTGTTCCCCCGTCATTATGTGCTTTTTGTGACACCTGTGGCGATGGTCTTGTGGTGGAGCATAATGGCGATGTATATTCGTGTGACCACTTTGTCTATCCCGAGTATCGCCTGGGCAATATTAAGGAAAAGAGCATCGTGGAGATGTATCGTAGTGAGGAACAACAAGCATTCGGCCGTGACAAGCGCGAGGCACTTCCTATGGAATGCAAGCGTTGCAACTACTACTTTTTGTGCAAGGGAGAGTGTCCCAAACATCGTTTCGGCTATGCGAAGAACGGTGAGCCTTATATGAATGTGCTGTGTGAGGGTTATAAGATGTTCTTCCGCCATAGCGACCCTTATATGAGGTATATGAAATCATTGCTTGATAAAGGTGAAACTCCTGCACTTGTGATGGATTGGAAAAAATAATATAAAAAACAAAATAACTAACTAAATTCAATATGGATACAAAATTTGTACTTCCGAAAATAGGCGAGTTGCCTGTTTCTGCCTCTTTGGACAGCATTTGCAAGTTTGAAAAGGTATCTACTCTCATCTGTCCCACAGCCGACGAAGGTGCAAAGCACGCAGCCGATATTGTGGTGAAGGCTATAAACAACCATAGGGTTGATGGCCTCTTTGTGCTTGGTCTGTCAACAGGTCGCACACCTCTCGGTCTTTATGCCGAACTTGTTAAGAGATATAAGGCCGGCGAAGTAAGTTTCAAGAATGTAAAGGTTTACAGCCTCGACGAGTTCTACCCGATGAGCCCTGAAAACCCACAGAGCCGCAACCACCGAGTGTATGAGGATTTTTTGAAATTCGTGGATATAGATCTTAAAAATGTACATTTCCCCGATGGAACTGTTCCTCGTGAGCAGGTAAACGATTATTGCAATAGTTACGAGGAGATGGTACGCAGCAAGGTCGATTTGATGATTATGGGTGTTGGTGAACTTGGCCAGATTGGCTTCAACGAGCCGGGTACATATTCAAAATCAACAACTCGTCTTGTGCAGTTGAGCTATAACTCGCGTCGCACACAAAACAAATTCTTCTCTTCTCCCAACGAGGTACCCAAGACTGCTATAACTATGGGTATGGATACTATTATGAGTGCGAAGAAAATTGTACTTATGATGTGGGGCGAGGACAAGACAGTTATCGCTAAACAGTTGATAGAGGGTGAGTTTTCTGAAAACTTCCCCGCGACATACTTGCAGGGCCACAGAAACATCAAGGTTATAATCGACGAGGGTGCGGCACAGGAACTGACACGCGTAAAAGAGCCCTGGCTTATAGCTCCTCCCGCAGAGTGGACTCCCAAACTTATACGCAAGGCTGTTATATGGCTTTGCCAGGTGGTGGACAAACCCATCCTGAAACTTACACACCAGGATTATATAAAGAATTCTCTCTCCGATCTGCTTGAGCGTGTTGATACTTACGACCAGATAAACATCCGCGTCTTCAACGATGTCCAGCATATAATTTCAGGATGGCCCGGTGGAAAGCCAAATGCCGACGATTCAACTCGTCCCGTGCCTTCTACTCCCTTCCCCAAACGTGTGATTATATTCTCACCGCACCCCGACGATGATGTAATCTCTATGGGTGGAACATTCAATCGTCTCATTGAGCAGGGACACGATGTGCATGTGGCATACGAGACTTCGGGTAACGTGGCTGTATATGACGATGTGGTGTTGCAGAATATAGACACTGCGCGCGAGATGGGCTTTGGTGACAAATTTGAAGAGGTACGTGAGATTATTGCAAACAAAAAGCCGGGTGAACCCGAGCCTCGTGCATTGCTCAATCTCAAAGGAGCCATACGTCGTGCCGAGGCACGTGCCGCATGTCGCTCGATAGGTCTTGACGACAGAACAAATGCTCACTTCCTTAACCTCCCCTTCTACGAAACCGGAGGTATTAAGAAAGGCCAGCTTACCGATGCCGATATCGAGATTGTGAAAAAACTCATGCAGGAGGTGAAACCGCATCAGATATATGCAGCCGGCGACCTCACCGACCCGCACGGTACTCATCGTGTATGTATTGAGGCTGTGTTGCGTGCATGGGAAGAGGTGAAGAACGAGCCTTGGGCACAAGAGTGTCACATTTGGCTCTATCGTGGTGCTTGGCAGGAGTGGGATTTGGCCGTAGCTGACATGGCTGTTCCTTTGAGTCCCGAGGAGATGATACGCAAGCGTCACGCTATTTTCCGTCACCTCTCGCAGAAGGATATTGTGCCTTTCCCCGGCGAAGATGCCCGCGAGTTCTGGCAACGTGCCGAGGATCGTATGCAGGGCACTGCGCAATTGTTCGATAAAATCGGTTTGCCCGAATATCAGGCAATTGAGATATTTGTGAAGTTGCTGTAAAGGACAACATTACATAATAAAAAATATGCGGGAAATTTCCCGCATATTTTTTTTGTGCCGCAAAGCACGGATGCTTTGTGTAAAGGTTGCTTACTCCTCGTCATCGATAACACCGTTGTAGGCAAGTTCGCCTTCAACGATGAAGAACAACTCTTCGGGGTCGAAATCGCCGATGCCGTTCTTCTTTGCCTCTTTGGCAATGAAACGGGCAATCTCGTCAATGTCGATGTCGATATATTCGCCACCGCCGTCTAGTATGCCGCTCTTGTCGTAGTAGTCGTAGATGGTGTCGAGGAAATAGTAAAATTCATCGTCGCTGAATTTCTCTTTCAGCTCCTGTGGCAGACGCTCGCGTATGTAGGCGATGGTTTTCTCGTCGTCGAGGTCTTCGAGGTTGAATTCGTCGTTCTGCATAGTGGTATTATCCTAAAAGTGCTTCAAATTTTGCCTGTACGTCGGCTTTTGATTTTGAGCCTACGAATTTGTCAACAACTTGTCCGTCTTTGATAAAGATTACAGTGGGTACGTTGCGTATGCCATATTCAGCAGTGAGGTCGCAAGCTTCCTCGATGTCGCATTTTGCCACGGCAATGCGGCCTTCGTACTCGTTTGCAAGTTCTTCAATGATGGGTGCGAGCTGTTTGCAGGGACCACACCAGGTTGCGCTGAAATCGAGCACAATGGGGAGATTGGTTGACATAAACTCTTGTGCGTTTTCGTCGGTTACATTAAATGCCATAGTTGATATGTTTTAAAGGTTATTAATTGAGTTTGTATTCTATGTTTTCTTGTTCTTTGAGGAATTCGATGAATTCGTATTCTACGGTAATATCGTGGCTCTTCGATACAAGCTCGAGCGTAAATTCGTGCTCGTGGTCTTTTATGTTGAGTTGCAGTTTGCTTGGGCCGGGATGGTTTTCGGCGTAGTCAATAATGTACTCGTATATTTCGTCGGTAAGGCTCATTATATCAAAAGATATAGTGATGCTTTTTACCATCTTGTCCTTAATCTCGGGCATAAGTTCTATGCTGCCTACCGAAAAGTCGAACTTTGTGGGGTCCCAACGACGCGGTGTGCAACTACCTTTTATATATAGGAAGTTGCCGGGGATAAAGTAGTTTTGGCGTTTTATCCACTCATCGCCAAAGAAGAAAAGTTCGGCTGTTCCCGAGAAATCCTCAACTTTTACAACTCCATAAGGGCTGCCTTTCTTGGTGAAACCGGTGCGCGGAGCTTCGGAAACAACACCACCGAAAGTTACTTTTCGTTCAACGAGTGTCTGCAAGTCGCTCATTTCCACAGCTTTTGTGTTGCAGAATTCGTTGAGGATGAGTGTGTAGTCATCGAGCGGGTGAGCCGACAAGTATATACCCACCAGGTCTCTTTCTCTGTTCAAGCGTTCAAGGGTACTCCAGTTGCTGCATTCGGGAACTTCGGGCTTGGGTATTTCGGGCATCTCTTCGGCTCCGAACAGGGTGTTCTGTGCCGATGATTTGTCGGTCTGGTAAAGGTTGCCGTAGCGGGTGAGGCACTCGAGGAACTGTTCTCCCTTGCTGTTGCAGGCGAGGTATTGTTCGCGGCTTATGTCGCCGGGGAGCTCGTCAAATGCTCCTGACAGTGCAAGGCATTCAAGGTTCTTGCGGTTGCAAGCTGTAAGGTTTACTCGCTCCACGAAATCGAATATACTGGTGAACGGTCCGTTGGCTTCACGTTCGTCGATGATGCTTTGCACGGCACTTTCACCTACCCCTTTCACAGCGCATAGTCCGAAGCGAATATCACCTTTCTTGTTAACACTGAATTTGCGGCGCGACTCGTTCACGTCTGGGCCCAATACGTTTATACCCATGCTCTTGCACTCCTGCATTAGCTTGGTGATTTCAGTAATCTTGTCAAGGTTTCGGCTCAATGCGCCTGCCATATATTGCGATGGGTAATGCGCTTTGAGATAGGCTGTCTGGTATGCCACCCATGAATAACAGGTGGCATGTGACTTGTTGAAGGCGTATGAGGCAAATTTTTCCCAGTCGGCCCAAATCTTTTCAAGTGTTTTTTCGGGGTGTCCGTTGGCTTTGCCTCCGTTGATGAATTTTGGTTTCAACTCATCAAGTTTGTCTTTCATCTTCTTACCCATCGCTTTGCGCAGTGTGTCGCTCTCACCGCGTGTAAAGTCGGCAAGCAGGCGCGAAAGAAGCATCACTTGCTCCTGATACACGGTAATACCATATGTGTCTTTAAGGTATTTCTCCATGCAGGGTATGTCGTATTGCACGAGCGAGGGGTCGTGTTTACGCTGTATGAAGTCGGGGATATAGTCCATTGGGCCCGGGCGGTAGAGGGCGTTCATTGCAATGAGGTCCTCGAAAGTGGTGGGCTGCAATTCGCGCAGATATTTTTGCATACCCGGTGACTCGAACTGGAATGTACCAATGGTACTGCCTTTACTGTAAAGTTCGTATGTAAGGGCATCGTCAATGGGTATTGTGTCAATATCCACATCAATTTTGAGGCTTTGGCGAATGTTCTCAATGGCTTCTTTTATTACCGAAAGGGTTTTCAGTCCAAGGAAATCCATCTTGATGAGGCCAGTTTCCTCTATTACGCTACCTTCGTATTGTGTTACGAGCATCTTTTCGCCGGTTTCTTTATCCTCGGCAATGCTTATGGGTACGTGGTCGGTTATGTCGTCGCGGCAGATGATTGTACCGCAGGCGTGTACGCCGGTGTTGCGCACGTTACCCTCGAGCATCTTCGCGTATTTTATGGTGTCGCGCAGTATGGGGTTGGGCGAGGCTTCTGCTTCGCGTAGTTCGGGCACGGCAGCAATGGCGTTGGGAAGGTTCATCTTTTTACCGTCGGGCAGGCGGTCGGGGATGGCCTTGCATAATCTGTTCGACTCATCGAGAGGAAGTTTCTGTACTCGTGCCACATCTTTGATGGCAAGTTTCGTTGCCATTGTTCCATAGGTGATGATGTGTGCAACCTTCTCCTGTCCATATTTCTCGGTTACCCAGTTGAGTACACGGCCACGGCCGTCGTCGTCAAAGTCTACATCGATATCGGGGAGTGATATACGGTCGGGGTTCAGAAAACGCTCAAACAGCAGGTCGTATTTTATGGGGTCGACACGTGTTATACCAAGTGCGTAGGCAACCACACTGCCGGCTGCAGAACCTCGTCCGGGGCCTACAGAAACGCCGAGCTCTTCGCGAGCGGCGCGTATGAAGTCTTGCACTATGAGGAAGTATCCGGGGAAACCCATCGTCTTCATAATGTGCAGCTCAAAGTCGATGCGATCGGTGAGCTCCTGGCTGAATGGCTCAGTATAACATTTTCGTGCTCCGTCGTATGTGATTTTACGCAGATAGTCGCCCTCGAGTTTTATACGATACAGTTTTTCGTAACCGCCGAGTTTTTTTATCTTGCTTTCGGCCTCTTCCTGTGAGAGTACAACATTACCTTTTTCATCTCGTGTAAACTCGTTGAAGAGGTCTTCGTGGGTGTATGTCTTGCGGTAGCCCTCCTCGGTCCCAAAATCCTCGGGGATGGCGAAAGTGGGCATAATGGGTGCGCTGTCGATGGAATAGAATTCCACTTTGTCGCAAATTTCCACAGTGTTGGTGAGTGCTTCGGGAACGTAACCGAACATTTCGTTCATTTCGGCTTTGGTCTTGAACCACTCTTGCTTTGAGTAGAGCATACGTTTGGGATCGTCGAGGTCTTTGCCTGTACTCAAACAGATTAAGCGGTCGTGGGCCTCGGCATTCTCTTCGTCGACAAAGTGCACATCGTTGGTGCATACGAGTTTCACTCCGCATTTTTTACCCAGTTCTTCGAGTTGGCGGTTTACTTCAACCTGCAATGGATATACTTCGTGGTTGGCGCGTTCTATTGTAGCCTTGTGTTGTTGAAGTTCAAGATAATAGTCGTCGCCGAATATGTTTTTGAACCACATTACGGTCTCTTCGGCTTTTTCAAGTTCTCCTTTCATAAGGAGTTGTGGAATTTCTCCACCCAAGCAAGCAGAACAGCAGATGAGCCCTTCGTGATATTTCTCCAATTCCACTTTGTCGGTTCGGGGGTTGTAATAATATCCCTCCGACCATGCTTTGGAAACGATCTTTACAAGGTTGTGATAACCCTTTTCGTTTTTCGCAAGCAGTATGAGGTGGTGACCGCGCATGTCTTCTTTAAGTTCGCGGTTGAAAAGGCGGCGTTCGGCTACATACACTTCGCATCCAATGATGGGCTTGAACTTTTCTTCGTTGCTTTTTCCTTTGTTTTTCTTGTTCACGTAATTAAAGAACTCCTTGATAGCCATCATGTTGCCGTGGTCGGTAATGGCTACGCCGCGCATTCCGTCGGCAATGGCTTTATCTACAAGACGGGCAATGGATGCTTGTCCGTCGAGTATGGAGTATTGTGTGTGAACGTGAAGATGTACAAAGTCGTGCATGTTATACCTATTTGTGATATTTAATTGTGATAAAGTTAATAGGTTTTATTCAATCGGCGCAGTTCTTTGTGGAAAAAGTTATCAACAATTTTATATATTGTTTTAAAGTGTTCTTTCTGTGCTTGTTGCCCGTTGGTCAATTAAAGAATATTTTGTTATAATGGTGTTTTTCTTGTTTTTTTATTTGATGTTTAACAAAATGTTGCTATTTTTGTAAATGTAATATCTTGTTTTAGGCATGAAAAAGATTGGAAAACTTAAAAAAATCAAGAAGATAAGAAATATCAGAATCCATCGTGAGGGTACAGAAATCCTTTTGGTTTCATTCTTGGTTTTGTTGTTGATAAATGTACCTCTCTGGTACTTTTTGCCTTCGTGGGTTGTTTTTAACTCCTTGGTAAGTGTTGTTACTATTGCGGTATATTTGCTGATGGTCAATTTCTTCCGTAGTCCTATAAGAAGATTTCAGGGCGATGTGGAAGATATTGTTGTAGCTCCTGCCGATGGTAAGGTTGTGGTAATCGAAAAGGTTTTCGAGCCCGACCACTTTAAAGATGAGCGTATTCTTGTTTCAATATTTATGAGCCCGATGAATGTTCACGCCAACTGGTATCCTGTGGACGGTGTTGTGAAACGTGCCGAGCATCAAAAAGGTAAGTTCCATAAAGCGTGGTTGCCCAAGGCGAGTACAGAGAACGAACGCTCGTTGGTGGTTATAGAGATGGCCGATGGTGAGGAACTTTTGGTTCGTCAGATAGCTGGTGCCATGGCACGCCGCATTGTAACCTACTCAAAGGTGGGTGAGGAGTGTCTCATTGACCAGCATATGGGCTTTATTAAATTTGGTTCTCGTGTCGATGTGTACCTTCCCTTAAATGCCGAGGTGTGCGTTAACCTTGAACAGAAGACTGTCGGTAACCAAACCGTAATTGCGAAACTTAAATAAATAAGGATATTATGGCAATCAAGAGACATATTCCAAACACTATTACTTGTTGTAATCTTTTTTCGGGTTGTATTGCTTGCGTGATGGCATTGCAAGGTGATTTCATTTCCGCCCTCTTGTTTATTGTGTTTGGTGCTATATTTGATTTCTTTGATGGAATGGTAGCGCGTTTGTTAAAGGTCTCTTCTCCTTTGGGTGTGCAAATGGATTCATTGGCCGACGATATTACTTTTGGCCTTGCTCCTGCAGCGATTGTCTTTTCTTTTATGAGAACCCTGCCTTTGCCTGCTTTTTTGGCTCCGGTTGGTGAAATCTTGCCTTACTATGCGTTTTTGATAGCTGTTTTTTCGGCTTTGCGCCTTGCAAAGTTCAATATCGATACTCGTCAAAAGTCAACATTTATTGGCTTGCCTACACCTGCTAATGCTCTTTTCTGGAGCTCATTGGTGGCCGGTATAGGTACTTGGATATCTGAACTCAATGCCGGTTGGCTCTTTATGATGGGGTTGATAACTCTCTTCTCTTATCTTTTGGTATCGCCAATACCTATGTTCTCACTTAAATTCAAGAGTTTGAGATGGAGAAGCAATAAAATACGTTACATATTCCTTGTATGCTCTATTCCTATGTTGTTCTTGGGTATAGGTGCAGCTGTGGCGATTATTGCTTGGTATCTGTCGTTGTCAACAGCATTGTATATCCGTAAAAACAGGTCATAATCTTTTGGTAGGGCAATCCGTTTTATTATTGCGATTGTTTTTCTATTTGATTAAATTTCGGATATGATCTTTTATGTATTACCCTTTTTGATATTGGCACTGTTTGTAATAGTGCTTATCCCTACGATACTTTTTTCTGTAATTCGTACATTATTCTCCATTCTCGGCTTTACGTTTGGTGGGCGCAAACGTCGGGGTAAGGGCACTTCATCTTCTTCACAAAGAGGTTATGAGCGTGGCGCTGAAACTTGTAGCAGAAATAGTAAAACTGCCGACGGGCAACGTAAAAAGATGTTCGATAAGAACGAGGGAGAGTATGTCGATTTTGAAGAGATAAAAGATGGCGAGTAGCAGTTCTATCGCTTGCGACTGAAAAATTCTTTCATCAGTGCGCCGGCCTCTTCGGCGCAGATACCCTCTGTAACCTGGGTTCTGGGGTGCAGAACATCGGGTGCATATCTGCGGTATCCTCTTTTTTCATCTGATGCTCCATAGACAATGCGTCCTATCTGTGACCAACCCAATGCTCCAGCGCACATTGGGCAGGGCTCCACTGTTACATATAAAGTGCAATCGTTCAGGTATTTTCCTCCTATATTTGTTGCAGCAGCTGTTATTGTTTGCATTTCGGCGTGAGCCGTGACATCGTTGAGAGTCTCGGTGAGGTTGTGTGCGCGCGCTATTATGCGGTCGTTACACACAATTACTGCGCCAACCGGTACTTCGTCCTTGTCAAAAGCTTTGCGTGCCTCTACAAGGGCCTGTTTCATATAGTGGGTATCGGTCATAAGTCTTTATCGGCGCATATCGTGCTCCTCGAACAGAGTGGGGTAGTCGGTGTCGAGGCTCTTGTAAATAAATGAGAGCAGTGTCTCGCGCATCCAATTGCTCTTGTTCGTGATTTTATATTTTTTCAGATAGTCGTCTATTATTTTCATCTCCTCGTCGCTGACAAGGCATACGACGCGTGAGTGACGCACCGGTTGTACCCGTGTGGTTGTGGCTTTTAGTGCTTTTGTCTTTTTGGTACTCATTGTGGCGCAGATGTTTTTTATTTTGACACCGCAAAAATAGTGTAAATGGTACCGAAATGCAAATTTTGATTTGTTTTTCGGTGTAACTTGTGCTATCTTCGCTAATATTATATCAGAATTTATGGCTCAACATAATCTTTTTGGCAACAAGGGCGAAATGCTGGCAGCACGTTATCTTATGGATAAAGGGTATGCCATTCACGAATATAATTGGCGCAGTGGGCATAAAGAGATTGATCTCATTGCCCAGTACCGCGATGTGTTGGTATTTGTGGAGGTAAAGAGTCGTGCCACCGATGCCTTTGGCGATGCCTCTGAGGCTGTGACACCTGCAAAGACAGAGCGTTTGCTTTCTGCAGCTGAAGCTTATATTCAGGGGCGCAGTATTGACCTCAATTACAGGTTCGACATTGTTACAGTGGTGGGTAACGGCGAGCAGCATATTATTGAGCATATTGAAGATGCCTTTTCGGCAAGTTGGTAGTATTATGAATATTGAAGATGCACGTTTATATTGCTTGAGCAAGCCCGGGGCTACTGAGGATTTCCCTTTCGATGAGACAACGCTTGCATTCAGGGTCGAGAATAAGATTTTTGCAATTGTCGATTTGGAGAATGTCGATTGGTTCTGTGTGAAATGTGACGCGGATTATGCCGTTGAACTTCGCGATAAATATTGGCAGATAAAACCGGCGTGGCATATGAACAAGAGATATTGGAATCAAATGGATATAGAGCATCTGTCCGACGAACTTTTTTATAAACTTGTCGACCATTCTTATTGCGAGGTATTAAAGAAACTCCCTAAATATGTTCGTGAGAAATATGGCTTGTAGTATACCCGGCGTTTTTATCAAGCATTTTGGAGTTATAGACTCCACGAATAGTTATGCGCGCGCTTCGGCTACTAGTTTGTGGGCCGAGGCCGGTGAGGCTTCTGTTGTTGTTGTGCGTGCCGATGAGCAGACGGCCGGTCGTGGTCAACGTGGTAATGTTTGGCTTTCGTCGGCCGGTGACAATCTTCTTGTAAGTATTATGGTGCGTCCGACTGCATTGAAAGTTGTATCGCAATTTGCTCTTTCGCAGGTTGTTGCTCTTGCAGTGCGCAGCGCAATGGCTTTTTACGATATAGATGTTGTGCTTAAATGGCCCAATGATATTTATGTGGGTGGCTGTAAACTTGCCGGTATTCTTGTGGAGCTCGATTGTTGTGGCGATTCTGTGGAACAGGCTGTTATGGGAGTGGGGCTCAATGTCAATCAGTCGGCTTTTGTTCCAATGGATAGGGTTCCTGTGTCAATGAAAATGTTACGTGGAACATCCTTTGCTGTTGATGAAGTGTTGGCAACACTTCTCGATTCTTTCTCTCGCTACTATGCAATGTTGCAGGCTGGGGAGTATGAAGCTCTTGCCACCGAATATAAAAAACACCTTTTGGGTTATGGGCGTGTGATGCACTATCGCGACGAAAAATCCTCTTTCGAAGCGGAAATAGTGGGAGTGGGCAACGATGGTCGTATCTCTTTGCGCCGTGCCGACGGCTCAACTTCAAAATACGCTTTTAAAGAGGTGGAACTGTTGCTGTAATCTATTGATTTTTCTTGTTGCGCATATCTTCCTCTCGCTCGCGGCGCAGTTTGTCGCGTTTGCGAAGCAGGTACCATAGAATACCAAGCACGGCACACGATGTTCCAACTGTTATTATTTTCTCGTTAATTGTCATTTCGTTGTTGCGAGGCAATAAGTAGGCATACACAATAACGGTGTATATGGCAAGCAGGGCAATTGTTATGTTGGGGTTTCTGAAAAGTCGCATATATAAAATTTATTTCTTTGCGAAGGTAAACATTTTTTTTCTTCTATCCTTGCCGGTTGCTCTTTTTGAACTAAAAGATAGTATTATTTAACTATTGTTGCTCTGTTGCGAAAAAAACTTTATATTTACACAACTTATATAAGAGTGATGTTTTTATAATTTTTTATATATGGCAAAATTTAAACGTATACTCCTTAAATTGAGCGGCGAGAGCCTGATGGGAGAGCAGGGTTATGGTATTGATGTTAAGCGTTTGAACGAATATGCAGCACAGATAAAAGAGGTGTCTGAAATGGGCGTTCAGATAGGTATTGTAATCGGTGGTGGAAATATCTTCCGTGGCCTTTCGGGTGCAGGAAAGGGTTTCGACCGTGTGAAAGGCGACCAGATGGGTATGATGGCTACAGTTATCAACAGCCTTGCTTTGAGTTCGGCTCTCGGTGCGGCAGGTGTGCCCAATAAAGTGCTTACAGCTATCCGTATGGAGCCCGTGGGCGAGTTCTATACAAAATGGAAAGCTATAGAAGCTATGGAAGAGGGTAAGGTGGTTATTATGGCTGCCGGTACCGGAAGTCCTTATTTTACAACCGATACAGGTTCATCGCTTCGTGGTATAGAAATAGAAGCCGATGTTATGCTTAAAGGTACACGCGTTGATGGTATTTATACCGCCGACCCCGAGAAAGACCCCACAGCAACAAAGTTCGACGATATCAGTTACGACGAGGTGTTGAGTCGTGGTCTCAAAGTTATGGATGTTACAGCGACCGCAATGTGTAAAGAGAACAATCTCCCCATTTATGTATTTAATATGGATGTTGTTGGTAATCTTAAAAAGGTTATGAACGGTGAGGAGATTGGTACATTCGTGCATCCTTGATTTTTCATTACCTGATAAATAAATAATGAGCGCATCTTTGGATGCGCTCATTATTTGTTTGTACTAACCAACTCTTATTCTACGCCTTTTGTTAGCAACCATCCGCCACTCTGTGTTGTGGTGCCGGTAATTGCAGTGCTGTTGCTGCTGAAAGCTTGTATGCTTCCTGCAGTAAAGTTGAGGCTTGTGGCGTTTATGGCGTGGTCATATGATTTTGTATAAATGTTTCCGCCGTTTATGGTGATGTCGTATGCGGTGATGGCGCGTGTCTTGCGGTCATCGTTATCGGCAACAAAGTTGTCGGCTGTTGCAAGCAGTGTTATGTCGCCACCGTTTATTACGAGGTTGCCGTTACAGTTGAAACCTTTTGAGCCTTCGCCGCGACTATCGAGTGCAATAGTGCCACCTTCAATTATTGTGTTGCCATCGCTCTTGAAACCTCCGGCGGTTGTTGCGTCGCTACTGAGTGTTCCATAAGATATTCCGGTTATCTTACCATCTTTTATAGTAATGTCTCCGTCGCAGTTTACAATCTTAGAGCCGTTGCCTTTAACCTCTCCTTGTATTGTTCCACCGTTGAGTGTAAAGTTGCCGGCAGTCTTTACTATGGCTGCTTTTTCATCGTTAGTTGTAGCTTTTATGTATCCGCCGTTAATGATAGCATCGGGGGTAATTGTAGGGTCTGCTGCCTCCTCGTACGAAACGTTGATTGCTTCTCCGCCGGTGTTCATTGTTATTTTACCGGCTTCAATAAGAACCTTGCCTTTGCCGCAGTCAATTCCGTCGCTTTGCGCGTTTATGGTAATTACAGGTGAAGCGGTGGCAGTGCGTCCTACGCGGAAAATATCGTTGGTGTGAAAGCCATCTTTTGCTGCCGAAGTGATGTTTATCTTGCCACTTCGTATGCGTATATAGTCGTCGCTACAGATGGCGTGTCCACCTTTTGAGGTTACGTTTAGCGTACCTTCTCCATTGAAAATGAGCTGGCCTTCGCTGAATATGGTTCCCTTCTGATCCTCAACTTTACCATTGGCATCTTTGGCAGCTGCAGTGTATGTCTCACCATCGCACAAGGTGTTTGTTGTACCTTTCGCCAGGGTTAGATACACACTTTTACCACTTTGAATGTTTATGGCGGGGCCGTTGGGGTTGGTTAGCGTAAGGTTGTTGAGTTGTAACTGAAATTTGTAGTTGCTGTATATTTTCACAGAACCGTTGTCGCACTTTCCGTACACAAGGAAACCAACATTTTTGCGTGTTGAGTTTATAACAATGTGGCTGTTATTTGTGATGGTATATGTGACATCGGAGAGTGTGCTGTTGCATATAACCTTTGTTCCGCTGAACGATATGGCAATAATTTTAGTTGTTGTGTAGTTTTCGATGAAATCGCCGTACTCGTCGTTGAGTTCATCTTTTATTATTGTCTCAACAACCTCTTTATAAGATGTGGCATCGGCTTCGTTGAAAACAATGCTCTTGTCGCTGTCATAAGTGAGTGTCGCACCTCCGTTGCTGTTTTTGGAAATGTTGTTTACCTTGGTTGTGACAAAGGTACTCTTTGCGCCGTCGTTGCCATGTATTGTTATAAGCAACTGCGTTTCGTTAAATGTGATTTCCTTTACTTCATCCGTGTTTATTTCAAGGTTTGTGGCATTGCTGTTGTTCAGGAACAGTGTTTGTGCTGTGGTTGCATTTGCGTATGCAGTAACATTGTTTCCAAGAATTATTGAAACGAGTAAGGTTATGTCGCTTACATCTATGTAACCGTCGTTGTTGATATCGGCCTCGGGCGTGCCTAACGAGGTGTTAAGTACGAAAGAAACCAATGTCGTAATGTCGGCAATGTCGGTTGCACCATCGCCATTTATGTCGCCGGACATAACGGTTATGCCGTCTCCAAAGTAGATGCGATTTATATCACCCATCTTCGCTGTGAGAGTACTGCCATCGGTAACGGCTATGTTTACATTGCTGTCGCTGAAAGTTATTTGTTGCAACTCGTCAAGAGCAACAATGCTGTTGCTCTGCTTGCCATCTTTCATCTCCACAATCATGTTTTGCGAGAAAGAGGGAATGGCAAGTAAAGTTGTTATTACCAATAATAAAAATTTCTTCATTTCTTATTGTTCTATTATAGATCGAGAGAGTAGCCCACTCCTAATGCGTGAGTGTTTGTTTCGCCTTTGCGTCCGGCTTTCTCAAAGAGGTAGTAGAACTCAATGGCATTGTCTTTGTCTATTTTATATGATGCTCCTATGCGTGAGCGCAACTTGTCGAAACCTCTCCATTGGTCGAGACGGGTGTATAATTCGGCCGAAGCAAACGGGTTGATCTTGCAGTCCTTGATATCCCATTTCGCGGTGATACGTGAGCGCAGAACCATATTGTTCTTGTGTTTTTTTGTCTCTTCCTCAATTCTGGAAGCTTCCCAGGTTGTGGTAGTAGTTGTTATGGGGAAACCCTCTTCATCCATTACGAAATTTCCCTCGTCGTCATACACAAGATCTTCGCTGCTTATGAAACGGTGTTTTTCCTCGTCGATAATTTCGGCGTGGGTACGTGTGTATTGCAGTCTCTCGCGAACAGAAATTTCTACACGTCCAATCTTGTATTCGCCCGAAAGTGCGACAAAAACCCTGTTTCGTTTCTCCCAATAAGATTCATCGCGGTTGAAACCGTCGAGTTCGTCGGTGTCGGCATCGTAGTGCTCTTTGTACTTGGCTGGGTTATATCCCATAATGAATATGTGTCCAGCCGATGCTTTGAGCCAGTCGGTAATCTTGTACTGGAAGTTTATACCCATTGAAAAACGTTCTATTTCCTGCATATAATCTGTGGTGCGGAATTCGAATTCGGCTCCCACTTTGAACTTCTTGTTTACCTTCTTGGTCATTTCGAAGGATGTCCACAATGCGTGGTCGTCATCGCCTGCCATAATGGTGCAAGGCAATGAGATAAGTATTGCAAAAAGTGCAATAACTGCTTTAATTCTTGATTTTGAATTCATCGCTTGGTGCTTTTATAGTTGTATCTACTGAATTTGTTGTGTTGCCATCGGCAGGGCGGTAATACATCTTTATTATGGCTGCATCTTTAAGAAAGTCTATACCGCCAACTTCAATCTTGACAATGTTAAGCCCTGTACGTTTTTTGAGGTCTTCAATGAGTTCTGCCTCTTTGTCGGGGGTAATGAGGTTTATGTTATCGTATTTTATAATCTTGTACGATAGGTGGCGTATTACAAGGTTGCTCTCGCACACCCATATTGATGCGATGAAAAGCAGGTTGGCCATAATCATCTCCGAGTATGAAAGTTCCTCAATTACAAGACCGTTGATGGCACTCATCGCAATGATAATGAACAAGTAGGTCATTTCACGTATAGAAACCTGCTCGGTACGGTAGCGTATAATGCTGAATATGGCAAAGAGACCAAGAGCAAAACCGGTTTTGAGTTTTACTCCACCCAACAGATATATGAGCAGGAAAATGCTTATGGCAATGAGAATGAATGTGAAGAAGTATTCACCTCTTTTGCATTTGGGGTAGTAGAATCCACGTACGACAATACCTACAAAGAATAGGTTAATGAAAAAACCTATGAGTAGATTAGTCATACCGGCAATGTTCCAAATAGCATTGCCTGCTGCCTGGGCTTCTGTTAAAGTACTACCGGTGATAAAATCCTCTCCTAATGCGGCTATGGCGTTGACTGCTTGCGAGCCGCTTGCAAGAATTGATAATAATAAGTCCATCATTTTTTATTTTTTTATTTGTTTTTCTTCAAGTTTGTGTATCATTTTCAACCTTTCTTTGAAGTTGTTAGTCTTCAACTCATTATTGGTGAGCGCGCTGCCTATGCAGTATTTGCTGAACCCCGACCTGCGTATTCTCAAATTGCGTATTATTTCAAGAGCGGGGGATGGTACATTTCCATCACGTTTCAGCTCAATAATGGCAACACCTTTCAGTTGGTTGTGGCCGTCGCTTTTGAGGTGGTGAAAACGCAGGTTGAAGTCAATTGTCAATCGCTCGGTTTTTTCAATGTTAACAAGAGTAATTCTGTTGAACCAGTTCTCTATAACCGGTGAAACCTCGTCAAGGGCATACCACGCATGTTGGGCAAGAAATGGTATCACTTTGTCGCTTTCGGCTCTGAGCGTATCGATACTTCCCACCATTATGCGTTTCTTTTTCGTTCTGCCATGGTTGTTCTTGTTTTTTACTTCAAGAAAAGTGTCGTCGCTGTCCATGTATGTACGCACTCTGATTTTCTCGCGCACTTGTCTGCCGCAATGGTGCATACGATACATCTTGTAGTCGGGTGTGTCGAGGTATATGGTGTGATAACCGGCAAGACGCTCCCCGTTTTTCTCCTGAATGTAGTATCTCCCCTGCACGGCAAGCAGGAATTCATTGAGTTGGTCAAGCGTAGCCACGAATTTCGTGTCCGTTCTGTTCATGAGCTTAATGCCCGACATCTCTTCGAGAGTTATGGGTGGCAACAGCTCGGCTTTTATTTTGATATTCTCAATCATTACTTCATGCAGTTTGTGCAAATATATGTAAATGTTTTTAAATATAAATTTATTGATGCTTAATTTTCATATTTGCTTAATATTTGGCCATTTCCTCTTTTGGGCATTGTAATTTCTGGCATAGTTTTTTGTTAAATCCCAGGTGGAAAGTTATATTTGCGACAAATGTCTTTTTATGGTAAATGTTGGTGAAATTATAGATAAGTTTTATCCTTGTGACAATGAATTGAAACGCATTTTTTTAGTTCATGCTAAAAAAGTTGCCTCATTGTCGTTGGAGTTTGCATCGCGTCATCCCGAACTTGGTTTGGATTTGGAATTCGTGGAGGAGGCTGCGATGTTGCACGATATAGGTATTTTCCTGTGTGACGCACCGAGAATATATTGCTTTGGTGAAAAACCATACATCTGTCATGGTTATCAAGGGGCGGAATTGTTGCGCTCTTTGGGGTTGCCGAAACATGCTTCGGTATGTGAAAGACATACAGGCACCGGCCTTACAAAAGAGATAATAGGGCGTGAGGGTTGGCCGTTGCCATTGGAGGACTTTATACCCATTACCCTTGAAGAACAACTTATATGTTTTGCCGATAAATTTTATTCAAAGACAAAGCATCTTGAAGTACCGCGCACTCTCGAAATGGTTCGGGAAAGTATGCGTAAAATATCCGATGAATCGTTGAAAAAAATAGATGTTTGGGCAAAAATGTTTATGTGATGCGCTTAAAATGAAACTATTTTAACTGCGTTGGCGTTTTTTTACACTAAAATTAGCATTTCGTCCCTTTTATTTTGTATTTTTGTCTCCTGTATAGACTAATGAATGGCCGATGAATTGTAGCATAAAACGAAATACAATGGTTGCGATTATCCTCGCGGTGCTTGTCCTTTTTGCAATGCCGTCGCGTGGTAATGTTTGTTCGACAACCACATTCCCGTTCTATACAATTATCTCCGACACGCTTCTTTCCGATACAGCCGTTGTCGACAGTGTATCTGTTCAGTCAAAAATTGCGTCGTCTGAAAAGAAAGAAAACAAGGATGCAGTGGAGGATCCTGTCTTTTATGAATCGACCGATTCTATGGTATGGTCGAGCTCCGGAAATGCCTATCTTTATGGAGACAGCAAAGTAAAGTATCAGAACATACAACTCGCTGCCGAAGTGATAACAATGAATATGGACAGTAGTGTTGTCAGCGCAACGGGCGTTGTCGATTCTACCGGCGTGGCAACAGGTTTGCCTGTGTTCAGAGATGGTGATACTCCCTATGAGTCGGACAAGATAAGCTATAATTTCAAGAGCAAACGTGGTATAGTAAACAATGTTTTTACCACGCAAGGCGATGGCTTTATGACCGGGCAGCGTGCAAAGAAAGACTCTACGGGAGCATTTTATGCTCATAAAGGAGCCTATACCACCTGCGATGCAGAACACCCTCACTTCTATATAGCCCTTACAAGAGCAAAGGTACGTCCCAAGAAGGATGTGGTTTTTGGTCCCGCTTATCTTGTAGTCGAGGATGTTCCATTGCCTTTGGCTATACCTTTTGGTTTTTTCCCGTTTACAAGCAGTTACTCTTCGGGCTTTATAATGCCATCTTATGGTGATGATTCGGAGCGTGGTTTTTATCTGCGCGATGGTGGATACTATTTTGCAATAAGCGACCGCGTCGACCTTAAACTCACCGGTGAAATATTTACGAAGGGTTCATGGGGCTTGGGAGCCTCTTCGACATACGCAAAGCGTTACCGTTATTCGGGTAATGTCGCGTTTAACTACCTTGTTACCAAAGAGGGTGAGAAGGGCTTGCCCGACTATGGTGTGGGTAAAAACTTCCGTTTGACCTGGAACCATCGTCAAGATGCAAAGGCGCACCCCAACACAAATTTCTCGGCAAGTGTGAACTACGCCACATCGAACTACGAGCGTTCGAACCTTACAAGTATCTATAACCCGATGCTCAATTCTCAGACCGTGAGAACTTCGAGTGTAAGCTATTCAAAGACTTTCCCAAGTATAGGTCTTACTCTCTCGTCAACAATGAACATCTCGCAAAATGTTCAGGATTCAATAATCTCACTGACATTCCCGAGTTTGAATGTTTCATTGTCGAAAAAATATCCGTTCCGTCGCAAGAAACGTGCGGGTGATGAGCTGTGGTACGAAAAGATATCGCTCTCTTATACCGGTCAGATGAGTAATAGTGTAACCTCAAAGGAAGACGAGCTTTTTGAGAAGAATCTTGCGACAGAGTGGCGCAATGGCTTCAAGCACAATATTCCCATTAGTGCTACTTTCCAGCTTTTCAATTTTATAAACATTACCCCGAGCATAAATTATACCGAGCGTTGGTATCTTAAAAAGATAAACCAATCGTGGGATTACGATGCGGGTAAGGTTGCGCGTGACACGGTTACCGGTTTTAATCGCGTGTACAACTATAATATGTCTGTTTCGGCGAACACCACGTTGTATGGTTTCTATCAACCGGCAGGTTTTCTTAAAAACAGCCGTGTGCATATGGTGCGTCACGTGTTTAAGCCCAGTATCTCTTTCACTTATGCTCCCGACTTCGGCTCCGACCGTTACGGATACTACGAGACATATACATATATCGATGACAGAGGTGAGATACGTACAGTGGAATATTCTCCCTATGAAGGTAGTATGTATGGTGTTCCCGGCAAGGGAAAGACCGGTAGTATCTCGTTCAATGTTAGCAATAATATTGAGATGAAGTGGCGTACCAAGAGTGACTCGTTGAGAAAAATAAGCATAATTGACGAACTTGGTGCATCTATATCATATAATCTTGCAGCGAAGAAAAAGCCTTGGAGTAACCTTTCTACCCGCTTGCGTTTGAAACTGTCAAAGCATTATACATTCAGTATGAACGCTGTTTTTGCAACTTATGCCTATGAGTTCAATGACCGTGGCCAGGTTGTGGTGGGTGATCGTACAGAGTGGTCTTATGGCCGTTTCGGTCGTTTCCAGGGTATGAGCCAGAATATATCTTATACTTTTAACAATGAAACATTGAAAAAGTTGAAGAGGGTGTTTGGTTATGGTGAGGAGCTCCTTCCCAATGAAGGTGACGACGAGTCGGCAGAGGATACATCAAAGGGAAAGAAAAAGTCGGAAAAATCATTGGCTGCATCATCTAGGGGCGAATCTAAAAATGCCGATGTCGATGATGCCGGTTATATGCCGTTTAAAATGCCTTGGAGTTTCTCGGTTTCATATGGTATAATCATGTCGGAAGACAGGAGTGCTCCAATCAAAATTAAAACGATGCGTTATCCCTATAAGTTTACTCAAAACATGAACTTCTCGGGAAATATCGGTATCTCCGACAACTGGAAGATTAACTTTACATCGGGATATAATTTTGAGGATAAGGAGGTGACAACAACAACCTTGAATATTTCGCGCGACCTTCACTGTTTTGAAATGTCTTGTGGTATAGTGCTCAAGCCTTATACTTCTTTCAACTTCAGTTTCAGAGCTACATCGCAAATGCTTGCCGATGCTCTTAAATGGGAGAAACGTGACAATGGCAGTCCTCTCGATTGGTATTGATAAAAGATTGTAATGATAAAGGATAAGGGAGAAAGTCGCGACTTTCTCCCTTATCCTTTTCTTATGGTGCTTACCATATTATTTTGCTCTTTCCGTGTGCTTCAAGGTACTCGTTTGCCCTGCTGAAATGGTGGTTGCCGAAAAATCCCTGGTAGGCCGACAAGGGCGACGGGTGAGGTGATGTGAGCACAAGGTGTTTGGTGTGGTCTATGAATGCCCCTTTCTTTTGTGCATAACTGCCCCAAAGTATGAATACAATGTTTTCGCGTTGTGTGGCAAGTGCGCGTATGGCAGCGTCGGTAAATTCTTCCCATCCGCGTTTCTGGTGTGAACCGGCGCTTGCGGCTCTCACTGTGAGTGTCGCATTGAGTAGCAGTACTCCCTGGTCGCTCCATCGTGTGAGGTCTCCATCTTGTGGTATGGGCGTTCCACAATCGGCTTCCACCTCTTTGAATATATTATGCAGTGAAGGCGGGAAGGCGACTCCTTTGTTTACCGAAAAACATAGTCCGTTGGCTTGTCCTGCACCGTGGTACGGGTCTTGTCCCAAGATTACAACTTTTACATCGTTGAACGGGCAGTGCTCAAAAGCATTGAATATGAGTTTTGCCGGCGGGTAAATGGGTGTATTGCCGCTATATTCCTCTTTTACAAATGAGGTTAGGCGGCAGAAATACTCTTTCTCAAATTCCCCGGCCAGAATCTCTTTCCAGCTGCTTTCAATCTTTACATCCATTGCGTCTTGGTTTATATGAGAGGAATGTTCATCTCTGCGCATTGGCGACGCATTTCGTCGGGCCAGATGCTGGCCTGAATCTCGCCGATATGTGCTTTTTTGAGTAGCAGCATACACAAACGCGACTGTCCTATACCACCACCGATGCTTAATGGCAGCGTTCCTTGCAACATTCTGCGATGGAAGTATAGTTCTTTACGCTCCTCTTTTCCCGATATTTTCAGCTGGTGTAAAAGAGCTTTTTCATCAACACGTATGCCCATCGATGATAGCTCTATTGCTTTGTCAAGCACGTGTGACCATATCATAAGGTCGCCGTTTAGTCCCTCAAAACCCTCTTCGTTGGGGGTGCTGTAATCGTCGTAGTCGGGTGCGCGGTTGTCGTGGGGTTCTCCATCGCCTAGTTTGCCTCCGATACCAATAATGAACACGGCTCCGTGCTCGCGGGTAATCTCCTCCTCTCGCTCCTTTGCTGTGAGGGTGGGGTAGAGGCGGCGTAACTCTTCGGAGTGTATAAAGAATAGCTTTTCGGGCAGGTCGGGTTTAATCTGCGGGTAATATTCGCTGATTGTGAACTCTGTGTGACGGAGTGCGTTGTATATATCCTTTACAATTTGTTTGAGGAAAGTTACACTACGCTCTTCGGCGGTGATTACTCTTTCCCAGTCCCATTGATCGACATATAGAGAGTGTAGGTTGTCAAGCTCTTCGTGTGCGCGTATGGCGTTCATGTCTGTATATATGCCGTGTCCTTGCGCAATGTTATAGTCGGCAAGAGTTACACGTTTCCACTTTGCAAGTGAGTGTACAACCTCGGCAACAGCATTACCCATATCCTGAATGGGGAAACTTACCGCGTGTTCATAACCGTTAAGGTCGTCGTTAAGGCCTGTACCTTGGAGCACGAAAAGCGGAGCTGTAACGCGGCGCAAACGCAGTGCTGCCGACAGGTTCATCTGGAATATCTCTTTTATCTGCTTAATAGCCAATTCGGTCTGTTTCAGTGTCAGAATGGGCGTGTAAGCCGATGGCAGTTCATAGAGTTTCATTTGTTTGACAATTTGTCGTTATTTGTTAATAATAAGTGTACTTTTTTAATTGTCGAGTGCGGTTTGAGTATCTCGGTGTTGCAAATATAAGAAATATATCTGTAATATAGTAAATAAATGTGATATAATGTCGAAAAAAAAGATATCACTCTTTTTATGCCATTTTTTTGTTGTATCTTTGTCGTGTTGCCAAAGATATGCAGTGCTTGTTGCAGTCATTGATACAGGTTTTAGTGCGTTATGCGCCATTGTTAATATCTTTGAGATGAAAGGTCCCGTAGCTTAGCTGAATAGAGCGTCAGATTCCGGTTCTGAAGGTCCTGGGTTTGAATCCCAGCGGGATCACATACGATGAAGTAAAAACACTGTTTGTATGTCTAAATTTCTCAATTTTATAGGGGTTGCTTTCCTCTATCTGCTTAACAAATTGCCATTTTGGGCTTTGTATCTTTTTTCTGACTTTATTATATATCCCTTGCTTTATTATGTAATAAGGTATCGTGTTAAACTTGTGCGTGCCAACATGGGCAAGGCATTTCCCGAAAAGAGTACAAAGGAACTCCGTGCCATAGAAAAGGATTTCTATCACAGACTTAGCGACTATTTTGTGGAGACAATAAAATACTATGGTATGAGTACCGAAGAGGTTGCGAAACATATGGAATTTACAGGTCTCGACGAAGTACATCGCCAGCTTGCCGAGGGGCGTTCTTGTGTGTGTTATATGCTTCACACTTTCAATTGGGAATATATAACAAGTATTCCTCTTTATATACACGACGACAATATGGTTGCCGGTGCAATATATCACAAGTTGCGTAATCCCCATTTCGACAAAATATTCAAAAATATGCGTGCGCAGTTTGGTGCCGATAATGTTACAATGAAGAATACTCTGCGCCGTATAATGGAGATTATGAAGGAAAAGAAGAAGTTTGTTTATGGCTTTATTGCCGACCAGCTTCCCAAGATTGAGGCAATGAATCACTTTGTTACCTTCCTGAATCAGGAGACTGCGGTTTTTACGGGTGCCGAAAAGATTGCCCGTCGTGTGAATGCAGCTGTTTTCTATGTAAGCATTACCAAGGTGAAGCGCGGAAAATATGTTGCTCATTTCGAGTTGATGACCGATGATGCTTTGTCTTTACCCGAAAATGAGATTACCAATGAGTATTTCCGCCGTGCAGAGGCTGATATTCGTCGCGACCCGGCTTCTTGGTTGTGGACTCACAACAGATGGAAAAGAACACGCGCACACAAAGTGGCTTTTGAGCAATACATTGCCGCACGTAAAAAGGCCTTGTCGCAAAATAGTGAATGCTGACAATGACATACCACCAACAAAAAAGAGAGCCGCGGCTCTCTTTTTTGTTGGTGGTTGTTGTGTTCTGTAATTAATATGCTCTTGCAAAAAGTACTCTTCTTGCCGAGGGTTTGCCGGTAACCATACAGGTGCCGGGTGTGCTATCGAACTCGAAGGGAATACAACGTATTGTGGCTTTAGTTTCGTTCTTGATAAGTTCTTCTGTTTCAGGTGTTCCGTCCCAGTGTGCAAGAATGAAACCGCCTTTTTCAATCTCGGTTTTGAACTCTTCGTATGTATCTACGCAGCGTGTGCATGCTTCGCGCATAGCGAGAGCCTTGCGGTGAAGGTTCTTTTGTATCTCGTCGAGAAGTTCTTTAACATAAGCTGTGATGCCGTCGATAGAGCGTGTCTCTTTTTCGAGTGTATCACGACGCATAACCTCAACGGTGCCGTTCTCAATGTCGCGTGCACCAAGTACCAAACGTACAGGAACGCCTTTAAGCTCGTATTCGGCAAACTTGAAGCCTGGGCGACGGTTGTCGGCATCGTCGAACTTCACACTTATGCCCAATGCTTTAAGCTCGTTGATTATGGGTGTAATGGTTTCTGTAACCTTTTGCAACTGCTCCTCGTTTTTGTAGATGGGTACAATAACCACCTGTATGGGTGCAAGTGCAGGAGGAAGTACAAGACCATTGTCGTCTGAGTGTGTCATAATGAGCGCACCCATCAAACGGGTTGAAACGCCCCACGATGTAGCCCAAACGTATTCGAGGCTGTTGTTTTTGTCGACAAACTGCACATTGAAGGCTTTTGCGAAGTTCTGGCCGAGGAAGTGTGATGTACCACACTGCAAGGCTTTACCGTCCTGCATCATACCCTCGATTGTGTATGTGTCGAGTGCGCCGGCGAAACGCTCGTTAGCAGACTTGACACCCATGATTACGGGCAGAGCCATGTAGTTGTTTGCAAAGTCGTTATATACGTGAAGCATTGTTGTTGCCTCTTTTTCAGCCTCTTCGCGTGTGGCGTGGGCTGTGTGTCCCTCTTGCCACAAGAACTCTGCTGTACGCAGGAAAAGGCGTGTACGCATCTCCCAACGCATAACATTTGCCCACTGGTTTACCATAATGGGGAGATCACGGTACGACTGTATCCAGTTTTTGTATGTGCTCCAGATGATGGTTTCCGATGTGGGGCGTATAATCATTTCCTCTTCGAGCTTCGCTGCGGGGTCAACCACAACACCGTTGCCGTCGGGTGAATTTTTCAAACGATAGTGTGTTACCACGGCGCACTCTTTTGCAAAGCCTTCCACGTGGTCGGCCTCACGGCTGAGAAACGATTTGGGGATGAGCAAAGGGAAATAGGCGTTTTGGTGTCCTGTCTCTTTGAACTTGTCATCGAGAATTCTCTGCATCTTTTCCCATATAGCATATCCGTAGGGCTTGATAACCATACAACCTCTTACAGGTGATTGCTCTGCGAGGTCGGCTTTGAGTACTAAATCGTTGTACCACTGCGAGTAGCTCTCGCTACGTTTGGTAAGTTCTTTTAATTCTGCCATATAATGTTTGTTTATTCGTTACATTCTGTTACGATAATGCTATCGCGCTAATAATGCGCAAATTTACAAAAATATATTTATATATTATCTTATATTCTCCATTCTTTGTGCCTATAAATTCATCTAAATTGATGATTGCTTAATCAAATGTACTGCTTAAATTGTAATTCTATGTATAAATAACTAACTTTGCAGCCGATTTTAAATGCTGAAAATATAAAAGTTTAAATTTAAAAGTAAAATATGAAAAATCTGATTAAAACAACAATTCTTGCTTTGTGTGTGGCTATGGTGTTGAGTGGTTGCGAGAGTATCAACAATACTGCAAAAGGTAGTGTTATTGGTGCTGCGGGTGGTGCTGCTCTTGGACTTTTGGTTGGCCATCTTGCAGGAAACAAGGCTGTTGGAACTGCTGTTGGTGCTGCTGTTGGTGCCGGTACTGGTGCTGTTATCGGTCATCGTATGGATAAGGCTGCTGCTGCCGCTGCTGAAATTGAGAATGCTACCGTTGAGACAATAACCGATGCTAATAATCTTACCGCAGTTAAGGTAACTTTTGATTCAGGCGTTTTGTTTGCAACTAACAAGTACGATCTCAATAACGCAGTTAAGGCCGACCTTGCACAGTTTGCCGAGGTGCTTAAAGAGTACAACGATGCCGATATTGCAATTTTCGGTCATACCGACAGTACAGGTAACGATGCCATCAACAACCCCCTCTCTGTGAATAGAGCAAATTCTGTTGCATCTTATTTGAAGAGCCTGGGTGTTCCTGATTCGCAGATTAAGCAAATTGAGGGTTATGGCTCAAAATACCCTGTTGCCGACAATGCAACTGCTGAGGGCAGAAAGAAAAACCGTCGTGTAGAGGTTTATCTTTATGCAAGCCAGGCTATGATTGATGCCGCAAACAATGGAACCTTGAAGTAATTGTCATTGACAAGTTAATATTATTAAGAAGGCGTGCCGTGTAGTGCGCCTTCTTATTTTTTTACCCTAAAAACTCTGATACCTGTGTGGCTTTTCTTCTCCTTTTGATACAGGTGGAGGCTTCTGTTCTCTTTCATCACTTTGCCTTCTGCACTTGATGCGTGCAGTATGCGCAACTCCTCTTTTTCCCAAAAGGCAAACCCGATGTGGACAACATCGAGTCCTTCAATATTGGTTGTGAGTGCAATTATATCTCCGTCGTTAATTTGTAAATCCCCTTGTTCCTTGCGTAAAAAATCTTTTGGTATATATGCAATCTCTTTTGTGCGGAAAGGTTCTTCCCATCTTGCAATTTCATTTACAAGCTGTGGGCTTTCGCGCAGTTGCCGGTAGCTTGCGGGGTGGCAACTCATATAATTGAGTTTCAGTATGCATTTGTGGTGTGGTGAAGCTTGTGTAACCTCCTCCAGAAACTCTTTTTTTGCACTGTCGGCTGCCCATTGGCTTATATAGTGTAAGCGGCTTGCGTAACCATTACGTATTCCATTGCGGTAACGTATTATCTCTAGAGAGCGGCAGAAATCATCAAAGCTGTTTTTACCTTCGTTTATGGTGATGTGTATGGCGAGTACATATTCAACAAACGTGGTGCAATCTACGGCAGTTGTACTTATGACAAGCGGCTCGTTGCTATGAGTGTCAAGTGTGCCGGCAACATATTTATGCCCTGTGAACTCTTTGGCAATAGATAGTAACTGCTCCCCGATACTTGCTGTTGCTGAGTATTTTGTAAGCAGGCTTGTGACAAATATACTGTCGCTCTTCCCGTAAATTCTCTCTTGCGCAGATGTTAAAGTTGCCAATAATAAGGTTAGTAGAAAAAATCCCTTTCTCATATTCGGTTAACAAATTATAATGTAAATATAGGCAATATTTCTTTTTAAATGGCTATCTTCGCTATCATAAATGGTTTATCGATGAAAAGTTTTTATTTATATATATTGTTGTTCTTTTCGCCGTTGTGTGTCCAGGCGCAATTTATGCGTGCCTTCTCATCATCTATATGCTCTATGCAGATGGTGCTAAACGACGATTGGCGTCAGCCACCGGTAATGCGTCTGCACGGTGACGATGTGTTGCAGTTCTCTTTCGATGAGATGTCGCACACATATCATCGTTATATATACAGAATAACTCATTGCCGTGCCAACTGGGAGCCAAGCGAATTGTTTGATATAGATTTCCTCAATGGATTTAACGAAATGCCCATTGAAGAGTGGGAAAACTCTGTTAATACCACAATGCTATATACCAATTATACTTTTACGATACCAAACGAGGATGTTTCGTTAAAGTTGTCGGGTAATTATATTGTGGAGATTATAGACGACGAGGACGATGAAGAGGTTGTTGCCGAATTCCGTTTTTCGGTAGCGGAGCAGCGTGTGGCATTAAGTGCCGGTGCAAGCGGAAATACCGATATCGATATGAATAAATCGCACCAGCAGGTGTCGTTTACGGTGCATCATCCGAAATATGATATCAAGAATCCTGCGGCTGAGATTATCCCTGTTGTTTACCAGAATCGTCGTGCCGACAATGCTGTGACGGGGCTGAAACCTACATATATAACAGGTTCCACATTGCAATATACAAATAACCGTGCGTTGATTTTTGATGCCGGTAACGAGTATCGTCGATTTGAACTTACCGACCCGCGTGTGTGTGGTATGGGAGTGGAAAGAGTCGCTTTTTTGGAACCGTTCTATCATGCTTCTCTCTATGCCGACCAGCCGTACTCTTTCCACCGCAATGGCCGTGACGAAAATGGGCGTTGTTTTGTGAATACTCTTGAAGGGTATGGTACATTTATAGAGGCCGATTACCTCTTTGTGCACTTTACTTTGGATGCCCCTTATCGTGCCGGTGGAAGTTATTATTTGCTCGGAGATTTTTGTAATAACAGATTCGAAAAGGAGAATATGTTGGAGTACGATTATGAAAAAAGAGCCTATTGTGTTACAAAGATGTTGAAGCTTGGTCTTTACAATTATGCCTATGTGTGGTTACCCGATGGTGCGAAAAAGGCAGATCTGTTGCCTGCTGAGGGTAATTGTTATGATACGGAGAACGAGTATCTGATACTTATATACCATCGTGAATTTGGTTCACGCTATGATAAACTTATAGGATACGGAAGGCTGGACCATAATATGGAGAAAAATTGATTGGCAGAGTAGCTCTATAAAAAACAAAGCGACTAAATCATTACCGATTTAGTCGCTTTGTTTTTATGGCTTGTATTTTTTAAATTTTGTCTATTGCTCTTTGAATCAAGTTCCAAATACCTTTCTTCTCTATTTGTAGTAATTTGCCTATGCTCTGCAACATTTTAAGAGTCTTGCCCTTATTTGCAAGTTGTATTTTAGCGAACTTGTAGAATATAAAAGTAATAAGTATGCTTAATATAAGTACGGTATAAAGCTGTATGTCTATTGATGCGCCAAGTTTGTATGACACGAACCAGGCTACGATAATCATGAAGTTAAGTGACAATATAGACACTGTTGTGCCAATGTGTGAGAAACCGAGTTCAAGGAACAGGTGGTGCAAGTGTGTCTTGTCGGGGCTGAAAGGTGAGTGACCTCTAATTATGCGTGCCGACATAACTCGCAATGTATCGAACACAGGTACTGCCAATACTGCAAGGGTGAAGGGGATAAGGCCCACTCCTTCGTAAGCAAGTTTTGCGCTCAAAGATGTATCTTTCAAGATGTTAATCACAAACATTGACATCATTGTTCCTATAACCAAAGTACCTCCATCGCCAATGAACATTTTTGTGTTGTGTCCGAAAACATTGTGCAGGAAGAAGGGTATTATAGCTCCGGCAGCAGATGTCGCAAGTACCATCATGACTATGTTTCCCGAAAGAAGGAACATTATGGCAAACATAACACACGCCATAAAGCAGAAACCCGACGAGAGACCATTTACGCCATCAATGAGGTTTACGGCGTTTATAATGCCCACTGCGGCAAATATGGTGAGCGGAGCTGCAATCCACATAGATATAGTGTCTATTCCCCACAATCCCCAGAAATTGTTTATTCCGTTGTTGTTTACATACATGATAAATGCCACCACGGCAATTTCAATAGCGAAACGTGTGTAGGGCGAGAGGTCGAGGATGTCGTCAATGGTGCCCACATAGAGCATTATAACCATTGCTGATATAAGCACGAATACTCCCGGACTGAAAAATACCATTTGTGAAGAGCAGATGCCCACGACTATTCCGAAGAAAACCGCGAGACCTCCCATAACAGGTACGGGGCGGCGTTGTAGCTTGCGCTCGTCGGGGTTGTCCACAAGATTCTTTAATATCGCAATTTTCAAGACTTTAGGGTGTACCCATAAGGTCGCCACAAATGCCACGAAAAAAGGCAGCAACAAGTGATATATCTTTTCCATATCCAATAGTTGTGTTTATGCTTAAAAAACGTGTATAAAATATAATTATTGTATTCTAATCTATTTTTTCAACCAATGCCGAAGGTATCGACGTGGTGGCTACCGCTGTTATTCCGTCGATCTTTACGACAACTCGTTTTTCTCTTTTGTGTTCTATCTTTACAAGGTACCCCTCGGCTCCTTCAAAAACACCTCCCACGACGCGTACCCTGTCACCTTTTGTCAGGTTTATCTCGTCGGGGTTAAGATACAGTATCCTTTCACTCTCGTTTCCGGCTATTGCAATGAAACTTTGCATCTGTCTCTCCTGCACTGTCATTACGCTGCGCCCATTTTCTCGGTTAGGGGAAATTACATAACGTAGCCATGGTATATATTCTTTTTTTATACAATCGATTTTTTCTCTTGTACTGTGTACGAATATATAATTGTGCAAGGCAGCTTCGTACTTCCACTCGGGCTTTCCGCTTTTACCGATTATCTTTTTCTTTATCATAGGAACAAAACTCTCAATTCCTATGGCGCAAAGTTTCTCTTTTGCGGCAATTTCGCGCTGGTATGTCACGCGTAGTACATACCAAAGCTTTTCGTCTTTTTTGTTATCGGCGCATAGCATAATTGCCTGTTGTTGTAATAGTATGCATTTGCAATTTTACAAAGATACGTTTAATAATGTAAAGTATGGCTCTTTTTTTTGTTTTATTCCGCCATATTTTGCATTAAAAATAGTTTTGTTAACATGTAGCTTAATTTTTGTACTCTTTTTTTTATGAAATTCTCTCTTTTTTTTATCTTCGCAATTGTTTAATGATGTATAATCAGTGCATAGCACTTTATTTTATTTAATATGAGTAAATCTAATCACGTTGTAATTATGGCAGGCGGCATCGGTAGCCGTTTTTGGCCTATGAGTACAGTAGATCGTCCTAAGCAGTTTATCGATGTGCTTGGTTGTGGCAAGTCTCTCTTGCAGCTCACAGTAGAGCGCTTCGGCGATATATGTCCTATGGAAAATGTGTGGGTGCTTACTTCGGAGAAGTATGCTCCGCTTGTAAAAGAGCAGCTCCCCATGATACCCGAAGAGAATATATTGCAGGAGCCTTGTCGCAGAAATACCGCGCCTTGTATTGCGTATGCTGCATGGAAAATCAAGAAAAAGGACCCTCATGCCAATATGGTGGTTACACCTAGTGACCACTTTGTTACCGATGTACGTGAATTCCAGCGTATAATATCTTCGTCACTTAAATTTGTTGCCGATTCCGATGCAATACTTACTTTGGGTATAAAACCCACTCGCCCCGATACCGGCTATGGGTACATTGAGGCGGCTCTCGGTACTGCATCGCTTGCAAACAAAGAGGTGTTCCGTGTCGATTCTTTCAAAGAGAAGCCAGACCTTGACACAGCAATGGCTTATGTGGCGAAGAATAATTTCTATTGGAATGCAGGTATATTTATCTGGAATGTTTCAACCATTGTAAATGCATTCCGTGTATATCAAGGTCCCATTGCTGAAATATTCGAGTCCTTGATGCCTTATTACTACACCCCCGAGGAGCAGGCGATGGTCAATGAGCGTTTCCCCGAATGCCGCAATATTTCGGTCGATTATGCCATTATGGAACGTGCCGACGAAATTTTTGTTTTCCCTTCGAATTTCGGTTGGAGCGACTTGGGTACATGGGTATCGTTGCATAACAAGGTGCAGAAGGATCTTAATGGCAATGTTGCTTTGGGCAATGGCGAGACTTCGTTCTGCGACACTCGTAACTGTATTGTCAATACTCGCGGTATGAAGAGTGTGGTGGTTATCGGTGTCGATGATTGTATAATTTCAGAGAATGACGGTAATCTGCTTGTGTGCAAGATGAGTGAAGAGAACCGCATTAAAGAGTTTTCCGACAAGTAATTATACAAGTTGATTTGCATAACAATAAAAAAATAGAGCCGTGGCTCTATTTTTTTATTGTTTCAAGAAATCTTTTCGTCGAAATGTTTGCGTCATACACAAGGCCGAACAGGTCAAAAAGTATGTTCGACCTGCCGTTTATGGCGCTATCGGCATAAGGCAGCAAGTCTTCCTCTTTTTCCCCTGTCATATACATTGTAAAGGTGAGGCCGGCGTCGATATCTGTCGGGTCGCTGCTTAAATGTCGGGTGTAGAGGAGTACGTTTTTGGCAAGACTGTTGTGCTTGTACTTTATCAAGTGCATTGCCAGTGAGAAGAGGCACTCTTCGGTGTTCCAATCTTTTATATCCATCACATTCATTTCTTTGAATGTGAGGTTCTCTTTGTCGCGCAGGTCGTATAGTTCGTTGTCGCCCACAAGCAACTGTTTCAGGTTGTTTGGGTGCATAAGAAGGGCGAGCGATATTGCTCCCATTGCTGCATCTTCCTCTCCTGTACGAGCAAGTATTATTGCACGATTTATGCGTGCTGCCATAGCTTCAATGGTGTCGTCCTCGCAAAGTTCTATCACTTTATCGAACAAACTCAACGCGTTTCCTGCATTTCCGGTATTCCACTTGCAGAGTGCCTGGTAAAAACGGGGCATAGCCGAAGAGGGGTAACGTTCGGCCAGTGTACTGAATACCTTGTGTGCATTGGCATAGTCGCGCATAAAGTAGTAGCAGTACCCCTGCATCATGCGGGCATAGTCTATCTCCTCGCCAATTGCAAGCTCGTATTCAAAGCACTCGAGCGCCTTGCCATACTTGTTTATCATATAATATATGTGGGCAAGTTGTTCCCAATAGAAAGTTGAGTAGGGGTCGAGGTCGAGCAGGTGATTGTATATCTCTATCGCTCCGTGGGTGTCTTGCAACTCAATCAGGCATTCGGCTTTTATTTCAAGGAGATTTCTGTGCCCGGGGTATTTGGTAAGGCCATACTCGGTTATTTCAAGAGCATCCTGCGCAAACCCGCCGTCGAGTAATATTTCGAGGGCTTCACAGGCACTTTCCCTTGTTATCTGCTTTTTGTTCAGTATCTCTATGGCGATATTTTTTGCTTCGCGATACTCTTTGAGTGCAATGAAGACTTGTGCTTGCAGCAGCTTGCTTTCGTCGTCATCGGTAAATCCCTGTTCCCCAAGTATTGTGAGTGCTTTTTCGGGTTCGTTCTTTGCGAGCAGCAGCTTTACCTCCATCTTTGTGAGTTCCGGTGCTGCCGGGTGCAGCCTTTGAGCGTGGGTGTAAACCTCCTCGGCGGCCTCTATTGCATCCTGAAAAATGTAATAGATCAGAATGTCGAGGAGGTCGTCTATGCCGAAATATGAGCAGACATCGTTTCTTCTTGTCTGCTCATATTTTTGTAGAATTTCGCGAAATTCCGGTGAATCAAAATAGCTTTTGTTGTCCATCCGGTATTGTTTTGAAGATTATTTTCCTTTAATCTTGCTCCAAGTATCTTTGAGTGATACAGTGCGGTTGAAGATTAGTTTTTCGGGTGTTGAATCAGGGTCGATGTTGAAGTAACCGATGCGCTGGAATTGCAAATAGCTCAAAGGTTGCAATGTTGAGAGATATTTTTCAACGTAGCACTCGCTGCGCACCTCGAGTGAGCAGGGGTTAATCATTTCTTTCATTGCTTCAAGTGCATCGCATCCCTTCTCTTCTCTTATGGCAGCCATTTCGTCGCGGGGGTTCTCGGCTTTCCACAAGCGGTCGTAGAGACGCACCTCGGCTTTTACGCAGTGGTTGCGGCTTACCCAGTGTATGGTGCTCTTTACCTTGCGGTTGGCATCCTTCTCGCCGGTTTTTGTGTCGGGGATGTACTCGCAGAGAACTTCTGTTACGTTGCCTTGCTCGTCTTTAACACAACCGGTGCAAAGTACGATGTAAGCGTTCTTCAAGCGCACTTCGCGGCCCTGTGTAAGGCGGAAGTAGTTCTTGGGAGCGTCTTCCATAAAGTCGTCGCGCTCTATCCACAATTCGCGGCTGAATTCAATTGTATGTGTGCCATCCTCAGGCTTTTCGGGGTTGTTTATGGCTGTGAGCTCTTCAACCTTGCCTTCGGGGTAGTTGGTGATTGTGAGTTTCACAGGGTTGATAACCGCAGAAACGCGTGTCGCGCGTGAGTTGAGGTCCTCGCGTACAGCGCTTTCGAGAAGAGCAAAGTCGTTGAGGGCGTCGTATGTTGTGTAACCAATCTTGTCAACAAAGTTGCGTATAGACTCGGGCGAGTAACCGCGACGGCGGAAGCCGCAGATAGTCGGCATGCGGGGGTCGTCCCATCCGTTTACAAGTCCCTCTTTTACAAGGATGAGCAGGTTGCGCTTGCTCATAAGGGTGTAGTTGAGGTTTAGTTTGTTGAACTCATATTGTCGGGGACGGTTGTCTTCGAGGTCCTTACCCTCTTTTATCCAATCCACGAAAAGGTCGTACAAAGGACGGTGGGGTACAAATTCAAGGGTACAAAGCGAGTGGGTAACTCCTTCGAGGTAGTCGCTCTGTCCGTGTGCAAAGTCGTACATAGGGTATGCTTTCCATGTAGTGCCTGTGCGGTGGTGTGCACTCTTTACCACGCGGTAGATAATGGGGTCGCGGAAGTGCATGTTTGAACTTGCCATATCAATCTTGGCACGCAACACCATTTTTCCCTCCTCAATCTCGCCGGTGTTCATCTTCTCAAAGAGTTCTAGGCTCTCCTCAATGGGGCGGTCGCGGTAAGGGCTGTTTGTACCGGGCTGTGTGGGAGTTCCTTTCTGGGCTGCAATCTGCTCGGCGCTCTGCTCGTCGATGTATGCTTTGCCCTCCTTGATAAGGCGCACGGCAAAGTCCCACAATTGTGGAAAATAGTCCGAAGCGTAGTAAACATTCGCCCACTCAAAGCCAAGCCACTTGATGTCTTCCATAATGGCATCAACGTACTCTACATCCTCTTTTGTGGGGTTGGTGTCGTCGAAACGCAGGTTGCACACACCGTTGTATTTTTCGGCCATACCAAAATCCATACAGATGGCTTTTGCGTGACCTATGTGCAGGTAACCGTTGGGTTCGGGCGGGAAGCGTGTCTGTACTTTGCTTCCGTTTTTACCCTCGGCAAGGTCGTTTATGATTGCTTGCTCGATAAAACTGACACTCTTTTTCTCGTTCTTTTCAGTTTCGTTTATCTCGGTCATTGTATATATGTTTTTTTGTTTTTTATCAGTGTCTTTAATACAATTTACAAAAATAGCACAAAAAACGGAATTTTCTTCAATGGCAGGGGGTATAAATTTCTAAAAATGGAATAATTGTGTCTGTTGAAAAAAATAGAGGATTTTAGGCCGGCTTTTGGAGTTTAATCACTATCTTCGCAATCTCTTACACGTGTATATAAATACTAAAATATATAAACTATGAAAAGTGACATTGAGATAGCTCACGAAACGGAGCTGCAACGTATTGAGAATGTAGCTGCAATGATGGGTATTGCGGCAGACGACCTTGAACATTATGGTAAGTATATCGCAAAGCTCCCTTTGAGCCTTATTGGCGAGCAGAAGGGAAAACTTATCCTTGTTACCGCAATTACTGCCACACGTGCGGGTATTGGTAAAACCACAGTATCTATCGGTCTTGCACTTGGTCTTAACAAGATTGGCAAGAAGGCTGTGGTAGCTCTCCGTGAGCCTTCACTCGGTCCCTGTTTCGGTATGAAGGGTGGTGCTGCCGGTGGCGGTTACGCACAGGTGTTGCCTATGGAGAAAATCAACCTTCACTTTACTGGTGACTTCCACGCGATTACTTCGGCTCACAATATGATTGCGGCTTTGCTCGACAACTATCTCTATCAGCACGCAAAAGAGGGCTTCGGTCTTAAAGAGATTCTTTGGCGTCGTGTACTCGATGTGAACGACCGCTCTTTGCGCTCAATAATCACTGGCGTTGGCCCCGCTACAAATGGTCTTGTGGAGCAGGCTGGTTTCGATATTACCCCTGCATCGGAGCTTATGGCTATTCTCTGCCTTGCTTCAGATGAGAACGACTTGCGTCGTCGCATTGAGAACATTTTGCTTGGTTACACATATTCAGGTGACCCCTTCACCGTGAAAGATTTGGGTATTGCCGGCTCTATTATGGTTCTTTTGAAGGATGCCATACAGCCCAACCTCGTGCAGACAACCGAGAATACCCCCGCAGTGGTTCATGGTGGCCCCTTTGCAAATATTGCTCACGGTTGCAACTCGCAACTTGCTACCAAAATGGCTCTCGCCCATAGTGAATATACAATTACGGAGGCCGGTTTTGGTGCCGACCTTGGAGCTGAGAAATTCTATAACATCCTTTGCCGCAAGAGTGGTCTCCAACCCGATGCAACAGTTATTGTTGCCACAGCACAGGGCTTGAAGATGCACGGTGGTGTGGAACTCGACAAAATCAAGGAACCCGACATGGAGGGCTTGCGCAATGGTCTTGCCAACCTTGACCGTCACGTTGCCAACTTGCAGTCTTTCGGTCAGTCGGTAATAGTTGTGTTCAACCGTTTTGCTACCGATACCGACGAGGAGATGGCTCTTCTTCGCGCTCACGTGGAGCAGGAACTCGGCTTGCCTTTCGTTATCAACAACGCCTTTGCACAGGGTGGCGAGGGTGCTGTGGAGATGGCACAGATTGTGGTTGATACCATCGCCAACAACCCCTCAAAGAAACTCGAATTTACATACAGCGATGAGGACAGCATTGCTACAAAAATCGAGAAGGTTGCGAAAAATATCTATGGTGCCGCATCGGTATCATTTGCAAAACCCGCAATGGATCGCATAAAGCTTGCCGAGAAGTTGGGTATGACATCGTTCCCTGTATGCATTGCAAAGACACAGTTCTCTTTCAGTGCCGACGCGAAACTGTATGGTGCTGCAAAGGGGTTCAACTTGCAGATACGCGACGTTGTGCTTAACGCTGGTGCCGAGATGATTGTTGCCATTGCCGGCGACATCATTCGTATGCCCGGTCTTCCCAAAGACCCCCAGGCCAATCACATCGATTATATTAACGGTGAAATCGTAGGCTTGAGCTAAACCGTTATGGCAAAACCCCTTGCAGAACGTTTGCGCCCTACCGATTTCAGCATGTATGTGGGGCAGCGACACCTCGTTGGTGAGGGTGCCGTGCTTCGTCGTATGGTCGATTCGGGGCGCATCCTTTCGTTCATAATGTGGGGCCCGCCGGGAACGGGAAAGACAACCATTGCTAAAATAATAGCCAAAAAACTGAATCGCCCCTTTTACACCCTGAACGCAGTGTCGTCGGGTGTTAAAGAGGTGCGTGAGGTTATAGACAAAGCGAAGAACTCACCGCTTTTCTCGGGTGGTGGCGGTGCAATACTCTTTATAGACGAGATACACCGTTTCAATAAGTCGCAGCAGGATTCGCTGTTGAGCGCAGTGGAAACAGGTATTGTGACACTCATTGGTGCAACAACCGAGAATCCTTCGTTCGAGGTTATACGCCCGCTTTTGTCGCGTTGCCAGCTTTATGTGCTCAAATCGCTCGAAAAAGATGATTTGCTGCATCTGCTCGATTATGCAATAACAACCGATGAGGCTTTGAAAACTCGTGGAGTGGAACTGCGCGAGACCGACGCTTTGCTACGATACAGCGGTGGCGATGCCCGTAAGTTGCTCAACACCCTTGAACTTGTTGTAGAGGCCGATGCGGAGTCGCCGGTTGTAGTAACCGATGATAAGGTTGTAAGTTGCCTGCAACAAAACCCTCTTGCCTATGACAAGGAGGGTGAAGTGCATTATGACATAATTTCGGCCTTCATAAAATCCATACGTGGTAGTGACCCCGACGCTGCACTTTATTGGCTTGCCCGTATGATAGAGGGCGGCGAGGCTCCTGAATTCATTGCCCGCCGTCTTATAATTTCTGCATCCGAGGATATTGGCCTTGCCAACCCAAATGCTCTGCTTCTTGCCAATGCGGCCTTTGACGCTGTAATGAAGATTGGCTGGCCCGAGGGGCGTATTCCCCTTGCCGAGGCCACAGTCTATCTTGCCACCTCGCCCAAGAGCAATTCGGCATACATGGGCATAAACAACGCGCTCGAAAAGGTGCGCGAAACGGGTAATCTTCCAGTACCTCTGCCTCTTCGAAATGCCCCCACGCAACTTATGCGCCAATTGGGTTATGCCGACGGATACAAATATTCACACGACTATCCCCATCACTTTGTGAAACAACAGTTTTTGCCCGATGATGGAAAGGATTTCTCTTTCTGGGTGCCACAGGATAACCCTGCCGAGCAAAAGACCAAAGCTTGGATGAATTTCTGTTGGGGCGATGACAGGACGTTTTCCAAATAGTAATATCATTATGGCGGTCAAAAGGAGTTTGAAGTGAACCCCAAAAGTTTTTTGTCTAACTTTTGGGGTTCACTTCAAATTGGCTGCCATAATTCTTTTTACGTTATGATTTTTTGTTTGTGCCTCCTTTATCTCTTTTTTGAGAAGGTAAGTGTCAAAGAGGGCCTTGAACGCACGGGCTTGCCATCCTTTGTGGCGGGTTTCCATTTCTTTTGGGTGTTGTAGATGAGTGCTAATGCCTCGCTATCCACAGCGTTGTTGCCCGAGCTCTTTGTTACCTTGGCAAATGTGATGCTGCCGTCGGTCTCCACATTGAATTCTATTGTAACACTCCCTTCGGTGAGCCCGCTGTCAAGCACCGCCTTTCTGTTGCCAAGTTGCAGGTCGCTTGTATCTCCAATGAACTCTGCTCCCGGGGTATCGAATCTTACCGGTGTCGCATCGCCTTGTTTTATACCTATATTAAATTGGTACGTTTGCGGCTCCTTGCCACTGCTTGCATTGTCGTAGGTAAAGCTTGTGGGGTCGAACTGTGTGTGTTTTTTAAGTTCAAGCACGATGGCACCGTATTTGCCCTTTTCGCCATATAGTTTTGTAGCCGCTCCCTCCTCAAGAACGTTTACACTCTCAATATCCTCTTCCTTTATGTTGCTGATGATGTCCGCATTGCCCTCATATATCGCGCCGTTTATGATAAGCAGGGGCGACTCTCTGTTCAGCAACAGCATATTGTCGTTTCTCTTGGGTTGTGGGGTGCCTTGCAAGCGGAACATAATGGGCAGGGTGTATTGTACCGCCACGTTCTTGCCGTTCTGCTTGCCGGGTGTCCACTGTGGCATGCTCTCGACCACGCGCACGGCTTCTTTGTCCAAAGCCTCATTGCCGCTACTTTTTACAATATGCACATTGTTAATGTTGCCATTGCGGTTTACAATAAATTGTATAACGCTACGTCCCTCGGCTTTGGCATCGCGTGCCTCCTGTGGGTAACGTATGTTTTTTTGCAAGAAAGCGAACATAGCTTCGTTTCCGCCCGGAAATTGGGGCATCTTTTCCACTACTTGATAGACCAGTTCGTTATCCCATACCGTGTCGTTTGGTTCCGCGTGTTTTACTTCGCCGATTGCTGCAATTTTCTTAGCAGTGCTGTCGCCGGTAGCTATTGCAAACATTGTCTCTTGTTTGTTTATGGTAAAATCCGTAACTTTGCCATTGCTTTCGTGCTCGGTGGCATTAATACTCTCGGGTTGCGAAAAAAGTAGCGCAGCAAATGCTGTCGCCGGGAGTATGTACAATGCTTTTGTACATCTCCATAGGTTTGATTTCTTTTTACACATCATAGTGATACGTTTAATGGTTGAACTGTGATTGAAGCTGTTGGCAATAGAGTAGAGCCTTGCGCCAACGGCTTTTTTTATTATTAGTTGTTGATATTTCTTGATATTTGTGCCACTGTGCAGTACTGCTTGGTCGGCTTCGTATTCGTGTATCTCTTTAAGTTGTTTTTTTACAAACCAGGCGAATGGGTTGAACCATTGGAGAATAATGACAATCTCTGCTATTATAATGTCAAGTGAGTGTAAGGCATTGCAGTGAGCGCTTTCGTGTATTATTATCTCTTTGCCACATTCCTGTAAATCACTATTGCTTATAACTACCCATCGGAACCAGCTAAAAGGTTTTATCTCTTCATCAATAACACGCAGTTCAATGCCGGGTGTGCCTTCTCGCATTTCTCCTCTATTTATTATGTGCGCAAGGGTTATATACATTGCAATCAGCCTTACTACGAGGATTGACATTCCTATCAAGTATAGAGTAGCAAGCAGTGTCGTGTAGTTCCAAAATGTTGTAGCAGGCACAGTTGTCGGTAATGTGCTGTCGTTTGTTATGGCGTGCAGGGTCGTAAAGTTAATTTCTGTGGCGGTAGGAACTTCTTTGGTAAAGAGGCCTGTTAAAGGGAACTCCACACCGATGTTCACCAGTGGTAATGCGAAGGCAAGTAATATGCTTGAAAGCAGGGTGAAGCGTTTGAAACGGTGAAATGTTTCATTTTGCAGAAATGTCGTAAATAGCAGTGCATACAGTGTAAGCACAATTGCCGATTTTCCAATATATATAAGGAGTGCTTCCATATACATTTACTGATGTTTATCTTTGATTTTTTCAATTAGTTGCTTAAGTTCTTCTATTGAGATTTCTTCTTCCTCCACTAATGAGGATACGGCATTCAGGTATGAGTTTTTGAAGTACTGGCCAATGATGTTCTTAAGGCTTTTTCTGCCATATTCGCTCTTGCTTATGGCGGCGTAATATTGAAAAGTATTGCCGTAGGCTTTGTGAGTTATATACCCCTTTTCTTCCAAACCGCGCACAATGGTCGATACTGTGTTTATGTGTGGTTTAGGTTCGTCGAAAAACGGTATTAACTCTTTGACGAATAGTGGCCCTTCGCGCCAGAAGAGCTCCATAATCTCCTCTTCTCTTTTTGTAAGATTCTTCTTCATAACTCAACTATATTTTTTAGTTGAGTGCAAATAACTATAATTTTTAGTTGCAGAACTAATTTTTATAGTTAAAAGATGTGAATGGGGTATAAATCAGCGTATAATGGCAATAATTCCGCTTATAATCATAAGCACGCATACGGCTCGGCGCAGTGTCTCGCGGCTTATTTTGTTGAAACACCACGCTCCTATTAATGAACCAATGAGAATGCCGCCAATGCCTGTAGCCCATAGTATGGGTGTGGTGGCTGTGAAGTAACCTTCGTGTGCGCGGAAAATGGTGTAGAATATATTGAACACTACCGAGAGTGCCTGCATTGTTGCCATATATTGCATTTTATCCTTTATTGCACTTATGCAGTAAAGGACCACGGCCGGGCCCGGCATTGCGAAAACGCCGCCCATAACACCGCTGATGGTGCCTATAGTGGCACGTGCAGCATTGGACTGCATCATAAGTGAGATTTTCTTTTCCCAAAAGAGGAAATAGAGAGCCACGGCTACAAGTACCACTCCCAGGCATCGTTTCATTGTGTCGTTGCTCATGGATGCCATAAATTCTATGGCAAAGAACGCTGCTATGATGTTGAACAGTATGATTACAGCAACGCTTTTCCAACAGATGCTTTTCCAATGGCGCAGAGTAATGAAGAGAGCAGTACTTCCTGCCAGCAGCCCCGAAAGGGTGATGGACTCGCCGTAAGAGGGCAGAATGAAGGGAAAGAACATCATCACAAATATTCCAAACCCGAATCCGCTTGCTCGCTGTATGAAGCTTGCGGCAATGGAGAGGAGGAATATGAGTGTGTAGGTGGTGAGCATTGTGGGTGTATTTAGCAAAGAGGGTGACTTTTGGTCACCCTCTCTATGTTTAAAGATTTTCTATAATTCGTTTCAGTACCACCGTTGCCGAAATTTCGCGGTTTGCAGCCTCGGGAATGACAAGTGAGCGCGGGCTCTCTATAACATCGTCTGTCACAATCATATTGCGGCGCACGGGTAAGCAGTGCATAAAGTGAGCGTTATTGGTAACAGCCATCTGTCGCTCGCTCACTGTCCAATCGCGGTCGGTGCATATTACCTTGCCGTAATTGTCGCCTGTGTAGGCTGCCCAGTTTTTGGCATAAACAAAGTCGGCACCTTCAAAGGCTTTCATCTGGTCGTACTCAACGCGGGCGTTACCCACAAAGGCGGGGTCGAGTTCGTAACCCTTGGGGTGGGTTATAACGAAATCGTAGTCGGCTGCGTTCATCCACTCTGCAAATGAGTTGGGCACAGCCTGAGGCAATGCTTTGGGGTGTGGTGCCCAAGTGAGGACTACTTTGGGGCGTTCCTTTGTTTTGTGTTCCTCGATGGTGATGAGGTCGGCAAAACTCTGGAGCGGGTGGCGGGTTGCTGCCTCCATTGAGAATACGGGGCGTCCTGAATATTTTATGAATTGGTTGAGGATTACCTCGTTGTAGTCGTCCTCTTTGTTCTCGAAACGGGCAAACGAGCGAACGCCGATAACGTCGCAGTAACTACCCATTACCGGAATTGCTTCGAGTATATGTTCGGGTTTGTCGCCGTCCATAATAACTCCTCGCTCGGTCTCAAGTTTCCAGGCACCTTGGTTTATGTCGAGTACAATTACGTTCATTCCCAGATTGAGTGCTGCTTTTTGTGTACTCAAACGGGTGCGCAGGCTCGAGTTGAAGAATACCATCATAAGGGTTTTGTTCTTGCCAAGCTCGCAAAATTTATAGCGGTCGGCTTTTATTTCGAGTGCCTCTTTTACAGCGCTTTTAAGGTCGCCTATGTCGTTTACGGTGATAAAGTTTCTCATATTGTTATATTTTTTTGTTTTGCGAAGATAGTATTTATTTTTCGGTTTCTTTCACCTCTTTCTTCTTTTTGTTGTTTTTGAGCCACCACCGCCAGTCGTTGAAGTCGTGGCGCAGAATTACACCTGCTCCTTGTGTGGTGAGAGTCGATTCGGAGAAGTAGCGGTCGTTGGTCTTGTTGTATGCTTTCAGGCTTACATTGCCATTTTTGTCGAGTAACCATTGTACCTCAAAATCCCCAACAAAGTTGCTGTTGGCCAGAGGGTTCTCGCGGTATCCGAAGTTGCCGTTTATGAGCAGGCGATTGTCGAGCAGTCGGCCTTCAAGTATGCCTTCGACCTCCATATTGTTCCAGCCGCGTTCGCCACTGCTGAAGTTACCCGATATGTTCCAGTTGCGGTTGTCTATAATTTGCGACAACATGTTGTTGAGCTGTCCCGAAATGGTGTTTGATATAAGGGCCTCCATTGCGCTGGAACTTTGTGAACCGCCATCGCTGCGGTTATAGTCGTAGGTGTAGAACTTGCCTATACCCATTAGATATACAAATTGCATATTCTTTTGCTCGGGGGTATTTATGGCACTTGCCAATATTTCACGCTCTTCCTCGCTTGCGTCGGGGAGCTCAATGTCGAATGCAAGTTGTGGCGCATCGAGCTTGCCGGTAATGTCCATAAGGCAGTTTACCTTCACACTTTTGTGACGTCGCCCGTCGGGGTCAAGATCGCTGAGCGATGCGCTGGGCACAAGGTATTTTGTGTTTAGGTTCAAGTCGGCAAGGAACGGGTCGCCGTTAAATTCGAGTGTACTGCCTTTTATTATATCGAACTCTTTTGGGAATATATCCTGCATTGTAAACTTGTATGTTCCTCGTTCGAGGTTGAGCATTCCCTTCATGCTGAATCCCTCTTTCTCGTCGTAAACGGCAGTGATGGGGCCGCTGCCATAGAGGTCGATGTAGTCGCCAGTTCTTACATTTGTAAACACTTTGAGGAGTATGTCGGGGGTGACATCAATCATAAATTCAAGGTTCAGACGGCTTAGGAGACTGCGGCGCGGAGCATCTTCTTCCTCCTGTTCCAGGGTTATGTTTTTCTTGTTCCTGTCGGTGAATTTTATAAAATTGCTGCTTGTTGTTGTGCCTATGCTTGTGGCGTCGTAGATGAACGAAGAGTTCTTGTCGCTACGTATGTCGGCGTGTATGAACAAGCCTTTGCTGTTGGCAGTGATGTTGGCATCACCTGTAACAAAGGTGGTTCCATAAAATGGGTTTTGGTTGAAACCGTTGCTGTGGTAGGCAAGCAGGTTCTCGGCATGAATGTCGAGGTCGCAAGTGAAGTGACTCAGGCTCTTATGATCTACGCTACCATCTATGTTGCCTGTGTGCCCATAGGAATCGGTTATAAATGTGTGGTCGAATGCGATTTTGTCACGTGTAAGTTTTATAGTGTCGCCGTGCAGCATATACGTGCAGCCGGTGGTTGTAACGTGGATCGCACCATAAGCCTTTGCGCTACCTTCCAGGTTAGGATTGCTAAGGCTTCCTATTACATATATCCGCCCGGTTGCAGTAGCTGTGACATCGGAAATTATGCCATCGAGCATGCTGTTAAGGAAGGCAAGCCTTGTTCTGTCGGCATCGATGCATAGGTTGATGGTGTCGTTGGCTGGTGATACAAAGCCATGAACTATGGTGTGAGCATTATCCACATCGTATATATCGCCGTGTATCATTATAGCTTTCTTCTCTTTGTTCCAATTGCTGGCAAAGGAGAGCTTTCCTAAGTATCCATTTTCAAAAGTACATTTCTCTATATTTAGTTTGCTTTCGAATTCCGGGCTGTCAAGTGCGCTGCTGAGTGTTACATTACCAGTGGCGTTGCCACCAAACGTTACGGCTCGGAAGTTTACAATATCAAGTATTGTTTCGAGGTTAATGTCATTGAGGTGTACATTAAAGATATCCTCGGCTGTTTTTCCTAATCGCCCTTTTGCTGTGAGACTTCTTTCATCGCTGGCAAGGTGTAGGTTATCTACACTTATCTCATTCTTGCTGTATTTTATGTTGCAGTTGGATAGTTTCCACTCGGTGCTGTTATATGTTATTTCACTTGGTGCGATGTTTGCCTCAGCGATTATCTCATTGCCTTTGCCGGTGAGTCCGATGTTTACTTTCAGTTTTCCTTTGTCGAGAGGAACTGTGTCTCTGTGCCACTCTAAGACCGTGTTTATCTGATTCTCTTTTGCAGTGGTGTTGATGCTCATTTGCAAGTCGCTTGCCGGAGTAGAGTATTTTACCTTTTTGCCAACAACCTTAGGTGTTGATAATGTTCCACGGATGGTGGCGGCGCTGTCGTTGGCAAACAAATTGGCCTCAATCTTTCGGTATTTGCGTCCGTTGATATCGGCGTTATTTAGTTTAATGGCAGCGTGGAATAGTTTGCGATTGTTGTCGCACTGTCCTGTTATGCTTGCGCGTTCGTGTATTGTGAAGGGTAATTCCAACAGGTTGCTTATATTCGCAGTGTTCTTTATGTCAATGTTGAAAATGTAAGCATTGCTGCTTGTTACCTTTTTATGTTCTGTTGATAGTGCCGGTGTGTGTGTATTTACAATCTCTTTAAAAGTGTTTGCGAGAGAAACGTAGTTGAATTGGCCTGCAACTTTCGCGTCAATGAAATCGGAGTTTACAATGAGATTGCGGTTCGTGAGCAGGTTGTTGTCCACAATGTGTACGAGTCGGGTGTTTTTTGTCTTTTTACCAATTGTTTGTGTTATGTTGTATATTCGTAGGTCGAACAAAGATTTATCCCCTTCGTATTCATTGTAAACGCCATCGGCCGTTGCAGATATTACACCATGTTCGCCATTTCCAATGTTGAGGCTGTCGAGTTTGAGCGAGTCTATGCTTGCAGTTATTTTGAACTCCTTGCGTTCTCCATTTGAGTAAGTACAAGATAATTGTCCGTCGGCATTCGGATCGTCGATGTTGATAGTTGTTTCCAGTCTGTTTTCATTGAATGTGCCAATGATGTTGATAGGAGAATACTCGTATTTCTTGTACTCAAGGTTGTTTATGGTTGAATTGAATGCTATGTCGGTGGTTGTACCGAGTTGTCCTTGTATGTCGGCAATCACGTTGCAAGTTCCGATATCGTGGTTCTGTAATATTTTGCCGAGTTTCAAACTCTTCATTTGAAGTGTTGCCGAGTAGTTCTCTTTCTTGTCGGCGGTGAGTTTACCATCTATGGTGCCACAACTGCCATTGATGTATAATCCTCCTTGCAGGCCTTTGCTGTTTTTGGTGGTGTTTCCTTCAATGGTTATTTTGCCTACACGTTTCAGTATGTCGAGTTTTCCGGTGCTGTCGCACAGGATTTTCTGTATGTGTTCTATGGCTTTTGTTGTTATCTCTCCATTGCTTATAGCTAGTGTGCTCTCTTGTGGGTTGAGCAGGTTGTCAGTTGTTGCATTCATTTGCAGACTGAAACTGTTGTCGCTTGTAGTAAGTGAAATCTCGGCATTGCTTTTCTTTGCGTTGCCGTTGATAGTCGCTTTGAATTCGGCGTTGGGCAGTGTCTTGTTTGCAAGTGTGGGGAGAAAAGTCGCAAAATCGGCAGGTGTTATTTGCTTGCCGTGGACGCTGCCTTTGACAATGCAGTTGCCACCTTTCTTGGAATTGATGGTGATGCCACCCGATGATATTTTGCTGTTGGGTAGGGTTATTTGTAGTTTGTTTATTTTTATTGCTTCTTTTGTAGCGTTTATATCGGCTGTGATGCGGTTGAGATTGAAACCGCAATTCTCTTTTCCCGAAAGGGAACGTATGTGCATAGCGATGGAATCGTTCTTGAACTTTTTGAGAGAGAGGTTTGCAGAAAAGTTATCTACATATATATGCTCGGGGTCGAATAATGTTGTTTCTTCCTTCTTCCTTTCACCGACATCATAGCGTGCAGTTCCCTCATATATCTGTATTTGGTTAATGCGTATGTCGGGTGTGATGCTCGCCTGTTTGGTGCTGTCGCCCGATAGCTTGTCTATAAGGAACTGAATGTTCAGTGGCGAACCTTTCTCTTTGCGGTAGAGTCTGATGGCAGGGTTGCTCACGATAAGGGTGTTTACCTGTACATCGCCTTTTAGCATATAAAGTGGTGAGAGGTGTGCTGTTATCTTGGGTATGCCAATGGCTGTGTCGCCCTCTTCGTCGGTGAGGTATATCTCTTTTATTACAATCTTGTTGAGGTGCTGTACCTGTACCGAGCCTATGCTCAAAGGCAGGTCGCTGAATTTTTTTATGGCGAGAGTGATGCCGCTGGCTGCTCGCTGCTGCACGGCATCGAGACGCAATAGCAATGATGCCCCATAAATAATGGCGGCAATTGTTGCAATTGTTATGGTTATGTATTTTATGGCTTTGATATGGCTTCCTCTTTTTCGGTTCTTGGGTTCTTTGTGTAAAGATGGTTGTTGTGGGCCTTGGGTTTATTGGTTGTGTGTTGTCCACAATGAATACAGGTGTTTAAGCTATGCAGGTTTTATTGGTTAGCCTGCCTGCTGTTTTCTTACCTGTGGCCTTCTTTGTACACGCTTTGTTTATGATGCAAATTTATATAGAAATTCTTGAAAATCTCCCATTTTAACGCTCTATTTTGGTGCTTTTTTAAACTGTTCTTCTTGCTTTTTGTTAAACATTATTTGCTGGTTCTGTTTTTTGCATTTGTTTGTGGTGTTTTTGTATTGCGCTTATCGCATTATTTTACTAATTTTACGCCGCTTTTTAATATTTATATAATTTATGATAGTAACTATATTGGTTCTTTTGCTGTCGGTATTCTTTTTCATTAGCGGAAAAGTGCGTTCCGACATTGTTGCGCTATCAGCTTTGGCGACTTTGCTTCTTGCCGGTGTGCTCACCCCCGAAGAGGCTTTGTCGGGCTTCTCGAGCAATGTGATAATTATGATGGTTGGGCTTTTTGTCGTGGGTGGTGCGATATTCCAGACCGGCCTTGCCAAAATGATCAGTTCACGATTGATGAAGTTTGCGGGCAACAGCGAACTGAAACTTTTTCTTTTGGTGATGGCTGTAACATCGGTGATGGGTGCTTTTGTAAGCAATACCGGAACGGTTGCCATTATGATACCCATTGTTGTAAGCATGGCTATGAGTGTGAAGATGAATCCCAGTCGTTTGCTTATGCCGCTTGCATTTGCCAGCAGTATGAGCGGTATGATGACACTCATCGGTACACCGCCGAACCTTGTAATCAACGATGAACTTATTTCGAACGGTTTTCCCGGATTGGGCTTCTTTACTTTCCTTCCTGTGGGTATAATATGTGCGGTGGTTGGTACCATTGTGCTTTTGCCGTTGAGCAAAAAGTTCCTTTCGAAACCCGGAGGTTTGAGTGCTGCAAGTGCCGGTAGTGGCAAGTCTTTAAAGACACTTGTTGCAGAATATGGCATTTCGAACAATCTGCATCGTTTGCAGGTGACTGCATCTTCTTTGGTTACAGGGAAGATGATTGGCGAGCTTGATATACGCAAGAAGTATGGCCTTAACATTATAGAGTTGCGTCACATCGAGCGTGGCCAGCACAGAATTTTGAAGGGCGTAACACAGCAGGCGGTCGATTCCGATACAGTGTTGCGTGTGGATGATGTGCTCTATGTTTCGGGTAATGAGGAGATAGTTAAGGTCTTTGCCCAGAAATATAAATTGACGGTTCTGAACGATAGCGATGAGGCAAAAGGCAAGTCGCTCGATTTCTACAACATTGGTGTTGCTGAAATTGTGATTCTTTCTTCATCGACCGTAGTGAACAAGACTATACGCGAGGTTGGTTTCAGAAGTAAGTACAATGTAAGTGTTCTTGGTATATGCCGTAAGAAAAAGTATATATTGCAGGGAATTGCCGATGAGACAATACACAGCGGTGATGTGTTGCTTGTGCAGGGTGCCTGGGACAATATTGCAAAACTTGAAAATGAGAGTAATGAGTGGCTTGTGCTGGGTCGTCCGTTGGAGGAGGCTGCAAAGGTTACACTCGATTACAAGGCTCCTGTGGCTGCACTCATAATGCTTGGTATGATTTTGGTAATGGCTTGCGACTTTATTCCTGTGGCTCCTGTGACAGCTGTTATAGTTGCCGGTCTCTTGATGGTGCTTACCGGTTGTTTCCGCAACGTGGAGGCTGCATACAAAACCATAAACTGGGAGAGTATAGTGCTTATTGCTGCAATGATGCCTATGTCGGTGGCATTGCAGAAAACAGGTGTGTCGGCGTGGATTTCGAACTCTTTGGTGAGTGGTCTTGGTAATTATGGTCCTCTAGCGTTGATGGCAGGAATCTACTTTACCACTTCGTTTATGACTATGTTCATCAGTAACACAGCTACGGCGGTGTTGCTTGCTCCCATTGCAATGAACAGTGCTTTGCAGATAGGTGTGAGCCCTGTGCCTTTCCTTTTTGCAGTTACGCTGGGCGCAAGTCTCTGTTTTGCTTCGCCTTTCTCTACACCGCCAAACGCGCTAGTAATGCCTGCCGGGCAGTACGCTTTTATGGATTATGTTAAGGTGGGTCTTCCTTTGCAGATAATTTTGGGAATTGTGATGATTCTTGTTCTTCCCTTCCTCTTCCCGTTCTAAAATAAATATTTCTGTCAAAATTGCTTGTTTTTTGGGATAAATGAGTAAATTTGGCAGAAACATATTCTATAACAAGAGTATTATGGATGTAACAGAGATACAGAGGGTGAAACAACAATTTGGAATTATTGGTAACGATGCTGAATTGTTGAGAGCCATTGACACGGCTGTGCAGGTGGCAAAAACCGACCTGACTATTCTTATAACCGGTGAGAGTGGTGTGGGAAAGGAATTCTTTCCTCAAATCATTCACACGAACAGCGTGCGTAAACACGGGAAATATTTTGCTGTGAACTGCGGTGCCATCCCCGAGGGTACGATAGATTCGGAACTCTTTGGTCACGTGAAAGGTGCTTTTACCGATGCAGTGAGCGAGCGCAAGGGTTATTTCAGTGAGGCCGATGGTGGTACAATCTTCCTTGATGAGGTGGGTGAGTTGCCACTCTCTACGCAGGCGCGTCTTTTGCGTGTGCTCGAGAATGGAGAGTTCTTGCGCGTGGGTTCGTCAAAGGTTGAAAAGACCAATGTGCGCATTGTGTGTGCCACGAATGTAAACCTGCCCGAAGCAGTAAGCAACGGTCGTTTCCGTGAAGACCTCTATTATCGTTTGAGTACAGTACCCATAAAAGTGCCGGCTTTGCGTAATCGTGGTGAGGATATTTTCTTGCTGTTCAAGAAATTTACAATGGACTTTGCTGCAAAGTACAATATCCCGCGAATAGAACTCGACGAGCAGGCGAAGCGTGCATTGCTGGCCTATTCGTGGCCCGGTAATATACGCCAGTTGAAGAATGTGGCCGAGCAGGTGTCGATATTGGAGTTGAACCGCAAGGTTACTGCCGATGTAATGTTGCGCTATCTTCCCGAGCCGCCGAAGAATAACCTTCCAGCCTTTCTGGGTAGTGCTGGTGGTAGCGGAAAGACTTTCGAAAGTGAGCGCGAGATTCTTTATAGCGTGCTTTTCGATATGCGTCGCGATATTACCGAACTAAAGAAACAGATAGAGGGGCTGCGTTCTGCCGGGGCACGCGAGAGTGAAAATATACATCTTTACACCGAGGCCGAAGAGGTTATGCCGGTGGTGCAGCATGCGCAACAGCCAATGATACATATTGCATCGCACGTGCATCAGATAAATGATGATGAATATGTGGAGGAGGCTATTTCGCTCGATGATATGGAAAAAAAGGCCATAAAGCAGGCGCTTGAACGTCATCGTGGCCGTCGTAGAGATGCAGCCAAGGATTTGAATATTTCGGAAAGAACTTTATATAGAAAAATAAAAGAATATGGCATTGAATGATAAAATAAGAAAAGGGGTTCACTTGTTGCCTCTTCTCTGTTTGTTGTTTTTGGTTGGTTGCAAGGTAAGCTATAAGTTTACCGGTGCGTCAATAGATTATTCGGTGGTAAGAACAATATCGCTCGAAACTTTCCAGAACCGTGCTGCTTATCAGTGGGGACCAATGGCTATGATGCTTAACGAGAAGTTGAGCGATGTGTTCATTCAGCAAACAAAGTTGACACAGGTAAATCGCAACGGCGACTTGCAGTTGGCTGGTGAGATTACAGCATACGACCAGATAAACAAATCGATATCTTCCGATGGCTATTCGGCGATGGTGCAGTTGAGGATGACTGTGAACGTGCGTTTCACCAATAATACGAACCACGACGAGGATTTTGAGCGCACCTTCTCGGCGACAAGAGACTATGAGTCGTCGCAGCAATTGGAGAGCGTTCAAGAGGAACTTGTAACACAGATGATAGCGGAAATTGTTGATGCAATATTTAACGCGGCTGTTGCCAACTGGTAATAATGGAGGCTTTGCAGGTTTACATATCGCACCCCGAAAGGCTTAATCGTGATACGCTTTATGAACTGCGTATGCTGGTGGCGAAGTATCCCACGTTTGATGTGGCGCGCCTGCTTATGCTCAAAAATCTCTATCTTTTACACGATGTTGAGCTGGGTAAGGAGATGCGTAGAGCTGCACTCTACCTGAAGAACCGCAGGGCGTTGTTTGAACTCATCGAGGGTTATGGAACTGATGTTCCGGAAGAGACTCTGCCGGCTGACTTGTCGGTGGACAGGACTATGGCGTTGATAGACGCCTTCTTGGAAACTTTGCCCGAAGAAAAGCTCTCTCTCGAAGCTGAGGGAGCTGCTGCTGTTGATTACGTGTCTGCTTATCTCACAAAGGATGTGTCTGCTGAAAGTGTTCCGCAGTTGAGAGGGCAGAGTCTTATAGACGATTTCCTGTCGGGAGATAACGAGAGGATAACTCTCGATCTTAGTGGTGATGGCGAAACTTTGCCTGTTTCTGCACCGGCTGTTGCTGATAAGGAGGAAGAGACATCGGAGAACTCGTTTTTTACGGAAACTCTTGCAAATATTTACGTTAAGCAGGGGAAATATGATAAGGCTTTGGAAATTATTAAACGGTTATGTTTGGAATATCCAAATAAAAATCGTTACTTTGCAGACCAAATTAGGTTTTTAGAAAAAATAATTAAACATACAAAAAGAAAATAATATGTATTTGGTTTGCGTTTTGCTTATCGTTATAGCATCGGTGCTAATGTGTCTTATCGTTTTGGTTCAAAATTCAAAAGGTGGCGGCCTTGCTTCGGGCTTTGCTTCTTCGAACCAGATTATGGGCGTGAGAAAAACAACCGATTTCCTTGAGAAAGCTACTTGGAGTCTTGCTGCATTTATGGTTATTGCAAGCATTGTAGCTGCTTGGTCAATTCCTCACGTTACTGTTTCTGATGAGAGTGTTATTCAGCGTAGTGCAGTAGAGAACAATATTGTTAACCCCGAGGTTGCTCCCAATTTTACAGAGGAGATTCCTGCTGAGGTTGCGGTAGAGACACCCGTTGCAGAGTAATCGATTAAGTGTTAAGGTTTAATGGCAATCGTTATGCGGTTGCCTTTTTTTGTTTATATGTGTTGCTGTTTCATTAGGGTGGCCTTGGCACAAAATAAATAAGGGGTGCATTTGAATGCGCCCCTTACTCGTTTCTTCTATTGTAGATTTTATCTCTCCTTCTCAATCTCGTCCTCTATCAGGTGTATCTTTTTAAGGATTACCTGAGCGTCGTTTTTGAGTTTTTCCATCTTCTGTTTCATGACATCTACAAGGCTCTGCCCTTTTTTGTTTGATGTGCTCAAGAAACCGAGGTTGTTTTCATAGGTCGCAATCTCGGCTTTGAGGTTCTCGTATTGACGTATGAGTCGCTCACGCTCGCGTTGCAGGCTGTTTCCTCCTTTGGCAATATTGCTACGGAAATCGGCCAATTTGCGCTCGGTTGCATTTGCTTGCAATCTTCCATGGAGAGCGTTTATGGCTTGGCGGTATTCCTTATATATATTGTCTTTCTCTTTAAAGGGAACATGTCCAATCTTGTTCCATTGCTGTATGAGTGCGTTGAGTTCTTTTGTCTGTGCGCTTTCTTCGGCAGTAGGGTCTATGGCGAGAATGCTTTCTATTATAGTGCGTTTCTGTTTCAGGTTTTCCTGCTCGATTTTGCGTTGTGAAGAGTTTGCGGCATTGCGTCTCTCGAAGAATGTGTCACAAGCCGAAACAAAGCGTTTCCACAAAGCATCGGAATATTTGGGTGCTACGGGGCCTGTCTCTTTCCACTCTTTTTGCAGAGCCGTGAGGCGTTCTGCAGTCTCTTTCCACTCCTCGCTGTCTTTCAGTTGTTCGGCTTTCTCGCAGAGCAATGTCTTTTTCTCAAGGTTGGCAACGAGGGTGTTCTTTACCTCTTTATAATAGTCGCTCTTGCTCTTGAAGAATTTATCACAAGCGGCACGGAAACGCTCGAATATTTTGATGTTCATCTTTTGGGGTGCGAAGCCAATCTCTTTCCATTGTGCTTGCAGCTCCAAAATCTTCTCGGTAGCGGCATTCCACTCCTGGTAACTTGTGAATGATGCGAGGTCCATTGTCTCAATCTCCTCGCATAGTTTTGTCTTTTTCTCGAGGTTTATATTTTCCTGCTCTTTCTTGCTTTCAAAATGCTCCTGGTGACGGCGGTTGATGGTTGTGGATGCAGTCTTGAAACGTGTCCACACCTCTTCGCGCAACTCTGGTGCCACGGGGCCTATCTCGCGGAACTCGTTGTGCAGTTGTTGCAATTGACGGAAAGCGCCTATTACATCCTCGCTTGTGGTAAGTGCCTCGGCAGCTTCGCATATACGGGTTTTGGCTTCGAGGTTTTTCTTGAAGTCGTATTCGCGGAATTCGTGGTTTATCTTTATTACATCGTAGAACTGCTCACAAAGCAACTGGTACTGTTTCCACAGGTCAGTGACTTTGTCTTGTGGTATATTTTTAATCTCTTTCCAACGATTCTGCAGGTTCTTGAATTCTGCGCTGTCGGGTTTTTCTTGCGCAGCTTTTTCAACAAGTACCTGTAGCTGGTCGAGAAGCGATAGTTTTGTTGTATAGTTGGCCTGTTGTTCCTCTTCCTGTGCTTTAAGCCACGCATTACGTTTGGCTTTTATACGGTTCATTGCCTCTTTGAAAGGTTCTTCGAGAGGGTCGTTTGCTGGAATGAACATATGTTCCTCACCACCTTCGGCAACAAATTTCTTGCGTGCTGCGTCAATCTCGGCAGTGCGCAGGCGGTAGAAGAGCATCTTCAGATTTTCGGTTTCGGCTTTGCAGTTGAGTATGTCTTCCTCTTCGGCGATAGTCTCTATACGCGACAAAATATCCTGACGTGTTGCCGGTTGCAAGTTCTCGGTGTTGTTTGTTTCACTCTCGGTTGCGGGTTCGGTGGCAACCGCTTCTTCTGTGTTGTTTTGTTCTACTACTTGCTCGGGCATAGCGGCGTTTACAGCCTGTTCAGGGGATGTCGTAATGCTTTGCTCGTCGAGCTGAACATTCGATTTTTTTGTTTCACTCATCTGCTTAAAATGTTAAGTTGTTTGTATATGTCGATTGCGACAATTACAAATGTAATGATTTTTTTCTAAAATAACTATTTTTATTGTATAGTTTTATGTCAAGAGATTACTCAATATCATTGAGATTATCATGTAGAATGTCATACCGCTTATGTCGTTTATAATCTGTATGAAAGGGCCAGTGGCGACTGCGGGGTTAATATCCATCCTTTCGAGTACGAGTGGTACAAGAGTTCCGAAGCCCGAAGCAAAGAGTATTACGACAAAGAGACTCAAAGGTACCGAGAGGGTTACAATGTCGGTTCCACCATATATGAGAAAGTTGTAGGCATATACCATAAGTGAGAGTATAGTGGCATTGATTAAGGCTACTACCATCTCCTTTGCAAGGTGGTGGAATGTGTGCTGCGGGTCTAACGAGTTGTTGGCCAGTCCCTGTACAACGATTGCCGACGATTGTGTACCTACATTTCCTCCCATACCTGCAAGCAACGGTATGAAGAGTGCCATTTCGGGGTGGTTACCAAGCGTGCTGTCGAAACAGTTGAGCAGCAACGACGAACCAATTCCTCCCAGCATACCTACAAGCAACCACGGCAAGCGCGCGCTTGTCTGTTTGAAGACGGTATCGTCGCTCTCGATGTCTTGGGTAAGACCGGCGGTAAGTTGCTGGTCGTGCTCGGTCTGCTCGCGCACCTCGTCCATAATGTCATCGACGGTGATTTGTCCCACCAAGCGATTGATTTTATCAACGACCGGTATTGCCACGAGGTTGTATTTCTCAATGAGCAGGGTTACTTCGTCAATGGGTGTATCTACATCTACACTTACCACTTTGCGGCTCATAACGTGCTTTACTTTTGAAACCGAGGGGCTGGTGACCATCTTTTTCAGCGGGAAAAGACCGCAAAGGCGTTCGTCGTCGTCAACTACGTATATGTAGTAGATTTCGTCCATATCCTCGGCCTGGCTGCGCATCTCTTTGAGACATTCGGGCATACTCCAGTTCTCGTTCACCACCACCATTTCGGTACTCATAAGTCCTCCGGCAGTGTCTTCGTCATATTGCAGAAGGTCGACAATGTCGCCAGCTTGTTCTATGTCTTTGATGTGCGAGAGCACCTCCTCTTGTTTCTCTTCGTCCATATCACGGATAATTTCAACGGCGTCGTCGGTATCCATGTAGTTGACGAAACGTTTGGCAATAGCCTCGGAGGGGAGTTCTTCGAGCAGTTCGTTACGCATATCCTCGTCCATTTCTGTGAGGGCGTCGGCGGCTCTTTCGTTGTCGAGTTGGCGGTAGAGGAAGCGTGCCTCTTCAATGTCGAGCTCAATACAGAGCTCGGCTATGTCGGCAGGGTGGAGCTTCGAAATATTCTCTTGCAGCAGTACCGAGTCTTTTCTCTCGATTAGCTCTTTTATGTAGCTGATATATTCTTTTGTCATTTTGTTGGCCTCCCGTGGTTTATGCGAGCTCGTGTTCTACTTGAAGGGTGAGTTCTATGAATTCTTCTATCGATAGTTGCTCGGGTCGCTTGTCAAGTATGGGGTTGGCGAGCAGGGGTGACTCTTTGCCCACTATCTGCTGTATTGAATTACGCATCTTCTTTCGGCGCTGGTTGAAGGTGCCTTTTACAATTTTCTTGAAAAGTTCTTCGTCGCAGGGCATTGAAGTGCGGTTGTTGCGTTTCATTATTACCACAGCGCTTTTTACCTTTGGTGGTGGTGAGAATACGTTTTCGTGTACGGTGAAGAGGTATTCCACATCGTACCACAATTGCACAAGGATGCTTAATATTCCATAGGCTTTTGTACCCGGGCGGGCAGCAAGGCGTTCGCCCACCTCCTTCTGTATCATACCGCTGCAATATGGTATATGCTCCTTGTTGTCGAGCATTTTGAAGAATATCTGACTCGAAATATTGTAAGGGTAGTTGCCTATTAGCATAAACTGGTTTCCGTCGAAAATGCGGTCGAGGTGCATCTTTAGAAAATCGTCGGGGATTATGTTATCCTCTCCAAGCTGTGGCAGGTTCTTGCAAAGGTAGCTTACCGACTCCTCGTCAATCTCCACAACCTTTACCGGACGGTCCTTTTCGAGCAGGAAATTTGTAAGTACGCCCATACCCGGGCCTACTTCGAGAACCGGCATACCGGGACAAACGTCAACGGTGTCGGCTATATCACGGGCAATCTGCATATCGATGAGAAAGTGCTGCCCGAGGCGTTTCTTGGCTGTTACTGCTTTCATAAGCGGTTATTTTCTTTAAAACAACTTTTATTATCCCGTTTTTTCACTATCTTTGCAATAAGCGACACGTATATTGCTTTCGTTGCTTAACGGGTGCCTTTATATGAAACAACACTGTTGTTTGCCGGTTGCTCACATTATTGCAAAGGTATATAAAACTATCAATTTTGCTCCTAAACTTGTGAAAAAGATTTTAAATAATATTATAAAAAGTTTCCTGCCGCTTCTTTTGGGGGTGGTTATCCTTTATTGGATTTACAGGGAGTTTGATTTTTCGCTTGTTGGCGGGGCTTTGAGAGATATGAATCTCTTTTGGTTCACAATCTCACTCTTGTTTGGTGTTTTTAGTCACGTTTTGCGCGGGTGGCGTTGGTTGCTCACATTGGCACCCCTTGGTCACAAACCGCGTCGCGATGTGTGCGTGTACTCTATTTTCATTGCCTATGCTGCTAATCTTGTTCTGCCGCGTGTGGGCGAGGTTTCGCGTTGTGCGGTGCTTTCAAGGTATGACGATGTGCCTTTTGCTTTGTCATTGGGAACGGTTGTGACAGAGCGTCTTATAGATACTGTTATGGTGGTCTTGATTACCGTTGCGGCAGTGTTGTTGCAGTGGAATATTTTTTTCTCTTTCCTGACACAATCGTGTGGCGGGCTCGGAAGTTTTGATATACTTTCCACAGCCGGTGGCCCGTTGGTGATAGCTCTTTCTTTGGTGGCTCTTGCGGTGCTTGTTTTTGCTCTTGCTCGCAAGCTGTCGCTATGGACAAAAGTGCGCTCTTTCTTCCATCGTTTTACCGAGGGAATGTGTTCGCTGGCAAAGATGGAGAGAGGGTGGTTGTTTGTGTTTGAAACAGTTGGTATATGGTTCTGCTATTTTATGCAGTTTTATCTATGTTTCTTCTGCTTCTCTTCCACTAGTTCTTTGTCACTTGCTGCCGGGTTGTTACTCTTTGTGGCCGGTAGTATTGCGGTGGTGGTGCCCACTCCTAACGGTGCCGGGCCATGGCATTACGTGATAATAGAAATTATGGTCATTTATGGCCTGACAACAACCGATGCTTCGCTTTTTGCGTTAATAGTTCACTCGTCGCAGACATTGCTTGTTGCTTTGTTGGGTGTGGTGGGTATCGCATTCTTGCAGATGAAAAAATGTATAACAATTAAATGATATTATTATGGCTTTGACAATTAAAGATTTATCGCCCCGTGAGGTGTGGAAACACTTTGAGGCTGTTACGCAGATACCCCGTCCGTCGGGATATATGCAGGAGATTCAGAAATTCCTTCTAGATTGGGGAAAGAGTATCGGTGTTGAGACTTGGCAGGATGAGGTTGGTAACATAATTATGCGTAAGCCTGCGACTCCCGGTCTTGAGAACCGCAAGGGTATCATATTGCAGGCGCATATGGATATGGTGCCTCAAAAGACTCCCGAAAGCAAACACGATTTCCTCAAAGATCCCATTAAGACAATTGTGAAGGGTGACTGGCTTTATGCCGACGACACAACTCTTGGTGCCGACAACGGTATTGGCGTTGCTGCCATTATGGCGGTGATGGAGGATAACTCTATGCAGCACGGCCCCTTGGAGGCGCTCTTTACAGTTGATGAGGAGACCGGCCTTTTTGGTGCTTTCGGTCTTAAAGCAGGCGAGCTTGAAGGAAGAGTTCTTCTGAATCTCGACTCGGAAGAGGAGGGTGTTATGTATATTGGTTGTGCCGGTGGTATCGACTTCTCTGCCAAAATGGAGTTTATGGCCGAAGAACCCATTGAAGATGATATTGCAGTGAAGGTTTCTCTTCGCGGTTTGCGTGGTGGTCACTCTGGTGTGGAGATAAACGAAGGTCGCGGCAATGCCAACAAACTTATGGCGCGTTTCTTGCGTGAGGCTATCGACGAGTGTGGTGTAAGCCTTGCAAGCTGGAATGGCGGAAATATGCGTAATGCTATCCCTGCAAGTTGTGAGGTAGTTGTTACTCTTCCCGATGAGGCTGTAGGTGAACTCACCGATATTGCTGCAAAGTACGAGGCTCTTTTCAATAGCGAGTATGCCGGCATAGAGGAGGGCATAACTCTTCGCGTAGAGGCAACCGAAATGCCCGATAATGTTGTTCCCGAAGAAATTGAGGAGAATTTGCTTGACGCAGTGCTTGCTTGTCACAATGGTCCTTTGCGCTTTATTCCTTCTATTCCCGATACAGTTGAGACATCGAGCAACCTGTCTATAATAAGTATAGCCGATGGCTTTGCTGAGGTTGATATTCTCATCCGCAGTTCTTGCGAGTCTATGAAAGAGTATCTCGCATTGCAGTTGTCTAGTTGTTTTGCGATGGCCGGAATGAAGGTTGAACTTAGCGGCAGCTACACCGGTTGGCAGCCCAATGTGAAATCTCCCCTTTTGGCGAGTGTAAAAGAGGTATATAATAATTTGTTTGGTAAAGAGCCCGAGGTCCGTGTGATTCATGCCGGTCTTGAATGCGGTATTCTGTCAACAAACTATCCCGATATGGATATGATATCTTTCGGCCCCACGCTTCTTTCTCCCCACTCTCCCACAGAGCGTATAGAGATTGCTTCGGTCGATAAATTCTATTCGTTGATCAAGACTTTGGTTATAAACGGAGTTAAGTAAATATTGAATAATTGTAAAAATAAGTGCACAGAAAGAAATATCCAGTGCACTTATTTTTTTTTAACCATATCGCAAATAAAATACTTAAAAAATGTATAGTGAGATTTATTTTTTTGTATTTTTACGGCAGACAATAATTTTTTGTTAACATTATAAATTTATTAAAGTATGAAAAAGAGTGTAAAACTTTTTGCAGTGTTGGCTTCTGCCGCAATTTTGTGTTCATCTTGTTTTGGTTCTTTCGGTTTGACCCGCAAAGTTTATAACTGGAACAGCACAGTTGGTGACAAATGGGTTAACGAACTTGTATTCCTTGGTTTGAACATTGTTCCTATTTACTGGTTGGCAAGTTTTGCTGATGTTGTAGTTCTTAACTCTATCGAGTTCTGGACAGGCGAAAACCCTGTTGCAGCAACAGGCGAGACTAAGATCGTGAAGAACAGTGCCGGTGAGGAGATTCAGATTACAGCTATGGAGAATGGCTACAACCTTACAAACGGCACCAGCGAGATGCAGCTTATCTACAACGAGGCTGAAATGAGCTGGAATGCTGTTTATGGCAACCAGACAACAGAAATCGTTAAATTTGTTGACGACAACAACGCTTTGTTGTCTCTTGGCAAGTAATTTAATTGAATGACGGAAGAAAAAACCGATATTCGTGATTGTGGGCAGGAAGATACCTCGTATGACCGTGTTCTTAAATACACCGGTGTGTTTGGCGGGGTACAGGTGCTTACGATGCTTGTTTCAGTGATACGTACCAAGCTTGCGGCTTGGTGGTTGAGCAAGGTGGGTATGGGTTTTTTTATGATGTACACGAATATAGCCTCTTTTGTTTCGAGTGCATCTAATGCCGGAGTTCCTTTCAGTGCTGTCAAGAATTTGTCGGAGATTTACGAAGAGGGTGATGCCGACAGAGTAAAATCCTATGTAAAGACAGTGCGTTCAATAAGCTTATGGACGGCGATAATGGGGGCGCTTTTGTGCGTGCTTCTTGCGCCGCCCATAAGTTTTTTTGCATTCGATGGCGATTGGAGTTACTCTTTGGAGGTCGCTCTCCTTTCTCCTATGATTTTTGCAATTGCCGTAACAAATGGTGAGATATCCATTTTGAAGGCTACGCGCAAACTCAAGCGTGTCGCCGTGGTTTCGGCTGTGGGAGCAGTACTCACTCTTGTGAGTGTGTTACCCTTTTTTTATTTATGGGGCAGCCGGGGTGTTATTCCGGCTCTTGTAATTAATGCCTTAGTACTTATGGTAGTACATCTTTATTACTCGATACCTCTTTTCCCCTGGCGTGTGAGTCTTCTTTCGCGTGAAGTGTGGAAACAAGGGCGTGATATGGTAAAACTTGGTTTGCCGTATGTGGTTGCAGGTGTACTCAATGCGCTTACAGCATTGGCTATACCTGCAATGCTGTTGAGTCTTGGTGATATGGATGATGTCGGGCTTTACAAGGTTGGCTACGGTATTATGGTAGTGTATGCAGGTATTGTTTTCGTGGCAGTAGAGAGTGATTATTTTCCTCGCCTCTCGGCTGTTCACTCCAATCTGGGGCGTATGAATTTTGCCATAAATCAACAGGTGGATGTCTGTGTGTTGTTCATAGCTCCATTGTTGCTGTTTATGATGCTGGCAATGCCGCTCCTGATAGAGTTGCTGTATAGTGCTGAATTTCTCCCGGTGGCCGATATGGCGGTCTGCTCGGCATTCTATATGTTTTTTCGCGCTGTTATGTTGCCCATCGCTTATACCTCGCTTGCAAAAGGTGATACCCTCACCTATTTGACAATGGAGGTGGCATATGACATCTTTTCTTTTCTTCTTATTGTTGCGGGTTACTATTGGGGAGGAATCACAGGTACGGGTATTGCGCTTTCGCTTGCAAGCTTGCTCGATGTGCTGATGATTTCCATCTGCTACTCTCGTAAATATGGTTTCAGGTTTTTCCCCTCGACATTGCGTCTTGTTATTGTTCAGGCATTGTTGCTTGCCGCAGGAGTTTTTGTATGCATCTATGGCTCGCTGTTGTTTAGATGTGTATGTGGCGCAATTTTGCTCCTTGCCTCAGCTTTTTACTCTTTTGTGGTGTTACAAAAGAATACGGTTGCCTTAAAGTCTTTTAAGGAGAAAATTCTTAATAAGATAAATCGCAGATAAGTTTTTTTCTTGTCTGATAATATATAATCAAGTAAGTATGGTACATCCCGAAAATGATGAAGCCTATAAAGGGCTTAGGGTGAACGATGGGGTAGAACGGTTGAGTTCGGTTAACCCATATCTCTCGCAACGGCGCGTGAAACGTGCCGCGCCTCTTTCTGTTGATGATTATGTGCAGGGTATTCTGCGTGGTGATGTTACGGTGCTGAGCCGTGCTGTGACCCTTGTGGAAAGTCTTTTGCCCGAGCATCAGGCTGTTGCGCAGGAGGTAGTGGAGAAACTATTGCCCTATTCGGGAAAATCCCTTCGTGTGGGTATAACAGGTGTTCCGGGAGCCGGTAAAAGTACTTCGATCGATGCTCTCGGAATGCATATCTTAAAGGAGCGTGGCGGTAAGTTGGCCGTGCTTGCGGTTGACCCGAGCAGTGAGCGTAGCAAAGGTAGTATCTTGGGCGACAAGACACGCATGGAACGTTTGTCGGCTCATCCCGACGCCTTCATTCGTCCCAGTGCATCGGCAGGCTCGCTTGGTGGCGTTGCGCGCAAGACTCGTGAAACTATTATTCTGTGCGAGGCTGCGGGTTACGATACAGTCTTTGTGGAAACAGTGGGTGTTGGTCAGAGTGAAACTGCTGTATATTCTATGGTGGATTTCTTTCTGTTGATACAGATTGCCGGTGCCGGTGATGAACTTCAGGGTATAAAACGCGGCATAATGGAGATGGCCGATGCTATTGTGATAAACAAGGCCGATGGTGCCAATATTGAAGAGGCGCAGCGAGCGGCTGCGCATTACAGAAGTGCGTTGCAGTTATTTCCTATGCCTCAAAGCGGAATACGTCCGCAGGTGCTTACATATTCGGGCTTTTACGATCTTGGTATAAAGGAGATATGGGATATGGTTTTCTCCTATTTTGAGAAGGTCAAGGCGAATGGCTCTTTTGATGCGCGTCGCAATGGTCAGGCAAAATATTGGATGTACGAAACAATAAACGAACAATTGCATAGGCACTTCTATCAGGCTGCGGGCATGGAGGAAATGCTTGCCCGTTATGAGCAGGATATAATAGATGGCAGGGTAACATCTTTTGCTGCTGCCGGAAAGTTGCTCGAGCTCTACGATAAAATGTATAATAAGTGAGGCGTTATGGATAAAAAGGCTTTGCGTAAGGAGGTACGGGCGACTCTTGCAGCTATGCCCGACGATGTAAAGTTGGAGAAGTCCACAATGCTGGCACTTGCATTGGTGGTGCATCCATGGGTGCGTGATGCGCGGGTTATCGCGCTCTTTTCGCCATTAGGAGATGAACCTCAAATAGGTGAAATTATAGATGTGATTTCGCAGGAGCGTACGGTGGTACTTCCGCGTATCATCGGTGATGAAATGGAGTTTTATGCTTATTCTCCATCACTTATGTGCAAAGGTGCTTATGGTATTATGGAGCCCGTGTGTGGTGAAGCCATTGCTCCCGAGGAGATAGATGTAATGATTGTTCCTGGTGTCGTTTTTACGCCCGAGGGCGGGCGTTGCGGTCGCGGTAAAGGGTATTATGATAAATATATGTCGCGCAAAGGATTCAGGGCACACACCATTGGTGTCTGTTACGAGGAACAGATATCGTCATTATTGCATTGTGAAACGCACGATGTTGCAGTGAATGAGGTGATTTATAGATAAAAGATAGGATGAAACAATCGTTTCATCCTATCTTTTGTCTGTTTGTATATTCGCTTTTTATGATGCGAGAATCTCTTGCGCACGTACTGTTTCGCGGTCGATGGGTTTGTCGTCCTTGATGGCTTTTGTGAACGGTATATATACGATTTCGTTATTGCGAAGTCCTATCATTACGTTTCTTTGTCCCTCGAGCAGGGCGTCGATAGCGGCTACGCCAAGACGGCTGGCAAGGATTCGGTCGTTGGCAGTGGGGCTGCCGCCACGTTGCAGATAGCCGAGGATTGATACGCGTACATCGAGTTCGGGGAACTTCTGGCGCATACCTTCTGCTACATCCATAATGTTGTAGTCTTTTTCACGACCTTCGGCAAAGAGTACGATACTGCTACTCTTGGTACGGCGCAATCCGTTGGCAATGAATTGGTTGATGCGCTCGAACTCGGGGTCGATTTCAGGAAGTACGCAAGCCTCTGCTCCGGTTGCAAGCGTTCCGTTAAGAGCGAGGAAACCTGCGTCGCGGCCCATAACCTCTACAATGAAGAGGCGTTCGTGTGACGATGCGGTGTCGCGTATTTTGTCGACGCACTCCATAATTGTATTAAGTGCAGTGTCGTAACCGATAGTGGTGTCTGTGCCATAGAGGTCGTTGTCGATGGTGCCGGGGAGTGCAATACAAGGAATGTCGTACTCGCGGGCGAGGTTATATGCTCCGGTAATAGAACCGTCGCCACCTATAACTACCAACGCATCTATTCCCTCTTTCTGCAAGGTTGCGTAACCTGTTGCGCGTCCTTCTTCGGTCTTGAACTCGTCGCAACGGCTGGTTTTGAGTATTGTTCCGCCGCGTTGTATGATGTTACTAACGTTTTCGGTCTTGAACTCTTTGATTTCGCCGGTGATGAGTCCTTTGTAACCACGGTAAATACCTTTTACTTTAATGCCGTGATAAATTGCGGCACGGGTGACGGCGCGTATGGCTGCATTCATACCGGGTGCGTCGCCGCCGGAAGTTAGAATTCCTACGCAGTTGATTTTGCTTTTCATAATAGTGGTTGGTTATTTATTGTTTGTTCTTGTATTTTAGAATTTCCTGTTTGCAGTTCTCCATCAACCACTTTGGAGTGGATGTTGCACCGCAGATTCCTATGCTTTCGACATTGTCGGTAAGGGAGAAATCTATCTCAGTCGGGCTCTCTATCTGGTGGGCATTAGGGTTGACGCGCTTGCATTCATTGAAGAGAATTTTGCCGTTTGAACTTTTGCGTCCGCAGACAAAGAATATAAGTTGGTGGCTTTTGGCAAACTCGCCAATACCACTCATACGGTTTGCAACCTGGCGACAAACAGTGTCGAAGGACTCTGTTTTTTTGTCACTTTCAATGCGTTGCTCTATTGCCTCCACAATCTGCTTGTAGCCTTCGAGCGATTTTGTTGTCTGTGAATAAATATAGGTGTTTTTGTTGCTTGCCACCTTCTCTATCTGCGAGGGGTTTTCCACAACTATGGCTTCGCCGTGTGTCTGCCCCACAAGGCCTAAAACCTCAGCGTGTCCCGCTTGTCCGTGTATGATTATCTGACGCTCTTCTCCTTCTGTACTTTGCCACTTTTGCTTTATGCGTTGCTGTAATTTAAGCACCACAGGACAGGTTGCATCTATAAGTTCCAAATTGTTGCGACGGGCGGTCTCGTAGGTTGCGGGAGGCTCTCCGTGGGCGCGCAATAGAACTTTTGCATTGTGTAGTGTTTCGAAGGTTGCATGGTCAATGGTTATCAGGCCAAGTTTTTTGAGTCTGTCGCATTCTATGCCATTGTGTACAATGTCGCCCAAGCAGTAGAGGATGCTGCCTTTTTGCAACTCCTCTTCGGCTTTTTGTATGGCGGTTGTCACTCCGAAACAAAAACCTGAATGTTCGTCAATTTCAATTTTAAGCATTATCGTGTGTGTGCAATGAATTGTTCTTTTAGCCATGCTTCCTGCTCTTCACGTGTCATGTTGCTGTTGTCGAGCAAGAGTGCGTCGTCAGCTCTTTTAAGCGGGCTTACTTCGCGTGTCTGGTCTATGTGGTCGCGTTGTAGAACATTGTCGAGAATTTCCTGGAAATCGGGATTGTCTCCGCGTGCCTTCAATTCGTCGTAGCGGCGTTGAGCACGTACTTCGGCCGAAGCTGTAACAAATATTTTCATCTCGGCATCGGGGAATACTGTGGTGCCTATATCGCGACCGTCCATTACGATACCTTTTTGTTTGCCCATACGTCGTTGTTGCTCTACCATTTCGCTGCGTACAAAGTCAATGGCTGCCACGTGGCTTACCAATTGTGAAACTTCGAGGCTGCGTATTTCGTGCTCTACATTCTCTCCGTTAAGCAGTGTTATAGAGTTTTTTGTTTCCGGGTCGGCGGTAAATGTGATGTTTATCTCTCCCAATTGTTCGCGCAATTTGTCGGTGTCGATACTGCCATCGTTGATAAGTCCGTTGCGCAAGCAATAGAGAGCTACGGCGCGGTACATAGCTCCGCTGTCAAAGTATAGATAACCTATGTTGCGGGCAAGAGATTTTGCCATCGTGCTTTTTCCGCAAGAGGAAAAACCGTCTATTGCAATAACTATCTTTTTCATATATATGCTTTAAAGTGTGTACGAAACGTTGAAGAGCAATGAATTTGACGATACATGGAGCTTGCTGTATGAAATGCCGAACTTGAATTTGTTTATTCCTCCTCCGGCACCAATACTCAATCCGTCCCATTTGCTGTCCGATGTGGATAGTTCTTTTGTCATTCGGTAGTTGTATCCGATAGAGGCGTAGAAGCGCTCGCCCAAAAGTACGTCGGCGCCGAATGTGAAATGCTTCAGCAGTTTCTTGCTGAAACTGTCCTTGCTGCCGTCGGCGTTATAGAAATCGTCGTTGCTCCATTTATGCAGGTTGTTCATAGTTAGCGAGAGGCGTATGGGGGCGTTGCCCAATCTTTTTGTCACTCCCAGCAGAATGTCAAATGGCATTTTTTCGCTTTTATCTTCGAATGCTTTTACCTGTGCACCAAGGTTTTTGAAAACCAAAGAGGCTGAAAGGTCACTTTCTTCATTGAAATAGTTGAGTCCCAGATCAATGCCCAAAGCTATTGAACTCATACTCTCATATTTTGAATATATGAATTTTGCAGCCACACCTCCGCTCCAATAGTCGCTCAGCAGGTAGCTGTATGTTGCAGCAAACTCCATATCTTTTGCCTTGAAGGTTCCGGTATATACATTATTCTCGTCGTACCCCTCAAATTGTCCATAATCGACATAACGCGCAATAATGGCACCGGCCGAACGCTCTCCAAACACTCTGCTGTATCCCACGCCGGCAACCTTGCTGTCGCTCATGTAGGTCATGTAGTTTAAGTTCAAGGTGTTGTGTGAAACATTTATCAAAAGTGCAGGGTTGTGTGCAGCAAGTGTGATATCGTCGTCAATTGTTGATATATTGGTTCCGCCAAGTGCTGCAACGTGTGCCGAATAGGGTAGGCGCAGGAAACCGAAGGCTGTCTCTCCGGTCTGTGCATTGACAGTGGTGAACTGCAATAGAAGTATCGTTGAGATTATGAATAATTTAAGTTTTATCGTCATCTTTTGCGATGTATTGTTTTTGCGAAGATAATGCTTTTTTTCTTCTTTTTTATAGTGCTGCATAAAATAATTGATTGTAAAATCACGTTTACTCTTATAAAATAACTGAAAAAAGTGCCGTTTATGATGTATTGGGAAAATAAAATATGTATAAAATAAAAAAAAAGATGTTTTAAAACGTGTGTATTGAAAAATATTGTTTAAATTTGCCCATTAGAAAATAAACAAAAAAAATACCATAATGAGTACAACAACAAAACAGGGAAATGAGCGCGAACTTCTTGAAGTGAAGAAGAGCGCGAAGGCGAACCTTGAACAACACAAGACAACTTGGTTGCTTATCGGTTATATTCTTGTGTTAGCGATTCTATTCGTGGCTTTTGAGTGGACTGCCACCGAGAAAAAACATTCAGGTGAAATTGTAAGCGCCGGTATTCTTTTGGAAGAAGAGATTATGGTGCCCATCACTATGCCCGAGAAAAAGGTAGTTCCCCCTCCTCCCCAGGCAAAGCAGATTACCGAGATTTTGGAGATTGTGGATGACGAGGCCGAGATTGAGGAGAGTGAGCTTGCTTCAGTAGAGGAGACCGGTGAGGTTGTAGAGATTGCCGATGTGGGTAATGTTGTAGTAGAGGATATCCCTGAGGAGGAACCTATTCTGCAAGTTGTAGAGCAGATGCCCGAGTTCCCCGGTGGTATGAAGGCTTTGATGAAGTATCTTCAGGAAAACATAAACTATCCTCGTATCTCACGCGAGAACAACTCACAGGGTCGTGCTTTCATCAACTTCGTTGTAAACTCTGACGGTACAATCCAGGATGTTGAAGTTCTTAAGAGTTCAAGCGATATCTATCTCGACAAAGAGGCTTTGCGTGTGGTAAGTTCAATGCCTAAATGGAATCCCGGAAAGCAGGCTGGTAAAGCGGTACGCGTGCGCTTTACATTGCCGGTAACTTTCAAATTGAAATAATAGATAACAAAATAAAAGAGAGGCTGCCGCTAATGTGTGTAGCCTCTTTTTTTAATAAATAGAAAAAGTGCATTATGTATAATTGGGAAGAAGTAAGAGATAAAGTCAACGCTTTTGTTGATGGTCTTAAATTTGAACGTGAACCTTTGGAATTGTACAAACCTATTAGATATACGCTTGCGCAAAGTGGTAAACGTGTGCGTCCGGTGTTGTGCCTTATGGCATATAATCTATATAAGGATTGTATAGAAGAGGTGTTATACCCGGCAGTGGCTATGGAGACCTATCACAACTACACTCTTATACACGACGATGTGATGGACCGTGCCGATATTCGTCGAGGCAAGCCCACTGTTTGTGCAAAGTGGGGCGACACAGCCGCTATTCTCTCCGGCGATACAATGCTTGTACTTGCATACGAGTTCTTGGCTCACGCTCCTGCCGAGAAGTTGCCGGCTATGCTTGCATTGTTTACCGAAACAGCAAAAGAGGTGGGCGATGGTCAGCAGTACGATTTGGACTTTGAGAAACGCGATAATGTTGTCGAGGCTGAATATATGGAGATGATACGTCTCAAAACATCGGTACTCATTGCTGCTTCGTTGAAGATGGGTGGTATTGTTGCCGGTGCTGGTGAGAGTGACTTGGAAAACCTTTATGCCTATGGCGAGACTATGGGGCTTGCTTTCCAGTTGCAGGACGATTTGCTCGATGTCTATGGTGATGCAGCTCTCTTCGGTAAGAAGATTGGCGGTGATATCCGTTGCAACAAGAAGACCTTTCTGCTTATAAAGGCGATGGAACTTGCATCGCCCGAGCAACGTGCCGAAATGCTTGCGTGGATGGAAAATCCAGTTGCCGATGATGATGCGAAAGTTGCATATTTCACCTCGCTTTATACATCACTTGGCGTAAAGGAGGTTTGCGAAAAACGCATAGCCGAACTTTTTGCAAAGTGTGATGCTTTCATTGAAAACCTTTCGGTGTCGGCCGAGAGAAAGGCAAATCTCAAAGCTTTTGCCGACTTTTTGCTTGCACGTAACCTTTAATAAATATAATAAGGTATTATGCCGTACAGACGACTGCCTAAAACAGACCAAGCTCGCATAAGAGCTTTGCGCACAGCTGTGGAGAGTTGTGTGCAGAATGGGGTGTTTACAAATGTGCTATCGCATAATACATATTACAAGGCGAAAACTTTTCTCGATAAGTTTTCGCGCGAAGTGGCAGTTTATAAACGCTGTGTTGCCGAGCAATCGACAAAACGCGGAAATGAAAAGTACGAGGCTGCGCTGAAACGTGCCCGAATGTATGTGTCGCACTTCATTCAGGTTTTAAGCATGGCCATTATGCGTGGTGAAATATCACGTGACAAGCGCTCTTATTACGGCCTGCCGAAAGACGAGGATACGATTCCTAATCTCTTCTCGGAAGCAGCTGTGCTTGAATGGGGCGCAAAAATCATGGAGGGCGAAAAACGCCGTCAGGGTGAGGGTGGAGTTCCCATCTATAATCCCACAATGGGGCGTGTCTCGGTAGTTTACGAGATATTCAAGGAAATGTACGACAGGCAACAGTCGTTGCAACAGCGAACAGCCGAAGCGTTGCGTAATATTTCGGATATGCGTTTCGAGGGTGATGAAATTATTTTTGAAGCGTGGGGCGAGATAGAAAAATCATTCTCTTCGCTGACCGGGGAGAAACGCATTGAAAAATGTGCCGAGTATGGTGTGATATATTATTATCGTACAGGTAAAGAACGAAAAGAGGGAAATGGCGATGAGTAGTTTTGTTGATACGCATACACATCTTTTTTGTGAAGAATTCGATACGGACAGGGCTGCTGCGGTGGAACGCGCCGTGGCGGCGGGTGTAACCCGTCTTTGTCTGCCGGCTATCAACAGAGCCTCTGTGCCTGCTCTTTTGGCTATGTGTGATGAGTTCCCAGGTATATGTTACCCTATGATTGGGTTGCATCCAACAGATGTTGCTCACGATTATAAAGAGGAGCTGTTTGAAATTGAGCGTATGCTTGTTGCTGATGACCGCTTTGTTGCAGTGGGCGAGGTTGGGCTCGATTTTTATTGGAGCGAAGAGTTTCGCAGTGAACAGATTGATGCTTTTGAAGCGCAGGTAGGTTGGGCACGTCGTGCGGGTCTGCCATTGGTTATTCACTCGCGCAATGCTTTCAAGGAACTTTCCGATGTTATGGAGAATCATCGTTCCGACGCACTTTCGGGTGTGTTCCATTGTTTTTCGGGCAACGAAGAGGAGGCTGCTGAACTGCTCTCACACGAAGGGTTCTTTTTGGGTATCGGCGGTGTGTTGACATATAAAAAATCCTCCCTTCCACAGGTCTTGTCAAATGTGCCTCTGGAGCGTATTGTGCTTGAAACGGACTCTCCTTATTTACCTCCTGTGCCTTATCGTGGAAAACGTAACGAAAGTTCTTATATTCCTTATATAGCTGAAAAACTGGCGCAGATATATGGCTGCGCTGTTGAGTATGTGGCCGAAGTTACCACACGGAACGCTTTACTTCTCTTTCCCAAAATAGGATAATTATGAACATAAAGAATATAGACATATTCTCGGGTAAAAACCGCCCGTTGGTTATTGCCGGCCCTTGCAGTGCCGAAAGTGAGGAGCAGGTGATTTCTGTTGCCTCTTCGTTGGCCGATGCCGGGGTGCAACTTTTTCGTGCCGGAATTTGGAAACCTCGTACACGCCCCGGTTGTTTTGAGGGTGTGGGTGCGCGTGGCCTTGAATGGCTGGCGCGTGTTAAAAAGGAGCTTGGGTTGCCGGTAACCACGGAGGTTGCAACGGCAGCGCACGTTGAGGCTGCTCTTGCTGCCGGCATTGATGTGTTGTGGGTGGGTGCGCGCACTGTAACAAACCCCTTTGCAGTGCAGGAAATAGCCGACGCTTTGCGTGGAGTTGATATACCGGTGCTTGTTAAGAATCCCGTTAATCCCGACCTTGAATTGTGGGTAGGTGCCATAGAGCGCCTCTATAATAGTGGCGTGTCGCGTTTGGGAGCTGTTCATCGTGGCTTTTCCTCTTATGGCGAAAAGTTATTCCGAAATTCTCCGCAGTGGCAATTGCCTTTGGAACTGAAAAATCGTTATCCGTTGTTACCTCTCATTTGTGATCCCAGCCACATTGCAGGTAAGCGTGAACTTGTACAGGGACTTTCGCAACAGGCTATGGATCTTAATTTCGATGGTCTTATGGTGGAGGTTCATACAACACCTTCTTGTGCTTTAAGCGATGCGCGTCAACAATTGACACCAGAGGAACTGCGTGCAATTCTCAAAGGGCTTGTGCATCGTTCGCTTTTGGCCGAGGGTGTTGATTTTGCAGCTTATCGCAAGAGAATAGATGCAATAGATGAAGAACTGGTTGCTCTCATTGCAAAGCGAATGGAAGTTGTCCGTGAAATTGGAACAATGAAAAAGGAGCGAGGAATTACGGTTTTTCAACCCTATCGCTATAAAGAGACAATGGAGCGTTGTGCAGCATTGGGCACGGAGCATAACCTCACCGCAGAGGTTGTAAAAGATGTTTTTGAGGCTATACACTCGGAGAGTGTTCGTCAACAGCTTCAAATAGTAAATAAGAAAGTAATTGATGACTAAACTGCTTGCCATCAGGGTGTGGCTGTGTGCTACGTTTGTTTGCCTGTTTGTGCTTTCGTCGTGCAAGGGCGATGGGGTGGTGTGCGACTCTCTTGTTGGCGATACGATCGCGATGCGCCATTCCGCCTTGTTGCAGATGGTCGATTGCGACAGTTTCCTTGTTGCCGAAATAAAGAACCCATGGTGTGAGGGTGTATTGCATCGTTATGTGCTTGTGCCCGAAGGAGTTGAACTGCCAAATGGCGCTCCACGGGGAACTCTCCTGCGCACTCCGTTGAAGAGTGCTCTTCTTTTCTCATCAGTTCACGCATCTCTCTTTGAGGAACTTGGTTGTACAAATATAATAAAAGGTGTGTGCGATGCGCCTTATATATTTTCACGTCGTGTGCGTGAGGGTGTTGCCGTTGGTGATATCACAGATTGCGGCAGTTCGCTGGATGTTGATATTGAAAGGGTAGTGGAACTCTCTCCCGGCGCAATATTTGTTTTCCCGTATGAGAACGGAGGTTATGGAAAGCTCGAAAAGTTGAAATATCCCATTGTGGAGTGTGCTGAATATATGGAGACTTCGCCTTTGGCTTCGGCCGAGTGGGTGCGTTTCTATGGGCGTTTGCTAGGGCTTGGTGTTGAGGCCGATTCGCTTTTCAATGCTGTGTGCGAGCGCTACGAAAGGCTTGCTTCGCTTGTGGATGATCGTGACAAACGGCCAACTTTGATGTGCGAATTGAAGAGTGGCTCGGCTTGGTACGTTTCAACGGGTGAGAGTACTATGGGGCAGATGTACCGTGTGGCCGGCGCCGATTATCTCTTTGCCGATGGCAAGGGTAGCGGTTCGCGCCCTCTCTCCTTTGAAACTGTGCTTGCCCGTGCTGCAGATGCCGATTTCTGGCTCTTGAAATATAATGCACCGGTAGATAAAACCCGTGAATCCCTGCTCGGCGAGTACTCCGGTTATGCTCATTTCAAACCGTTTAAGGAAGGTGCAATATATGCGTGTAATACGGCGAAAAAGCCAATCTTTGAAGATGGTGCTTTTCGCCCCGACTTGTTACTTGCAGAACTTGTTGCAATCTTTCACCCTTCGCTGATGGGCGAATATAAATTGAACTATTATGAAAGGATGCCGTAATAGAAATATAGGTTTTCTTGTTGGTGGCGCAATGTTTTTGTTATTGCTTTTTCTTGCCAATATCTTTTTAGGGTCGGTTAGTGTGCCTTTTTCAGCGGTTGCCGATATTCTTGCAGGTGGTGATGGCGGTAATGAGGGGTGGAGGCTTATTGTTGTAGAGATGCGTTTGCCGCAGGCTGTTACGGCGTTGTTGGCGGGTATGTCGCTTGCGGTTGCAGGTTTGTTGTTGCAGACTTTCTTCAATAACCCGCTTGCGGGTCCCGAGGTGCTTGGCATAAACAGTGGTGCAGGTTTGGGCGTTGCTGTTGTGATGCTTCTGTTGCAGGGAATGGCGGGTGTTGGCGGGTATGTGGCTGCTTTTTCCGGCGCTTTTATTGGTGCTTTGCTTGTTATTGCAGTGGTGCTTTTTCTCTCCCGTTTGCTCTACAATAATATTTATCTGCTTATTGCGGGGCTTGCAATAAGCTATCTGGCTTCGTCGGTTATTTCCGTGCTCAATTATTTTTCAACGGCCGAGGGTGTACACTCCTATCTCATTTGGGGTATGGGAGGTTTTGGCGGTGTGTCGCGTGAATTGTTGCCTTTGTTCTCTTTCTTGTTGCTTGTTTCGCTTGTTGCTGCATTGCTTCTTGTGAAACCGCTTAATGTTCTTTTACTTGGTGATGCGTATGCCCGTAATCTTGGTGTTGATACAAAGCGTTTGCGCGGAGTTCTGTTGCTTATTGTTGGTATTATAACAGCTACGGTTACAGCCTTTTGCGGCCCTGTTGCTTTTATAGGTCTTGCTGTGCCTCATATAGCTCGTCTAGTGGTAAACACCTCCAATCATCGCGTTTTGTTGCCCCTAACTCTTCTTTCGGGTGGCGTTGTTGCGCTTTTTTGTAATATCATCTGTCAGTTGCCTGGGGAAAATGGTCTTTTGCCCCTTGGTGCGGTGACTTCGCTGATTGGTGCTCCTGTGATAATTTATGTGGTGCTGAAAGAGAGATATAGGCATTGAGCACCATTCTGCATCTTTGTAATCAATTCGTGTAATTTCTTTAATTTTAATAATTCCGCTTTGTTTTGCAAAGTGGAATTATTTGTTTATATTTGCGTAGATTTGTTATAATAGATAGAATGTGAGCATCGTGTGTGCCGGTTCTTCTGTTGTGATAAATGTAGTTTATACTATGACATATTTTATAGCGCATTAGCTTTACTATCTTACTGATGGGAGCATTAGCTCCGACAAGGCTTCTATGTCTTGTTAAACTTGGCGGTTTAATTAAAGAAAGAATAGTGGCAAAGTTGATGTCCGCGCTGTGTATACGGCGTGGGCGATTTGCATATCTTTCTTTCGGGTACGCCAAGACCTCATCAGTGGATAATGTAAGTTGTCCACGTTTTTTTTGTGTTATAATAATGGCTGTGACCTTGTTTTTGTTCGCAGTAATAAGATTTGTTATCGCAATAAGGCCTATAAAAAATCTAACCTAAAATATGTAGTTATATGAAGAAAATTTTATCTTTTATCTTGGCACTTATTTGTACCACAGGTACAATAATGGCCGACATTATTCAGGCTTCGACTACGCTTCCCACAGAAGGAAAGCCGGAGCATGTTTATACCATGATGAATGGTAATAATGTGTATTCTAACGGGAATACAGCTCCTACGGCAACAGCTGATAATTACGGTCAGTTCGCATTCTATCCTGTAGCGGGCCAGACCGATGCTTACTACATTTATAGCAAGACTGCCGGAAAGTGGCTTTCTTACACAAAAGCAGATAGTTATAATAATGGTAAGGACTTTGTGAAATTGTCGGCAGCTCAGGTTGACGGTGCCTATTTCAAGGTTACAAACTATAGCGGACAGAATTACCAAATTCAGCCCTATACAACATCGGGTGGTAACGACAAGTATATCAACTGGTATCAGGGTGTAAGTGGTAACCCCTATGATGGTTCAAACACTCTTGGCCTTTGGCAACAGGATGCCAGTGCCGATGCCGGTAGCCGTTATCTCTTTACCGAGGTGATAACTATCGAGCGTGTATATTCAATAAGCATTCCCGATGGAAATACAATTAAAATTGGCAATGATACTTATGCCGACGGTGACACATATACCACAGATGCTCGTGTACAGAAGAGCGATATCACTGTTGTTACTCCCGAGGGTAAGTTTGCAGCAGTTGCCATTAACGATGTTGATATGACTATTAAGGTATATTTTGCAACTCTCCCCGTTCAAGAGACAAGTGCTCCTTATGCCAATGCAGTGCTATATCCCGCACAACAGACGGCTGTGGGTGCTGCTGCAATCAATGCCGTTGATGGTGTTTACACTTTGAGCAACAATGTGCTTGCTGCAAGCTTTATGAAACTTGGTGATGCACTCTACTTTGCAGGTTCTAAGGCTATGGACCTTCTTGCAGGTACCGAAATCTTTACCGTAGCTTTCGGTAATGGTGACAATGTTCCCGCATCTGGTATGACATTGAAGAGTGTTGAGGTTCAGGACCTCGAGGCAAAAGCCGACGCTATAGGTGGTGCTGAGCATTTTGCCGGTAAACAGCTTGTTGCCGAATATGAATATACCTATAAGGATAGTACTGTTTCAATAATATGGCGTGCAGTATTGCGCGACGGTAGCCACTATCTGCGTACCGAAATGGATATCTATGGAGTTGACAACGTTGATATGTACAACATAATTCCTTTGATTTATAATGTTGATACAAAAGCTGCCGGTTCTACTCCTGCCGTTGTCGGTAACACCCGTGGTGCAGTGCTTATGAGCAACAAAATATTCGCCGGCCTTGAAACCCCCACGGCTTATAATACAGTGGGCGATGCCACCGGCGAGGAGGATAAATGGAATCTCACCACCACAATGGACCCCATCTCCCTTACAAAGGATTCTTGGACACAGGTTGCCGGAGACGATGTACCCAAGCGTGTTGAAGAGGCTACCGGTGCCAACTATCCCAATGTATATGCTTACAAACACGCGAATGTCACATTGCAGAAAAACCAGAAGGTAGAGATTACTGTAGAATATGTATCGGGTGACAATCGTTTGAATTTCGGTGGTGCTGATCTTTTGGATTCAAGCAACTCTATTGCAGCCGTAGACTATCATACTGGTTTTTCAGGTTCTGCAAAGAATAATAATACTTTCAGTTTCATCGCTCCCAATGATGGCACATTTACCCTCCGTGTCTTTGTCGAGAATAAACAGGAGCCCATTACGGCATCAAGCAAAATGACTGTCAAGATATATACTCCCAAGGAGGGTGCTGTAATAAATACCGATGTTATTGGTATACAGGGCCGATGGAGTCGCAATACAACCCTTGCACAAGGCGAGACCTGGAAAGTGGGTGCTGTTGTAGGTCTTATAGCCCAGGATGGTACACAGGCCGACGAGAATATTCACAAGTCACAGAAACGTCGTTCTTTCCTTGCATACAGCGAGCGTGAGCGTGCAGTGCCCTGGCGTGCATTCACCCACTACAACAGCTGGTACGAACTTAATATCAACCGCAACAACGCGGCTCCCGGTAGCGAGCATACCAATTTTACATCGGAAGATATTGTAGACGTTATCAATCACTGGAGAACCGACTTCTACGAAAGATACGAGCAGGCTCCTGTTGCCTTTGTAATTGATGATGGCTGGGATAACTATGGTCCTTGGACTTTCCACAGCGGTTTCCCCGAAGAGATGCGTCCTATGGCGCAACTTGCCAAGGAGATGGGTGCCGGTGTAGGTGCTTGGTTAGGCCCGGTGGGCGGTTATGGCCAGAGCGGTAACTACCGCCGTGCATACTGGAATGCCGAAAATCGTGGCGGAATGCGACTATCAAACCCCGCATACTACGAGGCATTCCTCGCAGCAGCAAATAACCTGGTAAGCAATCAGGATGGCGTTGAAGGTTTCGACAAGAACTCTGACAACTACCTCTTCTTCAAATTCGACGGAATTTCGGGACAGTTCTCATCAGTAGGCCCCGATGCCGGTGACGAAGGTAATGAGAACGCCGAGGGTATTATACGCCTGGAGCGTTATGTGCGCGAGGAACTCCGCGAGGACATCTTCTTCAACACAACCGTAGGAACTTGGGCAAGCCCCTTCTGGTATCAGATAAGCGATGCTACCTGGCGCCAGGAGAATGACCACGACCGCATTGGTAACAATAGCATAAACCGCGAGAACTGGATCACCTATCGCGACCGACTTGTTTATCAGAACTATGTGAGCAACTCACCAATCTGTCCCATAAACACACTGATGACTCACGGATTTATGCTCACACTGTTTGGCCCTCCTGGAGGTGACAACCGCGATTACAACGCAGTACTCCGCGAGATGCGTTGCGCATTCGTTTGTGGCTCGGGTGTGGTAGAACTCTATACCGACTATGCACTCCTGAATAGCATCAATAACGGACAGCTGTGGGCTGACATAGCCGAGTGTATGGCTTGGCAGAAACGCAACGCCGATGTATTGCCCGATGCTCATTGGGTAGGTGGTAACCCCTGGAACGGCAGCAGCCACGAGGTTTATGGCTGGGCTTCATGGAACGGTACAAAATCGACTCTTGCTTTGCGTAACGGCAGCAACGATGCACAGAGCTATGCATTCACACTTCGCGAAGCTTTGAATATCCCTGCCAATGTAAACGGCAGCATCATCCTTCGCAAGTCGTTCAGCAACCAGGACGCTCTTGCCGGCTTGACCGAGGGCGAGGCTATCAACATCGACACAGAGCTCACAGTGAACCTTCCCGGAAGTTCACTCTTCTGCTTCGACGGTATCGATGCGACAGCAACCACCCAGCTGGTTGAAAGCATCACCTTGAAAGCCGAGAATGAGTCTTTGGAAGTTCCCGTGAACGAGACAATGGTTGTGCTTGCTGCATTGAACTCAACAGCTACATATCCCCTACTCGAATGGACAACAAGCGATGCTTCTATTGCAACAGTAAGCAATGGTCTTGTTGTGCCCGTAGCAGAAGGTGAGGTTACTATCACTGCTACAGCAAAAGATGGTTCAAACAAAACAGCATCTATAACAATTACCGTTACTCCCAAAGAGGTTGAACCTTATTCCACCAACTTCGATAAGGATATGAACTCAACACAATCTCATCGTTATATAACAACAATCGGGTTTACCGAAGATGGTGGTGAGGCACAGACAATCGAGGTGGGCTTTGCAAAGCCTTATGTTGACAAAACAGCCGATGAGAGTGCTCTTCTCACCTGTGCTCCCGGTACAACAATTACCCCTGTTATAAACAAGAGCGGTAACTGGATGAATGCTTATGTCTACATTGATTTTGACAACGACCAGCAATTCTCGTTTAATGACGGACAGACCGACCAAAGCGGTACCGATGTTGTATCGTTCAGTTTCTATACGGGAAATTTCAATGATGATGTTAACGGTGGTGTAAACTCGGCCGGCGAGTCTTTGACTGGTGACGCCCGTAACACAATGAGCCTGCCTTCTTTCACAGCTCCTATAGAGGAGGGCGATTATCGCATCCGTTTTAAGATGGACTGGAATAGTATTGATGCCGGCGGTCAGATTGCTGCCGATGGCACTTGCACCGGGCATAACGGTTTCCTTGCCAACAGCGGTCAAATCGTGGATGCTACCTTGCGTGTGGTAAAAACCACAGGCATTGAGATGATCGAAACCGATGCGCTTGCTGGTGAGGCTGAGATTTACGACCTGAGCGGTCGCAAGCTTCGTGAGGCTCCTGCAAAGGGTATGTATATCCAGGGTAAAAAGAAGGTTATTCGTTAAGGATAATTTGATACTTTAATAAACAAAAACGCACCGAGGTCTCGGTGCGTTTTTGTTTGTATAGTAATGTAATGTCGGTGTATCTGCCCAAACAGCATCAGTGTGAGTAATGTTTTAAAGAAATCGACACCGTAAATAACATAATTAAGGGTCGACAAAGATTAGGAAAAAGACGAGGATATATTGCTGTATGATGTTATTTTACTTACGACGCAATACCGCACGCTTCCGGCCCCCTAAACTGCGATGAAAAGCTTTTAATGACAAGCGAGGAACGAATTATGAATGCTTCAATTCTTTGAAACGGCGTGAACAGAGCAAGAGCGACTGTTACGCCACAAAAGTGAAGTAAAGAATTTGCATGAAAATAAAGAATTGCCGTTAGTGATACCGAGAATCTAAGAGTAAAAACTAATAAAGGGCAGACCGGAGTCTGTCCTTTATGGTTATAGTAGTTTTTAATCAGCGATTAACAAAACAGTAATATCATAAGCTGTGCAGTGAGTATGCGAAGGAACATAGCCAACGGATATACAGTGGCATAACCAACAGAGGATTTATCGCTGTTCTTGTCTTGCTCGTTGGCAAATGCCAATGCGGGAGGGTTGGTGCAAGAACCAGACATCACACCGATAAGTGTATTGTAAGGTATCTTGAATGTGAAACGTCCCACGATGCCTGCGATGAGCAGAGGAAGTATGGTTATTATAGCTCCGTATAGCACCCACATAAAGCCGTTGTTGTTTACAAGGGTGTCGATAAAGGCTTTGCCGGCTTCCAATCCCACACAGGCGAGAAATAACGAAATACCAATCTCGCGTATCATGAGGTTGGCACTCATGGTGGTGTAGGTTACAATTTTGTACTTGGGACCAAAGTAACTAATAAGTATAGCTACCACAAGAGGTCCGCCGGCAAGTCCAAGTTTTACGGGTTGCGACATACCGGGGATGAATATGGGTAGGCTGCCAAGTGTGCAACCAAGTGCAATACCAATGAAAATGGGTATGAGATTGGGGTGGTCGAGGCGTTTGCGGGAGTCTCCTAAAATTCTCTTTACACTGCCAACGGCGCTGTCCATACCCACCACTGTTACAATATCTCCCAGTTGCAGGCGAAGGTCGGGGGCTGCAACGAGGTCGATGCCGGCGCGGTTAACGCGTGTGAGGTTTACCTGGAAGTTGCTACGCAGGTTTAGCTTGGCGAGTGAAACACCGTTTAGTTTGGGATTGGTAACAATAATCTTTCTCGACTTGAATTGTGTACCAGCTTTGTTCCAATCGACAATACATTCGCTGCCAAAGAGGTTGAGCAGGCTTTCGCGTTGCGATGGTTTTACTATTACAAGGAACTTATCGCCCACTTGCATTGTGCTGTTGGAGTTTGCAATCTCAATCTCGTCTGTCTTTGTGTGTAAAATTCTCGATACAACAAAATCGTAGTTTTGGCTGTGGCGTATATTGTCGAGTGTCTTGCCTGCAATCATAGGGTTCTTTACCTCTATGGTTATGGGCTCAATCTTTAACTCCTTGTTTGTTTCGTTATTGGTTATTGTAATATCCTTCCTGTAAAAGCAGGCTTTGATGGCAAGCATTGATAGTATGCAGCCTATTACACCAAGAGGGTAGGCAACACTGTAACCAAGTGCGATGTCTGTTGCCGATGTTCCGGTAATGTCGCGATAGGCCTGTTGGGCTGCTCCCAGTCCGGGGGTGTTTGTTACAGCTCCCGAAAGGATACCAGTGACGGTTGTTATGGGTGTGTCTGTTATGAAATGTACGCCAATTGCGGTGAGTACATCGAATAATACAATGGTGCAGGTTATCATACACAATGTTATACCTCCCGATTTGAAACTTGAAAAAAAGCCGGGGCCAACTTGAAGGCCTATCGAGAATACAAAGAGAATCAAACCGAACTCCTTTACAAAATGCAGCAGGTCGCTGTCGAGTGTGTAACCGAAATGTGCAAACATAATTCCTACAAAGAGAATCCAGGTTACTCCAAATGAGATTCCTGCAACCTTGATGCGCCCCATCATAACGCCGAAAGCTATTGTAAGAGCAAGTATAATCATAGAGTGGGCAACGCCGCCACTCCATTGTCCCTGGACGCCTTCGAGCAGTGTTTGTATAAAGTCCATTTTCTTAATAATGTTTTAGATTACCTTTAAGTGCAATAATATCTGTTTTCTGTGCAAAGTTACCACTAAAATGTTAATAAATATCAAAACAATGAGTAGTAAATTCTATAATATTGATAGATAAAAGTAATAGATACTGGGTTGGTTACGGGTGTTTAATCCGTATTTTTTGTAGAAAAACTCTTTTTTTATCTATTTTGTTGCGTTATAGAGCAAAATGTTCGGTTTTTTGGCATAATTACAACTAATTTTCTTTTATTTTTTTTGTTATGCTGAAAAAAGAGATTATTTTTGCGGGACAATAGTCTTTATACTTTTTGGCGGTAAAGATTTTTAAAAAGGTACTTAAAAGATAGGAATTTATGCTATTACAGTCAATGTTTATAAACCTCGTGAGCGTGGTGGTCGTCCTATTTGAAAAGGTAGGGTGAGATTGGCTGTGTATATACCGAATGTGCCTTTCTCTTTAAATGAGGAGGGCTTTTTTATTAAGTGTAACCAAGTGTTCGGGAGGCGCAAGCCGTTCCGTTCCTTTTATTAAAAAGAGATTCAACGTATGAAAAATAAATTGAGAAGTTCGCAGTGTACCGAAGGTCGTCGTATGGCCGGCGCAAGAGCTTTGTGGATAGCAAACGGTATGAAACGCGAGATGTTTGGCAAACCCATTATTGCCATTGCAAACTCTTTTACACAGTTGGTGCCCGGTCACACTCATCTGCACGAGGCCGGTCAGATAGTAAAACGTGAGATTGAGAAACTTGGTTGCTATGCTGCCGAGTTCAACACAATTGCCATTGACGATGGTATTGCAATGGGACACGACGGTATGCTTTACTCATTGCCTTCGCGTGATATTATTGCCGACAGTGTAGAGTATATGTGCAACGCTCACAAAGTAGATGCTCTTGTGTGTATCTCTAACTGCGATAAGATTACCCCTGGTATGCTTATGGCCTCTATGCGTTTGAACATTCCCACAGTGTTTGTTTCAGGTGGTCCCATGGAGAAAGGTACTTGGAAAGGTGAAAACCTCGACCTTATCTCGGCTATGGTAAAAGCTGCCGACACGAGCGTAAGCGATGAGGAACTTGCCGAGGTGGAAAAACGTTCTTGTCCCGGTTGCGGTTGCTGCTCGGGTATGTTTACCGCCAACTCAATGAACTCACTCACCGAGGCTATCGGTCTTTCTCTTCCCGGTAACGGAACAATATTGTCAACCCATACTAACCGCATACAGCTTCTCAAAGATGCTGCAAAACAGATTGTTACAAACGCTCTCAAATATTACGAGGAGGGCGACGACAGTGTGTTGCCTCGCAATATTGCAGTGCGTGATGCATTCCTCAATGCAATGACACTTGACATTGCTATGGGTGGTTCAACAAATACAATCCTTCACTTGCTCGCAGTAGCGCAGGAGGCTGGTGTAGATTTCAAAATGGCCGACATCGACCGTTTGAGCCGTGGCGTGCCTTGTTTGTGCAAGCTTGCGCCCAATGGTCCTAAATACAGTGTTCAGGATTGTGGCCGCGCCGGCGGTATCATCGGTATTATGGGTGAGCTTGCAAAAGGCGGTCTCTTGAATACTTCGTTGAAACGTGTTAATGGTGCTACTTTGGCCGAGGATATTGCAAAATACTGTATCACCGGTGAAAATATCGATGCCGAGGCTTTGCGCATCTATAGCACCGGTCCTGCCAACGTGTTCTGCAACGTGATGGGTTCACACAGCGAAAATTATGAAACTCTCGATACTGACAGAGAGAACGGTTGTATCCGCGACCTCGAACACGCATATACAAAGGACGGCGGTCTTGCCATCCTCTTCGGAAATATCGCACAGGACGGTTGTGTTGTTAAAACTGCCGGTGTCGATGAGAGCATATGGAAATTTACAGGAACTGCAAAGGTATTTGACTCGCAGGATGCTGCGGTTGAGGGAATCCTTGGCGGTGATGTAAAAGCCGGTGATGTGGTAGTAATAGTTTACGAGGGTCCCAAAGGTGGTCCCGGTATGCAGGAGATGCTCTATCCCACATCATACATTAAATCGCGTCACTTGGGTAAAGAGTGTGCGCTCATTACCGACGGCCGTTTCAGTGGTGGTACATCGGGCTTGAGCATCGGTCACATTTCTCCTGAGGCTGCTGCCGGTGGTAATATCGGTAAATTGCGCGATGGCGACATTATTGAGATTGATATTCCCGCACGCTCTATCAATGTGAAACTTACAGATGAGGAACTTGCTGCACGCGAGATGTTCCCTCTCACACGCGATAGAGTTATATCCAAGAGCCTTAAGGCCTACGCCAATATGGTGAGCTCGGCTGATAAAGGCGGTGTAAGAATTATAGATTAAGTAACCAAATAAAAAAGATAACCGATGAATAAAGATCTTATTTCAGGTGGTGAGGCACTTCTTCGCTCTTTGAAGAACGAGGGTGTAGATACACTCTTCGGCTATCCGGGCGGCTCTATTATACCGGTGTTCGACTCTTTGTACGATTACAGAGATCAGTTTCGTAACGTGCTTGTTCGTCACGAGCAGGCAGCTGTGCACGCAGCACAGGGATATGCACGTAGTTCCGGTAAAGTAGGCGTCTGCATTGTTACAAGTGGTCCCGGTGCTACAAATACTCTCACCGGTATAAGCGATGCTTTGCTCGACAGCACACCTGTTGTGGTAATTGCCGGCCAGGTGAGTTCAACGGTGCTTGGTACCGATGCTTTTCAGGAGATTGATCTTGTGGGCGTAACACAGCCCATCAGCAAATGGAGCTATCAGGTTCGTCGCCCCGAAGATGTTGCTTGGGCAGTATCACGTGCTTTCTATATTGCAAGAACAGGTCGTCCCGGCCCCGTAGTGCTCGACTTTACAAAGGATGCACAGGTGGCAAAGGTGCTATATGAGCCTGTTAAAGTGGAGAGCGTACGCAGCTACGTTCCCTATCCCAAACCCGACCCTGAGGCAATTAAAAATGCTGCCGACCTTATCAACCGTGCGAAACGTCCTTTCGCGCTCATTGGTCAGGGTGTAGAGCTTGCAAACGCACACAAGGAATTGATTGCTTTCCTTGAAAAGGCAAATATTCCTGCTGCGCGCACATTGCTTGGCTTGTCGGCTTTCCCCTCGGAGCATCCCTTGTGTATGGGTATGTTGGGTATGCACGGTAACCTTGGTCCCAATGTCAACACAAATGAGTGCGACGTACTCATTGCAATAGGTATGCGTTTCAGCGACCGTGTAACCGGTAAACTCGAAACATACGCAAAACAAGCAAAAATCATCCATCTTGATATAGATAAGGTGGAGATTGACAAGAATATCTCAATAGATCTTCCCGTGTTGGGCGATTGCAAGGAGACTCTTCCTCTTATAACAGAATATTTGAAGGAGGGTAACCACAAAGAGTGGATAGACAGCTTTGCAGAGTTTGATGCGATAGAGAAAGAGAAAGTTATAAACAAGGCTTTGTATCCCACCGACGGCCCCATCCTTATGGGTGAGGTTGCTCATAGAGTGAGCGAGGCGACAGGACACAGCGCGCTCTTGGTTACCGACGTTGGTCAGAACCAGATGTTCGCAGCCCGCTATTTCAAATATAAAGAGCCGCATAGCATAATTACTTCGGGTGGCTTGGGTACAATGGGCTTTGGTCTTCCCGCTGCAATGGGTGCCACAATGGGTGCTCCTCACAGAACTGTGTGCTACTTTGCAGGTGATGGCGGTTTCCAGATGAATATGCAGGAACTTGCTACCATTGTGGAGCAGGGATGTCCTGTGAAGATGGTGGTTATGGATAACTGCTATTTGGGTATGGTACGTCAGTGGCAGAACCTCTTTTACGACAACCGTTATTCGTGGACACCTATGCACAATCCCGACTTCTGTAAGATTGCCGAGGGTTACGGTATCCCCACACGTTTTGTAAAGGATCGTGCCGACCTTGACGAGGCTATTAAAGAGATGCTGGAAACTCCCGGTGCATACCTTTTGAGCATTGCTGTGCGCCACGAAGATAATGTTATGCCTATGATGCCTCTTGGTGCATCGGTGAATGAAATGATTTTAGAATAACAATTATGGAGAAGAAACTATATACCGTTATCGTATATTCCGAGAACCTTGCCGGAATGCTTAATCAGGTTACAGCGGAATTTACTCGTCGTCAGATGAACATCGAGACTCTTAACGTTTCCTCTTCAAACGTGGAGGGTGTACACCGCTATACAATCTCTTTGTGGACTACAGAGTGGCTTATAGAGCGCGTTACAAAGCGTCTTGAAAAGAAAGTTGATATACTCCGTGCTTATTATTTCACCGATAATGAGATTTTTATTCAGGAGGTAGCTCTTTACAAGTTGTCAACACCCCGTCTGCTCGAGAATCAGCAGATTTCAAAAATCATCCGTCACAACAATGCGCGTGTTATTGAGGTTAACTCAACCTATACGGTTGTTGAGAAAACAGGTAAGACCGATGCGGTTATGAGCCTTTATAAGGAGTTCGTTGCCGAGCAGTGCGTGATGCAGTTTGTGAAATCGGGTCGTGTGGCAATTACCCGTGATGTTAATATGAATTTAAGTGACCATCTTTTTGATGAAGATGCAAAACGAAAAACAGTAAAATAACAATAACCAAATTAAATTAAAATTATGGCAGAAATGAATTTTGGTGGTGTAATTGAGAACGTAATTACACCTAAAGAGTTTTCTTTGGAGAAAGCTCGTGAGATTTTGAAAGACGAAACAATTGCAGTTTTGGGTTATGGTGTGCAGGGTCCCGGTCAGGCTTGCAACTTGCGTGACAACGGTTTCAACGTAATCGTTGGTCAGCGTGAGGGTAGCACATACGACAAAGCAGTTAAGGATGGTTGGGTTCCCGGTGAGACTCTCTTCTCTATTGAGGAGGCTGCTGAGAAGGGTACTATCGTTTGTATGTTGCTTTCAGATGCTGCACAGATTGCAATATGGCCCAAAGTTAAGCCTTACTTGACAGCTGGCAAGGCTCTCTACTTCTCTCACGGTTTTGGTATCAACTGGAGCGACCGTACAGGTATTGTTCCTCCTGCTGACATCGATGTTATCATGGTTGCTCCCAAAGGTTCAGGTACTTCATTGCGTACTATGTTCCTCGAGGGTCGTGGCTTGAACTCTTCTTACGCTGTTTACCAGAATGTTACCGGCAAGGCTCTTGACCGCGTATTGGCATTCGGTATCGGTATCGGTTCAGGTTACATGTTCGAGACAACTTTCCAGCGTGAGGCTGTTTCTGACCTTACCGGTGAGCGTGGTTCTTTGATGGGTGCTATCCAGGGTCTTCTTCTTGCACAGTACGAGGTATTGCGTGAGAATGGTCACACACCTTCTGAGGCTTTCAACGAGACAGTTGAGGAGCTTACACAGTCACTTATGCCCTTGTTCGCAAAGAACGGTATGGACTGGATGTACGCTAACTGCTCTACAACAGCACAGCGTGGTGCTCTCGATTGGATGACTCCTTTCCACGATGCTATCAAGCCCGTTATGTATCAGTTGTACGATTCAGTTAAGACTGGTAAAGAGGCTCAGCGTTCTATCGACTCTAACTCACAGCCCGATTATCGTGAGAAACTCAACGAGGAACTTAAAGCTCTCCACGATAGCGAGATGTGGCGTACAGCAGAGGTTGTTCGTCAGCTTCGTCCCGAGAACAAGTAATAAATTTCTCACAGATTGAATACTCCGGCCGCATTTAAATGCGGCCGGAGTTGTTTTTATAGGGTTTCCCCCCTCTTTTTATAGGGTTTTCCCCATTTTTATTTGTTTTTTTGTACCTATTTTCGCAGTGTAGGGTACTCCCTGCGACCATTTATTGAATTTAATAATTTAATTCTATATAGTTATGAAATATTTGATGTCGTTGTTGCTTGTTTTCCCATTAACGATTTATGCACAAGTGAACGATATGTTTTATGTGCCAAAAAAGCAGGTAAAGCAGAGCGAGGTCGTGAAAATTTTCTCAGCAGCTGCTGAAGAAGAAAATGACTGGGAAATTGCCGATAATGGAAATTATCGCGATGTTGATGAATATAATCGTCGCAAGAAAGTGGTTCCGCGCAATGAATCAGTTACCGAAGAGAGTTATGACGGCGATGTCTATGTAGAAGAGGTAAATGCCGACAACGTATATGTTGAAAATCTCTATGTCGATGAGGACTATTTCGACGATTATAATTACACAACAAGAATAGTGCGTTTCCACAGCCCCACAACTTTGGTGGTTGGCAGTCCGTGGTATTGGGAATATCCTTCTTATGTTTATTACGATACCTTTTGGGATACGTATTGGGATTATTCGTGGCATTATGGTCATTTGAATTACAATTATTGTTCAAGTATTCATCAGCCTTTGTATGTGGCTCCGCATTACTCACACTATCATAGAGTAAATGGAACTACTGCCCGCCGCATTCCGGTTGCGAGCGTGAATGGTGCTGGCAAGCCTCGTGTACCTGTGGCAGGAGTTAATAAGGATAAAACTGTAAGCAAGCGTCCTGCCGGTAATTCGCAGGTTGGTAACAGAAATCGTAATGAACGCGGGCGAGGCAATGTGGAGCGTAAGGTAAATCCAAGCAGCAAAAGAAAGGATGATGTGAATGGAGGTGACGCCCAAAAACGCAAGGAACCCGTACAACGTGCATCACAGGGTGGTAAAAGTAGCGGGCAGCGCGTAACAGGTTCTTCTACATATAACAGACGCAGCAGTACAAGCGTAAGCCGTAGTAGCTCATCGCAGAGCAGTGGTAGAACTCCCGTTTCTCGCGGAGGTACTCCTCGCGGTGGTCGCCGATGAATTTAAGTGATGAAAACAAATATTACTATGAGAAAACACATATTATTTTGGATGTCGTTTGTGGCTATGAGTGTCGTTGCGCAGAATAGCTACGACCAATTGCGTTTTATTGACGACGATCTTACCGGTACAGCCCGTTTTGTTGGTATGGGTGGTGCTATGAGTGCTCTTGGTACCGATATATCAGTTATTTCCACCAATCCTGCGGGTATAGGTCTTTATCGCTCTAACGATATAGCGATATCAGGTGGCTTGAATATGGTAAAGAACAGTGCCGATTTTGGCGGTTCTACAATGAAGAGTGATAAGACTTCATTTGGCATAGACAATATGGGAGCTGTTTTGACAACTGATTTTGCGGGTGGAGATATTCAGTTCTTTAATATTGCAGCCAATTATCGTCGTCGCAGCAGGTTTACAAATTGTTTTGAGGCTGCCGGCTCATTACTGCATAATGGTAACCATTTTAGTCAGCAATATGAATTGCTCAATCTATATCGCAACAATGGTAATTATGCTGAATATTGGGGTTTTGAGGATTATACGAATTTTTCTTTCCCATGGTTGGGATTGCTAACATCTACTTCAGCCCTTTTGGATAATGACGGCAATCTTTTATATACTCCCGACAATGTCGATGGGTTGTATCCAACAATGATGGAGTACCGTTCCGAAGAGAAAGGTGGTGCGCACGATGTCGATGTGAATATCTCTTGCAATATAAACGATAAACTTTATTTAGGTGTAACGTTGGGTGCAACTTATGTGGATTACACTCGTTATTCGGAATATTCAGAATTCGATGAGTTTAATAACAACTATCATACATTGCAGAATAGTTACAAAGTAAGTGGTAATGGCGTGAATTTGAAATTTGGAGCGATATATCGTCCGTTTGACTTTTCTCCATTGAAAGTCGGTATAGCCGTACATACTCCCACTTGGTATTCTCTTACCGATCGTGTTTCGGCAACGATGATTGGTGCAAATGGTATGGTGTACGATACCCGAGATTATGATTGCTATGGTGGTGATTTGTATGTTGATTATGATATGGTTACTCCATGGCGTTTCAACTTGTCGGCTTCTTATACGTTTGATGATTTTGCTGCAATTGATGCAGAGTATGAATATGTCGATTATTCTACCGCTAAGTTGAAGTATGCCGATGGAGGCAATATGACAATATTAAATGAGGAGATAGATGCCAATATGCGTTCGCAACACATATTCCGTGTGGGTGCTCTCTTCAATATCAACAAGAATATTTCTTTTTGCTGTGGATATAATTATATAACAGCTCCTTTTCGCGATGATGCTGTGAAGGCTTCTCTGTTATATACCGACACAAATACCGATTTTGTAAACAAGTTTGAAACAAGTGTTGTAACCTTGGGAACGGGGTATAGAGGCGAAAACTGGTATTTCGATGCTGCTTATAAGCTTGCAATGCAGAAAGCCGATTTCTATAATTACTACGATTCGGAATATGAGAATCCTTGTGCCGATGTAAAGACAGAGCGTAGCAGCTTGGTGTTTACTCTCGGTTATCGTTTTTGATTCTTAGGTTTTTTCTTCCAGAAGTTGAGTCCGGTATATACATTGACACTTCCAAATCCGTTTACAACCGATAGTTTGCTTTTGCGGTAACTGTAAGTGTGCGAAATGAAGGATGCTCCAATGTAGTAGCGACTGTTGTTGTACACTATACCTGCACGGGTTATCAGGTCAAAATTTATATTAGATAAAAGTTCCTTGCTGTCGTTTATCTTCAGCGAGGAATTTTTGTATCCCACCCCAGGCGTCATTGAGATGTTTGCAAGGCAGTTTTTTGCAAATACCCAGTTGTAGGAGTATCCGAAGTTTATGCAAAAGTCCTTGTATTTTACTTTGTCGAATTTGAGTTCGTATTTGAGATTCTCAAGTAACAGCGGGTCCATCTTGTTATAGTTGAAGCGGAAGGTCTGTTCACTATATGTAATTCCAAGAATGAATGAGCCGGCACTTATGCGTTGGTTTGTTGTCTGGCTGTATGCTGCGGGGTATGAGAATTTCTTATTGTTGAAGATGTAGTATATGTTAACTCCCTTCTGCTTGGTACTGAAACCATCGAACGCATGTTTGTAGTGTTCAATTTTTTGTCCGTAATCATTGACAAATCCCTTGGCATCAGTTATCCTGAAACCTTCGTTGCGCTTGCGGTAGAGCAAGTCGATACCAAGTTTTGAGGTGTAGAAACTGAGGTTTAAGTCTTTTTTTGCACTGTTTTTGGTCATGTCGATACTCCACCCAAGGAACAACCATTTCCAACCAATATATAATCCCATCTTGTTGCCGTTTTCGGGCCTTAACGATATTCTTTGGGAATTGTCGGATGACGAAAATCTGTAATACTCGTAGGTGTAAGAGTATTGCGTCATTATGGTCATATTGTATATGTTGGGTGTAACATAGAGAGAGTCTTTTGTGTCAAGCTTTTCGTTTATAAGTTCTTCGGCCTTGCTGAGTTTGTCATTTATTGCACCTTCGGCCTGGGTTAGCTTGTCACTTATTATTACCTCGGCTTTTTGCAATTTGTCGTGTGTGTAGTCTATGATTCTGCTGTGTGGCCAGTTTGTGTTCGTTTTGTTTTCTTGTGCAGTGGCCACAAGAGCAATGCATAGCAATATACAGAATGTTGCTATGCGGGCTATAAAGTAGTGCTTGCTCTTCATCGACACAGAATGTGGGTATTAGATGATTTTTTCCAGAATTTTGTCGAGAACCCAATTGGTTGGTGTTGCGCTTATGCTGTCGCAAGTGCAGGTGCTTTTGCGTTGCAAATGTTCTACAATGTTTCTTATAAGCGGCAATTGAACATAAGGCGGGTTGGGTACATTGTACTCTTTTACTCCATCTTCGCCTTTGTATATTATGGGTGTGAAAGTGAATACTGAGAATCTTAAACTGCCTTTGCTACCGAATATTTCTATGCTGTCTTCTTTCGACGATTCGTCGGATACGAAACACCATGAGCCGGAGCCGGGTATGCCGTTCTCAAATTGGAAACATGCACTTACGGTATCTTCGGCTTTGTAGAGACCGCCACGGTTGGTTGCGTATCCCTCTGCAAAGAGAATGCAGCCGAGCATCTCTTGCAACAAGTCTATCTGGTGTGGTGCAAGGTCGTAAAAGTATCCGCCACCAGCAATGTCGGGGTTAACGCGCCACGGGAGGTTTTCGCGGTTATAGTCAAGGTCACGAGGTGGTACGGCAAAGCGTATCTGCACGTTTAGCACTTGTCCTATGAGTGGCAATAGTTTCTTTACTTTTATGAAATATGGGAGATAACGGCGGTAGTATGCCACAAAACATGGTATGCCAGTTTCACGTGATACTCGGTTTATACGTGTACAATCCTCGTAACTTGCCGCAAGTGGCTTTTCTACATAAACAGGTTTGCCGGCCTTCATTGCCATAATTGCAAATGTGGCATGCGACGATGGAGGCGTTGCTATATATATGGCGTTTACATTGGGGTCGTCAATGAGTGCTTGCGCATCGGTATAGTAATGCGGAATATTATGTCGGCGCGCATAATCCTTAGTTTTGTCCTTGTCGCGTCCCATAACGGCTACAACCTCGGAACCTTTGACAAGGTTAAATGCGGGGCCGCTCTTTTTTTCAGTAGCTTCGCCGCAACCTATAAATCCCCATTTTATTGTAATGTTCATATATGGTATTAGTTGTAGAAGTTCCATGACAACCCTAACCATAGAATGGCAGGGTTTAAGGGGTAGTGGGGGACAAGGAAATAGTTCCTGTCACCGCTTCCTTCGTTTATGTGCTGGTATTTTACATAGAAACGTGTCTGTTTCAAAAGGAAGTTTGCATATATGCTTGCTATTGGGTAATCACCTGTTTTTACTCTATCCTGCGGGTTCTGCAAGCAGAATTGTCCGATGGCTGGTGAGTAATCGGGGGCGTAATAGCGTGTAAAGTATATTACATCGGCACCAAGCTCGGTGTTAAGAACTTTGGCAATCTTGAACTTTATATATAGGTTGGCATATACATTGAGTGCAGGAAGGTGAAGTACAGCCTCGTTGCTGCTATGCTGGTATGTGGTTTCGGTGTCAATATTCAGTATGCCCCATTTGAAACCTTGTCCCAAAGTTGCAGAAAAAACTCTGATATTGTCATCGGCTTGTCCTACTGTTATGTTACTGCGGTGGTCGGTGCTGTTGTTCGCAAAGTAGGTGTAGTTTTTTATATTCTCTATTCCGACCTTTATCTTTGTTCTTGTTTTTTCGATATTGGCTTTAAATTCCACTCTTGTCTTGAACTCTTTGTCAAGTTCCTTGTCGTCCCACCAATAGTGTTCCGAGTGAAAGTGGCGGTAATAGAACGATGGGCGGTTGTTCTTTATGAATGCATTGGCTTCCAATTGCAGTCCTTTCCCCCATAGTTTGAGGTTTGCTATTCCTTTTCCTTCCAATGAGAATGCGCCGAGGTCGTCACCCGAAATGGCACTCTCGCCCTGTATCTTGTATTGGAAAATCTTTTTAAGCGTACTTTCAATAGCTCCTCCTACGGCGATGGTGTGCTCGTTGTATCGGTGTGCATATTCCTGTCCTGTAAACAGAACGGTGTCGGGCATCGTGTAGCGGTTGTATTTGTATGATGCGTAAGCTGTTATATTGGCAAAAGCCCATTTTTTGGAACCTTCGCGTAATGAGATTCCGAATCTGTTTTCAAGCGTTACGTTATTGTATTTGTCAATAGAGTCGGGGCGTATGAAATTGTAAGCATAGAAGTCGGTAGGCTGGTCGTAACAACGGTATTGTCTTTCTCCGCTTGCGAATTCTATGGTGTGAATGAGTCGTGCTACGCTCACAAACTCGCGCTCTTGAACTGACTGTGTGTGTGTGCTGTCGCTGTTTGCTTTCTCACGATAGAAACCGAGGTTGTAGTTGTGGGTAAAGTAGGCTGTATATACTTCGTTACGGTTCCATGTTTTATTAAAGTTTACAGGAATGTCGGCAGGGCTGAAGTTGCTGCTCGATTCGGTCTCTTCGGGGCGCTTTATGTAGTCATCGTTTACAATACCTCCATTCTCTGTAAGTTTCATATGGTAACGGCTTGCCAGCAGGTGGTAGTTGTATCTATCGCTTCTGTAATATGAAAATATGGAGAAATTCATCAAGGCTGTTGACTGGTTGTCGTATCGGCCACGGCCGTATAGGTAGTCGAACATACCTCCCACACCGAATTTTTTACCGGCATTGGTGGTAAAGTAGGCTCTAAAACGGTCGTCGCCATCGACACGGTTACCCGAAGTGTGGTATGTAAGGTTGGTATAAGGCGATTTAGTATCAGTGAAGAAAAGTTCGCCAGGGCGTGTGACAAAGTAGTCGTAGGGTGCCAGAAAATCGAACTTCGTATCACTTGGTCGGTTGAAAAAGATGCGTGACTGGCGGGGAGTACCCATGTTGCCAAGATAGTTGTACTCGCCATTCATACCCTCGGTTTGGTGCCAGTTCTGATACATGTATTGCAGAGTATCGGCATTTACGGGGTTGACTTCGCCAAGCAGTTCATCGATGTGCCATTGGTGTATCTCCATTGGTATCTTTAAATTTCTTTTACTGCTGTCTTTTTCGGCTTTGTAGAAAGGGTTGAAAACCTCGCCGCTGCCAAAACCATCAGCGTTTTGTGCCATAACGATGCTTGGAAGCAGTGCCGAGAGTATGTATAGGAGTGTCTTTTTCATATTTCAGAACATAAATCGCAAAATGAATTCAATCATCTTGAAGGTGATTGCTGCCAGTCCGGTGTAGAGGAATATGGTACCGCTTGCTGCAAAATAGAGAATGAATGTGGCTATTGCAGCAACGAGGAATAACAGGTTCAGTATATATCTTATCTTGTTTATTGTATCCACGTTATTCGGTTTTTGCAAGTTTCTTTTTCAGTTGCTCCACAAGTGTATTTTTTAGGTCAATGGTTCTTGTGCGGAATTTTCCGTTAAAACGGCGTAAACGACCTTTTTTGTCAATGGCTGTCTCATCGGTAATGCACTCTTCGGCTGTCATCTTTATACCGCCGTCTTCGGCCTCCTCGTCCCACCAATATGTTATTCGTGACATATTGAACTTGCATAGCTCATTCTCGCATGTAATAGTAAGGAAATAACTAATTCGTGTACGGTTGAGCACGAATAGTTTCTTCTGGAATACAATATATTCTTCCGATTTTCCTATAACGGTATTTGGAAATTCCTGCTCGTATTTTTTAAACCCTATTACGGTCGGTTTTACGAATCGCTCGGCAAACCATTCGTTCACTGCATTTTCAATTTCTGTGGCGCTTAATCCTTTTGCTGGTATAGTCTCTTCAAAGGTAACCTTGCCGTTTACCATAGGTATGGTGCCTATATTATACTCTGTTTTTATTGTTTTCTCTTTTTTCTTGAAGAGCTGTGCCTGCATGGTTGTTGCTGAAAGTGTCAACAGCAGTATCAATGGTATTATTCTTTTCATAATTAAAATTTATATTATAGTATTACCTTGCGAAGATAATATAAAAGTGCAAAGAATGCAAAAGAAAAACCAAGGGCATTTTGTGTTAACTATCATTTGTGGCTAATTTTTCTGTTCGTATTTTTTTTTGCTCATAAAAATGGTCGCTTATGGCGGTTTGATATATGTTTTTTTGTATTTTTGCGTAGATGTGTCGAAATGTAGGAGACGGTGTTGCTCGTTTTTTTATTACGGCTTGTCTGGTTTAGAAATAGTTTAAGAATTTGTTCTATGAATAAAAACGGTTTTTCGGGTTGCTTAAAGCTTTTTATAATTAACATAGTGCTAATGGTCGCAGTGTTGGTTGGTGTGTGCTATTTTGTATTGGGCTGGCTCGATGCTTACACACAACATGGCACTGTTGTTGAGGTTCCCAATGTGTGTGGTTTGAATATTGACAAGGCGGCAGAACTCTTACGTACCCACAAACTTGACTACGAGATAATAGACTATAAATACAAAAAAGGAGCCAAGGAGGATGAGGTTATGGAGCAGCTTCCTCTGTGTAAGGCACAAGTAAAGGAAGGACGTAAAATACAACTTACGTTAAACTCGGCGAAAGAGCCGTTGAAACCGTTACCCGACATCGTTGATAACTGTTCTTTGCGTGAGGCTATTGCACGTCTCACTGCCGCCGGTTTTAAACTTACAGAAAATGTAAAGGTAAGCGGTGAGGTCGATTGGGTGTATGCTGTGCTTAAAGGTTCCGATACTTTGCAGAATGGAACTCAAATTCCCGTAGGTTCAACTCTTACTCTTTGTGTAGGTGATGGTAGCGAAGAGGTATCAGAGGGTGAGTTGGTTATTGATAATTCCTGGTTTGAATAGTTTGTATGGCCGATATTGATTTGTTTGACGAATTGGATGAAATCCCGGGTGATGAGTTCTCGAGTGGTGAGGAAACTCTTTTTAAGGAGATACGACTTGTTGCTGATAAGGGGCAGTCGCCTGTGCGCATTGATAAATTCCTGATAGACCACATTGCCAATACTTCCCGTAATAAAATTCAGCAGGCGGCCGATTCGGGTGCAATATCTGTTAACGGTAAGGTTGTTAAGAGTAATTATAAGGTTAAACCTTGTGACAACATTGTCATCACAATGAATACTCCGGCTTATGATAGTACAATCGTTGCCGAGGAAATTCCGCTTGATGTTGTGTACGAGGATGATGATCTTATGGTCGTAAATAAGCCCGCAGGTCTTGTGGTGCATCCTGGATGTGGAAATACTCACGGCACGCTCATAAATGCAGTGGCGTGGCATTTGCGAAATAATAAGGATTTTGATGCCAATGATCCGCAGGTGGGGCTTGTACACAGAATAGACAAGAATACATCGGGCTTGCTCGTGGTGGCAAAAACTGCTGCGGCAAAGGCGCATCTCGGCATGCAGTTCTTCAAAAAGACCACCAAACGTACATACAATGCCGTGGTTTGGGGTGCTCTTAAAGAGGATAACGGTACCGTTACCGGGAATATAACCCGCAACCCGCGTAATCGTTTGCAGATGTGTGTGTCACCCGATGAAACAGTGGGCAAGCACGCGGTAACGCATTATAGGGTGTTGGAGCGCTTGTCTTATGTGTCACTCGTGGAGTGTAATCTGGAAACCGGGCGTACGCACCAGATAAGGGTACATATGAAACACATCGGGCATATATTGTTCAACGATGATGTTTATGGCGGTGATGAGATACTTAAGGGTACCAATTTCAGCAAGTATAGCCAATTTGTACGCAACTGCTTCAAGTTGTGTCCGCGTCAGGCGTTACATGCAAAGACTTTAGGCTTTGTACACCCCACGACCGGTGAGATGATGTTCTTCGACTCGCAGTTGCCGTCTGATTTTGAGGCTCTGCTTGCTGCTTGGCGCAACTACTCACAGGCAAGTGCAGCCTATAATCAGTAATGTCTATTTTATTCGCATACTTTTCAACTGCTCGAGGTTGCCGTTGAAAATGTTGATATCGACGTTCTCGGGAATGCCGGGAACTTCTCCAATGTCGGAGCATTGCCAAATGAGCCACTTAACATCCTCGTCGAGTGTGCTGATGTAGTAGTGGGCTATCCACGACGGGTATTTGTCAAAGAATGGTTCGCTCAAATAGCGTGTCTTGTATTTGCGATATGTGTAGATAATGGGTTTTACACCATAGTGCTTTTCAAGTTCCGTGATAAATGTTTTAAGTTCCTGCAAGAACTTTACCTTGTCTTTCGGTTTCTCTTCAACATCGACCATGGGTGGCAAGTCGCCCGATGTCAGTTTCGCAGTTTTGATAAACATTCGTGCTTGTTCGGCACCGGATGATTTTGTGCTGAAGTAGTGGTAGGCACCACGTATGAAACCATGTGTGCGTGCCTCCTTGAAATTTGTTTGGAAGTTGGAGTCTTCGTAGTCGCGTCCTTCGCTGGCTTTCATATAGACGAAAGAGATGGGCGCTTCAACTGGGTTTTCATTTTTGAATTCTTCCCAGTCTATTATGCCTTGGTGGCGTGAGATGTCTATGCCGAACACTGTGTAACCCGAAGGAAGGCATATTTCATAATGCTTTTGCCCGTAACATGGGCGGAAACGATAGAAGTAAGGTCTGAAAAAAAGAGCGTATATAAGATATAGCGACAATGTTACCACAGTCACTATTATGGAGACATAAATCCAGCGTGGCATAGGGCGACCCACTTCCGGAGATGATGAACGGCGGGCGGAAGTATTCTTCCGTCCGCCGGTTCTTTTGCTTATTTTTCTCTTATCTGCCATTTAGGCGCGTATGTTATTACTTCTGCTGCTCGAGGGCAAGAGTTTTAGTTGTCTGGTCGCAAACTTCAGAAGGACCGAAGTACTGGATGGGACCGGGATAGATGTAGCAAGTCTCTTTTGCCCAAGTCTCTCTGTTGGCTGCGAATGCCTTGAAGGGCGCACCCTCGAGGTCAACCAACGCTTTCTGGATAACGGGCTTCATCTCGCCGTGACGACGCTCCATGTTCATCATCATAGTAATGGGGATACCACCAGCAATCCACTCAGCAGCGGGTGCTGTGGTGTTGCGGATAGATGACATATAACCTGTTTTGCCAGCAGCGATAAGCTGTGTAGCGTTGTAACCGAGAGCGTAGCAGTAGTCAGCATCGTAGTTAGAGGGAGCTGCGCAACGACCCTCGTAACCGAAGAAGTGGTGCTGGGGGTTGAAAGAACCTGTGTATTTGCCCTCTTTCTTCCAAGCAGCGAGCTTGTTGCCAACCATCTCTGAAAGAAGTTTCTCTGTCTCGATGAGTGATACCTGTACGTTGCCGTGGGGGTCGCGGTCCATTGTGAGCTGGCGTGCAACACCTGCGGGAAGGCTTGCGTAAACCTCGCTGTTGTCTTTTGAAAGCTGGTCAATGATGTACTGGCGTTTTGCGGCGGGCTCAACAGCTGCGTACTCCTCACCTTTGGCTGCCAAAAGGTCGTTGAGCTCTGCGATGAGTGATTTCATTGCGGGGATGAACTCGATAAGACCCTCGGGGATGAGTACAGTACCGAAGTTGTTGCCGGCAGCTGCGCGTGAAGCAACGGCCTCGGCGATAGATGTTACGATGTTGTCGAGTGATAGTGCCTTCTGCTCAACCTCCTCAGAGATGATACAGATGTTGGGCTGTGTCTGCAATGCACACTCGAGAGCGATGTGAGATGCTGAACGACCCATCAATTTGATGAAGTGCCAGTATTTGCGTGCAGAGTTACAGTCGCGCTGAATGTTACCGATAACCTCTGAATATACTTTACATGCTGTGTCGAAACCGAAAGATGTCTCAATGTATGCGTTCTTGAGGTCGCCGTCGATTGTCTTGGGACAGCCGATAACCTGTACGCCGGTGTTTTTTGCTGCGTAGTACTCAGCGAGTACGCAAGCGTTGGTGTTAGAGTCGTCACCGCCGATGATTACAAGTGCTTTGATGTTGAGCTCCTTGATAATCTCCAAACCTTTGTCGAACTGCTCGATCTTCTCGAGTTTTGTACGGCCAGAACCGATGATGTCGAAACCACCGGTGTTGCGGTATGCGTCCATAATCTCGGGAGTGATCTCCATATATTTGTGGTCAACAAGACCGCCGGGGCCCATGAGGAAACCGAAGAGACGGCTGTCTGCGTTCAGTTTTTTGATACCATCGAAAAGGCCGGCAATTACGTTGTGGCCGCCAGGAGCCTGGCCACCTGAAAGAATTACACCCACGTTGATTGCAGGGTACTCAACAGCCTCACCACCTTTCTCGAATGTCACGATGGGCAAACCATAGGTGTTGGGGAACATAGACTTGATGGCCTCTTGGTCGGCTACCGACTGTGTAGCTGCGCCTTCGGTGATTTTTACAACCTCTTTCAATGCCTGAGGCAACTTGGGCTGATACTCAGCTCTTGCTTTCTGTAATGCACTAATTTTCATATTGTATTTAAATAAAGTTGGTTCAAACTATTGGCAAATTTCGCTTTTTTTTACGAGATGTAAAAGAGCTTTGCTGTTTTTTATGCGTTGGATTTGAAATTATTTATAAAAAAGTGCTCTATTTTATTTATTTGTTGCTTCTTTTTGTGGAAATGTGTATATTTGCGGTAAACGTGAGGAATATTTATGGTTCCCGCGACATTGAATTATAAATTTTATCAATCTCAAATTATGGCAAGCAGAAAAAATTTGAAAAAGGTGATTACTTTTGTTGTTGATGATATTGCAACAGAGGCGTTTCTTATGTCTTACGATGTGAAAAGCGATACAGAGGCGTGGGTGAATTTGTTCAACAAGATTTTCGCTCTTAACAACGATTATATTGCTCGTGTAAGCCACGTAGAGCCCGGTATGTCGGCAAAAAAATATTTTAACGCATTGTGCGACTCTTTCAACGAGGATGCAAAGGCTCTTGTTGCCGAAATAGCGGAATTATCAAAAAAGTAAATTATGCTTAAAAGGCTTTCGGCCTTGTTGGCCTGCCTGTTTTGTATAGCGGTTTTATCGGCGCAGAAAGTCGATAAAACCGTTGTACGTTCTATAGAGAATTACTTTAAGGAATACTCTTCGCAGGGTGTGAAATTAAAGAATTGCAATCTCGACCGTAGGCGCAACAATGTCATTGTTAATAAAGGTGCCCGCAAAGTGGTGATTTATGCCAATCAAAGCTTTGCGGCTCAAATATTTACCCCCGAAGTGGTAAAGAATGTGTATGCGGGCATACGCAAAGTGTTGCCATCGTCGTTGTCTAAGTATAAAATAGAGGTTATTGCTGCGCGCAAGCCGATAGAAGAACTTGTTCCCAATAACTTACGCGAAGGCAAGGTTGACAAAGCTCGACTATGGGGTGGCGTGGAGTATGACGGTGCCCCGTGGGTGGAAAATGTTTCAAAACCGTATAAGGTTAATAGCGGGCTTGCCGGTAGGCATATTGCTATGTGGCAGAGTCACGGGCGCATATATTCGGCCGACAAGGGTGTGTGGCAGTGGCAGCGTCCATCGTTGTTTTGTACTACCGAGGATTTGTTTACGCAGTCGATAGTGGTACCCTTCTTGCTACCGATGTTGCAGAATGCCGGCGCGGTTGTCTATACTCCGCGAGAACGTGACTGGCAGCGTGAATGTGTGGTGGTTGATAATGATACTGTTTGCGGTGCTTCATCTTATGTGCAGGATGCTGAAAAGCGTCGTGAGTGGGTGAGTGTCGGTGAGGGTTTCAAGCCTCGTGCCGGTTATTATGTCGATGGTGAAAATCCTTTTTCCGATGGAACGGCTGTTGCTGTTGAAACTTCGCAGGGTGGTCGCAGAACCGCGGCTGTGGCGCGTTGGCAACCCGATGTGCCTGTTGATGGATACTATGCTGTTTATATCTCCTACAAAACGCTTGAAAATTCGGTCTCCGATGCCCGATACAGTGTTTTGCATAGCGGAGGTGTTACCGAGTTTAAGGTAAACCAACGCATGGGTGGCGGTACTTGGGTATATCTCGGTACTTTCCGTTTTCGTGCGGGGGTAAATGAGAATCAAGGTGTTGTGCTCACCAACATTAGTGATTACGAAGGAGTTGTTACTGCCGACGCTGTGCGCTTTGGCGGTGGCGAGGGGTTGGTTGCGCGTGGTGACAGTCTTGTGCATACAAGCGGCTTGCCGCGTTATCTCGAAGGCGCGCGTTACTCTTTGCTTTACTCCGGATTTCCTTATGAGGTTTACTCTCCGAGTATGGGCGAGGTCGATTATAACGATGATATAAATTGTCGTTCTCACGCAGTGAACTATCTCTCCGGCGGCTCGGTGTATAACCCCGATACTGTGGGATTGAATGTTCCGTTGGAACTCTCTTTTGGCTTCCACTCCGATGCGGGAATTTCACCCGAGGATTCGGTGGTTGGCTCTTTGGGTATTGTAACCACTGATTATAGTGGCGATACGATAGCTGCAGGCTTGTCGCGTTATGCTTCGCGTGATATTGTCAGCAATTTGCTGCTTGATGTGCAACGTGATTTGTCTTCGCGTTATGGTGCTGCATGGCCCGTACGTGGTATTATCGACAAGAGTTATAGCGAGTCGCGTTTGCCGGTTGTGCCGTCGCTTATATTTGAATCCTTGTCGCACCAGAATTATAAGGATATGGCTTATGGGCATAACCCTGATTTCAAATTCACTCTTGCCCGTGCCGTTTATAAATCATTGTTGAAACAGGTTAATTATATGCATGGCAGGGAGTTCGTGGTGCAACCATTGCCTGTAAGCTGTTTTTCTCTCACCTTTGACGATAAAAAAGATAATGTGTGTTTGCAATGGAAAGCGGTTGAAGATGAACTTGAACCCACCGCAACTCCAACATCCTATGTGGTGTATATAAAAATAAACGACGGTGATTTTGATAATGGCCGGGTAGTTGATGAGTGTAATTTTACAATGCCCGTGCTCGAAAATGTACAATATAGCTTTAAGGTGGCGGCATTGAACGATGGTGGGGAAAGCTTTCCATCCGAGGTGCTGTCGGCTTATGTGGCGGGCAAGGAGAAAGGTTGTGCGCTCATTGTCAACGGCTTTCACCGTTTAAGTGGCCCGCGTGAGGTTTGTACCGCGTCGAAAGCCGGTTTTGATATAGATGGCGATCCAGGTGTTGCGTATCTCAATACAGCCGAGTATGGTGGTCGTCAGCTCGATTATGAGCGTGGAAACATTGGTTTTGAAGATGGCCTTGGCTTGAGTGGCAACGATTTTGAGGGGTTGCTCATAGCGGGTAACACTTTTGATTATCCTTATTTGCACGGTCGTGCTATGGCTGCCAATGGTGTCTCATTTGTTTCGTGCAGCAGTGAAGCGTTGATAGAGAATAGTGTGCTGCTCGATGGCTACGATGTGGTGGATTATATTGCCGGTGTGGAGAAGCAGGGTGAGGATGGTTCGCTTTTGGGGTATAATCGCCCGTACAAGACTTTCCCGTTGGAGGTGCAGAACAGGCTTGCAAACTATCTCTCAAAGGGTGGCCGTCTTTTTGTGAGCGGCGCTCACATTGCGAGTGATATGTCGAAGAATGACGATGACAAGAATTTTATACGTTCTTTGTTGAAGTTCGAATATGGTGGCTCGGTGGCCGATGTTTCGGAAAATGTGGTATTTGGTTCTAATCTCACTTTGCCCATATATCGCACCGTGAACGAAGAGTGTTATGCTGTTGCGCGTCCCGATGTTCTTGTGCCGGCAAAGGATGCTTTTGTGGCGTTTGTATATAACGGTAACAAGAAGAGTGCGGGTGTGGCTTATGCAGGCAAGTATCGTGTGCTGTCTACAAGTTTCCCCTTTGAGGCTGTCGGCAGCGAGCAGCTGCGCTTTTATCTTATGGGAGCGGTGTTACGCTTCTTGCTGAAATAAGGCTAAAAAAGTGAACTGTTAGACAGAAGAAAAAAATGCACCCCTATTAGAGAGAGGCGGCTCGCATCTGCAATCATTCAATGGGGTATTATACCAATAAATCCCGGCATTGCCGGGATTTATTGGTTGTGGTAGGCTTGTTTTTCTTTTCACCACCCGCGTGGTACAAACAGCCTCTATGCAGCACGCGACCATTGGTTGTAAAGCTCGATGATAACAAAAAACGAACTTTTTGCACTCTTGTGTCGATTTTATGTGTAAAATATTATTTTCGAATGTAACCTCTTCTAAATTCAACACTGCTTGTGTTTTTCGGCATTGTTCCTTTTATATGTGTTGCCCCTTTCATCTTGAAGTAATCTTTTTCTATGGGATTCTCTTCCTTCGGGGTAAATATTCCGGTAAGATCGGTATAATCTGTATCCTCTCGACCGCCTCAGGCTATGAACGAAAATGTTGCCATTGCTGCAAAAAGTATCGGCAGCCAACTATAAATTAATATCTGTTTCATAGCAATAAAATTTCTGCTACGAATATAAGTTTAAAGATGTATGAATTACTCCCGTGGTTAAATTATATTAATAAGGTGCGAATTTGTTTATTTTGCTCTCGCGTATGCATAGCATACATAACACAAGCGGTTCACTTTTAAAAGTGAACCGCTTGTGTTGCAAAAAAAATATGCTTGTGTGCAATGTTTGTCATTGCTTAGCAATTACTTTTTCTTTCCGTTGTACTCGTCAGAAACAGTAAGTTTCTTGCGACCTTTTGCGCGACGAGATGCCAATACGCGACGGCCGTTCTTTGTAGCCATTCTCTCACGGAAACCGTGTTTGTTTTTTCTCTTTCTGTTAGAGGGTTGAAATGTTCTTTTCATCGTCTTATATTTTTATATGTTTTTTATTCCAAATATACTTTGCGCTATTCAGCGTGCAAAATTAGTGCTTTTTTTTTATTTGGCAAAGATTTTCGTATTCATTTTTCTTTTTTGGTAAATAAATTCTTTGCCTTTTGTGGGAAAGTTGTCGTTTGCACTCTCTTTTTTATTATGTGTAGTGGCAAGGTTGGCTGGTCGGCATAAAAAAATGGGCTTTGAAGCCCATTTTTTTATTTGTATGTTTTGGTGTATTTGTTAGATTTCGGCGATAACTTCAACCTCTACAAGTACGTCTTTGGGCAGCTGTTTTACAGCAACGCAAGAGCGTGCGGGTTTCTCGGTGAAGTATTGTGCATATACAGCGTTGAAAGCTGCGAAATCCTCCATGTTCTTGAGGAAACATGTTGTTTTTACGGCTTTCTCGAATGTTGTACCGGCTGCTTCGAGTACGGCTGCAAGGTTTTTCATAACTTGTGTTGCCTGTGCCTCTATACCTTCGGCTTCAACTTCGCCTGTTGCAGGGTTGATGGGTACCTGGCCCGATGTAAAGAGCATATTTCCGCAAACGATAGCCTGTGAGTAAGGACCGATAGCTGCGGGTGCATTGTCGGTATGGATTTTCTTGATCATAGTTATTTAAAATTTAACGTTTTCCAATATTTTGAAACCTTCTTTTAATAAAGCATCTTTAATTTCGTCAATCTGTGCAAAGTTGCGTGTCTCCATGTTTATACGCAAGAAACAACCGTTGATGTCCATGCTTGCGTTTGCGCGCTCGTGGTGAACCGATATGACGTTGCCACCGTGCTCGGCGATGATTTTTGAAATCTGCAACAACTGGCCGGGTTTGTCGAGCAACTCAATTGTGAGTGCGTATGAACGGCCTGCGGTGAGAAGGCCACGTTTGATTACACGATCGAGGATGGTTACGTCGATGTTACCACCCGAAACAAGACACACTACGTTCTTTCCCTCAATGGGTACTTTGTTGAACATAGCTGCTGCAACTGCAACAGCACCTGCGCCCTCGGCAATAAGTTTCTGGTGCTCTATCATTGAAAGGATAGCTGATGAAACCTCGTCGTCGGTTACGGTTACAATCTTATCTACGTATTTGCTACATATGTTGAATGTGTTCTGGCCGGGCTCTTTTACAGCGATACCGTCGGCTATGGTTGAAACACCTGCAAGACGCTCAATTTTCTTATTCTTAATAGAGTTGAACATGCTGGGTGCGCCGCTTGATTGAACACCATATACTTTTACGTTGGGGTTGAGCGATTTTATTGCGAATGCAACACCTGAAATGAGTCCGCCGCCACCAATGGGTACTATAACGGCGTCAATGTCCTTGAGTTGGTTGAGAAGTTCAAGTCCAATAGTACCTTGTCCGGCAATTACATCTACATCGTCAAAGGGGTGGATAAAGGTGTAGCCGTTCTCGTCGCGCAACTGAAGTGCTTTCTGGTACGCATCGTCGTAAACACCTTCTACAAGGCAAATTTCTGCTCCATATCTCTTAGTTGCTTCTACCTTGGAAATGGGTGCGCAGTCGGGGAGGCAGATTGTCGATTTAATACCATTCTTGGTGGCTGCAAGAGCTACTCCCTGTGCGTGGTTACCGGCCGAGCAGGCGATAACACCTTTTGCCTTCTCTTCGGCTGAAAGCTGTGAGATTTTGTAGTACGAACCTCTGACTTTGAAAGAACCGGTCAATTGCAAGTTCTCGGGCTTAAGATATACCGTAGCTTTCTGGTTTATTTGAGGGGCGTGAATCAAGTCTGTTCTGCGAATAACGTCCTTCAATACATACGATGCATGGTATATTTTGTCAAGTGTTAGCATGTGTGTATTTTTTTTAAAATTTGTATTGCGCAAATTTACAATCATTTTCTTTTATTCCTAATAATAGTGCGATATTTTTTTTGAATAAATACGTTGTTGTTTTTTGCTATAAACCTCTTAGGGGTGCGTGTGTGGTGGGCTGCTATCGTTAAAATCTATTGTAATAATAGAAAGAGCCTATAAATAACGTGTTGTTTACACGGATAAAGGTGGTACTTTTGCATACTCGAGTTATAAATATTTTCAGCATTTAAATATAATGACACACAATTATAGCTTTAAAAGTATGGTGAAGAAGTATGTGACTTCCAGTGCTGTACTTGTTGTATTCTCAATTCTTGCTCTTGCTTGTGCAAACTCGCCTTTCAAAGAATCCTATTTTGCCTGGTGGAATATGCCTGTGGCTGTGTCTGTGGGTGGAATGAATCTTTTCAGTCACGGAGGGCACGCAATGTCGCTGATGGCTGTGATAAACGATTTTCTTATGGCCCTGTTTTTCCTTACAGTGGGACTTGAAATAAAGCGTGAGATTCTTGTGGGTGAGCTATCGACGCGCCAAAAGGCTATGTTGCCCATAATTGGTGCGTGTGGCGGTATGCTTGTTCCGGTGCTGTTCTTTTGGCTTTTGTGTTCGCACGATGCCGATATGATGCGCGGTATGGCAATTCCAATGGCTACCGATATCGCGTTCTCATTAGGTGTGTTGTCGCTTTTCGGTACGAGGGTTCCCATTGGGTTGAAGGTGTTTCTTGCAGCACTTGCGGTGGCCGACGACTTGGGTGGAATTATTGTTATTGCGCTTTTCTACTCCTCGCACATCGATGTTTCCTTCTTGCTGTTGGCTGTTGTGTGCGTGCTGTTTTTGCTCTATGGTAACATAAGACGCGTGGGTAAAAAGTCTTTCTATCTTGCTGTGGGTCTTGTGCTGTGGTATGCAATGCTGAATTCGGGAATACACGCAACCATAGCCGGTGTTATTGTGGCATTTTGTGTGCCGGCATCGCTGCGCCGAGGGTCGGCTTACTACATAGAACGCATACGTGAAAATATAAACAGCTTGCCGGTACACGAAGTTACGGCCAAGCACCACACGGTGGTGTTGACACATGATGAGATACACAAATTAAAAAGTATAGAATCGGCTGCCGATAAACTGATAAGCCCGTTGCAGGATCTGGAGGATGGTATGAACAGTTTTATAGGTTATGTGGTGATACCTCTCTTTGCCTTTGCCAACGTGGGTATAGACTTCGCAGGTATGAGTATTAGCTCTGTTTTTGCAGGTGTTGGTCTTCCCGTTATGGCAGGACTTGCTGTGGGTAAGTTCGTGGGTGTTTTCTCATTCTCGTGGGTGGCAATCAAGAGTGGTATTGTGAGCCTGCCTAAAGGGAGCGATTGGCGTTCTTTTGCATCGGTTTGTATGCTTTGCGGCATTGGACTCACAGTCTCTATTTTTATAGCCGACCTTTCTTACGCATCGTTGCAGGGTGGTGTAGATGTTCTTGGCCAGGCGAAACTTGGAATTCTGTGTGGTTCGTTGTTGTCGGCTATTGTTGGAATTTTCCTTCTTAACCGTTATCTGCCGAAAGAGCAGAAATAATGTATTTTCAGCCTTAATTCGTTCAGCTGCGTGCTATTTAGTACGCGGCTTTTTATTTGTGTCTGTTCTCGGATTTCAGGTATTGAATCAAATCTCTTGAATAGTTTGTTTCCAGGATACTGAATCCTTGCGATATCAGCCACCCCCAGCCTTCGGAAGGTTGTGAAAATGTTGAAATTCTATCGCCGTGGTTGGCGGTATGTTCGTCCCAGGTTGCTGCAACAAAAGCTTTTGAACCCGATTCCAAAACTTTTGGTAGCAGTTTGTAACTATTTGTTTCTAAACTGTTGAACCTGAACTGGAACGCCACCGGCGAAAGTTTTTCTATATATTCGTTTACATAAGCCTCTAAGTTTGGAGTCTTGTCCTCTATTACGGGGCAATAAATGACTTTTTCCAACTCTTCGCCGAATATTCTTTTTGCTTTTTCGTATGGCTAGTTTATTCCGGTGCAAAAACGTAGTCGGCTCTATGTGTCACAACCCACACCTGCTTTGTCGGTTTTTTGGAACGCAATAATGTAATATTGTCGTTTTGCGCTTTTGTGAACAGAATGGAACTTGCGCATAGTGTTAATAAAAGTAGAACTTTGGTATATATGTTGTTCATTTTGTTTGCTGTGAATTTAAGTGGGTTTGTTTCTACTTGCTCGCAAATATAGGAATTCTCCCATAGGGTTGATATGACACGAATGATGAGTTTTGAAATGCTGGGTCAACTGCGATATTATTGCATAAAAAATATACAGCTTTGCCTATGTAGACTACTCGAAGCAACTTGAGTACCATATTTCGTTGTAGTATTATATACTTCTGCTCGGGATTGTCCGAGATTAACTTAACAAAATCGTCATTTTCTTTTGGAGTGGCACGTTTCACCAACAGCAGCACTCTTTACACCGCCCCTGTTTGAGAACAAAAAAGAGAATAAAGGGTATTGGTTTTAGAAAATTTAATATATTTGCAATCTAACCAATAATATAATATTATGCAGAAAGTTTGTTTACTCGTATTTGCTTGCATAACATTCTTATTAACAAGTTGTGCATCTATGCGACCAGCTGTTGTAAATAAAGTAACATCTTTAGATAATTATACATACTTCTACATAACACCTACACAAGAATTAACCTCAAGTTCAGGTGCATCTATTTCAGGGCAATATTATAGTACAAGTAAAACTATAAACCCAAGTGATGTCATTGCAGGAACATTGATAAAGAGAGGTTTTCTTCGTTTGCCAGAACTTGATAAGGATAAATTAGATAAGACTTTTGTTGTCAATTATGGCGAGAGTGGGCGTCGTAATGTAAATTTAGGCTATTCTATTGAAATCACTTTACAATTTGTTTCAGCTCTTGACCATTCTTTGATTTGTGTTACAACAGCAGAAGGTCAAGGAAGTACAGAAGCTGATGATATAAGAATTGCTATAAACAGGGCATTAGAAGCCCTTTTTAAGGAATAATCCTATTGTCTTTACCCTACAATGTGGTTCTTCCACCTTCGCGTTCGCAAATTAGGCTGCACTCATTGCATGTGTGAGCAAGCTCCCACCCATTCGTTTGCACTAATTTTCGCGGTATAGTAACCACATTTTTTATGCAGACAATAAACATCGCCGTGCCGCCGTTGGTTCTCTCGCAAATACTATGCCTCTGTTATGAACATAAAAGAGTTTTTTGCTGATAACCTCGGTAAGCAATTTACCGGCATAATTGCCGATGCTTTTGATGATGTAAATTTTAGAAAGGTACATTGAATTCTTACATATTTTTAGTATGTTTGCAGAAATTAACAATTTTAGCAATGAAGACAAGTTTCTACCTTTTAATTACGGCCCTTATGCTTATACCATTTTCAATGTTTGCACAGACAGACCATTTGAAATTTAAGGGTGTTCCTATTGACGGTACATTAAACCAATTTGTTGCGAAAATGCAAAGTGCAGGTTTTACAAAATTAGGACAAGACGGAAAAGCGGTAATCCTTGAAGGCGACTTTGCTGGGTACAAAGATTGTTATATTGTAGTTTCAACACTAGATAATAAAGACCTCGTAAATCAAATTGTTGTTAACTTTAACAGCCACAATGATTGGCGTTCTTTAGAAAATAATTATCTTAACCTGAAGGAGCTTTTGACAAAGAAGTATGGAGAACCTTTTGGTGCTGTCGAGGAGTTTCAAAATAAATATGTAGATGATGATAATGATAAGTACTACGAAGTTATAATGAATCGGTGCAATTACCGTACAGAATGGAAAACAGAACTTGGTAATATAATTTTGGCTATTACTTTTCAAAGAGGTATAGGCTGTTATGTTGTTCTTGGGTATGTAGATAAGGCCAATGATGCGATAATTGAACAAACCGCTTTAGACGATTTATAATTTTCTTCTTATACAAGATAAAGCTCACTCATTCGAGTGGGCTTTTTTCTTGTCTTTTACCGCCCATTCTATCAACAATACTTTTGTGCCGTATCAAACAGCAAAAGATATGATAGATACAACAGCACTCACAGCACTTATTACAGCGTTCCGTGCCGAGGTAACACAGAACAGCATATCGCCCGAAAAGGTGGGTGGATACTACGGCAGATTGCAGATTTACTCGCTACAGCTGTACCCGACAGTGGTATGAACGAATTTGGTTACCTGGACAAAACGGGTGATGAAATTATATAGAAAAACTCTTATTGGACATTTCGGGTGATACTCCTCCATTATTGCATCTTAAACTTTAAGATGTAATTGTTTTTAATAATGCCTCAGAATGTACTCATCCAACAACTTTTTGCGATTATCCTTACTAATTCCTCGATGAGCTCTTAGCTTACTCTTTATATCTGAAAATAAGCCTTCAATACCATTATTTGTATTAGGTAGTCCAGTTTCGGCCGGTCGTAGAAAGTCCATAACAACGGCATATTGCGTTTTAAACTAAGATATGCGCTGCGTAGCCTCGGACGCATATAAGGAGGGGTATGACGCTTTATTCTTTTATCGTGAATACGTTCGTTTAAAACATCCTTGTACCTATCATACCACTCATTAAAGGCGCCAATGAAACTATCCTTCTCCATTTGAGTTATGCTCTTGACGAGGCTTAAAAGTTCGCAGGAGGCATCAAGGTCGGGCTCTTGTGTCAAGTATCTGCGAGTGATTAGTATCTGATGGAATTGACACATCTGGACTGGGATTGGGTATAGAGCTTGTGCCAAGCCACGCATGCCGTCAATCACAGCGCCATATATCTTAAACCCCTGAGATTCAAGCCAAGAAATACCCTCTATATATTGACCGATAGTCTCATTGTAAACATATTTATGCCATAGAACCTTATTGCGTAGGGCATCCTTTATGACCATGAGACCGAACCTGCGCCCCCAATAAGTTGTGTCGAGT